>DHNG01000005.1 GCA_002409405.1 Flavobacteriales bacterium UBA5422 | reverse complement strand
CACCACATTTTTATTCCCATCCAAAACGGTTCCGTTTTTCTTTATTCTTCCTACAACGACATCGTTTGCTCCCATAATTTTCCCGTTATCCAAAACAGTTTTAATGGTGTGTGACTGCTGAGCGTTCAAACCCGTGCTGAACAATATCGCTATGCATGCTGTGATTATTGTTTTCATCTGTTGTGCTAAAATTTCCCTTCCGAAACATACGGACAGGTCGTTCAAAAATAGTAGATTTTACACTAATTGGTTGTGATAACCGGTTAAAAGTAATGCCTAAAAAGGAGGTCTTCATGAACCGATCAGGTAAGTAATTTATTTCTAATCATTTAATCGAAATGTGTTATCTCGTTGCTCCTTTTTTTAGATAAGTGGACAACAATTTCAGGGAATCCTCCACTATTTTTCCGTCTTCCCGGAGTGACAACTATGATGGAATCTCCCCTATCTATGCATTTAATGTCTGAGACTTCCTGTTTTAGATTTCCATAACTGACGCATTTCAATATCAAATAATTCGCTTTCTATCAATTTACACCATTCATAGATTTTCATGGACCTGTTCAGTTGATAGTGATCTTTATCATTACCAATCACTACGGGGTCTCCAGAATTATTTTTTCGCATTGTCAGGTACACATCATTCGTAGTCACGATAGGATTAAATTGTTGTTCGTTGATGGTCCTTTCAAATTGTTCATGCTGCGAATAACAACCAATATGAATCCTGTTTGTTGTTGGTATACGGCTTGATTCCAAATTGTCAGCAGATTCGTAATAATAAACCGGTATGATTTTTACAATGGTGTCAGGTTTGTCATAAGGAACCTGGATTATTACCGTATCCGTGATTTGTCTTACAGGTTGTTCGTTTACCAATAATTCGTGGTGCATTTGCCAAAAATGATACAACGGAAAGTGAAGCCATTCTGGCCGTTCAATGGTCGGATAAACTTCGAATTGATCTATTTTCTTCACATAATATTTATCCTTTTGTAGCCAAAACACATATGCCGGAGTACTAAAAGCTTTAATTGAATAGGTAATTCCTTTTTTTTCTTTTCGGGAATCATAAACGACTGATTGTTTCAAACAATTTTCACAGCTTTTCCGGAAAACAAATAATGAGTCCACTCCTGCTGTCAATAAAGAATCTTTCAGAAGGATTAGTTCGTTCGTTATATCTACCTTCACTTCCATCGTTTTTTCATTATTGGAATGATGATAGAGACCACAACTAGTCAAGGTCAACATCAGAACGATGTGTAGCATCCAAGTTAAAAAACAGTTCATTTTTTTCGTTTTCATTGTATCTAATTTCTACAGCATAGTCATACAAACTCTTATTTATCGGTTAAACTCCCGGTTGTAATACCGCGCACCGTGGTAATCATACGTGGTTTCCGAATCAAATTCGTGTCCTGTAAACTGATAACGCTCTCCTTCGGAGTTGGTAACAAAGGAACGTCCCGGCATGCGTAAACCAAATAGACGTTACATGTAATGCACGTTTTCTTTTCAAAGAACGGTTTCTAAATTATCTTGTTACTCTATTATCGAGTTTATTTCGAGACGTAAATTATCTTCTATGAATTGGTTAATTAAGAAGAATGGAACGTAGCCATTCCGCTTATTTATTTTTTGTAAGAAGGCGAAGATTTCTTTCAGTTCTTCTACTGAATAATTGGCCATTGAGCTGTAAAAATTCATGCGGATAAATCTATTTACATCCATCCGCTGCTTTCTCTTAAGTATATCTGCCTCTTCCCAATCATTTGATTCCGCTGCTCGATCAATATAATACAAGCAAGTTGTATTGTAATATTCCTTAACTTTTGTAATCTCAATAATCTTATCTATCAATTTTTGATTTTCCTCAGACGCCATCACCATAGGGGGCGGTGGCTGTGACAAGCCAAATAGGTGACACACACTAAAAAAAAGCATTGCACAAAAAATATTTTTCATCATATCTATTAATTTTAAAGTTATTTAATCACTCGCTTATCAGTAACCCTGCTGAAATTTGGAAACCAAACAGAATATTCTATTTCTACACATTCTACTCGTTTTAATTCTTCAAGGGATTTGACTTTTAAAAACATTAGATCAATCAAGTGTATATATTCTTCACCTTCTACCTCATACAAATAATGTATGTATATTGTTCCTCGAGTGTTCCCCTCTTTAGTAAATTTAGCACAAGTCGTTTTACTATTTAGGTAAATTATATTTAAAAAGATAAACCAACAAATTACTGGAATAACAATCCACAAAGAAAATTTCAACCATTTTTTTATTAATTCAATTCGACGTTGCTCCATAACTTATGATTTACTTAGTAGATAATTGTTTATTAACAATAGTGTTTAACGACGTTGCTGGTAACGTCGTTACAAAGTTACTGACAGGCGTAAAAACTACAGGAATTTCACCAAAAGCCCGATTTCCAAAAGAGCCTGCTGCTCCAAAACCTGCATCTGATATAGATTTCAATGTGGATTTTCCATATCCTGTCATAATAAAACCGTCACCACTACTATAATCGAATACACCATCCGCAGCGCTTGTTGCTATAATTCCATGTACTCCATATTTACCTGGAATAAATCCTGAGCCAAAAGCTAGTCCTACGCTGATCCTGTCAATGTTATCAAAGTTTCCTTGATTTGCATATAATTGACTTCCAAAATTACTAATAGCATTAACTCCACCCTGAACCAATCCTCGTCTTAAAAATGCTGAGAACACCATCTTTCCACCAAATCCACCAATACCTCCCAGTGGAATTGTAGCTGCTGAAAAGAAAATATCTGTAAAGAACCCTTCTAACGCTGCATGGTTTGCCATTAGTTTTTCATGAAGCCGCTGGGCTGCCAGTCCCTGTTCCGTGTAATCATTATCTATTGGCATTCCTTGATTGTTTACATCCCCCGTAACATAACTCCATTTATCTTTACCATGTCCAAGCTTCACCCATCGTTGATTCCCCTCTGAATCATAATCTTGGGAAGGGTACATATCTCCAGGCTTAGCATATTCGGTATAACCTGAGGGTAATTTATCCGGTCCATCAACATTGGGATCCCATTCCCATGTAGTATTTCCGTTTGCATCCTTTTTCCCAATCCAATCCTCCGGTGCTTTCCCCGTAGGATCAATCAACATAATCGGGTTGCCCATCACATAATTGTAAGTACTCCATCCAAAAAACTTCATCGCCAACGGATCCACACTCATATACCTACCCAACTCCCGGTTGTAATAACGTGCACCGTGGTAATCATACGTGGTTTCCGAATCAAATTCGTGTCCTGTAAACTGATAACGCTCTCCTTCGGAGTTGGTAACAAAGGAACGTCCCGACATGCGTAAGCCAAATAGACGTTATATGCAACGTATGTTTTTTTTCAAAGAACGGTTTCTAAATTAAAGATAATAACTCTATTTAAATGACTACATTTAATCATTCAATTGATTAACAATCTCAAAATAAATCAGTTGTAGATTTGTAACATTACCCTTTTTAAACGATGAATATTTTTTCAGGATTAGCAACTTCATTTATTTCAATTTCTTCACAACTAAAATTGATACTATCATCTTCATAATCTTCGATCTGAAAATTCATTCTCTCCAAACCATTATCTGAAAGATCTAAGATATCAAAACCTGAAACCTGATGCAAACCTGAACCATTAAAATCAAGTTTCAAGTTTGATACGTTCTTGAAAGTTATTGTTATTTCAAAAAAATCTGCTAATAAATTCGGCCATCCACTAGCTCTATTCCTTAATTGGCAATAAAAGTTTATTACCAGTTTGTTAGTTGACCATTCAATTGCTTTGATAAAAGCAATATCAGAGGGCTTCCAAGTATCATAAACACTCGTTACTTTTTCTATTTTTTTTATTTTCTTCATTGTCCAAAAAAATTAAATACTGATTCTTTCCCAAAACTTGACATCGGTCCATATTGATATTGATGTAAATGTGGTGTACTATGATTCATCGGCCGCATATGATTTGAGAAATCAACTCGATAAATTTGGCGTCCATAATTGTCATAAATAACCCTCGAGTTTTCCATAATACCAGTACGACCACTTACCCTTAACCAATCCATTCTAGTTGTTCCTGGAGTAATTTGTTTAGGTGCGTAGCTCCCCCAATATTTTGCATATCTAGCTGCCTCCCCAGCTTCCATCATTGATCCAAATCCTCCCTTAGGGGCTACGTTTCGAATTCCCCCAATAGAAGCGCCTTTCATAATCATCCCTCCAACAAACTCTGTAACTGCTGCCGCTGCAACTGTTCCAGCTAGCCTTTCCCGACTATTATAGGACGCATAATTATAAGCTCCTAACGAGGAGTGGCAACTCATACATCCTTTCCAATAAAGACCATCAGAACCAGGTGTATCCCATGTTCCTTGGTCGTGTGGATAGATGAATTTATATTCCGGGTAATCAACGTTTGGCCCATATTTCACCAACGTGTTGGAAGTTACTTGCTCATAAGTAACTCCATTCCCCTCTGACATGATTGTTCCTCCGTAACCTCCCATTCTTTGTCGTGCCTTAAACTCAGGTGATTCTCGCATAGAACGTACACGGTTATATAACTGTTGTACAGGATCGGGACTCACCTCCATGTTAGGCAAATTTTGCATATTGCTATACTCTCCATCTCCCCAATCAATCACATCTCCGGTCACAGCTGTATTTAATGCATTGCCAATTTCTACCGTATCCATTCCATTCGGATCAATAAACATAATAGGATTGCCGGATGCATATATATAAGGACTCTCATGGTATTTGATCAACGGATCCACACTCATGTATCTTCCCAGTTCTCGGTTGTAATAGCGTGCACCATGGTAATCATACGTAGTTTCCGAATCAAATTCGTGTCCTGTAAACACAATTACTCAAAGAACGAGATTTTATTTTTGATAGCACTAATTATAATATTATACGTCAGTGTTTATTTTATCTTTCGATAACAATTTTGATCAGGAAGATCTGCTGAAAAATAACCTACACAAAATTCAATTGTCCCTGCATTCTTATCCAGATTAATTAAACCTCCTCCTGTAGTATCCTGAACTAAGTGTGGAAATCTTATTAAATCGTCATCAAGATTAAGATAAAATGAATGAAAAAAAATTTTACTCCCCTCATCTCGCAACTCCCATTTACTTGTTAAATCTAACTGTAATTTCTTGTTTTTGTCATACACCTTTCTACGATAAATTCCTTCAGTCTGTAGTTCTATAGTATCGTAAGTATATTTATAGCCATATGGTGAATATCTACCGACTAGCTCCTGTTTTGAAAAATGTCTGGTACATCCCGTCAGAATAATACTTAAAAAAAATATCTTTACAAATAATTTCATAATTCTTACCATTTTATAGAAGGAATTCGTTGATATTCTGTTCGCTGATATTCTTCTTTTGCGGTTTTACGCTTCTGAATTGCATCATTTCTCGTATCATTTTTTAATTCTATTTCTAACATTGTCTCTGTCCATAAATAGGTCTGATAAGTATTTGCATCTTTATTTCCAAAAAATTTGTCTCCTCTTTCATGATTTCCAAAAGGCCACATTCGATAAGCAAATGACATCATTGTTTTAGAATCATTGACCATAAACAATACTTTGTCCCCTAATTTATAATAAGATAAATTTGCTCTTCCCAAAAATTGTTGCCAACCATCACTTCCTGCTGTGACTGGATTGATGTCTCCATAGTTAAAATCAACAACTCCTTTTGATTTTCCTTCTGACAAAACAGCTGCCCTACCTTTTGACGCAAAAACGGAGAATGGACTATTGAAAGATCCGAATACACCTGCGATTGTATTATTAAAATCCGAAAAAACACTTTTTTCCGGGCCAACCCCATTATCCCATTCATTGAACAATGATGTCCAATCAGTATGATTGGATCGTTGCGTATAGCCTTCTATCAATCTTGCTCCTCCTTTGATTACATTGGATGCCCCACTTTCCCTATCTACGATCTTTGTACTTCCATCTTCTTGGTGATAAAAGTCTATTTTGTCTCCTCCTAAATTACTAATTTTTTTTCCATTTTTATCATACTCGTCATCTAATTTTCCATCAGGATCAATACGTGTAATTGGATTTCCACTAACGTAATTATAAGGCGTCAAATGCAACCTTTTTACTTGCAACGGATCCACGCTCATGTATCTCCCCAACTCCCGATTGTAATAGCGTGCACCGTGGTAATCATACGTAGTTTCCGAATCAAATTCGTGCCCTGTAAACTGGTAACGCTCTCCTTCGGAGTTGGTAACAAACGAACGTCCCGGCATGCGCAAGCCGTATGGATAATGGTCGTTGGCATTGAGTGCCGTGCCGTCAGCATCCAGCACGCCCCGAACGGTTCCCAGCCAGTCTTTGAGGTAATAGAAGTAATCCAACTCAATGGTGTGGTTTGCTTCGTACGGCACCGCATACCCGGTTGCAGTCTGATAACTGGTCACTGTTCCGTCTCCTTTCAGCACCACGCCATCCATGTAATACGAACGGTCGGAGTAACTTTCTTCTTTGAAGATCCGCCCACCTTGCGCGTTGTATCGGTAACGCTTGGATCCTGTAGAATTGGAAATATTCTGCGGTAAATCACTGTAGCTGTTGTACTGAATGTTTGTCACGCCGTTTTTCGGGTCCGTGAGCAGGTTCCCTGTCGGGTCGTAGGTATACGCATGTGTCTCTGTAAACGACTGGGAAGGTCGGCTCCACACCACACTGCTCAGGCGGTTGTTTGCTACGGCATTGTACACATACTCCTGTTTTGTTTTTATGCCTGCGTTATCGTTGCGGTGCAAGAGGTTCATGTTCCCGTTTTTCTGGTACCAGTATGCTGCGTCGTATTTCGTAACATTGGTCGTTGTTACCGGTTCCTGCATTGTCGGCATGAATCCGTAAACCACTGCTCCCTGGCTCGTCTGGCAATCCGTTTCCATGTCGTATGGAAGGGTGTTGAGCAACTGCCGGGTGTATTTGAAGTTCGCAATCACAAACGGATTCCCATTGTCCAGCAAGGCTTTGTGGGCATTGTCGCCGGCTTTATCAGCCCGGTAATATTCGTAGGCCTCTACCTTCATGCCCTTGTCGGAAAGTCCTGTCAGGTAAGTGGTCAGGAATTGATCCCGATCTGTATCCGTCATGGTGCTGTACGCCACATTGTTGAACACATAACGGGATTCCAGGAAGCTCAATACATTTTTTGCATTTCCCGCCAGGCTGCTTCCTTTTTTGATCAGGGAATCCAGTTCCTTATACCCCGGAGCCAGTTCCTGTGCAATGCGCGAAGCAACGACTCCGCACGAAAAGTCATTCGGAAGATTGGCAATGAGTGTCGCCAGGCTGCTGAACGGGTTGGTGGCATACGTTCCGGATTTGTAATCGGCACCTGTGAGGCGTTTCATTCCGTCGTAATAATAATCGTACACGTTTACCGGTACCGGGTTGTTCGTGGAAGGATCAAAGTGTTCATTGCTCCAGCGTTGCGAAGTGATGTTCCCCGTTTTATCATAGCTCAATCCGATGCGCAGTGTTTTAGAGCGCAAATCCGTTAGTTGGTCGCGTACATTCATGCGGTACACCTGGTAATCGATGTGTGGATCGGCCGGGTTGTTTGTTTTCCCGAGTCCGGTATACAATAGATTTCCAAGCTGGTCGTAATAGTTACTTCCTGATTCCTGGGGTTGTGCATTGTGAACTGTTTCCGAACGGGTCACGCGTCCGAAGTTATCAATTTCGTTGCTCCACAGGAAATTGTACAGTGGTTGGGTTGGGTGAATGTATTCTTTTCCGGTAGCAATGCGGTACGGGTTATAATGTTGCTTAATGACATGTGTACCCGGCAGCATACTATACGTGTAACTGTTTTCCGCCAGCTGTCCGTCGGCCATGTAGGTGTATTCCACAATATCATTCATCGTTGCACTAAAGGTAAAACCATTTTGCGGAATATGCGCACTTGGTGTCATTTGTCTGGTCAATCCATCGCTGTCAAAGGTGCTACGTGTACCGTTGTATTCATTGATCAGGTGTCTCTGCAACTGTTTTGTTGTGGAAGTCGGGAAATCTTGATTGTTCGCCTGCGCCACATTATTGAACCAGTCGGCCGAAGTACAACTCGTACAGGCGCCATTGGCAATCAGCATTCCGCTTTCGGTTACCCGTCCCCACACGTCGTATTTCAGGTACTTGAACTGGGGTTTTCCTCCGGCAGCAGAGGATGCATCCTTGTCTTTCTGGTTACGGGTAAACCGTATCTGTCCGTAGCGGTCATAGCGCATCTCCGATGTTCCTTTATCGGGTGTCTGTGACATGACAACCAACCCAAGGCTGTTATAGGTGTAGGTGCTGTGTTTTCCTTCCGGGTCGTAAATATCCGTGATGCGTCCTGCCTTGTCGTACACAAACCAGGTACGGGCGTATGTTTCTGATGAACCGGCATCAATGCTGATCGATCCGTCCGCATTCTGCAAGTGGTTTTTCCCGATTTGCTGTTCTTCCATCACCACACGTCCGAGGTTATCCATATAAGTCCGTGCAAGTCTCCCGTTCGGATCCGTCAGTTCACTCACAAGGAGTTGATCGGGCAGGAAGTTGTACCCGATGGACGCATTCTGCACATTTACCGTATTGATATAATCGGACTGATGCGATACAATCGGACTTTCATGGTTCATTTTTGGCTGACTTACAGCAGCAATCACTTGCTCCGGTTTGGATTCGTAGGTTACATCGCTGAACGGTGTATAGGTAATGTATGTTTCATGTGTTTTGGCTGCATAATTTCCATCAAAACGGCTTCCCAGCAATGCTCCTTTTACAGCATACGGTTTATAAGCACGGACCACGTTTCCTTTGTTGTCATGTTCCACTGTTCCGGAAAACACTCTGAGTCCGCGCCCCGGGTCGGAAGTTGCCACCTGTTTGGTTTTTCCGAATCCATCCAGGTAATAGCGTACCTGGTGATACGCACTGTTGTTGACGCGAATCAATTCTGTCACATGATTGTTCTGGTTCGGCCAGACAGGTGCATCCTGGTAACTGTATTCTTTCACGATGGAACCATAGGCGTTCATCTCTGAAACCGGACGACCTTTGTCATCGTACGTCGTTTTTACAAAGACATCGTTGTTGTCAACGGCATGTGTAGCAGCACCGAATTTATCGTACGTCGTATAGTTGTATTTTGCTCCTTTCGGATACACCAATAAGTCGTCTGCGAACACCGAATTCCAGTTTAAGACATTAACCCCAATCTGTTCCCGTTCATTGACAACATATACATCCAACCAATAGTTATTCTGTTTATCCGTTTCAAGATCGACCGTATACTGTTTCCATTCCTGATCCAATGCTTCCGGGTAGAATACAAACTGTTTTAATAAAGTACTTCTATCATTTGTATAGATATCACATACGATCTTGACCTTCTCGTTGTTATTGACGGTTGTCACAGTCCCTCTACGGTAGCGTGCATCGGCAGCAGCATCGGAACTTTTTGGTGTCACCGTCACAGTTCCTCCGTCAATCGGAACAAGATCCCGTCTGTATGCCAGCCATACACTTGCTTCGTATTCTCTGTAACAATGATCGGGCATGTTACCACTTCTTCCTGCCTCATTTCCGGGCTCTCCCGTTGATGGAACACAGGTTGCATCAAAGATACCTGTTAGTTTTACCGGACGTACAGGTGTTTTTGACGGGGCTTGTGTCGTTGTTTTTTTGGTGGGTAGCTGACAACTGTAGTTTCCTGTTCGTTTGTAGAAAGCGGAAGGTTGAAAATTAGGGATGATTCGTTTCGTTACCTTGGTTTCGGAAATGGTTTTATACGCACTCTCGTCATAATCCCCAGTTCCTCCAATGGCTACGTTGCTTCCAGGATAAACAACCGGATCTGAAAAGCAGATAATGTAATCTTTGACATAGTTTACAGTTGCAGGTGTCGGGTCCGGAAGATGGATATTGGTTGGATAAATCGCCGAAATCGTTGTTTCCACTGTCGTTGTATAATTCACCGGAATAGAATTGGTATTTCCTGTCAGCTGAACAATCACTTCGTCTCCTACCTGCAAACCAGTTACATTATCCACCGTTACCATATTCTCGTAACGCGATACGTTATAACTTCCTGCAGGAATTGGCATCCCACATGGAGTTGGATTGCTGTTCACAAAAACAGAATAAGCTGGTTCGTCAGCTGTTCCGTTTGGTGTTACAAACCATGTTTCGTCAAGATAACTTTGTGGTGTCCAACTGCTGTTAACGGAACGAACAACAGGTACATCTTCAAAACCGGTATACGTTGCATCAAACGCGTAATCGGGAAACAGGAATTGTGCTTTGGGAAGTGCCTTGTTATTACCTGACACCGTTTTTGCATACAGTCGGTTTGTTCTGGACGATACTGGCATTCCATGACGGTTGTATGTCAGGACTTCCTGCTCTTCTTTTCTCCAGTTGGCATTGATCGATGTAGCGATATTAAACGGAACGAGGGTAAACGTTCCTCCGGGACTCAAATTTGTGGTCTCATATGTATAACTGTGTAAAGGGCGCGGGATGCTGAAGGACGTATAATCATAGGTCTGCATCCGGGCACTCAGGGCATTGGAAGGATCCACCTGATCCAGGTAGGTTTCCACACGGGTCGGGGCATTCAACAGGTTGCGTGATAAAAATTCATAGGTCACTCCCGCATACGTTTCGTGCGCATATTCATACGTGGTAATGTATTTTTCTGCTGTGTGAACACCACTGGTAATCTCCTGCTTGGGCTGCATGTAGTCATTGTACGTATATTTGGTTGTAGTCACCATTCCTTTGTAGTCGTTTTCAACCTGTCTCAGGGTGGTGCGATGTGAGCCCCAACGCTGATAACTATACGCAGGAATTCCTTGATACGGAAGTTCAAATGAACCGCTAACCAGTATTTCAGGTACAAAATCAAATACATAGGCATTCCCCAATGGCAACAGTGTGACCAGCCACACTTCAAATGTGTTTTCCCAGATTCTCATGGTGTTCGGATTGCTGGTCCCTCCGGTATAATTAACTGTCAATGAATAATTCTGTAAAGGAATCCGTTCGTAGGTATTGGTGATCGTTTTGTACGGGATTGTCGGAGCTGTTGCATCAAAAAAAGCGGTCTTTTGCACCCCTATCGGAGGCAGGTTGATGTTATTTCCTCCCAACACATAGCATCCGTCAAAACCTGCATGTCGCAACTTATAACAAAACAGGTTGAAATTTCCGTACGGTGTATTTCCCCCTGTTATCGGCCCATAGTAGTTACGGGTATAGGAATTATCCGCCAATTTTACATCAATGGATTCGTAGAAATGGACGGAGTGATAGCCATCCAGTGACAAATCGGACACCGCAGGATACCTCATTTTTTCGCGGAAGTCGTTTGTCCAGAATACATTATCGACTCCATACTTACCATATTCCCAATTGGTTCGGTAGACCTCTTTGATGATAAATGCATTGAAGTTACCTACAACGCTCTGCACATATTCCGCAGGACAACTGGTGAAGTGACCGTCTCCATATTCGTAATTGATTGCAACCGGAGGATTGATCCGGTCATTGACAGTTTTGGTTTTCAAACGGATTCCATAATAATCAGGTAAATCCACTTCAAACGTAGCCGTCAGTGTTTTGGGCGTGTTACTAGGAGAAGCTCCCGGTGTTCCTTGATTCGAGTAGTACAAGTTATAGGCACTCTGTACGGCAGAACGGTGACGTGCCAACCCATTGTATTCGGCAATCAAAGGAATGGATGCATGATCGAAACTCCAGTTGGACTCATCTGCTGTGCGTTCAAATTCACCTTGTTCATACGTAAAACTCACCTGCCCTCCCGTCGGATAGGTTATTTTTGTGAGACTCCATGCCTGCGGACACTGTGTACAGTTTTCCGCATATAAATAACCGTATACATCTTTAACGGGCTTCAATGCATGGGGAATCTCCGTATGGGTGATGGACTGGTTTGTTATCGTTGTCGTACCATTCTGCACGTAGCTATTCAGCAATGAATTATTTGAAAATGTCAGTTTATAGTGCTTTTCACGATAGGGAATGTCGATCAAAAAGTCGTGTGTAAACAATTCATTTGCCACACCTGTATAACTAACAGTTGTATAGCTCAACCCTGTTGATCCGAGTACCTGTTCGGTATACGGAATTTTGATATTCGCTTTGAAATTTTCCCCGATGACAAGCCCCGGAGCGTTAGAAGTCCGCAACGAGGGAGAAGACCACTTTCGTACAATTTCCCGTTTGTGGATTTCATTGAAACTGGGGTTGTATGCGTATTCAAATTGGTAAGAAGTCTTGGTTCCCTTCGTACCGGCTCCGAAGAAATCAACGCTCAGAAGGGTTGTCTTTCCGCGCTTGTTTGTTGCATCGTTGTAATCTCCGATTGCAAACCCGCTATTGGACGGTGCTCCCAGTTGCTTCCCGTTGGTTGCCATTTTTGGAGTATCGTCATTCGTACGGATCAAAAATTCCGATACCGCTAATTCCTGAGGACTTCCTTTTACTGCATAATTTAATTTGATTCGCCCTGTTCGCAGGTTTTCCGAAGCGTAGACTGTTTTATCAATCAACCTGGAAAACACTTCGATTTCATCGTAACGCATGGTTTCAACCGGGTAATAAATGTCAAAATCTGAGGGAGATTGGCTTTGTGTACTTGCTTTCCGGTCTTCGTAATAAAAGGAAGTTCCTATCTTATTGGCAGGTTTTGCATAATAATCGTGATCGACATCGTAGCGTTGTGACGTTTTAAATACCAATTCCTGTGCAGGAGTTACAATTTTAGTCAGGTATGCCAGCTCCCGCATCAACGAAGAAGCCTGGTCTGTTTGAGAAAAAGAAGACCACTCCCGATGCTTGGGAACTGTAGAAAAGTAATCATTTCCGGATGAAAGTGGTACTGTCTGAACGGTTTGTGTAGGTTCCGTATATTCAAACCGGATCCAGTCTCCGGCATCTCCGTCATCCGCAATTCCGTTTCCATTCGAATCTTCATAATCTGCCGAACGGATTTCCGTTAATAACCACTCCGCAATGTAATCCGTTTTCCAGTAACTTCCCTTGGGAGAACCTGCCGGACCACCATTTTGAGGCGTATAATACTCTGATTTGTCTGTTGTCGACCAATACGGATCCTCCTGGAGAATGTATTTTTGTCCTCTTAATCCTCTTCCGAATACGTATTGCGTTCCGTTTTCATCGGTGATTGTAAATGCTTTAAAATCTTCATAGTGTACTTTTGAGGTATACGAATCGGGATCATTGAACCTTCCTACATAACTGTTTTTCACATACGGCAACATCCCGATCGCAACGGCATGACTTCCGGCATTATCAAAATGGGATTTGTTATTCAAATCGATCGTTCCGACATTCGCTTCATTGATCCGGGAATATTCCTGATCAATTATATACGTTTTTACTTCGTGTGTGACTTTCCACCCATTTACTTCGTTCCACTTCCAGTTATGGGGGGCACCGATTCCTCCTCCGTTCCAAAACGTATTTCCTCCCAGTCCGGGAACAGCAACGGTATACATATCACTCAACGGAATGGCACGTTGGCTTTCAGGAATGATATCATAGATCAGCTGTCGGTTGTGGGTATACATATAGATGGTTCCGTCGGAAGGCTCCGGATTGAGGCATCCCTGCTTACAGTCCGTCCAGTTACCTGTCGGGTTTGCCGCCTTGTAATCGAGGTATTTCTGACTCCACATATCTCCCTCGTGCTGTGTAGATGTGTAATCCGGCTGGTAAGCACCGTAATCGCGTGTAATGCTTCCCACAGGAAGCACCCATCCCAATCCGACAGGTCCGCTACGTTGGTCTGTTTTGATTCCCGCAGTGTAATTCAACTGCAACGGGAATTCCATGGTTCTGGATTTCACCGTCACCAGAGGTACGGATGTGGACATTACACCGCTCTGCCCAACGGAAGAATTGTCGGTCGAAGCACTTTTGGTCAGCTCTTTTGAACTGGTTTGGATGCCGTCCAGTTTCTGTGTGAAGCTTTTCTGAGGAGCTTGCTGAGCAACGGAATTAAAACTAAAAAATAATAGAAAAAGATAACTTGGTTTTCTCATAGTGTTACAATGACAAACAGGTAGTACGTTTGCGCGTTTATGTTTAATAAATGATAATTAAGTGACAAATATAGTAATAATAAAGGTTTTTGAAATGTTTAATAATGGATTTTGAAGAATCAGTTATTCAGTGTCGATTATGAATTATTAAACGGTCAAGTATCCAATGTAAATCAAACGTCGACTAATTGATAATTCATAATTGAGTCGTTGATAATTGATAATTCCCCCAACTTATTTCCGGTAAAACAATTGTTGATTTTTTCCTTTTCGGAGTTCTACAAAATCCCGGTCAACTGTTACGACGCGAATGCCGTCAAACACCTCTTCCCCCTTTCGTAAATACAATAGAATTCCATCGATGTTGATAATACACAACGGGTTTTTGGAATCTGTCTTTTTTACCCATCCGTAATACGTCACTTTGGGCCAGACAAACTGGGGTTTCATGATTGGCAGCGGTGGAAGTGCCTGTTCCGGTAATAATGCTTCATCTTTCGCAGCTGACTGAGATCTTCCGGTAAACGGATCCCGATAATTCAGGCTGAGTAAAAAGGTATCTTTCTGAATTAGTTGAAATCCTGCCGTCTGCCGGGAAAGGTTTGTCGCTCCGTCTTCCTCTCCGGACACATTGGATTTGATCCGCAGGAAGACCTGGTACCAGATAGCTGCAACAACAATCAGCAAGATGTATGTCAGTGCTTTGCTTTTCACTAATTTAATGTAAACTGAGTAGTTGTTGAATAGGTGGATGAATTTCCGGCAGCATCGATGTTGTGTACGCGCCAGTAATAAATACCATTTGGGTGGGTCGACATGTCAACGGCTCTCGTATTGCCTGTTACAGACACCTCCTCTACAATGGTCGCGAACCCCGAATCTGATGCAATTTGAAGTACTGAAGTGACCGGTGCTTTGATTACTCCCGGGTCAATCCCGTTGTTCCATGAAAAAGTAACTGTTCCTGTTTCAAACGTACCAGACGGTGTAAAGGTACCCGCGGGTATATTGGGATTTGTAACATCAACAGCGAATGAACGTGTTGAGTACCCTGTTTCTGTTCCGTTGGAAAGGTATGCCTTGACTCCCCAGCTGTATTCACCTTCTCCCAACGCCAGAGAGGAAGGAAGGTTAATAATTGCTGTTGATATATTGTTCTGAAAATGGATCGGGTTCCCCGTAGAAAAGACACTTCCCTGCCGCAAACTGAATTCGTAGGAAGTTGCCGATGCAACGGTACTCCATTCAAACGGGCCGATAAAGTTGGCTTGTTTATAAGCTCCTGCCAACGGTGAAGTCAATGAAACAGATGTTCCTGTTCCGGAGGAAGGCTGTATTCCCACCCAAAAAGCAATCGGTCCGAGCACCTGTGATTCGTAACCGGCATTGAGCGCTGTGAGTTTCATTTCATATCGTGCAGAATCCAATGCCGCGTAGAACTCTGTTCCCGTAACAAGTGTATCCAGTGCAAAGTACGAAATGTTGGAGAATCCGGGAGTAACCACCTGCAATCGGTATTGCGTTGCTCCGTCCATTGGTTCCCATTTAAACTGAACGGGGTTGTACGGTACGGTATCATTCGCTGAAGGAACAATCAAAACAGGTATTTCTGATGTGATCTTTTTTGCAATGATTTCCTTACATCCTGTGGCAACAAGTGCTGCTGCAACAAGTAAAAAAAAGATTCGGTTTTTCATTTCATATAGTTTTGTAAAATTAATGTCGTATAAAGTGTTTCCACATCTTCCGAGTTCACTTTTTTGTATTCAAACGATACATTTACCAACCGGGCCAGATCAAACTCTTTTTCCATCAGGTAAATGAAATCTAATGTATGCAAGTAACCTCCTTTTAAAACGATCTGGTGCGTGTTGATCGTAAAATCGGGATGCTGGTATTTCAATACTTCGTCTATTTTATACACGCTAATCTGTCTGGCATGTTGTGCAAAGAAATTTAAAAATCCCTGCTGTACCTTCTCCACCGATAAGTTTTCCTTTCCGATCATGCGGTTTAACAGGGCAATCTCGGCATTTTTCATACCGATGTCTTCCAATGCTTTTCCTGCAACCTCTATTTTACCATCCAACTCGCGTTCGTATCCTTTTGTTTCAATGGTCACTGAAATGGAACGTTTGTATACGGCAGCTGCTAGCAATACGATGAGAACAAGTAACGCATAATTTTTTTGTTTGTAGCTATATTTATCAAAAAACGTCATTCCGAAAGAAAAATAATAATTTTAAATTCAGCTTCACCATCCCCCTGGTGGTAATTCACCAACTCTATACTTTTGATCCAATCCTGCCGGTCCAATCGTTCGATCCAATCGTCCAGAACAATGTTATCGTACGTCCATCCCTTCACTTCAATCCGGTGCTTGTCTATCTCTACTTTTCGTTTTTCCTTTAATTTTTGTGTCAGCGGAAATACATACATTTCCAGCAGACGAACCTTTTCAGGAACGCTCTTTCCTATCTCATCCAGGTAATAAGACGTAAAAAACGGTGTATTGTTATTGGAGTTTGTTGCCAATTGCCGTTTTCTGATCTCTTCCTGTGTCAATTTATCCAACATTGACAAATTTGAATTGTTCAGCGCAATTTCCGTTTCTTTATCGGCAATTCGGTTGTTCAGGTAATTGATGTAAAAATAGTTAGACACAACCACACAAAAAATAACAGCAATACTTGTAACTCCGATGATCCTGAATTTTGAATATTCACGAAATTCGGCGGTGATTGCTTCTTCTCTGAACGATTCGAAATCAGTTCTTTTTGTCATCACGGCATGTCCGATTGCTGTCGCCAGAAATTCTCTTTTTGTCAGGTAACTACCGTTGTAAAACTGATTGAGTCCCGGTGTTTCGATACGCTCCAGTGCAGTAAATTGGTCTTGCTGTTTCGCAAGTGTGTAATCGAATGAAACGGTCTCGTCATTCTCCAGTAACAAACCAGCAGGAGCAAAACCACAGGAAGCACCCAGTAAAAATAATTTCGCTGTTGAAAATTGTTCCAACAGTTGTTCTGCTACTGATTTTCGTACAAATGAAACAATTCTGTTGACGTCTGAATTCACTGCCGTAAAGAAAAAATCATCGGCATCTACGTTCAGAATCAGTTCTTTTTTATAATCGGAATGAATGTCTGTTTTGCGGGTCAGGACTCCCATCCCGTCGATGTGTAGCCAGTAAGCGGCATATTTACCGAAACGTGCACTGATTGCATCCAGGGAATCAAACGAGTCCGCTGCGACAATTCCCTTTTTTGCATGAACGGAAATTGCGTGCAACTCAAAACCATCACCTGTATTCTGGTAAAATACGATGACGATCTTATTCGGATCCCATATGTCTTTCAGTTTTTTCATCAATAGGTTACCACAGGTCTTACAATGATGTGTAACTTCGATTTATCACGCACTTTTTTCCGGGAACTGAAGAACCACTTTAAAATCGGAATACGTGACAACACCGGTGTTCCTTTTCCGGTATCGTTCACCGATTTCTTTTCCAATCCTCCCAACAAAATCACTTCTCC
This sequence comes from Flavobacteriales bacterium UBA5422, assembly GCA_002409405.1. GTDB lineage: Bacteria > Bacteroidota > Bacteroidia > Flavobacteriales_D > Crocinitomicaceae > Taishania. Next base: position 8,786 of record DHNG01000005.1, on the reverse strand, counting down.
GTTTTTCACACGGATCACTGATTCGAAATTTTGATTGGTCAGGTTGGGTGGAGCGGTCGGATCTACACGCCCGCCGAAATCTTCTTGTTTTACCGTGATTGTCAATGTCACATATTCATCCGCGCTGACGAACGGTTTGATCGTCACGCTCAGGTTGGCATCCAGGTTTTTCCACACACGGGAACTTTGTTGAAATCCTGCGTTCTGGTTGATCGGTTGAAAGCTCAACTGTTGTTCCTGGTAATAAGTTGTTTCACCAATGGACAATTTTGCCGTGTGTCCGTTGAGTGTCGAAATTTTAGGTGTACTCTCGATTTCAATGATGCTGTTACTTTCCAGTAAACTCAGTGACATGTAAAAATTCTCTGTGACCTGTCCTAAATTGACTACTCCAAACCCGTTAATTGCACTCAGAATGTTATTGATTGTATTGAATCCGACTGTCATATCCAGTCCCGGGAAAATTGTTCCTTCCGTTTTCTTTGGGGTACTACTCAATCCTGCTTCAAACCCGCTGTTTAAGTCATAATTTTTCCCTGAAAACAGTAACATGACATCGATCTGAACCATTGGAACCACAACGTCAATACTGGAAACAAACGATTTCAATTCACCAATCTGCCGTTCACTCCCTGTCACGATGAGGGCATTCAATTCAACAAACTCAATTACGTCTAATCCGGTGGTCATTTCCTTAGGAATAGCTGCTTTAACGGATTCAATTGTCCGGTTTTCCAAACGAATCAGTTCTGTTTTGCGAATTCCTTCAAATTTACTGTCTCCGATTACGTATATCTCACCGTCTTTTCGCGCACTGTAATTCGTTGCATTGAATAACCGGTTCATTAAATCCTGGAAACTGATATTGTTGACTTCGAGCGTCGCAATTCCGTCTAATTTGGAATATTGTACATAATGCACGCCCGATGCCTGCGCTGCCATCCCGACGATTTCACTCAATGGGGTTCCGATTGCCTTTACATTCAGGTTTCCTTCCGGGGTTTTGGTCAATGTAAAATTATCCGAATCTGTAGTTGCCGCGTTGCGATTTGCCGCTCCCGTTTTTCCACCTTTTGCCGCCGTTACTGCTTCCACAGGATTTTCTGACACCGGAAATAACTGGTAATATCCTGCTGCATCTTTTGTAAAACCCATTGTATTTGATTTCACAAACATATCCATCACTTCGTCAAACGGGCGATTCTGGAAAAATGCGTTGACCTGTTTGTTTCTGATTTGCGGATCGATCACAAAGTTCTTTCCCGACAAACGTGTAATTTTCTCCGCTACTCTCCACAATGAATCATTTTTCAAATCCATTGACAAAAATTGATTGGCGGAATTGTACGTAATGTCTAACTCCCGCGATTTGATTTCAACCGGTGCTTCTTTTTTGACTCTCTTTTTAACCGAAAGAATGGTTCCGACAAATTCATACTCCAACTCAAAATTGAGGTATAAAAAGATAAACATGTCTTTTACTTTCGCATCAAAGAAATTGTAAGAAATCCCTTGGTTTAACGAAGGATCAACACTTACATTCAGGTTGTTTTCCAGTGCAACGGAACTCACTAATTCGGCAAGAGAAAGTTGCGTTACATTCAACTGTAACTTGTTATCATACCCTTTATGCGTAACCGAAATACTATCAAACAACGTTCGCAGTTGTAACTCCGTATATTTTTGAGCTGATGTAAAATAAGTTGTTCCTAAAAAAGCAATAATTAGCAGTAACGTACTTTTTTTCATTAAAATTCTGTTAATAGTGGGTAGACTTCTTCCAAAGAAGTTTCTCCGTTGATAAATAATTCATAAGCGCGCTGTGCCAATCGTTTAATGCCTCTTTCAGCAAGAACATCACCGACGCTGTAGTCGTTGTTTTTAATCTTTTGTGCGAGCACGGAATCAATCGGAATCACTTCGTACAAAGCAATCCGTCCTTTATATCCCGTAAAATGACAGTTGTCACACCCGAATGCTATATGGTGTGTTTCAGGAGTTGGAAATTCGGTATGCTGATGTATCCAATCCTGACTGTTAAGTGGTTCCACAACCTTACAGTCGCATAATTTCCGGACCAATCGCTGAGCAACGGATGTATTGATTGTATTGGCCAACAGGAAAGGTGGTACTCCCATGTCAATCAATCGTGAAATCGTCCCCCATGCGGAATTGGTGTGAATGGTGGATAAAACCAGGTGGCCTGTAAGTGCTGCACGAATTGCCATCTGGGCAGTTTCTCCATCCCGGATCTCTCCCAACATGATCACATCCGGATCCTGACGGAGGAATGAACGCAAGGCACTGGAAAATGTCAGTCCGATGGATTCTTTCAACTGTACCTGATTGATTCCTTCCAGTGTGTACTCGACCGGATCTTCAACGGTAACAATGTTTCTCCGTTCATCATTCAGCAATTTCAGCGTGGCATACAACGTTGTCGTTTTCCCGGATCCCGTCGGTCCGCTAATGAGAATGATACCGTTCGGTTTTTTCACTCCTTCCAGGTAATTGCGTTTTTCTTCTTCTGAAAATCCGACTTTGTCAATACTGATGGATGAGGCATCGTGTCCCAAAATCCGCATTACGATTTTTTCTCCGTACAAGGTTGGTAAAATGGAAACACGAATATCAAAATCCTGGTACTGAATCCGTCCGTCCTGCGGCAATCGTTTTTCTGAAATATCGAGGTTGGAGCGAATCTTGATCTTATTGACCAGTTCGGGATAATCTTTCTTTTCAATGGTATAGCGCTGAATCAGGTGTCCGTCGATACGGATTCTGACACGTGCAAAATCGTCAAAAATTTCGATGTGAATATCACTGCTTCCCAGATGATTGGCTTCCTGAATCAGACGATCTACGAAGTCAACCTTGGAGTCAAATGTAAGTTTTGTTTCACTTTCGGATGTATTGCGGTAGTATTTCCCCAATGCCCGTTTTACAGAATCGCCGTCTGCCGGAATCAACCGGATGGATTTTCCGAACAATGCTGTCAGTTCTTCTGTAATAACCAGTTTATTTCCTGAATCATCCCAATAAAATGTTACTTCTGAGGGTGAAACGGATTCAGGTAAAATGCGGTAATGCCAGGCAAGATCTGAACGGATCAACTGCTGGTTTTCGGCTGTAATTTCAATATTTAATTTACCTGCTTCCATTCAGAAAAAGAAAAAAATGATTGATCGGTTCTGTAAATACTAAATAAGCAACTGAAACAAGTGAAAGGTATCCTGCGTACGGAATGGTTTTCCTTCCTTCTCCCCATGAAAAAGACAGATGAATCACTAATGTGAGAATGGTACCGAACGTAAAAAAATAAATGTACTGAATGGTTTCAAACAGTGGCGTCACAGCAAGAATGAATAAAATATCCCCCCAACTGAAAAAGCCTTTCCAGATAGCTGTTAATTCCTTCTTTCGAATGGAGACATAAACAGTGAGGCTGCCGAGCAGAAATACAACAAATAATCCGTTGAACAGCACTGTTTTCCACTCCAGAAACTCGTAATTGTACCAGATACATGCACCTGCCAGTAATGGAAATAAAAACCACATTACGGCACGGTAACGCACGTCCTGATAGAAAATAATCAGCAAAAGAGTTATCAGCAGTATCAGTCTCATTAATCCGGCTGTACCTCCTTTAAAACTCCTTCTTGGTCAATTTCCCAAATGTTCTTTTTACCATCTCCGTTAAAATCGACAACAGCTTCGGCTTTTGCTTTAAATCCTCCGGGTGTTGCTTCGATGATTGAGATTTCATAGTTAGCAGTTCCTCCTGAAATTACTGATTTATGAGGAATGTAATTGATCGTCTGAAGGTCCAGTGAATATTTTGAGAACTGCAGAAAATAAGCATATTGCAAATTGTGAATCATTTTCAATTCCTGCTGCGCTTCCAAACTTTTCGTCCGCGAGGCAACACCTGTCTGGTTAGGTACAACCAACATAATCAGAATTCCCATGATTGCCAGAACGATCAGGATTTCGGCAAGTGAAAATGCATCTACAAACCCTTTTTTCTTGTTTTTATATGCTAACATTTTTATTTAATCACGTTACTTAGGTTAAACATTGGCAAGTACATGGATACCATGATAACACCCACTATCAAACCGATCACCACAATAATTGCGGGTTCTACGATTGTTCCAATCAATTTTGTTCTGTATTCGATATCTTCCTGATACTGTTTCGACAATCGATCAAAAGTAGTGTCTAACTGGTTAATTTCCTCAGCGATTTTCACCAGGGATACCATCCGCTTGTCAAAGATAGAAAATTTTGCCATTCCCTCATGTAAGGCTCCTCCTTTTTTAATATCTTCCTTGATGGATCGGACAGCCGCTTCAATGGGATAGAAATCAATCATTTCCTCCATCAGTTCCAATGCTGTGACAAGTGGTGTTTTTGCACCCAACAACAAAGAAAGACTCTGACACATCCGCGCCAGGTATACTTTTCGAATCAACGGGCCAAAAACAGGAACCCGCATCGCTAGTCCGGAGCTGAATTTCCGGTAAGAATCTTCATTTCGTTGTGTATAAACATAAATTCCGATGGCTGTTACCGCCAAAAAGAAATAGAGCATGATCAACGAGAAGTAGTTGGACAACCAAATAATTTTCTTCGTAAGCGAAGGTAGTTCCTGCCCGAATTGCTTGAAAACGTCCTCAAACATCGGTACTACACTGGAAAGCATGAAATACAAAACTCCGATGGTAATCAGTAAGACAAACCCGGGATAGGTAAATACCCCGATCAACTGACGTCTGAGCTTTACCTTGTCTTCAAAGAAAATAGCCAGCTGTCGCAATACAATCTTGAGTCGCCCTGTTTCTTCACCGATTTTGATGCTTTGAAATTCGTAAGAAGAAAAATGACTGGATTTGGTTGACATCGATTCGGAGAGGGAACTTCCACTCACCAAATCACTTTCCAGTTCAGTCAGAATAGCCTTCACCCGCTTGTTGGTCTGCTCTTCCGTCAACAAATTGAGTGATCGCTGAATATCGATACCACTTTCCAGCAACGATCCGAGCTCATTGTAGAAGGATTCCTTCGCTTTATCCGAAAATGCTTTTCCGAATTTTATCTCCCGCTGGAATATATTTTGTTTTTCTTCACTCATTCAGTTGTTCATAGTATTGGTTCACATAATCCGCCTTGTTCTGTTGTTTAAAAAAGGTCATTTCCATGTCCTCTCCTTTCAATGGAAAAGTAAGAATAATCCGGGGTTTATGGTCCGTTGTGTCTTCTTTGATGGATGCAATATCCACGTTCATTTCCATCCACTCATCAGCAGCTGTTCGCTGTCCGTTGAACGGTTTTAGTTCCTTACGCATTAAACGGTCTTCTTCCGCTTTGTAACAAACTGTTCGGTGCGGTTGGTAGAAGAATAATTGCTCCTCTTCATATCCTACGGAATCGGACATATGGTATTCTGTCCAGAAATTAGAGCGCACCAACATCCAATTATTCAATTCTGCTTGGATATCCGTGTTTACTTTCAATTGCTCATTGAAGCGATTGAGCGCACCGGTAATGATGGTAATGAGCACACTCAGGATAGCCACGACAATCGTTACTTCCAGAATGGTAAAAGCCGGCACGCTTATTTTTTCTCTTTTATCCATTCCTGTCTCCAAATTATGCGGTCATCGTTGCCAACGTATTCTACCGCTACAATGCTATCACTTGTCACATCCACCGCCCGGTTCTGAAAATCAGGAGCAGAGAGATCCACTTCTTGTTCCACCATCATTTCCATGAGCAAAGACTGAACGCGTGTCTGGTCTTTAAATTGCTGGAATTTCAAGGTACTGTTGGTTGCACGAATAAACACCAGTGAAGCCACGGTAAAGCACATGGAGATAATTGCAAGGGCAATCACGATCTCCGCAACACTGGAACTGTTTATGCGTTTTACATCCATCTGATGATTTCTGTTTTTTTGTTTTCTTCCGTTTTAATCCATTGTGGCAGAATCAATTCTTTTGGCAGCGTTGTACTCGACATCTCTGCATCAATCAGGTGATTTTTGTATTCTCCACCTCCGATTTTCACGGAAAAATTATTCGTATACGTATATCCGTGTACCTTTCCCTGTACTTCCGTTTCACCAACATTGTAAATCAGTCCACCGACAACAGCACGGTCAATTTTCAACTCCAGTGGTCGCCGGAAATTCGGTTTCTGACTCACCATCAGAATTCCTCCTACCAACATGGCACCTTTATTCAGGTACACTCCGCGTGAGAACACATCTTTGTTTTCCTGAATTTCGTTGAGTACAATCGTACTCGGATAGTTCAATTTAACGTTTTCTCCAAGTGTCACTTTTTCATGAGCAATAACCTGTAATTTCCCCTGAAATCCCTCTTCGAAAATAACTTCGGGAGCAATGATAATGATATTTTCCAATTGAGCATCTTTCTTCACTTCAATGGAATGAAACGAGTGAATCACTAAGTTTCCTTTCAGTTTATTTGAAATGGTAATCGGATCAATGGAGGTCACCAGACTTGTTCTGTTATCAAACGAAAAAACGGAATCCCGGAATGGAAATTCTATTTTATCCGCTTCAGTCAGGAATGATTCAATGGTGATGTTTTTGACTGATTCATCGAGTTCTGGTAGAAATTTTTCACCGGTTTTAGTTTCCCCTTCAATCAGTTTATCACGTATGTAACTTTTCCCTGCAATATGTCCGCGCTCCAAACCACGTTCGGATCCGATAAAAATCCCTTTGATTTGCGTATCTCCGCACACTTTCAGTGCCTGTTTATTTTCCGGCATGTAAATCGTCGCATACGAATACAGTCCGGAATATCCGATCATCGCTGTTTTCTGTACAGAATTATTGTTGTGAAATGTTTTTGCAGATACAACTCTAAATGCTCCCCAGTTTTTGACAGTCACCCGGGAAGTATCACCGTTGATGTGGTACAACTGAAACTGTTTATTCTCTAAGATTTCCGCACCGTAGTTGACCGCCATGATATTGTCAAACACCAGATGTTCTTTCATGGTATAATTGACCTCAATCCGCTTGTTGACGCTGCTGGCAAACAACACCGCACTACACACCAATCCGACCAACATCATAAAATTGATGGCATATCCAAGTGCCGAAGATGAGAGCTTTGTGGTCACAACGTCTATTTTTTCGCTTTCTCTTTTGGTTTTGATTCCTGCTTTTTGGACGTTTCTTCTTTTTTTCCGGACGTTTTAGGTGTTTCTTGCTTTTTCGGTTCAGTCTTCGTTTTCGAAGCCGGCTTTACTTCTTGTGTTTTTGTGTTTTTGTCCTTAGATTTTGTTTTATCTGTTTTATCTGTTTTATCTGTTTTATCTGTTTTATCTGTTTTATCTGTTTTATCTGTTTTATCTGTTTTATCTGTTTTATCTTTCTTTTTTAGAAAATCAAACCATCCTTTTTTAGCAGGAACAGTATCTCCTTCTGCTGTTTCTATGCCTTTTTTCTTCTGAACGATTTCACCGTTTTTGTAATTCACTTTCTCGACGACTTTCCCGTTTTCATAGTCCTTCACTGTTCCGTGCAACACACCGTTTTTCTTATTTTCCAGGTGATATACATTTCCAAGTGAATCCTTCAGATAGATGGTCTCAACAGGCTTCCCTGCTTTTTTAACAATAATGGAATCTGCATTTTCCCGACGGGAAGACAACCATTTGTAATTAATCGTCTGAATGGGTTCTCCGTTGCTATTGTAATGGTGTTCCAATCCATTCAACTTTCCTTTCTTCCAGTTTTCGGATTTGATCAGTGTACCATCTTTTCGCCAGTACAACCACTCTCCTTCTTTCAGTCCTTTTTTGAATCCTCCTTTTTTTGACAATTGCTTGGAATCATAAAATGATTCAAACTCTCCGTTCAGCAATAACCCGGATGAACCGCCTTGTGTTGTTAATACGTGTTGTGCTTTGTACCAGTAATAGAAGCGATCTTTCTTATAAAAACGAACCCCCTTTTCATCTTTATCCAATACTTTGAACTGAAATTGTTCACCCTCTTGTTTCAGTGAATGATAGAGGTGAATGTCTTTCAGTATTTTTTGATTAAACGAATAAGTAGAGTTTACCAGTAAAATGAAGCCTATAATATATTTCATAAGATTAGAACGTTACGGCACAAAGGTAAAACAAATCTTGGGATTGGTGGTTTTGGGGAGGTAAAGGTTTGTAAAGCATTTATTAATAATAAAACTTCTTTAGTAAAGAAAGAAATAAAAGACCTAAACCAACCAATAGAAAACCAATAAATAAAGTAAAGGGTATGTTAGTTGTTCCTACCATTCCTAATTGATTAATAAACCATAATAAAACAAATCCAAATACAGAATAAAATATTAACTGAAATACACTCATGCTATCAGGTAATTTTTTTTTTAATAAAAGTACCGTTAATGGTATAGTTAATATAGTTAATGATGGCAAAAGAAAAAACATTATTACACCATACATTGAAAAAAATATAAAATTATTTTCTAACCTCATTAAAAGAAAAGTAATTATTAGAGAGTTTAATAGTAATAACCCTTTTATGATTAAAGTTGCAGACAATAAACAAATAAAATGTAGTAAAATAGTCCTTATATATTTTTGTTTCATGTATGAGTGCTAATTTATAAAATAGTTCTCTCAATTTTATACTTTTTATTTTTTACCAATGTAACAAAACCCAAATTAAAAAGGCTTCCAAGGAATATATTCAATTATTCCTTTTGTTAACCAGTTAAAAAAAGGAATAATTGAATATATTC
>DHNG01000016.1:4542-4799 GCA_002409405.1 Flavobacteriales bacterium UBA5422 | reverse complement strand
GAATACATTATTCCGATCGGAGTTGCCGATGTGAAAAGAAAAGGAAAAGACGTAACAATTGTTTCGTTTGGGAAGATCATCAAAATTGCACATGAAGCAGCTGAGGTTCTTGCGAAAGAAGGAATTGAACTCGAAATCATCGACTTGCGTACAGTACGTCCGATTGATTACGCTGCAGTGGTTGAGTCCGTTAAGAAAACAAACCGTTGTGTGGTAGTGGAAGAATCCTGGCCGTTGGCTTCAATTTCTTCTGAAAT
>DHNG01000016.1:1590-4370 GCA_002409405.1 Flavobacteriales bacterium UBA5422 | reverse complement strand
TTCGATTACCTGGATGCTCCTGTACAACGCGTGACACAGACAGATACACCTTTCGCATTTTCACCGACGTTAATCGATGAAGCATTGCCAAACGTAGATCGAATTGTGAAAGCGGTAAAAGCAGTTTTGTATAGATAATAATGAATGCTGAATAACGAGCGCTTCAATATTCAGTATTCATAATTCATAATTAAGTTGGTATTTAGTAGTATCTTTTTTCTGCTTTATTTCCTGCCAATTTTCTTATTGGTTTACCACTTTATTGATAAAAAATATAAAAATTACTGGATTTTAGCGTCCAGTATTTTTTTTTATGCCTGGGGAGCACCAAAATTTATTTTTGTCGTATTGACAGCAGCTATTGTTGACTACAGCCTGGTCAATAAAATGCATGCGGTTGAAAATCCGACTCACAAGAAAAGGTGGTTGGTTTTTTCCTTGTTATTGAATTTAGGATTACTTGCCTATTTCAAATATGCCAACTTCTTTATTGAAAATGTAAATGCTCTTTTAGAGTCAATGGGAATGCCAGCTGTTGCATGGACAGAAATTGCTCTCCCGATCGGGATTTCTTTTTACATTTTTCAATCCGTTACATATGCTGTAGATGTATACCGAGGAGTTAATCCTCCGGTAAAAAACTTCTCCCATTACTTATTGTTCATTTTGTCATTTCCCCAAATGATTGCAGGGCCGATTGTTAAATTTAACCACATTGCTCATCAATTAGCCAATCGGGACGAAACAGCAGATGATCGGTTGCTGGGATTTTACCGTTTCTGCATCGGGCTGGGAAAAAAAGTTTTGATAGCAAATGTTATGGCGGTTTATGCAGACCGTGTTTTGGACGGGGATCTGCATGCAGCATCCTCCGCAATGGTGTGGTTGGGAATTGGTGCATATACATTTCAGATCTATTTTGACTTTTCGGGATATTCCGATATGGCGATTGGGCTCGGTCGGATGATCGGGTTTAAGTTTCCTGAAAATTTCAACTCACCGTATCTCTCAGGAAGTATTTCTGAATTCTGGAGAAGGTGGCACATGACATTGGGAGGATTCATGAAGGAATACCTGTATATACCGTTAGGTGGTAACAGGGGAGTCTCTAAAAATCGTATGTTCTTTAATATGGGGGTTGTCTTTTTATTGTCCGGGTTATGGCACGGCGCATCGTGGAACTTTATCCTGTGGGGAGCATTTCATGGTTTATTCCTGATTCTGGACCGTTTGTTTCTGATCAAACTGCTGAATAAACTAGGGACAGTTGTTTCGGTTGTCTTTACCTTCTTGATTGTAATGGTAGGCTGGGCAATTTTCAGGATGGAAAACTTTGAGGCAATGAAACTGGTGCTTGAAAAAATGTTTTCGTTTCAGTCAGGTGCGGCAATTCAATTATCTCCTGAATATTGGATGATCCTGACCGTGGCTGTACTTTTCTCTACTGTTACTGCTTTTCGCTTTGGGAAAATGGCAGAGCAATTCTTTTTTCACCAGGAGACTGCTTCCGTGATGGGTCATTTGGTATTGTTTGCCGTAGCAATGGTGTTGTTGATACTGAGTATATCTGGTATCGCTGCATCTGGATTTAATCCGTTTATTTATTACCGCTTCTAAGATGGGAAAATACACCGGACATATCAAAAATGGATTGTTTTTACTGGTGCTGGTCGCCCTGTTCCTACCAATGTTGCAATCTAAATTCAAGATCTTTAATTTGGAGCCATTGAAAGGAGCAGTTCAGGCAACTGAAGATCCGTACATCTCCAAAGAAAGATGGTTGTCAGGAGAATACCAGAGGTTGCAGGAACAATATGTAAAAGACAGTTTTGGATTGAGGGAGCCGTTTGTGCGATTGTACAACCAGTTGAATTTCTCTATGTACAACCAAACCAGTGCTGCAGGAATTGTTATCGGGAAAGAAGGGTATTTATACGAGGAATCGTATATCAGAGCATATCTGGGGTTGGATTTTATAGGAGAAGACAGTATCCGTAAACAGGTCGGACGATTGCGAATAATTACAGATTCACTGAAACAAAAAGGCGTTGAAGTTGTTGTGTTGTTGGCACCGGGGAAAGGTAGTTTTTACCCGGAGTTTTTCCCGGAATCTTATGATGGGATTAAACGAGGACAGACAAATTTTGAAACCTATAAAAAATACCTGGCTAAGGCAGAAATAAATGTATTTGATGCACACACCTGGTTTGGAGCAATGAAGTCGGACGTGCATCAAAAAAATAAGCTGTATTCCAAAACAGGAATTCACTGGAGTAAATATGGAGAATACCTGGTTGCCGATTCCCTGCTAGCGTACATGTCTCAGGCAACAGGACGTTCTTTCCCGGGGATTAAATTAGATAGAATTGAATACGATTCAAAACTCCGGGATACGGACAATGATATCTGGAAAGGAATGAATCTGATTCGGCCGTTGAACGATTTTGAAATGACATACCCGGTTTTTCACAGAACAGGAGCTGAACGGAATACAACACGAGTTGTCACCATTGCCGACAGTTACTTTTGGGGGTTGTATTGGATGGGCTTACCAAAAGACTATTTCGCTAACGGTGAATTTTGGTATTACATGGAGCAGCGGTATCCGCAAAGTTTTACAACACCTTCCCCTGTTAACAAGGAGAATGTCGAACAGGAAATAGGACAAAATAACATTGTGTTGCTCATTTGTACCGAATCCAATCTTCCGCGATTTGGATTTGGATTTATTGAATCATTTTTTAAATGATCCCATCTATTGATTTTCTCAATATTTTTTT
>DHNG01000016.1:1152-1411 GCA_002409405.1 Flavobacteriales bacterium UBA5422 | reverse complement strand
TTTTTTTCTAACTACTTGTTTTGTAAAATTAATGTCATATATTTGCACCCCCCAAAGTGTGTTTGGGGTTATTGTTTATTTATAAAAATTAAGAGTATTTTATGCCAACTATCCAACAATTAGTTCGCAAGGGAAGAACAGCGGTAGTAAAGAAATCAAAGTCTGCCGCACTTGATTCATGTCCACAGCGTAAAGGGGTATGTGTAAGGGTTTACACCACTACTCCTAAGAAGCCGAACTCTGCAATGCGTAAAGTTGC
>DHNG01000016.1:460-916 GCA_002409405.1 Flavobacteriales bacterium UBA5422 | reverse complement strand
GACCTTCCGGGTGTACGTTACCACATCGTTCGCGGTGCGGAAGATACTGCAGGAGTAGAAGGAAGAAGACAGCGTCGTTCTAAGTACGGTGCAAAAAGACCTAAACAAAAATAATAGTTAAAGCTGTTAGACAATGAGAAGAAGAAAAGCGAAAAAGATAACCGTCCTTCCTGATCCGCGTTTTCAGGATGCGCAAGTAACAAAGTTTGTAAATAACTTAATGTACGACGGTAAGAAAAGTTTGGCATTCAAGATTTTTTACGATGCAATTGATATCGTTGAAAAGAAAATCGAAGATGTTTCAGGATTGGAGACGTTCAAAAAAGCATTGGAAAATGTTGCTCCTCCTGTGGAAGTTCGTTCACGCCGTGTAGGTGGTGCAACGTTCCAGATTCCTACTCCGGTTCGTGAGTCAAGAAAAAATTCATTGGCAATGAAATGGTTGATTGGTTATGC
>DHNG01000016.1:0-355 GCA_002409405.1 Flavobacteriales bacterium UBA5422 | reverse complement strand
ATGAAATGGTTGATTGGTTATGCACGTAAGCGTAACGAAAAAACAATGGCTGGTAAATTGGCTTCTGAAATTATTGCTGCATCAAAAGAAGAAGGTGCTGCATACAAGAAAAAAGAAGATACATTAAGAATGGCTGAGGCGAACAAAGCATTCTCACATTTCAGATTTTAATCATCATGGCAAGAGATCTTAAATTTACACGTAACATTGGTATCGCAGCTCACATTGATGCTGGGAAAACTACAACAACAGAGCGTATTTTGTACTACTCTGGAATGAGCCACAAAATTGGTGAGGTACACGATGGTGGTGCTACAACTGACTGGATGGCGCAAGAGCAGGAAAGAGGTATTAC
>DHNG01000012.1:14130-33685 GCA_002409405.1 Flavobacteriales bacterium UBA5422 | reverse complement strand
TTAGAAAGAAGGACAAGAAATGGTTCTGAACTGTGGAATTTTCTTCTTACAATTCAGGTTCAATCCCAATGAAACCTCATGTGAACCTCCGGAAACTCCGTTGTTCAATTGCGATACAGTTACGTCATAACTATATCCGATCCGGAACATTCCTGTATTGATCCCGATCGTTGTAATGAATGCATCACTTGTACGGTACCACACACCAGCTGTGAAAATTCCATATTTCACATACGTTCCGATGTTCAATTCCTGGAATCCGTTCTGGTACTGATAAATCACGTTGGGCATGATGGATGTCGTATTCGAGTACTTTGATTTCCCTCCCAATTTGATTTCAGCTCCGGCATGTCCTGTAAAACGCATCGGCAAACGGCTTTCACCAACAATCATAGATTCATTTGGCATATTCAGGTGATGAGCGGCAACTCCGAAGAAGAAAACATCTGAATAACCGACAATTCCTGCTGAAGCATCAAAGAAACCTCTTGATCCCCCTCTCGGAACATCTCCTGTTTGGTAGATAAACCCTTTTCGCGGATCGATCATATCGCCGAATGTCAGTTTGTCCCAGTCCAGGAATTTCTGGTACCAGGCAGCACGTGCACCGAACATCAATGAGAATTTTCGGGTAACGGACAGGTGGTACGAGTAAATCAACCCTAGCATAGAAGTCTGGATCGTTCCCTGTCCCTGCATATCGTGTGTTGCAATAACACCGATCCCTCCGGAAATGTTTTTAAAATATTGATCGTAAGCAGCTGCGTACGTTACATAATTTCCCGAAAGACTTGGCCACTGATTGCGATAATTCGCTACAAATCGCGGACAACCGTTTGAACCTGCAAAAGCAGGGTTCAGATAAATCGGGTTTGAATAAAATTGCGTAAACGAAGGATCCTGAGCGTTTGAGCAAAATACGGTCAAACACAGGAATCCTGTAGTCATTAATCGCTTCAATCCTTTCATTTAATAAGAATTAGATCATACCTTCACGTGATGAAGCCTCCACCCCATCGTCCCTTTTTAACGTAAATTCAAATAAAAGGTTACAAATATTATAATTTGCTTATAATAATCAAAGAATTATTCCGTTTTTTTATCAGTTACATTTAAAGGTTTTCTGATATTTGCACTATGAAAAATATGATTAGGACTAACAAATTACTCTTTTTATATACCGTATTATTTTGTCTTTTTTCTTTTTTGTTGTCGTTTGACATCTACGGACAGGAAATCAGAACATTTACGATTGAGTGGTCAACCCCGGAGGCATTTGATGTCAATGGAACATCGACCTACATCCCCAATTTTAAAGGACAAACACATTTCAACGGTAAACTGGCGTTTCAATACATGGAAGAAGTTTTGCCGAAGACAAATGCTTCTTTTGAACTAACAGATATTCAGACTTCACCGGCTAATGAAAAAGAAATAAAATACCTGCAACTCACCAATACAGAGATCCTGGAGACCGCAGAATGGAAAGGTACCATTACAAACGGTGGAAACAAACGCTTATTGGTATTGTCATTAATTCCTTTTATCAAAAAAGGAGGAACAATCCATCGGATTACCTCAATCTCTGTTCAACAAAACACAATCCCTTATATACAAAATTACCAGGCAAAATCATTTGCAACGGAATCTGTACTCCGTCCGGGAACCGGAAGTTGGTATAAAATTGCAGTTACACAAGATGGAATTTACAAAATAGACCGGAATTTCCTTTCTTCCATCGGAGTTGATGTTAACAATCTGAATCCGCAACATATTCATATCTATGGGAACGGTGACGGGAGAATTCCTGAACTCAACAGTGCTCCCCGCACAGATGATCTGGCCATGAACGCCATTTTTATACAGGGAGAATCTGACGGATCATTTGACAACGACGACTACATTTTGTTCTATGGTGCCGGTCCTCACCGATGGGATTTATCTTCTTCGGGAACTTCTTTTGTCAATGAACGGAATATTTATTCGGATCAATCCTGTTACTTTATTAATATCAATCCGAATGTTGCTCCTGTCCGAATTCAGGATTTGAATTCCACTACACTCCCCGCAAGCCACACCGTAAACAGTTATTCATTCAGAGCGGTACATGAAAATGATCTTATCAATCTGAATAAATGCGGTCAACGATGGTATGGAGAAACATTTGATGTTGAATTATCACGTACATTCAGCTTCCCCATTTCCAACCCGGTTCCGAACACACCGTCCAGTCTGATCATTTCAATGGGCTCTGACAGTAGAACAACTTCCAACGGAACAATTAATTACATAGTGAATGGTACAACGCTGTTGTCTGATCCTGTTCCCAGCAACGGAAGCGGATATTACGGGCGCTCCACACGCAATTTTAGTTTCAACAACTCGAATCCTACGGTATCAGTAAACATTGTTTTTCAACGAAATAATCCAAGTATAACAGCGTATCTGGATAAAATAGAACTCAACACCCGTCGCCAGCTTGTTTTTACGGGCAATCAATTTTCATTCCGTGATTTGGAATCAACCGGGGCAGGAAATATCAGTGAATTTTTGGTTCAGAATTTTCCGGCGACCGGTTTTATCTGGGATGTATCCAACAGGCACATGCCCCGAAAAATGATCGGGCAATTAACGGGAGGAGGATATGTTTTCCGAACAGCAACAGACAACTTAAAAGAATTTGTAGCCAGCAATGGTAATTCTTTTCTGACGCCGTCATCTCTTGGAACAGTAAATCCTCAAAATCTGCATGCATTAAGCCAGGTAGATTACCTGATTATTTCACCTTCCGGATTTACCTCTCAGGCAAACAGACTTGCTGATTTACATCGTCAAAACGGCCTGTCTGTTCACGTAGTGAATGTAGATGAGATCTATAATGAATTCAGCAGTGGAGCCATTGATGCCGCAGCAATCAGAACATTTATAAAGATGTTTTACGACCGAACCACATCCCCTGCAGACGCATTAAAATACGTGTGTTTATTCGGAGATGGTAGTTACGACCCGAAAAACAGGGTACAAGGAAACAACAATTTTATTCCTGCATACCAGCTAATTGGAAGTTCCTCAAACGAATCCTCTATCGAAAACATTGTTACGGATGATTTTTATGGTATCCTGGATGATGCCGAATCAATGGATGCGAACTCCATCGTCGATATGGCAATCGGACGTCTGTTGATCTCGAACATTCAAATGGCAAGAGAACAGGTCAATAAGATTGAGCACTATATGAAAGGTGGTTCCAACTTTTATACGGAAAATAATGTCAACTGTGTCGACGGAGTTTCGTCATCAAGTTTTGGCGACTGGAGAACAAAATTGGTGAATGTAGCAGACATGGAAGACTGGTTTATTGTGAATGACCATGAGCCAGGGTATACTTATACAAAAGCCAATCATCCGGATATAAACACCAATAAACTCTACCTGGATGCTTATCAACTGGAGGCAACGGTTTCAGGAAACAGGTCTTCAGAATTAAACACTGCTTTATTAAATAGTTTTTACTCCGGAAGTCTGGTAATTAATTATGTCGGGCATGGAGGTGTCGGACAGTTGTCGGATGCGCGTATTATTACAACCAATATTATTCAGGATCTGAGAAATTCAGATCGCCTGCCTCTTTTTGTTTCTGCGACATGTGAGTTTACACGCTTTGACAATCCTGAACTTGTGTCGGCCGGTGAATGGATGTCCATTAATCCACTGGGGGGGGCAATTGCACTGATGACGACAACCCGGACAATCTATTACGGTACGAACACTTCCGTTGTCGGTTCATTTAATAAAAATGTATTTAAACGAAGACCTGACAACACTCCACGAACTTTTGGAGACATTCTGTTAAACACCAAAGTTGACCTTGGAACGGCACATGACACGTATAAGATGGCATTTGTTTTAATCGGAGATCCTGCACTGAGAATAGGAATGCCGCAACATCGAATTGTAATTGACAGTATCAACGGCGTTTCTCCTGCTCTGCTGACAGATACAGTAAAAGCATTAAGTAAAGTGCACGTAAAAGCACACCTGGAAGATTTCAACGGGAATATCCTTTCTTCCTTTAACGGAATTGCAACACCGTCACTTTATGACAAGCCAAAGCAATTGAATACACGGGGACAAAAACCAGGGCCGGGACTGATCGGATATGCCAATCAGTTACCATTTGAATTGCAGAAAAATGTTATTTACAGAGGTCAATCTACAATTACAAACGGATACTTTTCATTTGATTTCATTGTTCCGAAAGACATCGATTATTCTTACGGAAATGGTAAATTCAGCATGTATGCTGACAATGGAGCGATTGACGCAGTCGGAGAAGAGCAGCGTGTACTTGTCGGAGGGGTAAATCCTTTGGGATTGAATGATGAGATCGGACCGGAAATTACAATGTACCTCAACAATGAAAACTTTGTGAATGGCGGACTTACAGATGAAACACCCTACCTGATTGCCAAAATAAAAGATGAAAACGGAGTCAATACAGTCGGAAATGGGATTGGCCATGATATTACAGCTGTTATTGACGAAAAAACCAGTAATCCGATCATCCTGAATGAGTATTTCAAAAATGATCTGGACACATACCAATCCGGAGAATTGAGGTATCAATTGAGCAAACTGGAGCCAGGCAGACACACCCTGACGCTGAAAGTCTGGGATGTCAACAACAACTCTTCACAGGAAACGGTTGAATTCATTGTGCAGGAAAAATCAGAATTGGCGCTTGATCATGTTTTGAACTACCCCAATCCCTTCACCACCAATACAGAATTTTACTTTGAGCACAATCAGTGCTGTACAGAGTTGGAAACACAAATTCAGATCTTCACCGTGTCCGGAAGATTGGTAAAGACAATCAATAAAACCATCTTCACGCAAGGGTATCGTTCGGAAGGAATTCAATGGGATGGTAGGGATGATTTCGGAGACGATCTGGCAAGGGGTGTTTACGTTTACAGACTGAAGGTAAGAACACCTGCAGGAGAAATTGCTGAAAAATTAGAAAAATTAGTTTTATTATAAGCTTAACACAATAAAGGTTCGGTAAATACGTATATTTGCCATCTGTCAAATTGAAAAATAGAATAATGAAGAATACATATTTAGGAGTTTTAACCGTATTTTCAGGATTAACATTCGGAGTTTCTGCTCAAAATGGAGTTACACAAAATGATATCGAGGGGAAATTAGGATTGAATACCATTACCACTGCCCTGCCTTTTATGTCAATCACACCGGATTCAAGAGCCGGCGGGATGGGAGAAGCAGGAACAGCATTGAGCGGATCATCCACTTCTCTTTACTGGAACACGTCTATGTTAATTTTCGCGGAAGACAAATCCGAAATAAGCATTTCTTACACACCGTGGTTGCGGAACCTTACCAATGATATGCACTTGTCTTATGCTTCCGGTTACTATAAATTCGGAAGACATGCTGTAGGTGGTGCACTTCGTTTTTTCAGTTTGGGAGAAATCACATACACTGACAACAACGCGCAATTTATTCGTACGGATAAACCAAGTGAATTTGAATTAACTGCCGGATACGCCTTTAAATTAAGTGATAAATTAAGTGTTGGTATCAACGGGAAATTTGCTTACTCGAATTTAACAGGTGGTTATGTTGTAGAAGGAGTAGATACAAAAGCGGCGATTGCAGGTGCTGCAGACGTTTCATTTACGTACTTCACACAAGATGCAAAGATAGGTAGCCTGGACGGAGATTATACGTTCGCTGCGACGATCAATAACATTGGTAATAAAGTGAGCTACTCCAGTTCTCAAAGCAGAGACTTCATCCCGATGAATTTAAAGTTGGCGAATGCCTACAAAATGAGATTTGACAAATACAATTCATTAACGTTGGCATTGGAATTCCAGAAATTACTGGTTCCGACTCCTGCTGCATACGGAGTTAACTCTGATGGGGACCGCGTTATGATTTCCGGTCATTCAAGTGATGTTGGTGTCATTAAAGGACTCGTACAATCTTTCTATGACGCACCGGGAACTCCTTTGGTTGACAATAATGGAAACTACATCCAAAATGCTGACGGAAGCTACCAGATCAAGAAAAATTCAAAATTTGTAGAAGAGTTATCGGAAATCAACATTGCTTTTGGAATGGAATACTGGTACAACAATTTACTAGCACTGAGAGCCGGTTATTTTTATGAAGCTCCGAATAAAGGAAACAGACAGTTCTTCAATTTTGGTGCAGGATTGAAATACAACCGTTTCGGAATTGACATTTCTTACCTTGCAGCTGTCGGTGGGCGTCGTTCTCCTTTGGCAAATACACTTCGTTTTACACTTCGTTTCACCCTCGGAAAAGTCGGGAACTCAAAAGCTGACGAAAACAAGCCTGAATAATGGATATCCGAATCGGTTTTGGAGTTGATGTACATCAGCTGGTTGCCGACAGGAGATTAGTGATTGGCGGAAAAGAAATTCCTTCTGATCTCGGTGCTTTAGGACATTCTGACGCAGACGTGTTATTACATGCAATCTGTGATGCACTGTTGGGAGCATTGAACCTCCGAGACATTGGTTTTCATTTTTCAGATACAGATCCGCAATACAAAGGAATTGACAGCAAAATTTTATTGGAAAGGACCTATGCATTGATTCGGGAAAAAGGATATGTACTGGGGAATATGGATTGCACCGTTATTGCAGAGCAACCGAAGTTGAATCCACACATTCCGGATATGCAGCGCATTATTGCTTCCATACTCACGTGTGAAACAGATCAGATTTCCATCAAAGCAACAACGCATGAACAGGTAGATTCCTTTGGAGAAAAAAGGGCTATAAAAGCATACGCAGTTTGCCTGCTGAAGAAATAAAAAAACCATTGAATTAACGACAATATTTTTTAGCCCGTGGTTTAATCCGTGGGCTAATTTGTTTATTTTTGTTCCACGTTTTAAACAGCATCGATGAAGAAGATACAGATGGTGGATTTGATGACACAATATCAATCCATTAAACAGGAAGTAGATACAGCCATTCTTAATGTCATTGAGAATGCACAATTCATTAATGGACCGGAAGTTTCTGCATTTCAGCAGGAATTGGAAGGATACCTCAATGCAAAACATGTCATTCCATGTGCCAATGGTACGGATGCACTTCAAATCGCTTTAATGGCACTCGGATTAAAACCGGGAGACGAAGTCATCACTCCTTCGTTTACCTATGTTGCGACAACAGAAGTAATTGCCTTATTGGGATTGAAGCCTGTATTTGTGGAAGTTGATCAGGATACTTTTTGCATCGATGTAACAAAAATTGAAGCGGCCATTACCTCAAAAACGAAAGCAATTGTCCCTGTTCATTTATACGGACAGGCAGCAGAAATGGATGCAATTATGGATATTGCCCGCAAGCACAACCTGTTTGTCGTGGAAGACAATGCACAGGCGATCGGATGTACCTATACGCACGCTGACGGCAGTGTTTCCAAAACCGGAACAATCGGAACCATTGGTTGTACATCATTCTTCCCGTCGAAGAACCTGGGATGTTATGGTGACGGAGGTGCGTTGTATACAAACAACGATGAACTGGCAGCTCAAATCCGAATGATTGCCAATCACGGACAAAGCAAACGTTATTATCATGATGTAGTAGGGTGTAATTCTCGTCTGGATAGTATTCAGGCTGCTGTGTTAAGAATAAAATTGCGTCGTTTAGACGAATACAATGCGAAGAGAAGGGCTGTTGCGGATCATTATGACCGTTTCTTTTCAAAATACGATGGCATTAAAACACCTGTAAGAAATCCGAAATCAGAGCATGTATTTCATCAATATACGTTGACACTGGAAGGAATTGACAGAGACGCACTGAATACTTATTTAGCAGAAAAGGATGTCCCTTCGATGATCTATTATCCGGTACCTGCTCACAAACAAAAAATGTTTTCGGCATTCGACAGCGAAACAACACATCTTCCGATCACTGACTGGTTGACGGAACGTGTGATCTCCCTTCCTATTCATACAGAAATGGAAGCGGAACAATTGGAAACAATATGCAACGCAGTTGCTTCATTCATTGAAAAGAAATAAAGAATCATGAAAAAAATAGCGGTAGTTGGAACGGGATATGTAGGATTGGTAACAGGTACTTGTTTTGCGGAAACGGGAAATCAAGTTATTTGTGTCGATATCGATGCGAAGAAAGTTGAACGTATGCGAAATGGCGAAGTTCCGATTTATGAGCCTCACCTGGATGTATTATTCGAACGCAATCTAAAAGCGAATCGGTTACGTTTCACGACAGATTTACTGGAAGGAATAAAAGACGCCGAAATCGTGTTTTTAGCACTTCCAACTCCTCCGGGAGAAGACGGATCTGCAGATTTGTCCTATATTCTTGGCGTTTCTGAGCAAATCGGAAAACTGATTACCGATTACAAAGTAATTGTAGATAAAAGTACCGTTCCGGTAGGAACAGCTGAGAAAGTTCAGGCGGTCATTGCTAAAAATGCAACCTGCGATTTTGATGTTGTTTCCAACCCTGAATTCTTGCGTGAAGGATTTGCAGTGGATGATTTCCTGAAACCTGACCGGGTTGTAATCGGAACGCAATCAGAACGTGCGAAAAAGGTGATGGGAGAATTGTACCAACCATTTGTACGTCAGGGGAATCCAATCATTTTCATGGATGAGAAATCTGCAGAGTTGACAAAGTATGCCGCCAACTCTTTTCTGGCGACCAAGATTACATTTATGAATGAAATTGCTAACTTCTGTGAGTTGGTTGGCGCTGATGTAGATAAAGTACGCATTGGGATTGGTTCAGATGACCGGATCGGAAAACGCTTTTTATTCCCGGGAATCGGTTATGGAGGTTCTTGTTTTCCGAAAGATGTACAGGCATTGGTAAAAAGCGGATTGGAAGAAAATTTCGAGTTTCAGATCCTCAATGCGGTAATGAAAGTAAATGAAGAACAAAAAACGGTTCTTTTTCCGAAAATAAAGAACTTTTTCCGTGGAGATTTATCAGGAAAGAGAATTGCAATATGGGGATTGGCATTTAAACCCGATACGGATGACATTCGTGAAGCACCTGCTTTGTACATGATCGATGAATTGACAAAGGCAGGAGCATCTGTTGTAGCTTATGATCCAGAAGCGATGCCAAACGTAAAAAGTCTTGTAGGTGATAAAATCAGCTTTGCAGGAAATGAATATGAAGCATTGGAAAAAGCGGATGCATTGCTGATTTGTACGGAATGGAGTGTTTTCAGAAATCCAGATTTCAAGAAATTAGGAGAGTTATTGAACGATAAAGTCATTTTCGATGGACGCAATTTGTTTGATGTGGAAGAGATGAACAAACATGGTTTTTATTACCAGTCGATCGGTAGAGGGATTAAGTCTAATTAATTTTGAATTTTGAATAAAAAAGAAAACCCATGATGTCCAGTCATGGGTTTTCTTTTTTATTCTGTTTTAATAGTTATTGTTTTTCTTCAAACTCTACTCGAATTTTATCCAGGAGATCGCTCAGCGTATTTGCTTCTTCATCTGTCAGAGATTGAGGGAACAAGGAAGTTTTTTCAAAATCAACATCAATTTGCGTCAATAGGTCCAATCCTTTTTCCGTGATGCTGACATACACCACCCGACGGTCTTCTTCACAACGGATACGATCAATCAACCCCTTGTCAATGAGTTTATCCATCAGGCGAGTTGTATTCGGTGATTTCTCAATCATTCTGTCTTTAACGGTATGTACACTCAGTTCCTCTTTTGCTCCTCGTAAAATGCGCAGGATGTTGAATTGAGGCATTGAAATATCAAATCGTGCCATGAAGCTATTTTGATAATTCGACAGGAAATTGGACGTAAACCGAACATTTACAACAGCTTTTTGTTGCGGAGATTTGAACACCGCTTTTATTTCATCATCTATTTTCACACTACAAAAATAAATACCGTGGTAATATTTTCAAAATAAAATATCCTATATTTTACAATAAGAGCCTTATTTGTTATTATTCTAAAGTTCTTTTCTAAAAATCAGGGGACTTTTCACCCTTTCCACTAACTATTGGAACAGTGGAAAGAGATAACGATACAAAAATTAATTGTTCCAGTTACACAAAACAACTAGCTGTGTAAGCTATTTATTACCTATTCTGTTCCCACCATTTTGTAATTGCATCTTCTGTCTGTTCAGGAACTTCTAACTGGGGATGATGTCCACATTTAGGCAGTAGCACCTTCGTTACTCCTCCCTTGTAGATCGCTTTTTCAATTAACTCTAACTGCAAAGATGTACCATATTGATCATTTACTCCCTGTAATGCCAGAACCGGGCAAACAATCGTTTCAATATCTTCACATATATTCCAATCCCTGAATTCAGGTAAATTCCATGTATTTGCCCAGGCATAGAAGAGTTCTTCTGTTTTATCACCGTGGTATTTTCGGAGTCCTTCCAGCTTTCCTGCGCGGTACGCATTGACAGCAGGAGCAATTCCTTTGAGTGTGATTTCTTCAACAATGACATGCGCTGCCATGCTAACGACCGCTTTGACTCTTTTGGGAAAACGCGCAGCATATAACAATGCGATAGAAGCCCCATCTGAGTGCCCTACCAACACAACCTGTTTTTCCGGCGGTAGAATGATATTCAACAGTTCAGGAAGTTCATTCCATGCATATTCGTGCAGATATTGATTGGTTCGTTGATTTTTCAATGAAGATGAATGTCCGTAACCTTCCCGTTCATATACAATTCCATTGAGTTGTAATGCATTGCATAATTGCTGTGGAAATCCTTTCCATTGACCAATAGATCCCAATGCTTCATGCAGAAAAATCAGCACAAAGGAATCGTCTGCGACTTGCTCTGCAAAAACGGGAGAAACAGCAAGTGTCTTTCCCGTTAACTCTACTAATTTCATCTTATTTTATCCGGAAAGAACTGGTTAAACGTTTACTTTTCTCAACTTATTTAATGCGTCTTTCCAATCCTGTGAGATTTCAACAGAAGCCTGCTTTGTCACATCAAAACATACCATAACCGATCTTCCTGTTGTTGTCAATTCTCCATTCACAGTAATCTCATAGGCCAGTGAAAAGCTTTTTGTACCGATTGATTCCAGAAGTACTTCTACATGTGGAACATCATTCAACAAAACCGGTTTGAGGTAACTTACTTCGTTTTTAGCAACCAATACTCCAAATTTCTTCCAATCCCATCCAAGTCCGAGCAGTTCATTAAAATAATGCACGCGTGCATACTCAAAATAAGTTAAATAGACTGAATTATTAACGTGTCCCATGGTGTCCAAATCAGCGAATCTGACTTGAATTTTTGCAGGTGTAATCATCTTTGTATATGTATTTTTATTATTTGTCCAGTTGTTCGTATATCGAATTATTGCTTTTAAATTCCGGTACGATTTCTTTCATTTTAGCTACAATTCGTCGGTTCTCCTGTTCTTCAAACAGTTGAATTAATTCTTCAATCATTGCAATCTCCCGATCGCCGGTTTCCTGTACCTTTGCTTTGAGAATTTTCGGGTGATGTGTTGCCAGCGTTTTTTCTCCGTCGCTCAACAATTCTTCATATAATTTCTCTCCGGGACGCAAACCGGTGATTTTGATTTCAATGTCTTTACCAACTTCCAATCCGCTCAACTTGATCATTTTTTTTGCCAGGTCGATGATTTTGACGGATTCTCCCATGTCAAAAACAAAAATCTCCCCTCCTTCACCAATGGTACTTGCTTCGAGCACTAATTGGCATGCTTCGGGAATCGTCATAAAATAACGCGTGATCCGATCATCCGTCACGGTAATGGGTCCTCCCTGCTCGATTTGTTTTTTGAACAATGGAATAACGGATCCATTGGATCCCAACACGTTTCCGAAACGAGTGGTTATAAACTTCGTTTTTCCCAACCTGTTTTTGGTTTGCGCATATATTTCAGCAATGCGTTTGGAGGCTCCCATTACATTGGTAGGATTCACCGCTTTATCGGTAGAAATCATAACAAATTTCTGTGCACCGAATTCTACAGCCAGGTCTACCAGATTTTTTGTTCCTCTGACATTTGTCAGTACTGCTTCTGATGGATTATCTTCCATCAACGGAACATGTTTGTATGCCGCTGCATGAAGAATGTAACTTGGGCGAAACAGATCAAACAAGCGTTTCATCCGGTCATATTGTCTGATATCTCCGATCACTACTTCAATCGGAACAAATGGATTGGTGCTTTTCAGTTCATTTACAAAATCATACATCGGTGATTCTGCATTGTCCAATAAAATGACTTTTTTCGGATTGAATTTCAAAATTTGCTGCACCATCCCACTTCCGATAGAACCTGCAGCTCCTGTTACCAACACTACTTTTTCTGTCAGCTCTTCCTTGATCTTTGCTTCGTCCAACCTGATAACCGAGCGTCCAAGTAAGTCTTCAATTTTAATGGATTTTATTTGTTTGGTAGAAAATTCTCCGTTGATCCAGCTCTTTGTTGTCGGTACTCTCCGAAGTTCTACATTTTTCTCAAAACACAGGTTAACGACCTTTTTCTGGTGTTCTTCATCCGGTTCCTGAATGGCAAGGATAACCAGATCAATTCCCTCGGATTCGATTAAGTGTTCTAATTTCGATGTATGAAAGATTTTTAATCCTTCCAGGATATTACCACTCAACTTTTTATTGTCATCAATGAATGCAATGATTTTATATTCCGAAAGGGTATCTTTTTCAATCGTTCTTTTTGTTACCAACCCGGAAATTCCCGCTCCATAGATCAATACCTTTTTCTCTTCATTTTTGGTCTTCACCGACTCCAGGTAGATCAATTTCACTGCAAAACGTACTGCAATCATCAATGTAAATGAGAACAGAAACTCCAAAATCAGCACTGTGGTAGGAAACAAAAAGTAACCGTCAAAAAATTCAAACCGAATCAATCCGGCAATCAGGAAGAGTACAGATGCCAGGAAATTACTAAAGAACAGAATCCGAATATCAATAGTAGAAGTATGTCGAATAACGCGTTTGTGAATTCGAAACAAGAAATAGGTTGCAAATTTGATCACAAAATAAAATCCAATGGATTTTGATAAGATGCTCCATTCACTGGCAATCAATTCCCTGTCAGCATGCAGATCAAAGCGCATCAAATAGGCCAGAGCCATTGACAGCACAGCAATAAATAGATCAACAACAACAACAAGCCAACGCGGTGTATTTTTAATCGGGAACTGCATGTTTCAAATGTATATTTTTTTGTCCATCCAAGGTGAAAAAAAATCGGGGCATTATCCGCCCCGATTGTTCATCGTAAAAAAACGATCAATTACTGTCGTCCAACGTACACGTTGTTACTTCTGTCGTTGTATTTTTCTTATAGGTATCACATTCTGCCTGATCTTTAACGATGTGTTTGATATCATCTTCACTTCCGACATACGTGCCTTCTGAATTATAAAAAACTGTTGTACATTCACATTCATAGTCTTTTTTGCAGGAAATCAGTACTAATGCTCCTACGACAATCGCTGTTAATTTTAATTTCATGTTATTGTATATTTTCTACAAAGTTAACTGATTTTCGGCTATAAACTTTCGATTACAAAATCTGTTCTACGATTTTTTGCTTTGTTTATTTCAGACGTATTCTCTACTTTCGGTTGTGTCTCTCCAAATCCTTTTGCTGTCATTCGCTTCGGATCTATCCCCAGACTGGCTAGATATTCTTTCACACCTTTAGCACGATCATCCGAAAGTTTCAGGTTTTTATCGTCATCTCCCACGTCATCCGTATGTCCCTGGATCGCGATGGTGATGGTTGGATTTTCTTTCAGGAAGCGGGCAAATCCTTTCAGGATAAACTTCGACTTGTCTGTCAGTGCAGCAGAATTAGTTGCATATAAAATATCATTGATCGTGTAGGCTTCTCCCACCTTGAGTTCTTTCACATTCAAGTCATTTCCTCTGATTGCCACGTCTTTTGAAACGGCCACGGCAGCTACCTCTTCTTTATCAATTAATTTGGAGTCAAACGCATGTCCTTCTTTTTTTACGGTTACCATCACGTCCTGTTTCTGGTCTGTTTTTACGATTGCTGCATACTTACCATCATTTCCATTTACTTTCACACGGGTTACCTCATCAGAGTTTCCATAAGCAATTTCAATGACTGCATTTTCCACTGCCTCACCATTCTCATCTTTTAGCTCTCCCTTCAGAATTGCAACCGGTTTAGGTCGTGCTTCTTCATACAATTCAAATGCATAAATATTCCAGTTTCCTCCTGTTCTAGAGGAGAAATAAGCCAGTTTCCCGTCAATTGAGACAAACACACCAATCTCATCCTCCTGGGTGTTGATCGGGTAGCCTATATTTTTAGGCGCAGCCCACTTACCAGTTTCATCTTTACGTGTGTAATAAATATCTAATCCACCAACTCCATCTCCACGTCCATCTGAAACAAAGTAAAGTGTTTCACTGTCCTGGTGTAGAAACGGGCTCTTGTCTTTTCCTTTTGTGTTCAATTCCACCATTGGTTTTGCTTGTGTCCATTCTCCGTTTTCATCCCGTGTGGAAAAATAGATATCATTGTCCTGCGACCCTCTTCTTGTAGTTGTAAAGTACAAGGTATTTCCATCGGCAGATAAGGAAGGTTGTCCCTCCCATCCGTCTTTTGTGTTGATTGCAGGCCCCATATTTTTTAATTCAGACCACTTAAAGTCATTTCCTCCTGCACCTGTTCGTTCGTAGGTGGTAATGTACAAATCGCAGTTTTTGTATTGTTGTTCATACACTGTTTCTGTTTTGCAGGCACAAAGAATCATTTCCTTGTTATCCACAGACAACGTACTCGCTCCGTAATTGTCAAAACTTCCATCGTTGAATGGAAGTCCCAAAAAGGTTCCGTTATCAAATGGCAGGGTCATTTTCTTTCGTTGAGAATAGGTAAATTTTTCAACCCAGTATGATTTTAACTCTCCCAGCGCCTGTTCGTTTACTTTTCTTGTAAAAAACATTAATTCGTTATCCGGGGAAATCATTGGGAAATATTCATCGTCCTTTGAACTTACATTCGGTACCATCACCGGATTATATGGTACAGCGCTTGCTTTTTTATCTGATTCTGCTTTTAATTCACTAACAACTTCTTTTACATCTGCCATTTTTTTAGCGTGGTCTTCGGAATAGCGGGATGGGTCATCCGATTTGAAATTCACAAATTTATTGAACCATTCTTTCGATACGTCCATTTCCTGCTGCGTGTAATTGATAACTCCCAGGTTGTAGAATACATCCGCGTGGTAATTGGAGCAATGTTCCAATACTTCCAGGAATAATTCTTCTGCTTTTTGCAAGCTCTTATCCCCAGCTTCCATCGCCGGATTCGGTTGACGATTGTAATATTCAGATGCTTTATTGAATGCATAAATACCATATTCATAATAAGGCATTGCGTTTTCAGGTGCCAGGTTGATTGCTTCCAGAAATGCATCCACAGCAATCTTAGCGTCAGTAGAAAGTCTTGCTTTTTCAATGATTTTTACTACTTTTTTGTCAGGAGGAAGACATGACGTATCATCAATTTGTGCAGTTGCATTTGCAATACATCCTGCCATAATTATGAATGTGGATATTCTAAGCATCATTTTCTATCGGTTTTTATAGCGTATAACACAAATAATATACCGAAAAACGGGAGAAAGGTTACAACGGAAATGGAATTATTACATTGTATTGACTATTCATTTTTTCTGAATGTGTTATTTGATTATAAACGCAATATCGTCATATCGGGATATTGCGATATGACGATATTGCGTTTTCTCTCTTTTATCTACTGCTCCGATATTAACTTCGTTTTCGTTGACTCTTTTCGTATTCTCCATTTCACCAAAACGCAGCTAATTACAAAATAAACGGCACTCTGAATGAGGAGATGACTAATAAACGGCATCACCTGACTAAGTTTCGCATTTTCCATCAGCATCAATTTAAACGCGCTCAAAAAGGGTGTCAACGGTAAGGTATCTGCAAGCCATTGGATTGGTTGCGCCATTGCAAATGTCGGCCAGGTATAACCTCCGATAATAAATCCTGGAGCAGACATCAGCATCAAAACCTGAGTCGCTTTTAATACATTGGGAAGCAATGCACTTACCATTACACCTAAAAATGTTGCAGATATAATGAACAATGCAGTAAGAATAATAAAATTCAAAGGGCTTCCCGGAAGCGGTGCATCATACATTACATGAAATCCATAGAAAATAGCAATCATCGGAATAGACAAAATCCACATAGGAATTACTTTTATAAGAACTGTAATGATTGCTGATTTTGTTTTTGAAACAATTCCCAATCCAAATGTTTTTTGTTCAACTTCATATGCAATACTTACTGCCATTGCCAATAAGATCACCTGCTGAAGTACTACTGTCAGCATAGCAGGCCACATGAATGTGAAGTAATTCCCCGTTTCATTGAATACCTTTACATAATTTTGCTTGAAAGGCTCGTAGCGTGCTGCAGATTGAATTCCAGGCATCCCTTTTCGTTGCAAGGCTTTAATTTCTGCTCCTGCTGAAAAAGTTCCAAGAGTTACCTGTATGTTTTTACTTACAAAATTTGCGGTCAGCATATTTACCGTATTTGTGTAAATCATAACCTCCGGGTATTTTGCCTGCAGCATATCTGCTTCGAACCGATCGGGAATCACAATAACGGCTGTTGCATCCTGCTTAATCATTTCTGTTTGAATATCGTTAGATTCCGATGTGATTTTAACGACATGAATTCCTTCATTATCTTCCAACATTTCAATGATCTGTGAGCTCATGGGTGAATTATCTCCGTCCACAACAATAACCGGAAGTTCAACTGCTTTTCCGGATTTGTACACCGAAGCAAGCATAACTGCATAGACAATCGGAGCGACAAAAAAGACCATTAATAAAGTGGTGTTTCCAAAGAACTGTTTAAATTCTCTTTTTAACAACTCAAAAAAACGATTCATATGGCTATTTTTTTAGAACAACTGATGCATTCACTAATAATTGGCTTACATCTTCCCTTCCAACAGGAACAAGTTTTAATTCATAAAATGCTTCATCCATTTCCAAATCCGGATATGGGCTTGTTACATCAGCATAACGAGCAAGCTGTTTTACATTCTGAATTTTTACCCGTATGTTTTTCTTGTTGTATGGAATGTGTAATGTTACCTCTTTCCCTCTGGGGAATTCTCCAACTTTTTTCTCTCCTATTGTCATTCTGAAGTAAGTAGATTCAGGAATGTATCCATTGAACAATGCATATCCTGCCGTCGCCAATTCTCCTTCATGTAGCGTAATTGTTTCCACCTGCATTACATTTGTTGCAATGATGTATTTTTCCGAAGAGGCTATTTCCACTTCTTTTAATACTCCCAACGCTTGCTCCTGCTGACCAAAAGCAGCATCTTTTGTTTCAAACCGGACACCTTTTTCTACTTCAGCCCACTCCGCTTCTACAGCATTTAATTGTGCCTTTGCGCCATTGTATTTAGCCGTTACTTCATCAAACGGTTGCGGAGCAATCAATCCTTCATCAAACATTGCTTTCGAACGTTTATATGATTTTTCCGCATAGGAAAACTGTTCCCTGGCAGCATCCAACTTTGCTTTCAATTGTTTTCGTTGATTTTCTGTCGCTCCGTTTGCAGCTAACGTACGTTGAGCTGTCGCCGCCTTAACAATACCCGATGCTTGCTCCAGTTTGGCATCCACTTCAGGTACATCCAACATTGCCAACGTATCTCCCGGCTGAACAACATCACCTTCCTGAATGTAAATTTTCAAAATACGCCCCGTTACTTTGGGAGTAAATGAAATTACTTCCTTTTTAATTTTCCCTATTACTGGTTTCTCTGCCGGACCGGAACAAGCGGTCAGGAAAATTAACATTGAACTTACGATATAAAATGCTTTTGTATTCATGATCTTTTATTTATTTTAATTTTATTGTTTCCAGTGTACCTGCTGCTTCCAGATAGC
This sequence comes from Flavobacteriales bacterium UBA5422, assembly GCA_002409405.1. Taxonomy (GTDB): domain Bacteria; phylum Bacteroidota; class Bacteroidia; order Flavobacteriales_D; family Crocinitomicaceae; genus Taishania. The sequence continues at coordinate 15,621 of DHNG01000012.1, read as the reverse complement.
TTATCGCTGCTCTTCGTTGCTGAAATATGGCTTGTGTATATGCCAGTTGTGCCAGCTGCAATTCATTTTCCGCATCAATCAATTCCATTGACTTAATCAATCCCAATTCATATTCCTTTGTTGCTTGGTCCATTGCATTTTGAGCAAGCCTGAGGGCAACATTTTTTATTTCAATCTGACTGGATGCTATTTCCAGTTCTACTTTGTTCTTCTCCAATTGTAATGTGACTTTGTCCTCTGCATCAGCTTGTTTGTTCATTGCAATCTGCAAGTCCAATTTAGATCGTTTCACATCATTGATTCCCTCTCTTCCATCAAATAAATCCCATTTTAATCCAACTCCTGCCATAAATAAAGGTGCTACATTCAGGTTTTGAAATTTATAATCCAATGGCTGTTGTGTCAGAATAAACGGGTCTTTTGTCCGAAGGTTTGCGTTGTTTAATCCCAGGTAAGACAACGAAGCAGAAGCTCCTATTTTTGGTACCCACCACGTTTTTGCAGCTTTCAATTTATACTCATTCGCTCTAACTGCTGCTTCCAATGCAATTAATTCAGGTCGGTCTACAGGCTCATCTACATAGGTTACCGGTAATATGTTAATGTCTCCATCAATTTTTTCTAACCGAGCAAGATCGATCTTTGTCGCCGCTTGAAGAGTCAACAAAACCAACTTTCTCTTCCCTGCATACTCATTATATTTTGCATCTAATTGCGTAATTGCAAGATCAATTTTATTGTATTCATACTGTGTAATCAGACCTAAACTCAGTGCTTTTTCGGCTATCTTTTTGTTCTCATTCAGCCTTTTCTGACTTTCATCCAGCATTAATTTTACCGATTTCAACATGCTCAACTGATCATATATTGCCGTTACATTTTCTATAATCCTGTTCCTGTCAACGGTCGTCATGATCATTTCAGCCTCCAGACGTGCTTCATTCGCTTTTTTCAAGTTACCAACCTTTCCTCCTGCAAATACAACAAATGAAGCTTTTAATTCTGCCTGAGTAATGAAATTATCAAGCATGTACCTGTTTGCATGTTCCGGTAATCCTAATTGTAATTGAGGAATTGCAAATGCAGGTGTTGTAAGATTGAGTGCTCCATATGCATATCCTTCTTTTGCGTTCAATTCTAGTCTCGGCATGTAGGTATCTTTGATCTTTTCCTGATCTAATTCAATTTGTTTTAATGCCAACTGTTTGTTCTCGTATTCATAGTCGTGGACAACTGCGCTATCCAGGATTTCCTGAAGAGAAGGTGCCGATTGTGCCAACAGGGTATTACCTATTATGAAAGGTAAAATTGCCAGAATTGCTAAATCTAATTTGTGTTTTTTCATTGTTTATCATTTTTCACATGACAAAACTATGGAGGCAAAAGCAGGATAAAATTCACAAATGTTAAAAACGATGATTATCGGAAAATTTTAACGTGTTAATTACAATTCAATGGGTATATACTCATATCGTAATATCGTAATATCGT
>DHNG01000012.1:13737-13897 GCA_002409405.1 Flavobacteriales bacterium UBA5422 | reverse complement strand
GTAATATCGTAATATCGTAATATACTTATTTACAACTATTTTGTTCAGAATAAATACCTCAAAAAATTGTACATTCTCCTTGCTCAATCGAATCTTTTTTCATAAATTCATAGGAAATACCTTTTAAAACTAACTAAATTATGGGTGCAACTAAAAATGA
>DHNG01000012.1:10773-13642 GCA_002409405.1 Flavobacteriales bacterium UBA5422 | reverse complement strand
ATTATGGGTGCAACTAAAAATGAAATCTACCGCGAAGATGTCGTGAAAATGGCTGAATTATTAAAAGCAATTGCTCATCCTGCTCGCTTGAAAGCAGTTTTATTAATTGCGAACAATACAAACGAAGATATGACTGCAAAAGCAATTCAAAAAGAAATACCATTATCTCAATCTACAATTGCTCAACATTTAAAGCAGTTACGTGATGCAGGACTTGTAGAGACCCAACTCAGAACAATGGATAAGAGTAGTCATTTGTGCTACAGAATCAATATAAAAGCATTAAATCAAGTCAAAAAGTTAATTGAATTGCTGATCAAAAAGTCAAACATCAAGCAAGATGATAAAGTTGAGATATTCCGAAACTTTTACTCTAAACTTCAATCAATTACCAATTGGAATCAATCTTTCGAAAGTTGATTATCGTTTAACGATTTTTGCGCGGATTCTACTCAAACTTTGAGGTTTAACTCCTAAATAAGATGCAAGGTGTTGTAGTGGAGCCGCATGAAAAATGTCTTCATGATGTTTTATTAAGTTCAAATATCTTTGTTCAAGGGTGTCACTTTGAAATTCCCGCACTCTTTCAAGCAATCGAATATATGCTGATTCTGCCATTTTACGTGCAATTCGTTCAACACGAGGATGTTTTTCGAACAGCTGTTCCAATTGCGCATAAGTATACTTGATTGTAATTGTAGGCGCTAATACTTCGAAATAATGTTGACTGGGATTTTTTTTCAATATGGACTCGTAGTCTACACAAATATCTCCGGGAAGGTAGAATGTATAAGTAAAATCATCTCCGTCTATAATCCGGTAAGATCTGATTAATCCTTCCTTTATAAAGTAAAAGCTACTGGCTGTTTTATCGAATGTGGAAATATCTTCTCCCTGACGAAATACATATTCACTTCCTATTCGTTCCATTAACGAAAGTTCTTCTTCACTGAGATTAAATTGTTCCAAAAATGTTCTTAACTCCATTGGATACAAATCTACTAAAATTGATGTTCTACAACAAAAGTCAAAATATGTTAATTAAATCCATCATTTGAGATTCTAGCATTCTTCCAAAAGAAAAGACTAACTTTGTAGTTCACGAAATTTTATGCGTTTTGAGTTACCGGAATAATGTGCTATGCAACGTTACGGCAGGAATTGCTACATTTTTTTTGATCATCACCCTGCCTGTTTTTTCTCAAGGAGAAAAACTCCCTCCAAATCCGGGGGGATATTGGTTATCCTATACAGGTGATAATAAACTGAATAAACGGTTTGGGATTCATTCAGAAATTCAACTGCGAAATTTGTTTCTCGAAAGAACAGTAGAAAGCTTTCTTGTAAGAACTGGTGTGAATATCTATATTCAGCCCTATGCAATGGGGACAGTAGGATACGGTTTTTTCTACGGAGGGCCATCCAGTGATCACGTTGTCGGATCTAAGACTGCTGAACACCGTATCTGGCAACAGTTAATTCTACGTCAGAAAACAAAAGCTGTTTTCATGGAACATCGTTATCGCCTTGAACAACGTTTCATTGAAAACATCAGTACAGGAAGTGACCGGCAAGATCACCGTTTCAGGTACCGTTTTCAGGCACTTTTCCCTCTTTACTCCATCTCACCGCGCCTACGCCATCTGTTTATTGGTGTGAATAATGAAATTATGATCAATTTCAGAAGCAACCCAGCCAGATTATTTGACCGCAATCGTTTTTTCTCAGGTATTGGTTACCAGGTGAGCCCTAAAATGAATTTTCAACTGGGTTATCTCAATCAATTCATTCATAATCCGGGAGCTGAAAAAGCACAGATAGATCATATTTTACAGTTTGGTGTGTCCTATAATATGGATGATTTAATGCAAACATTTTTTAGAAAAAAACAAGAGATATGATCCGACAATTGAAGTATACACTATTTATTTGCTTGTTACCGTTTCTCTCAAATGCACAATCTGTCAACACGATAGAAGATGACATGGGAATCAAGGGAAAAATCCGGTACTCAGGCGTCTATTCTGACACAACGTTACCAAAACAAGGCCCCATAGAGATTCGTTGGCGGGAAATAGTAAACAATACATTAACAACCTATCGGATTCAAGGACAAACGAAAAACTATCAACCTGTCGGAAAGTGGATTTGGGAAGAAGCTAAATGGTCACATACAATCAATGTGGGGAATTCCATACAACCTGAATTCAAAGCAAAAGGGGAACGGATGAAATGGGAAGCTAATTTCCATGAAGGAATTCCTGATGGAAAATGGTCGCTGACAATTGACAGTATTCATTCAAACGGAAATTCATTTGGACGGCTGGTTCGTATTGATCTGAATTATTTTAAAGGAAAACCTTCCGGATTTATTTCAATGGAAGATAACATCGGAAGCAATAAACTTCGATTAAAAGGTCAATGTGATACAAATGGAATTGCTACCGGGACATGGAGCTTTACATATTCAATCCAAAATGGAAGTCAAATAAAAGAAGAAAGAGTTTATCAGAAAGGACTTCTTACCGAGAGACGAATCGGTGACGGAATAACCAAAACAATTACAAAAATTGAACATACAATGAACTTCCTGGAAAAAGAAAACAGGAAAGAAGGAATAACAGGAACACGAATAGGAGACCAATTGTTTCAACAAGACGAGTTGGGTGGAATTGTAACTGAGCTCTTCCATGAAAACATGCACGCTTATTTTTTAAAAGGATGGTTACTTTCCACCTTCCCATTTGAGGTTGTACGTTACGTTCCGGCATTTAAGCGACTAGAGTATCCGTTGACAGAAGAGGAACTAAACGATTTTAATCAATGCCGTCAGTTGGTACAGAAGCAAAAGCAGGAAATTGAAACAGTA
>DHNG01000012.1:7298-10663 GCA_002409405.1 Flavobacteriales bacterium UBA5422 | reverse complement strand
AAATTGAAACAGTATTGGCAGGAAATATCAGTATCCATCGTGCCAGAAATGCAGAATTAGACACTACTATTTCTTTCTTACAACTAAATTACAACCGTCTGAATTGTATTGATTCACTATTAACAAGAGTTGAACATCCTTTCTTTACCTATAAAAACCGTTATAAGCAAGGAATCAGTCATTGGATTGCAGATGTGAACCAATTTCAATCTGCAAAAGGTGAGGTATTCGACTCCCTGAGTGTTAAAATTCTTCCCGTTATCGTTGCCTCTGACTCTCTGCATATCTTCAAAGAATTAATCGCAATTCTGGAACAAAATGAAGTAACCTTTCCAAATTACTACCAAACAATTGAAAATGCTCATATTTCAGTAAAACAAGAAGGTGAATTGAAAGAATTGGAAGATAAAATTATACTCCGATTAGCAGATCAACAATCTTTTTACAGCGACAAAACAGGAGTTTATTCGCTTATCAATAATAAATGGATAAAAACTGACATCTCTGTTCTGTTACAAAAATATGCACAAACAGATGAATATGAAGATGCTCTTATTATTGGGCATAAAATCTTGACACGTCTGGACTCTCTGGAAAAATGGCACCAACAGGTTGAACTGATAAATAATGCTCCTGATCTTTTAAAGGCTCGTTATACATACCTTGCCTACAATCCCTATACGGGTGCAACAGATATTTCAATGACAGTTAAAAAACGCTTTTTAAATGCAACTTTGACTTACTTATGGCCTTATTTATTAAATGAAATCGAGCAGGAAAATGACTGGAATCAATGGGCTATTTTGTGGAATCGGCATATTGCGATATTCAATTATCTCTTGGAATTCTCCGGAAGAGAAGACGCAGCATCAAAACGAGTAGATAAACGCGTGCGACAAGAAAAGAAACCTGAAAAAATGCTTCGAATAATCGAGCATCATATGGGAATTACAAACACTGTCCAGGAGAAAAAAAATGATTGATCGGGTCTCCTTAGAATTCTTCTTTGACCCGCTCTTTCTTTTCCCGTTTCTTACGTTTCATCTGATCGATGTGGAATTTATCTAACTTGTAGACAAACCCGGCACTGAAAGAAAATGTATTATCAGTTACTGTTTCCGGTGGCCTGGAATCAAAAAAATGAGAATAGTTTAATTTCACACTGAATGGTTCCGAAATTCGCAACAATAGTGCGTAATCTCCTGCAATACGATAGTCCTTGAATGTTGCAAGATTAGGTTGTACATATGTTGTAGAAATAAATTCAAAATGTCTGAAGTTGAAATAAGAAGATAAATATGTGCTCCATCGAACAGAATTAATATATTCCATAGGCCGGAATGAATATTTTATTTCTTCGTACTCGTAAAACAAAGATGTGCCTGCAAAAATACGTACTGCCCGCTTATCATATCCTCCTTCTCTCGGCTGTACATCAGTTAACTTTAATCGAAAACCGCTTCCAATTAATGTCCGAACCTTTTGCAACAATAATTGGTTGTACTGAATCTGTGTATAAGATTCCCACTTCCAACCAGAATTACCAATCCGATAAGCATAGCGTAAATGAGACATTCCAAAATTGGCATATGTATTTTTTCGGGCTCCTGTGTACTTCAGATCGTTAATCAGCAGCAGCAAGTGTTTATTCTTATCAGCCTTTATCAAGGAGTCGTTCTTGCGCATACTTGTTGAATCATTACTGTCTGCCGCATTTTTATACTTCAGATCACTTTTACCACTGAATTTGTATTGAATCAATGGTTTGAAGTGAACCGTAACCAACATATCTTTTTGCTTCTGCGCGGACAATGTCATATCCAGAGCACCACTAAACCCATAGGTTCCATCACTTACCCTACGGTTTTCAATATTAACAACCTGAGCAAATACTGAAGTTGAAAAAGCAATAAAAAAAAGAATTAACGTCTTTGTCATTTCCATACACCTTGCTACAAAGTTAATGCGACTTTTTAGATTTCAGTATGAAAAAACCTTTTTAAACGAGGAAAGTCCCCCCTATTCGGAGAGACTTTCGGATATCGGCATATACCGATATTGCAATTTCGGATTATTGAACGATCAGTTTCTCAACTGCCTTATTTCCATTAAACTCATATACTACAAAGTATACACCACTGTTTATTTCAAAAAGGTTAAGTGTATCTGTTTCAGAAAGGTCTATTTGGGCTAATTGTTGTCCGTTCGTATTCATCAACTTCACTGTTCCTTGCTTCTTTTCAGTTTGAATGATAATTTGATCAACTGCAGGATTCGGATAAACGATAAAAGTAGCCATTTCTTTTTCTTCTATTCCTACTGTTGAAGAAGTTGTAAATGACACTGTTTCCCATTCAGAGTAGTTTCCGTTACCGCAATCTTTGCGAATATGGAAATAATAGGTTGTAGCCTCTTCCAAATCTTCAGCAGCATAACTAATAGCTGCTATTGCTGTTCCGGATCCTGTCGGTGCCGTTGCATTCTCATCCAATACATATTCAAACGTATTTCCTGCACTTGCATCCCATGAAATATCTGCTGATTCGTGATCAACGTTGGAAGAAGTGATGTTCTCAACAATCAGACATGGTTCAACACTTGTTGTAAAAGAGATTGTTTCCCATGCGGAGTAATTTCCATTACCACAATCTTTGCGGATGTGGAAATAATACGTTGTAGAAGCTTCTAATCCTGTTGCTTCATATGTAACATCACTTGTCGCGATTCCGGAACCTGTTGGTGCTGCATTGTTTTCATCAAACACATATTCAAACGTGTTTCCTGTACTTGCATCCCATGATACATCTGCTGATTCGTGATCAACGTTGGAAGAAGTGATGTTCTCAACAATCAGACACGGCTCAACACTTGTTGTAAAAGAAATGGTTTCCCATGCGGAGTAATTTCCGTTACCACAATCCTTGCGGATATGGAAATAATAGGTTGTAGAAGCTTCTAATCCTGTTGCTTCATACGTAACATCGCCTGTCGCTACTCCGGAACCTGTTGGTGCTGTATTGTTTTCATCAAACACATATTCAAATGTGTTTCCTGTACTTGCATCCCATGATAAGTCTGCTGATTCGTGATCAACGTTGGAAGAAGTGATGTTCTCAACAATCAGACACGGTTCAACACTTGTTGTAAAAGAAATGGTTTCCCATGCAGAGTAATTTCCATTACCACAATCCTTACGAATATGAAAATAATACGTTGTAGAAGCTTCTAATCCTGTTGCTTCATATGTAACATCGCTTGTTGCTATTCCGCAAACCTGTTGGTGCAGCATTGTTTTCATCAAACACATATTCAAATGTATTTCCTGTACTTGTATCCCATGATACATCTGCTGATTCGTGATCAAC
>DHNG01000012.1:0-7087 GCA_002409405.1 Flavobacteriales bacterium UBA5422 | reverse complement strand
TAATTTCCATTACCACAATCCTTGCGAATGTGGAAATAATACGTTGTAGAAGCTTCTAATCCTGTTGCTTCATACGTAACATCGCTTGTCGCGATTCCTGAACCTGTTGGTGCTACATTGTTTTCATCAAACACATATTCGAATGTATTTCCTGTACTTGCATCCCATGATACATCTGCTGATTCGTGATCAACATTGGAGGAAGCAAGATTCGTTACAACTGTACATGGAAGTGGTAAAGTAGTAAAGTTGACCATTGTCCATGCTGAATAATTCCCTCCTCCACAATTTTGACGCACATAAAAATAATAGTCGGTTAATGGGTCGAGCGATGAAGTACTATATGAGGTACCATTGATTGCTGTTCCTGAACCTGTTGGTGCAGAAGCTGATTCACTCAATACATATTCAAAATCATTCGTTCCATCTGCGTCCCAGTTAAAATCTGCTTCGTTTGCTGTTACATTGTTCTCAGCTAGGTTTGCCGGGATATCACAAGTTTCCGCAATTGGTGCAATTGTTCCTGTGATGGTTAATGAACGTGTATAGCTGTAACCTCCTCCTGAAGCCGATCCTTTATCTCTGAGCACAGTAACTGTTGCTTGCTCTCCCGGATTAAGTGTCTGTCCTGCTACCGGTACTGCAAAAGGATTTATTGTCGTGTTACCACTGCAATTAGTGGAACTTGGTAAAGATGTATAAGATGCCTGAACGTATGTACCTCCATTTGTTACTTGAAATTTAAAATCGCGAGATCCGGCACTACTGGCATACGCTGCTCCACCAATGGAAGTAATTGTAACAACATATCCGGCATTCGCTCGAATAACCCCACTATAGCTGGTACTAGCCCCATTAGGTGAGGTAGCACAAGATCCTACGACTCCATTATACTGTTGTACAATTGTAATTCCGGTAGGAACACCTGTTGCATTTGTAGATCCTTGTAAACCTGTCCAGGTAATTGTAAAAGGAGTCTGAGCGAAAAGATTCGTTTGCCAGCCTCCGATTGCGAGGATGATCAAACAAACCTGAATAATGGTGAAAAAATGTTTCTTCATAATTGTGTATTTGATTTTAGATTAATATTTCGGTTTTTGACATTTGTATTATCTCCATTTAAAAAATTGTCTGGTTATCTTACAAGATGGAAAAAACCGGATAGTTGATATGATTGTTGATCAAAGCCTTTTGCCTTAATCTGGTAAAAATAAGTCCCGTCGGATGCCTGGTTGCCATTTGTTGTCCCGTCCCATCCTTCATGTATGTGTTGAATAATCGCTACAACATCTCCCCAACGATTGAGAATCTGCATTTCAAAATCTTCGATGTTATCTGCCTTTACAAGAAAAACATCATTGATAAAATCATTGTTCGGAGAAAATACGTTCGGAACTTCTATCGCAGAAGGAATCTCTTCTACTGTAATCCATTCTGAATGGCTGGAAGTACATCCCAAGATGTCTGTTACGGTTAATGTAACCTGATAAATTCCTTCTGTGCTATATTCAGTAACAGGGTGTATGTCCGTAGCTGTTTGCCCGTTTCCGAAATCCCAGGAATGAGACACGGCATCTTGAGAACTTTCATTCTGAAGCGTTACTGTTGATGGAACACCGTACGTCTGATTAAATGAGAAATCTGCTGTAACACTTGAAGAGGTAATATTCACAGTCGCTTGATCACTTCCGCAAGAGTTAGTTGCTATAACGGTATACGTCCCCGCCTGACTAATTGTAATTCCGGATGTTGTTTCTCCAGTTGACCAAAGATAACTATCGCCTCCTGATGCTGTAAGTACAATTGTCTCTCCGGGACAAACAACAGATGGTCCGTTAATCACCGCAGCCGGGTTTGATAATTGAGTTACTTGAAATACAGGGCTCTGTACGGTTCCGCATTGATTCGAAGACGTTACCGTATAATTTCCCGTCCCTACAGTAATGGTATTTCCACTTGTTCCGGTTGACCAGAGATAATTTGCTCCTCCTGTTGCAGTTAATACAACCGTTTCTCCCGGACAAAAAGAAGAATTTCCATTTATTACAGGTGTGGGAAGTAAAATTTCGGTCACTGCTATGGTTGTGGACACCGACTGTCCGCAGGCATTGGATGCCGTAACAAAATAGCTTCCTGGTGTCGTTACATAGATTGCAGTACCTGTGTCACCGGTTGACCAAACATAGCTGTCTCCTCCTGAAGCTGTAAGTAATAAAGAATCACCTTCACAGAAAGAATTACCCCCTGTTAGTTGGGCTACCGGAAGTGTTCCCTGAGAAACTGTAAAAGGATCAGAAACGTTTGTACCACAACTATTGGATGCTGTTACCGTATAATTCCCCGGGCTATTCACATAAATGGAGGCTGTCGTTTCTCCGTTAGACCATACGTATGTCATTCCTCCTGATGCGGTCAATAATACAGAATCTCCCGGACAGAAAAAGTTAGTTCCTGAAATTTGTGCAAAAGGAACGGTACTTACTGCAACAGAAACGGTATCTGAAACAGCTGTTCCACAGGTATTCGTCAATGTAACAAAATAATCTCCCGCACTCGTTGCATACAATTCATTTCCAATTGTTCCGTCTGACCAGGTATAATCGCCCGGATCGCCCGATGCTGTCAGCAACACGGAATCGCCCGGACAAATTGTTGCTGTTCCGCTCGGAGTAATTGTTACAGTAGGATCTCCGAGTATTGTTACATCAATTGTTCTCGAAGGTCCGTTAACGGGACAACTGTTAGAAGGTGTAACTGTTAATGTGTACGTTCCCGTTGCTGCACTTTCCCAATCAACGGTCGTCGCATTGGTTCCGTTTGGCGTCGTAAAAGCAGCTCCTGCGGGTAATCCTGACCAGGTATAATTAATCCCTGATTGGGCAGTCACACTGTACGTTTCGACCGCACCCTCACAAATAATAACAGCTCCTGTAATTGGAGAAGGTTGTACCAATAAAGGAATTATCTGAGGGGTTGTCAATCGGACATCGTCAAGAAATAATAATTCATCTGCACGGTTTGTCGTAACGCTCAACACAAAATAAAAAGAAGTAACGCAAGCAGGAATTGTCCATGTATATTGGTTGCTGTTAATACTGAATGTTGCATTATTAAAACCAGTGGCGAGCGTAACAGGAGCTTGTGCTATCCCGTTATGGTAAGCTCTGAATACCAGATTTTCCCCGCTGTCCCAACCTGTTCCGGAACAAGAAGGAAAACGATTTCCCCAACTGAAAGTCAATGTCCGTACTTCTGCGCTACTCGATGTAATGTCTAATGCGTCGAATGTAAAAGTATGTGCGATGCTTGTTCCATTTCCGGAACCACTTGCAAAACAATTTCCCCCACCGGTAGTTCCCCCGACAACCAATGATCGCGTCCCGGTTACTTTATTGAAGTTAGTGGTAGCTTCTGAAAGTGCCAGTGCACTTGCTCCTGTCGATGTATACCCCCACGTGTCACCGGGCTCTCCTCCTTGGAAACCGATGGTTACCTGACTAAAACCATGTTCGATGAAGATAAAGACAAGTAAGAGTAGCCAAATTTTTCGCAGAGAGTGAAAAAATAGAATTGAGTTCATTGGATGTACTAAATTTTTGATAAAGCTAGACCATCCCCTAGTCAAACGAATTAAGCGCGGATTAAATGAGCATTAAAAAATCACAAATCATTCACAATCAACTCATTTAACCGTTTTAGCGATTTTGATAAGATGTGTATTTCATGAAAAATTTATTCCTGATCATCTATAAAAGACATTTTTATTACTGATAATTCGGGAAAGCAAGATGAGTAACATTCTCATTCAGAGAGAATGCAACGGTATAAGATAATGCTTTAAATCGTCAAAAAACAGATGACGTGATATGAAAAGAAATAATATTATTTTAAGAGCGAAACGTGTCCCACAAGATTTTCGTGTGCATCGCTGTATTTGTGCTTTACACGAATATTCCAGGTATACATCCCTGTCGGAACAACTTCTCCGCGATACGTTCCGTCCCACCCGATTGCAACATCGCGTGATTCAAAAATTAATTCTCCCCATCGGTTGTAAACAGCCAGAAAATAGCTGGTAGGGTCAATTCCGCTGGTAAAAACCGGAGTGAAATATTGATTAAACTCATCTCCATCAGGAGTAAATGCATTCGGAACATAATAAATGACTTCTTCTCTCACACCAATAGGTTTTCTTATGGTATCTGTACACCCCGCTTCATTGTAAGCAATCAACATGACAACATACCCTACTCCATTTTCAGGATAGGTAAAGGAAGGCGAATGGGTATCAGCTCCATGTCCCATGTATCCAAAGTCCCACAGATAACTAACTGCATGTTCACTTGTATTTGTAAAATCTACCGATGGATTGATGGTCATTGGTGTTTCCGGAGAAAAATAAAAATCGGCATGAGGTGGTTCTACGATTGTGATTGACTGTGTGTAAGATGCAGTACAGTTGTTGGATGTTGTCACTTTCAGTGTTACATCAAAGGTTCCGGGATTCTGATAACTGTATATCGGGTTATCGGTATATGCCGATATGCCGTCACCGAAGTCCCAATGCCACTCTGAAATGACCCCAGGAGAGGCAACATGTGTCCCATCTGAAGAAAAAACAGTTGCATCATTCAAACAAGGTGTCGTTGCCGTAAATACGACTACCGGATTGGGGTGTATCACCACATCTGTTGTTTCAGTGCTGACACAATTATTTACATTGATTGTTAGTGTATAAGTCCCTGCTGTAACAGCGTCTGACGGATTTTGAACTGAAGATGTATATCCGGCAGGACCTTCCCACGACCAGGTAATTGCTCCTGCAGAAGGCGTTGTTGCTGCTAATTGTACGGCTTCTCCTTCGCAATATGGTCCCGTATTGGAAACAGTAAGAACAGGTACATCAGGCACTACATTCACTGTAGCCGGAGCACTGGTACAACCATTGACTGAAACAAGCAACACATAATTTCCAACTTCTGTTGCATCAGTCGGACTTTGAACAGTTGAAATATATCCGTTCGGACCAGCCCACTGATAGGTTGCACCTGCTGAAGGAGTTGCATTTCCTACCAGCTGAAGTGGTGTTCCCGGACAGAAAGGTGTCAGGTAGGAAACTTGCGCAACAGGAATTTCATGGATCACAACATTCGTTACCGCTGGTGTACTGTTACAGTTATTTTCGGTAACAATAAGCTGATACGCTCCTGCTGTGAATGTTCCCTGCGGATTCTGCACAGAGGACGTAAAACCATCCGGGCCTGTCCATTGATAACTTGCGTTTGCAGGGTTTGTTGTCGTACCGGTCAGTTGAATCACATCTCCTGTACAATAAGGTCCTGTATTTGATGCCGAGGCTGTCGGCAAAGCATGAATAATAACTGTTGTAGACACAGGTTCGCTACTACATCCGTTTGCTGTAACGGTGAGTGTATAATTTCCTGCAGCCGTAGCATCTGATGGATTTTGAACAGAAGATGCATATCCGGCAGGGCCTGCCCAATTGTAAACCGGTGTGCTGGTTCCTGATGAAGCTCCCTGTAATAGAATTTGTTCTCCTGCACAGTAAGGTCCTGTATTTGATGCCTGCGCAATGAGTTCTTCCGGTTCGCTGATCTCAACGGATAGCAACTCGATTGTACACCCGCCCGTTTGTCGTGCCCATAACTGATACGTTCCGGCACTTAACCCGGTAAAACTATTTCCTGCACTATAAGCCGTTCCGTCCATGGAAAATTCCAAATCTGTTTGAGCAGAATGAATGGTGATCGTTCCGTCATTTTCACCAAAACACGTAATGTCTGTATGATCAACGGATGTGATAACAGGATCCGGTTTTAAAGCAATGGTATGTGAAACGGTTTGTACGCCGCAAGAAGCTGAACTGATTGCAACAGTATACGTTCCCGGGTTTGTTGCTGTAATACTTTGTGAAGTGAATCCTCCCGGAGTCCATGTGTTGCCACTTGTAGCAGATGATGTCAATGTCACGGTTTCTCCTGCACACATTTCTGTGGGTCCGGAAATGGTATGTACCGGAGGAGGGGTAATTGTTATAGTAGTTGTAGCAGGTGTTCCGGGGCCTCCGCATGCAGTAGACGGTGTGACTGTTATCGTATAATTTCCGGGAGGAACTGTTCCCCAGTTAATGGTCATTGTATGTGAATTTGCCGTACCATTCGGAGAAACAAAGGAAGCGCCTGCAGGCAATCCCGACCAGGTATAAACGACTCCGTTTTCCTGAACTACGCTATATGTTCCGGTAGCACCTTCACAAGCAGTCGGGTTTGTAACCGCAAATTGTGGCTGGGTAAGTGATCCGTTTAATTCGGGAGCTGTCACCCGAACATCATCCAGGAATAATAATTCATCTGCACGATTGGTCGTAATACTTACAACAAAAGAAAAAGACGTTACACAAGCAGGAATACTCCATGTATATTGATTAAAATGAATGCTGAACTGTGCATTATTACTTCCCGTTGCAAGTGTTACCGGGGCTTGTGCTACTCCATCGTGATAGGCTCTGAAAACGAGGTTTTCTCCGGAATCCCATCCTGTACCGCTACAAGCCGGAAAGCGATTTCCCCAATGAAATGTTAGTGTACGAACATAATTGCTGCTGGAACTGATATCCAATGCATTGAATGTAAATGTTCGAGGTGTCGCCGGTCCGTTCCCTGAACCTGTATCAAAACAGTTTCCTCCTCCTGTATTCCCTCCGACAACGAGCGATTGTGTACCCGTTACTTTATTCTCTGTCATGGTTGCCTGTGCAAGTGCCAACGCGCTTGCTCCGGTTGACGTATATCCCCAGCTATCGCCGGGTTCTCCTCCCTGAAAACCTATTGTGATCTGGGCAGATGTAAAAAAAGAGAAACAGGTGAATAAGACAACCAATTTCCGGGATAGACAGTATGTTTGGTGTTTCAAAAAAACGATCATTTTTTGATTTTCAATAACTTTTCAAAGTTAGAGAAATCTACCCTTCGATCTGATTAACGCAATAACAAGTATTTATTAAATTTTGAATGATGGATTTTGAATTATGAATGTTTAATTATCAAATGTAGTGAACACAATCACA
>DHNG01000021.1:41776-50185 GCA_002409405.1 Flavobacteriales bacterium UBA5422 | reverse complement strand
AGAAAGTATTTTGGATATGTATTTGAAGAATGACGCAGGCGAAATGGTTCCGTTTTCTACTTTTATCAAATTAGAAAGAGTTTACGGTCCAGAGGTTTTAACGCGTTACAACATGTACATGTCGGCTATGATTAACGGTGAACCAGCGGAAGGTTACAGTTCTGGAGATGCCATTGCCACTGTTGAAAAAATTGCAGCAGAAAAACTGCCAAGCCGTTTCGAATTGGAATGGTCTGGTATGACACGCGAAGAGATTTTATCAGGAAATCAAACCATCTACATTTTCGGTTTGTGTTTACTGTTTGTTTACCTGTTACTGGCAGCACAATATGAAAGTTTCTTATTGCCGTTCCCGGTATTGCTCAGTTTGCCGATCGGGATATTCGGATCGTATTTTGCCCTTGTACTTGCCGGCTTGGACAACAACATCTATGCACAGGTAGCGCTCGTGATGCTGATCGGATTGTTGGCCAAAAATGCCATTCTGATTGTCGAATTTGCGATTGCCAGGAACAAAGAAGGATATGGAATTGCAGAAGCCGCAATTGAAGGTGCCAGACAGCGCTTCCGACCGATCTTAATGACATCGTTTGCATTCGTTGCGGGATTGATTCCACTGTGTCTGGCTGCAGGAGCAGGAGCAACAGGTAACCGGTCTATCGGAATGGCAGCAGCAGGAGGGATGCTGATCGGAACTATTTTCGGAATTATAGTGATCCCGGGATTGTACATCCTTTTTGCAAAAATGGGGTCTAAAAAAGAACAGAAACAAGAGAACATACACCATGAAGAATAAAGTTACCGGCCTGCTTGTGATTGTGCTGATCTCAGCATGTGCCGCACCAAAAGATATCGATAAGAGTAATGTAAAACCGTTACCCGAATCATTCGGAAATACAACAACAGCACAAACAGCACCATTTGTTCCGATTACGCTGACGACTTATTTCAATGACCCGGAGTTGATTGCTCTGTTTGAAAAAGTGGTACAGGCGAATCCGGATTATCAGATATTACAACAACGGGTACAGATTGCAAATGCGCATTTGAAACAATCAAAACGGGCAATGCTGCCGACTGTGGATGTGTTGGTCAATGCTTCCGGAACAAAATTCGGAAAATATACGATGGAAGGGGTAGGGAATTTTGATACCAACCTGTCTGCTAATATTGAGGAAGACCAAAAAATCCGGACGGACATTACTCCGAACTACTTTATTGGTGCACAAACGTCCTGGGAAGTTGATATCTGGGGGCGACTCCGCAATAAAAAGAAAGCAGCAAAAGAGCGGTACCTGGCATCGTTTGAAGGTTTTCGCTTGGTGCAAAATCAATTGTTCACGGATGTTGCTGATTTGTATTATGAACTGATCGCTCTGGACAAGAAAATGATCATTTACGAGGAGAATTACAAGGTGCAGCAAAAGGCATTTGAAATCATTCTGGCAGAGCGTTCTGCAGGAAAATCAACAGAACTTGCCGTGCAGCAATTCGGTGCGCAGACGAAAAACCTGCTGGCGGAAATTGAACAGTTGAAACTGGATATCATCGCCGCTGAAAAAGCGTTGCTGACACTCACAGGAGAATATGGAGGGTCTATTTCCAGGGGAAATGATTTCATTACCAACCACCTGCAGATTTTGAATCAAACTATGAACGTTGATTCAGTCATTCACGAACGTCCGGATGTAGCAGAAAGTTACTACGAATTGTTAGCGACCAATGCAGATGCCCGTTCAGCGAGAGCTGCGTTTTTTCCGAAGTTACAACTTGGTGCAGGGATCGGGATGAATGCATTTTCCATGCCGACGTTCTTCAATCCCGGATCACTGGCATGGCAAATTCTGGGAGGATTGACAGCGCCTGTTTTCAACCAGGGACAATTGAAACGTGATTATTTTATTTCCAAACGGAACCAGGAAATTGCATTTTACACGTATCAAAAGAATGTCACATCCGCGTTTAATGAATTGAGTTTGTTACTGACACAGGTGGGTGTGTATCAGAATATCCTGAAAATAAAAGCGGAAGAAGCTGCTTACCTGGACAGAGCAGTCAGTGTTTCCAATGATTTATACCTCACAGGATATGCAAATTATTTGGAAATCATTAATTCGCAAAAACACAAACTGCAGGCAGAACTGGATTATGTGGATTATCAGCAACGCAATGCACGCACATTAATCACCTTGTATAAAGCGTTGGGGGGAGAGGTGAACTAGTGAGTTGAAACCCCGACTGAAAAGGTCAGATGGCACTGCTGTCTGGCCTTTTGTTTGCGTTTGATTCCCGATAAAATTTAGAAAGAAGAATCTCCGGGAAAGTAGAGACGTTTAATAACTACCCAAATATCGTCTGAAGAACCACTCCGTAAACAAGGTCAACACAAGGAATAAGAACAGCAAGAAGTATTCGATCAGTTCATTGAACGACGATTCCTGGTAGCTCACAGAATTAAAATCATCACGCGCTTTTAATGCCTGAATGATTTTTTGGCTGTTTTTCAATACATCAAATTTTCCACCTGTTTTTTCCGCCAGTTGTTTCAATAAATTATGGTTAGCACTGTTATCTGCCTGCTCCAGGAACAAGGGTTTTACAACAAATTCACCTTTTTTCTCATGGTATTTCCCATTGATGGACGTGTACGCTTTCCAGGAATATTTTCCGGCGTCTAATTTTCCTAAATCCAGTTTATATCCTGTTCCCGAAACTCCGAATTGCAGCTTTGATTCTTTTCCATTTTCAGATGTCAGTACAAAATGCACTTCAGAAGTTGTAATTGGATCCAGTGATGCGTTTAATACTGTTGCATTGATTGTAATACTTTCGTTTGGCGTAAATTGCTTGGGAAGAAGAACGCGGAACGGATCCGTATTTTGTTTCACCATCAGGTATTGTCCTGTCTTTGCAATCAATTCATCAAAAGCAGTAACACTTTCTGTTCGGGCATATTCCGTCAGTTTCCATTTCCAGATTCCTTCTCCGTATATGAATCCATATTTTAATGCTTGCCCCGATGCGGATTTACCGGAAGCGAAAAAGATATTTGCCTCTTTTTTTACAACAGGCCCGATGCGTTGATAGGATAGAACTGCTGCGTCTTTTGGTGTCCGGAAGTTTCCGAATTTTGCTTTTAACGGAGGATAATACGTGAACGCCTTTTTAAGTTCGTCACTGTATTCAAATGCATTGAATCCTGAATTCAGACTTCCTTCGTAGTCATCCAGGTTATTTCCTGCCGGAATTTCAACCCCGATTTCCAACTGATAAATGGAGGAAGCATTGGATTGAGATCCGACGATAAACAGTTTTGAAATGCTGTTGTTCATGATGGCTTGCTGGATATCCCGTGTTGCATTCAATCCCGGTTCATGCCAGACGATAAGGTCCACGTTTTTGAGGTCTCTGTTCCAGTCGGCCAGCAGTTTGAATTCGACCTCTAGGTTCTGGTCTTTTTCCCATGCTGATTTGAGCGCTGCGATATCCGGGTGAGGTGCAGCAGACAACAGTAGTACCTTACTTCTTGAATCGATGACCTCTACATAGATGGTACGCGTATTGTTCTCATAATTGTATTCATTGTCTTTGTGACTCAATTTGACAACATATTGCTGAATTCCGGGAGTACTTGCATTGAGGAGAAAGGAAACCTGTTCATAATCAATGGCTCCGTCCTTGAACTGGATGGTTTGTGAAGCAATTTTTTTTCCGTTTGATTCAATAGAAACTTCCGTACTGATTTTTCCCATTTTGATTCCTTCGATGTCAATGGCAACAGGAAAATCATTCTTTAGAAAAGCTACATCATTGTGGGAAATGTGTTTGATCAACTGATCCCGTTTAGTAATTGTATCACCGACACCCAATGTATAAATGGAAGAAGTGTTGTACTTTTCTGCGGCATAAACAGGGTTGGATCCCGTATTGTAATTTCCGTCAGAAATCAATAACACTCCTGCCAGATTTCGGTTGTAAAATTCACTTTTTGTTGTTTCAAATGCAGTTGTCAGGTTGGTATTCGCAGCTTTGAAGGATACATCGTTTTGAAGCAATTCCGGAATTCCTGAAAAGGTGTAGGGAATGATGTCAAATTTTTCGCCCAGCTCGCTATTAATAGATTCCAATAATGCTTTCACCTGCTTTGGAACAGCAGACGAATCGGCATAATTCAGCATGGAGGCGCTATCGTCAACCCCGACGACCAGTATCGGCTTCTCTTTTTTGTAGTTGAATGCCTGGAAAATGATCCCGAATAACAACAGGGCGATCAAAAACAGAGAAAGGCTTCTCAATGTAATAAAAATGATTCGCCAGCGCGAAGACAATTCATTTACCCAACCGTTTGATTTACGTGAATACATCCAGGAAGCAAGTACAACTGCTAACCCTGCTATCGGAATCAACCACCACAGTGATATATCGGAACTGAATCTCATTTGACCACGAAAATACAAAAGTAATGGCAAACAAAAGGGGAAAGAAAGTAAAATAGTTGATGCACATAAAAAATTAGCGGAGCACTACTCTTGTGTTTCCGCTAATTGGTCATCCTGACTTTTTTTGATTATTTCGATCGCTTGATCAGCTTGCTTTGGGCTGACCCTTTATCCGTTTGGATCAACAGGTGATAATAGCCGTCTGCCAGTTGTTCAATATTCAATACGTTGTTAGTCATGTTTATAGGAATTTCTTTCCCTGTGAGGTCAAACATTTTTACGGAAATCAGGTTACTTTCGGTTGAAATAGTTACGTGATTTGTTGCCGGATTCGGATAGAGAATCAGGGATAACTGATCCAGATTTTCAACCGATAAATAGATCCCGACTCCTCCTGCATATACCGTACATCCGTTTTCTCCGGTCGTGTAGCAGTCATAAAATCCACCCTGGAAAGAAGACAATACCAGTGAATCATTCGTTTCTCCCGGAAGGTCGGCTCCGTTTAAGGTCCATTGATACATTGAATTAGAAGAAGTAGTCGACAATACGAGGTAATCATCTGAAACTGTAATCGGATCAATGCTTTCCACTGTTTCCTGTGTCAGAATCAGCGTGTCGGAATGAACACCACAGCCAAATTCATTGTAGACGATTGCGAAGACTTCTCCGGGTGTATATTGCTGGTTGATGAGCATTGTACTTCCGTTTGACCAAAGGATGGAAGCAATTGAATCCGTCGCTTGTACTTCAATGAGATTGGGTCCGACACACAACACTGTATCTCCATCAATTGTTGCGGAGAACTCCTGATTTTGCAGAATTGCAGCAGCATCAATCAACCCGTATCCATAGGCATTGTTTGGCAAAGAACCGGTGTAGGTATTGGAGAATGAATACTGTTGAATGGCATCCAGAAATGTTTGATAATTTCCTTTTTCACACCGCTCCAGGAATAATGCAGCAATTCCGGCTACTACCGGGCTGGACATGGATGTTCCCCCATTTCCAAGGTGCCAACCGCCTGAATCCATTTTCGGATAATTTGCAGGTTCTGCAAAATACCAGAGCGGACCAGCAGATAACATAACGTCCCCGGAAGCAGCAACGTCCGGTTTGATGACATTGTTCCTGTTGGGGCCTTTACTGGAACCCGGGCTTAATTTCCCGACAGGTGTTGTCTCATTGGGATAATAATAAGTTCCGGCATAGTTGGCAAATCGGCTTCTGTTGCGCGTATTTCCAACTGATACTACTTTCGGAGAACAATTCCAGTTCGAAACGATCGTCTGGTGCGCATCCGGTAAATGATAGTTCACAATACTTGGAAACGTAGCAGAAGAAGGAATTGCTTCTACAATTTTGTTATACCCTAATCCGGCCCCTGACCACAAGTCATATTTTCCGGATCCGCGTGTATAGAACCCATACAGGTAATTGGTTGTATCTACGTTTCTGAAGAGCACCTGCATGTGAAAATTACTTCCTTCCTGGGATGTATAAATTTCAAGCGTTGCGATGCGGTCACCGTTTGCATTGCGCAATGTATCAAAAACAGGAACTCCCAGTGATGCTGTTGCCGGTCTGAAAATCAACTGTGCACGTGTCTGGTAATTCGTAGCAGGATTCACGGCCTTAAAAGAGTAAGAATAAGTTGCCTGATTCATATCGGAATACAAATCGAAAAAGATTTTGTTGGGACCAAAGGAAGAATTTGGATTGTTTTCAAACCAGGTAAAGGTTGTATCAGTTGTAACAATTCCCTGACAGTGATAATTCCCGATACCTCCGGAATTTCCGCATGCCGCAACAACAATTCTCCCGTTCTTTTCGTCGAGCAGGTTATTGATTCTGACTGCCGCAGGATCTGTTCCGTCGTGACTTCCCAGGTACGAACCGACACTCAGGTTAACAATTGCACGTTTTCCCAATGTATCAGCTACTTTGAAGATGTAGTCACAGGCATCAGCTACCGTTAGTGACCAGTTGGGCAGTGAGAAATTTGTTTTCACCATGATGATGTCCGATTCAGGAGCAGCTCCCTGGTTATAACCGACGGCTCTTCCGTTTCCTGAACCCGCTCCGGCAACAGTACTCCCATGGGCGCTGTCATCCGTACTGGTACATAGTCCTGCATTGATCTGGGTACTGTCCCAAATAATTCCGTAACCATATGGAGAAAGCGTTCCTCCGGTAGAAACTGAATGATCCCAGATTCGAAGGATTCGTGTCTTTCCGTTTGCGTCTTTAAAGTCAGGATGTTGAATTTCAATTCCGGTATCTACATAACCAACAACAACGTCTTTGCCTTTGTATGCCGTAGAAAGACCTGTTCCGTTGTGAACTGCATCAATGTTGTGATGCGCCCGCATGGAGTCATTCAGTAAATGAGCAGGAGCATATTCAATATAGTAGTCAGGAAGTTCCCCGTTCTTATATGCTTCATGAACTTCAACGGTTTTTGCAGAGAAATAAACCCACGAATTATTTTCACTTACAATGGTCCATTTGTTTTTCGAAATTGCCGTTTTATAGACATCCTGATTCGGAAGATAAAATGTAGAAGTCAACCGCAGCTGCTCATCACTTAATTGACTGTAACCAAATGCTCCTGACTGAGCATGAGAGGCTGTTGCAACTACCAGAAGTAACAGCGTGAAAAAAAGCCGGTTTACCATTTATCAGTATTTTGAACCAAATATGCTAAAATTACGGCAGTATGACAAAAAATAATAGCAATCGTCGACAATTTTTTGCAACTTTGAGGAGTTTAAAAAGATTTTATATAACCGATAGTATGAAGAAAAGAATCATTCAATTAAGTCTTGCTGTTTTCGCGTTGGGAATTACCAATGTGTTGAATGCGCAAGCGGTTAAAAAAGAAGTTGTTGATTGGTACAACGGAAAAAGCGGTATGCAGACAGAGCAGGCATATAAATTACTGAAAAAGCGTCAGTCTGAAACAGTTGTAGTTGCAATTATTGACTCTGGTATAGATATCGAACACGAAGATCTGAAAGGAAAGATCTGGGTGAATGAAAAAGAGATTCCAGGAAACGGAATCGATGATGACGGAAACGGATACATCGATGATATTCACGGATGGAACTTTCTGGGGAATGCAAAAGGAGAAAACCAGAATTACGCACGTTTGGAAAGAACACGTATTCTTGCTCAATTGTCGCCGAAATACGCAACTGTTGATGAAGCGTCTGTAAAAGACGGAGACAAAAAAGAATACGAGTTGTACAAACAAGTACGTGACGAAGTTGCTGCTGAACGTGCAGAATATGAACCGTACGTAGCACAAATGGATCAATTGGCTGGATTGATTGACCAGGTTCCTGTAATGGTTGGAGGAATGATCGGTAAAACGAATTATACAGAGAAAGATCTGAATAAGTGGAAACCTGCCGATCCTCAAGGAATGCAGTTGAAACAATTGGCATTGGCTATTTCTTCAGGTCGTTTGACAAAAGAAGTATTGGAAAAACAAAAAGGGCAGATCGACCAGATGTTGAACTACAACCTGAATGTTGAATACGATGACCGTTCATTGATCGGAGACAACCCGAATAACATGAAAGATGTGAAGTACGGAAACAATGACGTGGAAGGGCCGGATGCATTGCACGGGACACACGTTGGAGGTATCGTAGGATCCATCCGTGGAAATAAACTGGGAGGTGACGGAGTTGCAGAAAATGTAAAACTGATGTCATTGAGAGCTGTTCCGAACGGAGATGAGTTTGATAAAGACATCGCATTGGCGATTCGTTATGCAGTTGACAACGGAGCGAAAGTAATCAACATGTCATTCGGAAAATCCTATTCTCCATTGGCAAAAGACGTATACGATGCATTGGCATATGCTGATTCAAAAGGTGTATTGTTGGTACATGCAGCAGGAAACGATGCGAAAGATGTAGATGTTGAACCGAACTTCCCGACTTCTATGTATGAGTTCCAG
>DHNG01000021.1:39646-41639 GCA_002409405.1 Flavobacteriales bacterium UBA5422 | reverse complement strand
TCTATGTATGAGTTCCAGAATAAAAAACTGGATCATTACCTGACAATCGGAGCGTCAACACGTTTTGCAACTGTAAAAGGACAAGCGTATGGTGATTTGGCTGCTTCATTTTCGAACTACGGACAAAAAGGGGTAGATGTATTTGCTCCGGGATTTGAAATCTACAATTCTGTTCCTCAAAGTGAGTACATGGAATTGCAGGGAACTTCAATGGCAGCACCGATGGTAACGGGAGCAGCAGCATTATTACGTTCTTATTTCCCTAAATTGTCTATGAAAGAGATCAAAGATATTTTGTTGACAACGGCAACAAGCTACAAAGGATCTCAGCAAACAAAACCGGGAGAAGATACTCCGATTGATTTCGGAACGTTGTCAGTAACAGGAGGTGTGATTAACCTTCCTGCGGCTGTAAAAGCAGCAATTGCATTGGAAGCAACGAAATAATTGGATAAAAAAACATAAATGTGAAAGGGATGCTTCAATTGAAGTATCCCTTTTTTGTTTGATGTTGTAGGACTATTTAATTTCATACAGCGTTTCGAGAAATTTACAGCTAACGGTTTACGGCTTGGCATCGTTTTTCTGTGTTGCGCCTGCGGCAGAAAAATGGAGCTAAACGTCTGTTATGGTCTGGTTTATTTTCAATCAGTAGTTTGTAGGTTTTCAAAGTTATTGCTTGCTGAATTACTTATTTCAGTTAAAATTATCTGAATAACTTCTGCCATCTTATTTTTATCAATTAACTGAAATGTCCATTCAGAGGAAAAGTCAGAAAGGTTAATCTCCGCTACATTTTCGTGACTAAAATCTGTCCATTTCTTCGGTTCAACGACACCCCAAGACAATTTACCAAATCCTGAAATATATGCTTTAGTATCGTTGATGTTAAACAATAATCCATGATTAATACCAGTATCATGATGTGTTACTTTTGTAATTATTATGTTGAAATCTGTACTATCAGTTGGGAAATACGTAGAATTAATATCGAGTCGCTTTTCCAATTGATCTTTTAATTGAGTCCAGAAGTCATACACAGTATGCCATTTCACGTGTTTGAAATTATCAATCAAATATTTCGAACTCGAAATATTTTCCGATACTATATCTTTCAACCGAAGTCTTTCATCTATGGGTAAATCGTTATTTGTCATTTTGTCAATTAAGTTTGAATAATGTTTTATAAAGGATTTAACTTCTGTATTTCCTTCTGGACTGATCTCAAGACATTTGTTCAACCACTCACGAATATGCGAATCATAAGATAAGACATGATTCGAATTCCAACTACTAGGCTCATTTTTCAGTATTCCGATACTGATCTCACTTGGAGGTTGATTTTTCATGGTCAAATAATAAACATGAACATATTTTGATTTAAACTCTTCACTTGGTTTTCCATGATTATCTTTCCCTGTTGTAATTGTACTGTAGTAGCGCTCAAGTTGCCCTTGATAACCGTGTTGATTATTTAAATTGTTACTGTCTTGAGCATCAATTTTGTTTTCAATAATGATTGCTTGACTAGTCCGTTTGTTTACCAGTAGAATGTCAATTTCTTTGTATTCTGTTTTATTGATCTCATTAGGTACAATTGAAATGTTATTTAAATCAAATTGATTTTCATTCAATTTCAATATTTCACGAACAAATGATTTTAAATAAATATCTCCCATTCCATGTCCAGAGGATGGACAAAGTAAGTATGAAATAATTCGTGAATGTAGGTTAACTTCGTCACGCTCTTTGTGCAATGCAGTTATTACGTTAAACCTATTCTTTTTTCTGATTTCATCATACTCTTCCTTTAAATTAGAAATCTGTTCAAAAAGTTCTCTCATATTTTAGTGTTTACGTAACTTGACCATAACGTTTTTGCGCTTGGCTCAGTGGCGGATTTCGAAGCGCTTCACTGTCAACCAAGTACGAACTTTGATAGAAGCACAAAGCTTGATTTAAACTCTTAGCCGCCACTTTTGGGTAGGTGCTG
>DHNG01000021.1:38743-39521 GCA_002409405.1 Flavobacteriales bacterium UBA5422 | reverse complement strand
GGGTAGGTGCTGTTATGTGCAGACTAATCATAGTAGTCGAATCTCGTCATCAGGCGAAGTAATTTCTCTCCCGTCAAAATCTATTAGACCATCCTCTTTCATCTTAACAAATTCATCAAAAAGTCTTTTTACATTTAATCCATCTTTTGAAGCTCGCTCAACAATATCATCTGCAACTATTCTATTTTTTCTTCTTTTAAGCAGTCTTAATCTTCTTAATATATATTCTCTGGTTGTTTCTTCTCTAGCTTCTGATTCTAACGTTCTCGTTTGACTGACAGCCTTCTCAATCAAAGTAGACAGTTCGGCTTTTAAGTTTGTAATTTTCGTGTCAGTTATATGTTGTTTTGCAAACATTTTACTTAAATCGTCCGATAGCTCTTTTTTTAATGCATCTACTTTTTGTTGGGCTTTTCTTTCTAATTCTTCTTCAATATCTGTCGATTTAGAATCGCCCGTTTCATCTTTATTCCATATATGTTTTCGCATATCTGAAACTGTATCTTTCATCATTGTGAAAGTATCACTGTACAATTTGTCAAATAATTTCTCCAGTCTTTCTACACTTGCACTAATGCCTTTGGAAGCTTCAATTGTTTTGTCTGATGCTTCATTCGATTTTTCAAAAAATTTAAAAGATAGCCAAATCGCTAGGATGGCTAAAATCAATGATGCCAAAGAAGCAATCAATGAAACTATATCAAATACACTTACATTTTCCATTTAATTCTGAGTTTTTTATAAAGTTTGCACATAACGGTTCGGCAGCTTGGCGAAG
>DHNG01000021.1:34107-38638 GCA_002409405.1 Flavobacteriales bacterium UBA5422 | reverse complement strand
GCAGCTTGGCGAAGTGGCGGAAATAGAAGCACTAATTTTCAATTTTGCACTTAACCCGCCATTTTGCCAAACTGCTTGTTATGTGCCGTTTTTAATAATTCTAGTTCAGTTTTTAAAAGCTCAATATCCTCTTCTATTGAATTATATCGGTCAATTTTAAAATTGAATTTATTATATGAAGTTTGAATGTATTTTTGTTCAATTTGGTTAAAGTATTCAACAGGGTTGAAGTTTTTACCATGGACAGCAATATAGATATACAAACCAATTATTCCTATTGCACCCAAGAAGTACACTATCGGCTCCATTATTTCCCAACCAATTTTATAAGTAATAATTCCGAGCAATAAAAAATAAGAAACAACAATCAAGCAAAATTTTACTTTAAACCAATTGAAGTTCTTTTCTGCTGTTTCTTCAATTGGAATTTTTTGTAGTTGAAGTTCTTGATAAAAATCTTCTTTTTCTTTAATAATATTCTCCTTAAAGAGAATTGTTTGTTGGCTTAATTTTTCTTCTACTTCATTTTTCGATGTATTTAAATTTTCTATTTCGTTTTCAAACTCCCTACTAACAAAAGCTACAGACTTTTGATATACTTCCTCAGAACGGTTAGAGCCGTTTAATATTCCCTCAAATTTTATTTCAACCATTCGTTCTAAGATAGTTGATTGTCTTTCAAAGTCTTCGGTTAATTCACTAATACCAGAAAGAATTGCTTGTAAGCATTCTTCATTTACAATAGGTTGATTTGTTCGTAATTTTAGAAATGAAATAAAGCTAGCATAATCATTTTCAGTTCTAGAAAAATATTTTAACAAAATTGCCATCCATTGACTTGGTATTAAAGCTACGGGTTGATAATCATTTCTAGAAAAATCCCAAATCCTTAATTTTTGGTCTGTCGATACAAAAAAATATTTTGTGTCTGTAATAGAGTTTCTATTGGTGCCTCTTAGTTTTTCAATCCAAAATGTATTAACTGCATCAAAATGATGAGAATTTTCATTTCCATACCCTTTGGCTACTGCAATTTCCTCTTTGTAATCATTTATAACTTTTTGTTCTTCTTTTCCATTTTCATCAAAAGGAACGGTATATATTGTCTCAACAGAGAATGTTTTTAAAAAATTATCAAGTTCAGAAAGAAGATGAGTAGTAAACAATTCAAAACTATATGCTGTTCGATTTGTTTTCCATCTGTGATAATATTCATAAATACTTGGGTCTAGTGAATATTTAGAGAATAAATTATAGTTTATTCTCCTAAAAGGAACTCTTTGCAAAGATTTAATATGGTGTTTTATTGTGTCCTGAAATTCTTTATAGGTGAATTTAGACATTTTCAATTCTTGACCAGCGCTTCTACATTTGTTCAGAAATTCTAAAGTTCTTTTTTTTCTATTATCTCCATTTAATCCAATTGCGCGATAAAGCACATTATTATCTAGATAAAATATTTTATTTTTTATAGAATTGAGAAATACAGAAGAACTTTCATAATGATTTGTTACAACCGCATACTCTAACGAATAGCTAATCAGTGCAAAAATTGCTTTGTTCTTTTCAATATTTTCCCATTCCAAAAACTCATTTATAGCTTCTCGTTCTTCCTGATTAAAAATAGAAGGATCAATAAATATATCCTTGGACTTAATCGTAGGCTTTGATATTTTCTTGAAAGCTTGAACATTTTTATTCAAAAGTTCATATAAGTATCGGTGTAAAGTTTCATCTAAATCTTGAGAGGATAAAATACCTGTATATAAATTGCTTTTGAAATTCTCTATATGTGGATAAATAGAAAATTGCTCCTCTCTATCTCTTAGAACGATGAAGCGTTTATTTAAAAGTTTAAAATGATTTTCCTTAGATTTTGAATCAAATCGTATTTCAAAATGAGAATGTCTTTCGTCAGTTACAATTTGTTTAACTTCATCAAAGTCAAAGTTCATTTCTAATTGACGGTTTAAATTGTCAATTATTTCATCAATCGTAAGCTCCTTGTTTTCGTTTTCTACAAATATTGATTCTATTATTTTTCGTTGTACCGTTGTGGATTTTATAGAAGAACTTTCTTCTGAAAAGATGATAGCAGCTGTTCGAGTTATATTTTTATTATTCATCAATGGTTGCGATTGGGGATAAAATGGCACATAACTTATAAATATGCGTAACAAATAATTGCTTGTAAACAATTATTATCAGTTTTCTCGTTGATTTACAGAGTGATTACATAATTCCTGTTTACGCGCTCACAAAACTACTAATCCCAATTGAAATTAAAATACGTATTTATACGCGATTGCCGTAGACGATTTAATTTAAAATTATGAAGGCAAAGCCCCATAAGGATTCCCCCCCTACACCCGATTTAATAACGCCAACACTTCACTTTTTTTTCTTCTGGATACTTCAAAGATTTCTCCGTTTACCATTTCGATGATACAAGGATCCGTTTTAGTGTAACTCATCATTTTTTTGTAGTAATCATCTGACCCCTACCTATTCGGATGAATGTCGAGTTTTTTCCGAAGTAATCTTCAAAATCCCTCATATCTTTCGCTATGGTAAACGTTTCTCCGGAATCCGTTGCAATCGTGCAGTAATTGATAAAAGCGTACTTCGGTGCGCTTTTTTAGTTTCCGTTTTTAGCAAAATGAGTATCTTGTGATCATTAGCCATAAAGTCATAAAAGAATGGAAGAACAAGATTTGAAGGCATTGTCAGAACAATTGATGAAGCCAAGCGGAGAGAGAGGAATTGAAGTTGCCAATATGATGAATGAAAACAATATCGGTATGACGATCAACTCCATTGAAAACCTGAGGTTAAAAGGAAATGAACGCATTTTAGAGATCGGGCACGGAAATGCCGGCCACCTGGACTATTTATTGAAGAAAGCTGAAAATCTACAGTACGAAGGAATTGATATCTCTGAATTAATGATTCAGGAAGCAATGCGGATCAATACCATTCCGATTGCCAATAAACAAGCAGCATTTACATTGTACGATGGAGCTGTCATTCCGTTTGAGCAGGAGTCATTTGACGCTGTTTTTACGGTGAATACAATCTATTTCTGGAGCGATCCGTCAACTTTCATGAAAGAAATTGCCCGGGCATTGAAAAAAGGAGGACGGTTTGGACTAACATTCGCAGAAGCGTCGTTTATGGAACAATTGCCGTTTACAAAATTCAACTTTACTTTGTATAATTTGGAAGCCGTTCAAAATCTTGCTGATCAGGCAGGATTGACAATCGAAAAAACAGATCTACAAAAAGAACACATTCGCTCCAAAACCGGAGAGATGGTGGAACGCGATTTTGTGACGCTGGTGATGAGAAAATAAGATCAATTAAAGAAATCCCAGGTGATCCCCACACGGATTTGCATGGCTGGGATCGGTTGGTTTAACCCAACCCGAGTGGTGCTTTCTGTCCAGAAATAACCGATGTTCTCCACGCGGAAGAAAAAGCGGAAACGCTGAATTTCGAACGCTCCAAAGGCGTGTAAGTTTACCATCGGATCGGTTGAGGAGGTCGTAATTCGGTAAACATCCATGTACGGAAGGTGTTCCAGTAATCGGTACCCATTGTGATAGGAGGCTTCTACTCCGAATTGCCCGAGAAGTTTTCTGCCTTTAAATAGTCTTCCCTGGAGGTAAAGCCGGCTTTGAACGAGGAGATTCGGCATCCAGTTACTGCTGTTGTAACTTCCGGAAAGTGAGAATTTCAAAATTTTGTATCCTGTTTTTCCTGTTAATCCGATGGAAAATGCATTCAAGGCATTGATCGTGTCAGCGGTCCATGTATTGTTGTAAAACCAGTAATTATTGGTAAGCGTGGCATTTTTCGCAAATACACCAACTGTATGCTGCTGATACGTATAATCCAACTGAGCGTTGAGGTTCATTCGGAACTGTTTTTTCAATTGATCAAACGGCAGGTCGTAATAGACGTTGTTTCCGTAATAAAATCGCTGATGTGGTTCGGGAAGCAGATATGAGACATCTGCATTTGCCTTGAAATGGAAATTGCTCCAGTCGAATCTCAGTTTAGAATAACTGAACCATTCGCCCTGCGCACCGATAAAGTTAAAATTGGTGTGATTTTGTAGTTCAATTTTTCGAATGGTCAGCCCCAGTTTTGCGTCGAGGTTTATTTCGGAGCGGGAGATCGTATTTCCGAGATTGAAATAATTCCACCAGTTGTTTTGCAATCCTGCCTTCAGAAAGAAACTACTTCTGCTGTAGTATAAACCTGCTCCGTTGATCAATTCCGATACCTGGTATTGATCATTGG
Source organism: Flavobacteriales bacterium UBA5422 (assembly GCA_002409405.1). Lineage (GTDB taxonomy): Bacteria > Bacteroidota > Bacteroidia > Flavobacteriales_D > Crocinitomicaceae > Taishania. Next base: position 34,333 of record DHNG01000021.1, on the reverse strand, counting down.
TCGAATCCTGATCCATTAAGACAACAGGATAGAGTAATGACAATGTATCAATGTACTCTTTGTACTTTCTGTTAAAGATGTTCATCTTGTTGTCAACATAGAATCCTGTTGCATTGGTTGAATCCTTTGACAGAAAATCAAAATAATGTTCCAGTTCAATGCGTGTTCCCCGGTACTGACTCAATGCATTGCTTTTTCTGACAGGTGCATAGGACAAGCCGTAAAA
>DHNG01000021.1:33011-33995 GCA_002409405.1 Flavobacteriales bacterium UBA5422 | reverse complement strand
TTTTTTCTGACAGGTGCATAGGAAAAGCCGTAAAAATCGATCAATGTATCCGTAACAACGCCGTCGTTATTTCCAATGTTTCGGTTGAGGTATTGGCCTTTGACTGAAAGCGAATAAAAAGGGGAGGTGTATTGGTACTGAAGCTGCACATCGTGATGGGTGAACTCCCCGTTGCGCAGAAAGTTATTTCCCCGCTGTAAATCATAGTCGATATTCAGTAAATTATTGTGAGTGAACGCGTGTGTGTAATTTGCACGTACAATTTGCGTTGCCTGTCCTCCGAAAATGTAACCGAATCCCAAATGGGGGAGGGCAGAGAAGCGCATTTTTTTCCAGTTGCTGAAATTCCTGAAAATACTACCTCCGGAGTTGACTAAAAACAGGTCATATGGCTGTACATTTTCTGTAGCAGCAAATCCACCTCCCGGTAACGTTGAACTGTGATAGGAGAAAGAAATATCAACAGAATCAATCGGACCTCCGGTGGTAAAGCTGTTGGTCAGCGTGTCTTTTTTACCCATAATTGCGTTGCCTTGCGCCATTGATTGCACAAAAAGCAAAACAAATAAGATAGACAACGAGAACCTCATAGTTTAAAAACGAAAGTAAAAATATAAAAAAAGGGGCATAAACGCCCCTGATATCATTACTCTCCGAAAAAAACGGAAGAATTAAATTACAGCTTGTTGATTTTCAATTGAAGACCAGAAACCAAATTCGCAGCTTTGTTTGTGTGAATGATGTTTCTTTTCGCCAATCGTTGAATCATAGAAGTTACAGATGGAAGCATTGTTTCTGCTTCTTTCTTATCCGTCAACGAACGCAGTTTTCTGATTGCATTACGCGTTGTTTTATGCTGATACTTGTTGCGAAGTCTTTTCGCATCATTACTTCTGATTCTTTTAATTGCTGACTTGTGATTCGCCATGTTGTTATTTATTAAAAACGTTTATATCAAAAATTGTAGCCCGTAGGGGAATCGAA
>DHNG01000021.1:9190-32772 GCA_002409405.1 Flavobacteriales bacterium UBA5422 | reverse complement strand
CTAACCACTAGACGAATGGGCCATTGTTACTTTTAACAATACTAAATATGTCAAAAATCGGAGTGCAAATATAAGGAGTTTTGATGAACTGCAATGCTTTTTTTTGATTTTTTTCAAAAATAAATACTCTTTTTTCTTTATTGCCTGATTTCTTTATAGTTGAAAATGTAAAAATAATTCATTTTTTGAACCGGTTTTCTGGAAAAAGAACTTTTTATGGACTCTTTCAAGAGATCGGAATGTACATGAAATTGTCGTTCATCCTGGTATGTTTTTCAATGGCGGACAATCCCGATACCCGGTATTGTCTACTTCTTTGAAGGAAGGCAAAGGATGGGATAGAACGACAAGGTGCTCTTTTCTACTTCACCGGTGCTTTCGTTGGATCGAATAATCCCCTCTGTAAGCGTGTTTAGTAGCGGACTACATTCCTATCCTCAAAACCAATAAAAAAGCCGTTTATTGGAGTATAAACGGCTTTTTCTATCAGAATGAATATGTTTATTTTTTACGATTCTTCAGTTGTTCCTGTTGCGCTTTTTGCATTTGCTCTAAACGTTCCTGGAACTTCGATTTTTTCTTTACACTTCCACCTCCGTTACTTGCAGCAGCTTTTTTGTCTGCCATTTTTGCTTTCAGTTTTTCTTCGTCAACGAAGAATTTCTTAATCGCAACCATCATCAGGATGGAGATCAATGTGGAAATGAAATAGTAATAACTTAAACCGGAAGCATAGCTGTTGAAGAAGAAGATCATCATGAACGGGAAGATGTACATGATCACTTTCATGTTTGGCATTCCCGGTTGCTGAGGAGTTTGCATGTTTCCGCTATTGATTACTGTGTAAATCAATGTTGTACCAGCCATCAACAACGTAAATAAACTCACGTGATCACCGTAGAACCAGATATTCGTTCCGAAATTCCAGATCGAGTCATAAGAAGATAAGTCTTCTGCCCATAAAAAGGACTTTTGACGCAATTCAAATGTCGACGGGAAATAACGGAATACGGCCAGCAAAATAGGCATCTGGATCAGCATCGGGATACATCCGGACAACGGACTGGCTCCGGATTCCCGGTACAGCGTCATCATTTCCATTTGCTTTTTCATGGCATCTTCTTTCTTCGGGTATTTTGCGTTCAATTCATCAATTTCCGGCTTCAGAATCCGCATTTTAGCAGAAGAAACATACATTTTCCATTGAATTGGCATCAGGATAAATTTGATGATCAATGTGAGCAATAAAATAGCAATTCCCGCTGAAATAGCAAACGATTGCGTTAACATTGAAAACAACGGCTGTACAGCATATACGTTGATCCAACGGAACAATCCCCATCCGTAGTTCAGAATGTGATCGTATTCTTTGTCATATGACGCTAACAGGTTGTAATCATTTGGTCCGAAGAACCAGTTCATCGACATGGATGCGTTATCTGTGTTGGAAAGATCAAGCATCAACGTTGAAGAGAAATCTTTCAGATTGGTCCATTGTTTTTCATGTCCTTCGCCATATGTTTTCACTTCAAATTCAGTTCCTTTTTTCACGAATGGTTTTTCCGGATGAAGGAACGATGAGAAATAACTTTGCTTGTAAGCAACCCATTCAACTGCATCTTCAGCTTCCTGGTCATCTGCTGCCATTTCGCTCAGGTAGTCAAAACCTTCTTTTTTGTAGTTCAGACAGATCGTAGAAACACGGCGTTGCTCCATAAACAGACGTTCTGTTTTACGGTAAGCAACATCCCAGTTTAATCCTACATTTTTCGGATTGACATCTCCACCCAACCCTTTCATATTTACGGTATAAGTCAAGTCATACGTATCATCTGAAAGCGTGTATTGATTTTGAATTGTTTTTCCGGGAGCAAGTTCTGTTTCAAAAACAATTGACTTCTTTGTCTGTGTTTTGATGTGAAACGGAAGCGTTCCTGTTTTGATCTTTTTCCCGTTCATTTCAAACACCAACTGATTGACAGCGTCACCATCTTTAAACAACGCCAACGGAGTTACTTTTCCGTCATTTTTTGCATAATCAGCATATGTTTCATACTCTTTCAGCCAAATCGATGCAACAATTCCTCCTTTCGTGTTGAATGCCACTTTGTATTTGTCATTCTCCATGTACACCAACGAATCTGTTGCTGCTGGTTTTGAGACAGCAGTGTTTTTAGAAGAATCAGCTACATTTACAGAAGTAGAATCGTTCCCTGTTGTAGCTGTTGCTTTATCAGGTGTTGCCTTTTTCTGTTCTTCCGCAATTTTCTCTTTTTCCTTTAATAAGGCTTGTTCTTTTTTCACCTCTTCAGCATGCTTTGCGCGCTCTTCAGCTGATGGTTGGTTAAAAATCGTAAAAATGGAAAAAATGGTTCCGATTAATACGAGTCCGATGATGGTATTTCTATCCATGTATCTGGTTTTCTATTTGATTTATTGTTTATTCTCGATAGCAGCTTTCACGAACGCGACAAATAACGGGTGCGGACATGCGACTGTACTTTTATATTCAGGGTGGTATTGTGCTCCGACAAACCACGGGTGATTAGGGATTTCAACAACTTCTACCAATCCTGTTTCCGGATTTTTTCCTGTTGCAATCATCCCTGCTTGTTCAAATTGCTCGAGGTACTCGTTGTTGAACTCATACCGGTGACGGTGACGTTCACTGATGATGTCTGTATTGTATGCCTGATGTGCCAATGTATTTGGTTTCAGGTGACATTTATAGGCTCCTAACCGCATTGTTCCTCCCATGTTGGAAATGGATTTCTGCTCCGCCATCATGTTGATCACAGGGAAGTTGCAATCTTCTGCAATTTCTGTAGAATGGGCATCCGGCCATCCGATTACATTGCGGGCAAATTCAATCACCGCACACTGCATTCCCAGACAGATTCCGAAAAAGGGTACGTTGTTTTCACGGGCGTACCGTACAGCTTGAATTTTTCCGGAAATACCACGTGAACCAAATCCGGGAGCAACCAGGATTCCATCCAGTCCACTCAATTCATCAGCAATGTTGTCTTCCGTTAGTTTCTCTGAGTGAATCCACTTCACATCTACTTTACATTCATTCGATACACCTGCATGAATAAATGCTTCTGAAATGGATTTATAGGAGTCTTTTAATTCTACATATTTACCAACTAATCCGATTGTAACATGATTGGTCGGGTTTTTCAAGTGTGTAAGGAAACTTTTCCAGCTCTCCAGGTTGGGAGAATTCCGTGTCGGAAGTTTCAATTTTTCCAATACAACTTTATCCAGTTCCTCTTCCTGCATCAACAGTGGGACATCGTAGATTGTTGATGCATCACGCGATTCGATCACCGCATTCATGCTCACATTACAGAATTTCGCGATTTTACGACGCAGATTCAGATCCAGCTCATGCTCCGTTCTGCAGACTAAAATATCCGGCTGAACCCCTAATTCCAGCAATTGCTTAACAGAGTGTTGTGTCGGTTTTGTTTTCAATTCTCCTGCAGCAGCGAGGTAAGGAACCAATGTCAGGTGGATAACAATACAATCGTTTTCCAGTTCCCACATCAACTGACGTACAGCTTCTACATAGGGTAATGACTCAATGTCACCCACAGTACCACCGATTTCTGTAATTACGATGTCAAATTCTCCTTTTTTTCCAAGCAGCTGAATACGTTCTTTGATTTCATCTGTGATATGTGGAATGATCTGAACCGTTTTTCCCAGGTAATCACCTCTGCGTTCTTTGTCGATCACAGACTGGTAAATTCTTCCTGTCGTTACGTTATTTGCCTGAGAGGTAGGAACGTTCAGAAAACGCTCGTAATGCCCTAAATCCAAATCTGTTTCAGCACCGTCGTCAGTAACAAAACATTCTCCGTGCTCATACGGATTCAAGGTTCCCGGATCAATGTTGATATACGGATCCAGTTTCTGAATGGTTGTTGAATAACCTCTTGCCTGTAATAATTTGGCTAAAGATGCGGAAATGATTCCTTTACCAAGGGAGGATGTAACACCGCCTGTTACAAATACATATTTTGTTGAATTCGACATGGGAAAAAATGTAACTACGGGGCGCAAAGTTAATAGATTCTTTTTAGAAAGGAAGGATTTTGATTATTTAATTTAGTCATCTGACTGTGATTTTTGTCCGATTGACCCTGATCAGTAGCCGGGAAAGAAGGAGGTTTGCTACTGATAATCAGAATTCGGATCTGCGATTTGATCACTTTCCACACTTCCCATCCTCAACTTTCCACTTTTCATCTTCTCACTCTCAACTCTCACCCCCACTTTCCACTTCCCATTCTTAAACTATTCCCATCAAAAAAACTACTTTTGACAAAAAAACAAAACATGATCCGATTATTCCTTTTTACACTTGTATCGATATCAATCCTTTCTTCTTGCATGAAAGCAGAGCATGCCGATTTAATCGTGCACAACGCAGTGATCCATTCCATGGATGAAAAAATGACTGTTTATGAAGCAATGGCAATTCGTGATGGGAAGATTGTCGAACTGGGACCGGAACGTCAGATTCTGAATAAATATTCGGCGGATGAATTTGTAGATGCAGGGGGAAAAGACATTTATCCCGGATTCACAGATGCACATGTTCATCTGTTATTAGCTGCCAAACAACGCATGGGAGCAGATTTGTCACAATGCAAGTCACTGGCGCAACTGGTAACGGATGTGGAAATTTACCAACAGCGAAATAACCAAAAAATCATTGTCGGACAGGGATGGAACGAAGGTGCGTGGAGAGACAATTCGTTGCCGACCAATGAACGGTTGAATGAAGTGTTTCCTGTTACTCCTGTTTGTTTGTTCAGAAATGACGGACATACAGTGTTAGTAAATGACGCAATGCTTCATTTAGCAGGAATCAATGACCAAACGCAGGTGAGCAGTGGTGAAATAATGAAAAAAGACGGTAAAATAACAGGTATTCTGACGGATGAGGCAATGGAGTTGGTTAAAAAGAAATTACCGGTTTATTCTCCACAGGAACTCAAGGAAAAAGTCATTGAGATCCAGAATGAATTACTGATGTACGGGATCACAAATGTGCATGATGCGGGACTGGAAGCGGAAGATGTGCAAGTAATGAAGGAACTTATTGATGCAGGGCGTTTGAAAATCAATCTGTACGGAATGTTATTACCTACAGCGGAAAACATTCAGTTTGCACGTAAACATGGAGTGTATGAATATAAAAATCTCAGTATTCGCAGCTTCAAAGTATTCACTGATGGTTCATTGGGAGGAAGAGGTGCTTATTTAAAAGATCCGTATTCGGATGACGTGCATTCGCATGGACACACAACGGTTACCAAAGAGGAGTTGGATGAACTCGTTCAGTTGTGCCAGGAAGTGAGGTACCAGTTAAATGCACATGCAATTGGTGATGCAGCGGTGAAAATGGTGCTGGATGCATACAAGGATGTCTCAAAAACTAATCCGGATCATCGTTGGAGAATTGAACACGCTCAGATTATTTCTCCGGAAGATATGCCATTGTTTATGCAGTATGGAATACTGCCTTCTGTGCAACCGACGCATGCTGTCAGTGATTACCTGTTTGCAGAACAACGATTGGGGGCAGAACGATTGAAAGAAGCTTATGCATACCATTCATTGTTAAATGCGACAGGAATGATTGCGATCGGAACGGATTACCCGATTGAAGACATGAACCCGTTTAAAACAATCTATGCCGCTTGTGCGCGGAAAAATGACAAAGAGGCTCCTGCCGGTGGATTCTTACCCGGCGAAGCCATTTCACTGGATGATTGCCTGAGAGGAATGACTGTCTGGGCGACACTTGCAGGTTTTCAGGACGACAGAATCGGACGGCTGGAAGAAGGAATGGATGCTACTTTTGCTATTTTTGAACGGAAGATTAGTCTGTCATCCAACTTTCAGCAGAATTTTTCATTGCATACATACATCAACGGGAAAGAGGTTTATTCTGCAGAATAGACGAAAAAAACTCCCTCACCGATAGGTGAAGGAGCTTTGAAAATAGAGTAGTTGTTCGTAATTATCTCAATACGTTGACATGTCCGGTCATTGTTTTCCGGTAGTCTACGTGTGGTGCTTTTACATCCATTTTCCAGGTATACGTACCGCTTTGTACCAGGGAGCCATTGTACGTCCCATCCCATCCGATAGCAGGATCTTTTGTCTCAAAAATTAATTCTCCCCACCTGTTGAATAGCTGAAATTCAAAATTGAACCGGTCGATACCGTTTGTATAGACAAACAGCGATTGATTGAATTCATCTCCGTCAGGAGTAAACGTATTGGGGACATAAATCATCATGTCGTCCAGCACAACCAATTCTTTACAAAGCGTGTCAGAACATCCTGAATCAGAATAGACAATCAGGCACACAGAATAATGTGCTGTGTCAGATGGAAGTGTCAGATCGAAATGGTGATCACTTGTAGAATGTAAATAACCGGTAGACATGTCTGATACTTCCCAATAATAGGTAGATGCCCCACTGGAATAATTAATGAAATCAATATCTGTATCAAAAACAGTCGGATTAATTGGATTAAAACCGAAATCAGCCGTTGGTGAAGCTTCTGAATAAATGGTGACAGTTGTTGAAGATGAACAGCCGGAATTATTTAATACAGTTAATTGGTAGATACCTTCACACAGATCAGGAAAGACACCGGTTGTATTGGTCATTCCATTGAGTGAATAGGAGGCAGCATTGGCTGAAGTTGCAACAATTGATCCGCTGCATATTGCTGTACATCCGTCATGTGTAACATCCACATTTGCAATGTCTATCTGGTTGCCGGAACTTATGGTAATGTCTTGAGAGGCATCACAACCATTGGCATCTGTTATGATGAGCGGATAATTCCCTGCACACAACAGTGTTTCCCCTGACCCGTTAGCAGGAGTTCCGTTAAAAGTATAGAGTAGAGGCGCAGTTCCTCCTTGTGCCTGCCAGTTAGCGGTACCGTCACATGCATTTGCACACGTTTCGGGTGTTGACGTATAGGTGAGTACAAGTGCAGCAGGTTCTGTAATTGTGACTGTTTGAGTAGATAAACAGTTCGCAGCATCTGAAACAATTACTGTGTAATTTCCAGGAGTTACATTTGAAAAAACACCTGTAGTATTACTTTCGATAGCAGAAACACCAGCAGAATAAGCATACGTTAAAGGTGCAGTGCCATTGGCCGTAACGGTGATCGTTCCGTCATTATCTCCAAAGCAAGTACTGTTTGTTGATGTAAGTGCAGTGATCGAAGGACCTGAACTATTGACAAGGTTGATAATTATCTGATCAGAACAAACACCACTTCCATCCTGTACTTCAATGGTATAAGAGCCTGCTGGAAGTCCGTTGAAGACAGAAGTCGTTACAGGCGTACCTCCATTGAGTGTATACTGATAATTTCCATCACCACCCGATGCACTGACTTCAATCGACCCATTGTTCTGGTTGCAATCCGGAGCTGTTGTATTTACAGTCTGTAACGCCATGTTCCCTGCTGTAACTGTAACTGCAGGACTTGTCGCTGTACATCCGTTTGTATTGGTAACAGTTACTGTCAGTCCCGTTTGCGCTGTAGCTGTGATGGTTTGTGTTGTTTCTCCGGAAGACCATGAATAACCGGTATACCCGGAACCTGCATCCAGAATAACTCCCGTTGAGTTGCAATAACTCAGATCACCAGTAATAGTTGGTGTCGGATTCGCTAAAACAGATACGTTTTCTGTCGTTGAGGCAGCGCATGAACCTGTTCCGACAGTGTATTGTACAGAATACGTTGATCCTGCGACTCCGTTAGAAATAATACCGGTTGATGCATTGATCGTAGCTCCGTCCGTTGGTACAGGGCTAAGTACATATGTTCCCCCTGTTGTTACAATGCCTGTCGGGCCGTTTGTTGTTCCGAAACAGAAGTCATTAAACGTGAATGAGGCATCCTGCGAAGTAGCAATATTCACCACAATCTGTTGAGTCGTGAAACAGGTAGGGTCAGTTGGATCTTCGATTCTCACCCAGTAGGTTCCTGAAGCGGTAACAGTTGTTGAAATCGTTGGTCCGTCATTCTGTGCATCTGTTTGTGATGCGTGGTATGTCAATGTTGCTGCTTGACTGGACGGATCAATCGCAGTTGAAAGATTCAATGTAGCAGGCGCGCATGCAGTCAGTGGATTGATCATAACCGCAGGTGGGATGCATCCGCCACACGGATCAACAGTGATTGCAATCGTTTCTGTATGTGTTGGGCATCCCGGGTTGGAATTCGCAACTGTAAGTGTATAGTTTGTGCTATTGGTCGGGCAAGCCTGTGTATTGATGCTATTCGGATTGGAAAGTCCTGTCGTCGGAGACCATGTCGTTGTAACAGGTGCATGAATCGGTGGATCATCAAACGTGATACTCCAACCGGATAACATTCCTCCTCCGATTCCAAATCCGGGAGAACTGAATGTCAAAGTCCATACCCCGTTCGGATCACATCCGTTCAAATTTGAGAATGATTGATTCGGAGACCATGGTCCTCCCGCAGGGAATGTACCTCCGATTCCAGTTCCTCCCACCGGTACAAAAACAGTATTGTTGTAATTCCCGGTTGCAGCATTTGAAGGAGCAAGAACAATCTGGCAACCTCCCGGAGAAGTAAGTGTTACTGTAAAGCCGGATGTATTGATGTTGCATGTTTGTCCTAAGCTGATTGTGGAACCGTTACAATTACAACCCCCAAATGATGTACAGAAAAACGTTCCCGAAAAGTTAAATCCGTTGATGGTTACGTTCTGAATCAATCCATCATAGATATTATTTGTGTTAACTCCCTGAACATTGATATTAACAGATGTGGAAGTCGAAACTACAATTTCAAATTCATTGTTTTCATAAGTCTCAATTCCTCCCGGATCCAATACCTGAACAGCTGTCCCTGTGATATCCGCACAATCTCCCACACAAATAGTTGTCGGGTTTGCGGTAACGTCGACATCATACACAGGATCCAGTACCACAACTGTCACATTTGCTGTACATGTTTGTCCTGTTCCGGTAGTAATGGTTACAGGATAAGTCGTCGTAGTGGTCGGAGAAACAGGTGTTGGATTTACTCCTCCGGAACTTCCGGTTCCGTAAGAGTGTCCGTCGTGTCCCCATACAACCTCTGCGTTCACATCATTCTGCACAATTTGTACATTGTCAATTCCCCAGTGGTCATAATCAGCACCTGAATCTGCTGTCTGGTGCCAGCGGAACATGGTATTGGATGTAATCGCAGCTGCAGGAATCTGAAAACACCAGTTATTCCAGCTCGTATAAGGCGTGTTGTATCCCCCGTCCGGATCGAAATAATGAATGGTTGTCCAGGTTGTTCCACCATTTGTAGAATATTGGAAATAAACCCCTTCATTTGGTTCATCCGGTCCTTCACACGGTGCATTTCCACCTTGTGTTGCAAACAACAAATCGAAGCAAATCGTTACTCCGGCTGTTGCAGATGAAATATTAAAAGGAGCAGATGTCAGTGTCCGGGGGACGCTTGTGTTGGCATCCATCCAGGCATGAGGAGTTCCGTCTGCACCTCCCGGAGAACAAGGATTGGAGAAACTTGTAGCTCCGGGTGTCCCACTCCATCCCGGGCCAAATCCGGAATTGAAACTTTCGTTCATGACAACTGTCCCGGAACCGATTCCATAAGCGGTTAATGTCGTACTTTGTCCACAATAAATTTGAGTTGGATTGGCGCTGGCAGTGATTTCACATTGAGAATGGGCGGAAAATAACAAACTAAAGCCAAAAAACGTAGAAATAAGACGGGTGTTTACTTTCATTTTAATAGATTCAAATATTAGAGATTGTATGAGTGTGTGTGAATGGTTGTTTTGAAGAGAATGAATTGATTGCGTTGTTCCTGTAGGGAGAAGAATTTGTATCGTGAGATGGATGAGTTTCGGAACAAGAAGAAATGAAGCACTTACTTTGTACGTTATTTCCGTTTTTGAAAAACAGGTGAAATAAAGTAGTAGTATACGTAGTTAATCGAGTTATTTTCATTAAAGTTCAATTCAATTCACAATAATAACGCAAGTAGCTATAAAAGGATGCACAAAAAAATAGTGCTTAACGAAATGATGGCTTGTTTGTTAAGAAAAAAACATAATTACAAGAGGGAGGACTTACGTGATGTGATTTTCGTTAGTTTTGCGACTCAAAATAGTTGAGACAAATGCATAAAACCATTATCAAGGCAGGGAAGAAAAACATTTTTCCTGATCTGAAGGAGCTGATCCGATACAAGGATTTGTTCTTGACGCTTTCCTGGAGAGATTTTAAAGTGCGTTATGCACAAACAACAATCGGACTGGTGTGGGCCTTTTTGCAACCCGTTGTAACCATCATTATTTTGTCAATGGTTTTCGGCCGGTTTGTCGGAGTGGAAACTCCAGTACCCCATTTATTGTATACTGTTTCAGGTATGAGTATCTGGGCATATTTCGCATATGTATTAACGAATTCGGGTAATTCGATTATTGCAAACCAGGGAATGGTCAAGAAAATCTATTTCCCCCGATTGATTATTCCGTTGTCCAAAGCAATGGTCGGACTGATTGATTTTGCAATTACATTCCTGATTTTGATTGTTCTGATGGTGTATTACCAGGTGATGCCATCTCCTAATGCATGGCTGGCTCCGGTATTTATTCTGATTGGCATGCTGGCTGCTCTTGGTGCTGGAATCTGGTTGAGTGCATTGACGGTCAGATACCGGGATTTTCAACACATCGTTCCGTTTATTGTTCAGATTGGATTGTATGTAACTCCGGTTGCATACCCTGCTGAATTTGCGGTGCAACATCTGCCTAAATGGGCTTCCACCTTGTATTTTCTCAACCCAATGGCTGGTGTGATTCAGGGATTCAGATGGTCGTTATTCGGAGGTGAAGCTCCGGGAGGACTGTTTTGGATTTCATTAGCGATGGTACTTTTTCTCTTTATTTCCAGTTTGTTTTACTTCCGGAAAGTGGAAGATGAAATGGCTGATTATGTATAATACAGAAAGGAATGAAAGTTTGCTGGCAAGGGAGTTATTGTTATGATGTGGTGTTTGATGAAGCGGAAGCATATGGATTCACCATCGAAGCAGAATTTTTAGACGGAAGTTTTCGCGGTGAATTTTCAGAAGAAGAGTTTACAGGGCTCACAGGAGAAAAAGGGACCGTGAAAGGATTTATTGAAGGAGGGCAGATCTCTTTTGTGAAAAAATTCCCTTTTCAATACGATGAACTGGAAGATGGTTCGGTGTATCTTGATTTCGAAAGTGAAGGACATGAAGTAACCTATGATGGAATATTTAATCAGGAAACGGGCGAATGGGAAGGTGAGTGGGAGATTTTGGTAGAAGAAGTGAAAATCAACGAAGAAGAGTATGAACAGTATTTTACCAGAGGTTCCTGGAAAATGAAACGGGTGACAGCTCCGGTTTGAAGACAAAAACACCGGATTTATTCCTGAAAATCAATTTAAAAGAAAAAAACTGATAAATTGATTTGTTCCTAACGTAAAATGATTACCTTTGCCGTCCAATTTTTTGTTAAAGTGGCGAAAAGTAAACGTGAATTTGTGATACCTTTCATAGGTTTGAAATTGGGAAGTCACACATTTGAGTTTGACGTTTCTGATTCGTTCTTTGAAGAATTTGAGTATTCAATTATCCATAGTGGAAATGTACACGTGGATTTGATACTTGAGAAAAAAGAAACAATGATGATCGGGACGTTTTCCTGTGAAGGCGTTGTTTCTGCAAGTTGCGACAGGTGTAACGATGCGTTAGACGTTCCTGTCAGAGGTTCTTTTCAATTGGTTTTTAAATTGAGTGATGAAGAAACGGATGATGAGACGTTGATTGTACTACCGCCTGAAGCATATGAATTAGACGTTGCTCCGCACATTTATGAATTGATCACGGTTTCATTACCAGTGAGAATGATTCATGAAGAAGGTGAATGCAATGAAGAAATGGTTGAAGCGTTGAATCAATACCTGCTGAACCCGGAAGATGAAGACGAATGGGATGAGGAGGTTGATTGGGACGATGAAGACTTCGACGATGAAGATTGGGAAGAAGAAAGTGACGATGACGACGATGATCCGGATGGAGGTATCGATCCGCGTTGGTCAGTTTTGAAGAATTTGAATTAAAAGTTTAAATAAATAAAGTAAAATGGCACATCCTAAACGTAGAGTTTCTACAACAAGAAGAGACAAGAGAAGAACACACTTCAAGGCAGTAGCTGATAATATTGCAACATGCCCGACCACAGGTCAGCCACATTTGTTCCACCATTTATACTGGCATGAGGGTAAATTGTATTACAAAGGAAAAGTAGTTGCTGAAAAAGAAGTAGCAGTTTAATTTAACTGGTTAAACATACTTCTTTATGAAGGTAGGAATAGATATTTTAGGCGGTGACTTTGCTCCGGATGCAAATATTTCCGGAGCAGTCCTTGCTAAGAATGAACTTCCATCAGATACTACGCTGGTTTTAATAGGCGACAAAGATCAGATCTTTAGTGGCCTTTCTGCGTTGGGTGCAAATCCGGATGATTTTGAAATCGTTCATGCTCCGGACGTGATCACTATGCACGATCACCCCACAAGAGCAATTCCGCAGAAACCAAACAGTAGCATCGCCGTAGGGTTCGATCTGTTGGCAAACAAACAAATTGATGTCTTTGCAAGTACCGGCAATACCGGAGCAATGCTTGTCGGTGCAATCTATAAGGTCAATACCATTCCCGGAATTATTCGTCCGTGTATCACTTCCGTTCTGCCATCTATTGACGGAACACAGGCAATTTTGCTGGATGTTGGTGCCAATGCGGATTGTAAACCGGATGTGTTGTACCAGTTTGCAGTTGTCGGATCATTGTACTCAAAGCATGTCTACGGAATCGAAAACCCGCGTGTTGCGCTGTTAAGTATCGGTGAAGAAGAGTCAAAAGGAAATTTATTGACCGTTGCTACACACAAATTGTTGGCAGAATCGGATGACCTGAACTTTGTTGGTAACATTGAAGGGCGGGATTTGTTTCTCGGAAAGGCAGACGTTGTCGTATGTGACGGATTCACAGGTAACATTGTATTAAAGCAAGCGGAAGGTCTTTACGGACTCCTGAGAAAACGAGGAGTAAAAGACGACGAATACTTTAATCGGTTCAATTATGAAAATTACGGAGGTACCCCGGTGCTTGGCGTGAAAGGAAATGTAATCATCGGACACGGTATTTCGAATGACATCGCCGTGAAAAACATGATTAAACATGCCTATGAAGTTGCCAGTTCCGGCTTATCTGCCAAGATAAATGAAGCATTCAATTGATATGGGTAAAATTACAGCAGCAATAACCGGAATTCAGGGATATGTGCCTGATGAAGTATTGACCAATGATGACCTGGCTAAATTTGTGGATACATCCGATGAATGGATCACTACCCGTACAGGAATCAAGGAAAGACGGATTTTAAGAGACGGAGCGGCTTCTGATATCGCTGCAGCTGCAGTTGACGGGTTGCTGAAAAAGAAAAACATCGATCCGTTGGAAATTGACCTGGTAATTTTAGCAACAGTTACTCCGGATTATCCATTCCCAAGTACAGCAAACGTTGTTTGTGATAAACTTGGAATGAAAAATGCCTGGGGATATGACCTGATTGCTGCTTGTTCGGGGTTTATCTACGGATTAGCTACCGGAGCTCAATTTATTGAAACTGGTCGGTATAAAAAAGTAATTGTTATCGGTGTCGATAAAATGTCAGCTATTCTGGATTACCAGGATCGTACAACATGTGTGATTTTTGGTGACGGAGGAGGTGCTGCATTGTTGGAACCGAACGAAGAAGGATACGGAGTAAAAGATTTCCTGTTGCATTCAGATGGTGCCGGAAGACATTATTTGTTACAACCGGGAGGAGGTTCTTTGAATCCGGCTTCTGTTGAGACCGTTGAAAAGCGAATGCACTATGTCAAACAGGAAGGAAAAACAGTTTTCAAATTTGCTGTTACAAACATGGCAGAAGTTTCCGCTCGGATCATGGAGAAAAACAACCTGAAAAGTGAGGACATTGACTGGTTGGTTCCACATCAGGCAAACTTGCGTATCATTGACGCAACTGCTGAACGAATGGGCTTGCCGAAAGAAAAAGTAATGATCAACATCCAGAAATACGGAAACACAACTGCAGGAACACTTCCACTGTGTCTTTGGGATTATGAAAGCCAGTTGAAAAAAGGAGATACCTTGATTTTATCTGCTTTTGGAGGTGGGTTTACATGGGGAGCCGTTTATTTAACCTGGGCGTACAATTCTTAAAAATAATAGTTATATTTAACACGTTAAATTAATCGAAAAATGAACATTAAAGAGATACAAGATTTAATTAAGTTCGTAGCGAAAGCTGGTGTAACTGAGGTTGAAATCGAGCAAAAAGACTTCAAAATTACGATCAAAGCTGCACAGGAAACTGAGCGTCAGATTTTAGTTCAGGCTGCTGCTCCTGCTGTTCAGCAATTAGCTGCTGCACCTGTCGCATTGCCGGCAACTGCTGCTCCGACAGCACCTGTAACTCCTGCTGCTGCCCCTGCAGATACGGAAAATTCGAATTTGATTACGGTTAAATCTCCTATGATCGGTACGTTCTACCGTTCACCGGGACCGGATAAAGATGTATTTGTTTCTGTGGGACAAACAATTAATAAAGGAGATACGGTATGTATCATTGAGGCAATGAAATTGTTTAATGAGATTGAATCAGAAGTAAGTGGTAAGATTGTGAAGGTATTGGTTGACGATGCGTCACCTGTAGAATACGATCAACCATTGTTTCTTGTTGATCCTGCTTAATTAAAAAGAAAGAAATTATAAAAAAGGAGCTCTTATAGTCTCCTTTTTGTATTTATACATCAATCACAAAAGGTTATGTTTAAAAAGATATTGATTGCCAACAGAGGTGAAATTGCTTTGCGTGTCATCAGAACATGTAAAGAAATGGGAATTAAAACAGTTGCAGTATATTCAACTGCTGATAAAGATAGTTTACCGGTGCGCTTTGCAGACGAAGCCGTATGTATCGGACCTGCATTGAGCAGCAAATCATACTTGAGTATCCCAAATATTATTGCAGCAGCAGAAATTACAAATGCAGATGCAATCCATCCGGGATATGGATTCCTTTCGGAAAATGAGAAGTTCTCAAAAGTATGCCAGGAAAGTGGAATTAAATTTATCGGGGCAACTCCTGAACAAATTGCATCCATGGGAGACAAAGCAAGTGCGAAGGCAACAATGATTGCAGCTGGTGTACCATGTATTCCGGGATCGGAAGGGTTGTTGAAAGATGTTGAAGACGCTAAGAAAACAGCAAAAAAAATCAAGTATCCGGTTATCCTGAAGGCAACTGCCGGAGGTGGTGGAAAAGGAATGCGGATTGTTTGGAAAGAAGAAGATATTCAGGCTGCATGGGATTCTGCTCGCCAGGAAGCTGCAGCTGCTTTTGGAAACGACGGAATTTACATGGAGAAATTCATTGAAGAACCGCGCCACATCGAAATTCAGATCGCAGGAGACCAATACGGAAACGCATGTCACTTGTCAGAGCGTGACTGTTCCATCCAACGTCGCCACCAGAAGTTGGTAGAAGAAACACCATCACCGTTTATGACGGAGGAACTGAGAACCCGAATGGGGGAAGCTGCTGTGAAAGCAACAAAAGCAGTTAACTATGAAGGTGTTGGGACAATCGAGTTTTTGGTAGATAAAAACCGTGATTTTTATTTCATGGAAATGAATACCCGTATCCAGGTAGAGCATACCATTACGGAAGAAGTTGTGAATTATGATTTGATCAAAGAGCAAATTAAAATCGCAGCAGGAGAAAAGATTTCAGGAAACAATTACTACCCGCAGATGCATGCCATCCAATGTCGGATCAATGCAGAAGATCCGTATGCTGATTTCAGACCGTCTCCGGGGAAAATTACAACCTATCATGCACCGGGAGGACATGGTGTGCGAATCGATACACACGTTTACTCCGGATATGTTATTCCGCCTAACTACGACTCAATGATTTCCAAGCTGATCGTTGTTGCTCAGACACGTGAGGAGGCAATCCTGAAAATGAAACGAGCGTTGGATGAATACATCATCGAAGGAATTAAAACAACCATTCCTTTCCACCAGAAATTGATGGACAATGAAGATTTCAGAAAGGGTAATTTCACTACCAAATTTATGGAGACTTTTGAATTTTAATTGATTTACAGTTAGTTGTGTTTGAGATTTTACGTTGATTTTATAAATTATGTTAAAGCAGTAAAATAATTTTGTACTTTCTTTGTTAGTTAAATTCAGTAAACATACATTTGTTTTGGTAAGTAAATTAATTAGGTAAATTTTTAAACTTTTAGATTATGTCAGAATTAGAGCAACAAACCTCGACCAAGAAAAGTGGATTGAACACATTGGTTGTAATACTTCTTTTAGCAGGTATCGGAGTCATGACGTTTTTATGGTCATCAACCAGATCAGAGTTAAGTGAAAGTAATGAACAGATGGCAATGATGGAATCAATGTTGTCTGAGTATACCGGAGAAGTAACAAAAGACCTGTCTTCTGATTTGAAGAACATGCTGGAAACCTACAATGCGTTAGAGAAAAAGGCAAAAGAACAAGGTGATTTGAATGCTGACCAGGCAGCTGAAATCGATGCACAACGAACACAAATCAAAGAATTGTTGGACAAAGTTGAGCGTGGTAAATGGACTGCAGCTGAGTTGGCAAAAATGCGCCGTGAGAATGAAACGTTGAGAGGAATCATGAAAGGGTATGTACACCAGATTGATTCATTGAATACGTTGAACCTTAAATTGAATTCAGATTTGGATCAGACACGTACGGAGCTGACAACAACAACTTCCGAAAGAGATACGTACAAACAAACAGCTGAAGAATCTGCTGCACGTGTGAAAGAAGGAAGTAAATTGCAAGCATACGGATTCTCATCTACAGCGTTGCGTTCTAAATTGAACAGCACGACAACAGTGACTGACAAAGCAAAAAATACTGTACAAATCAAATCTTCTTTTTCAATCGGTGCCAACCCGATTGCAGAGAAAGGAAACAAAGCCGTCTATATGCAAATTACTAAACCGGACGGAACAATTTTCCAAAGCAGAACATCCAATGTCGTTTCGACAGATCAAGGAAGTGTAGCATACTCTGATAAAAAAGATGTTGATTATACAGGCGAAGCCGTGAGCATGGCGATCTACTACGATTTAAGAGGGGAGGAAGCTCAAAAAGGAAACTATTCAGTAAAAATTTACTGTGATGGTGCCTTGATCGGTAAGGACAGCTTTACATTAAAATAAGCAAGTAAAATAAATTTTAGGTATAATAAATTAGTGCTAGATGATTAATATTTTTATTGCAAATCTTGATTGGACAATAACCTCTGAAGATTTGAAGACTACTTTTTCAACTTTTGGTGATGTACATTATGCGCATGTGGTATTCGAAAAGGATACGAAAAGATCACGCGGATATGGCTATGTGGAGATGGAAAGTGCCGAAGCGGCAATTGCAGCAATTACTGCTCTGAACGGAATGGAAATCAACGGTCGTGCTATCGACGTGAAAATTGCTTCGCCAAAAGCAAACCGTCCGAAGAAAGAAGATAAGAAACCGGAGAAAAAACCATTCCAAAAGAAAGCCGGATTTAAGCCTGGTGGTTTTAACAAAGGAGGAGGAAACTACAACAGAGATAATAATCGCGGAGGAGGCGGAGGTTACAATCGTGACAACCGTGATAATCGAAACAGTGGTGACCGTACCAACAATAATTCTTCGTCCTCTTCTTCTGAACCTACACGCGTAATGCGCCCTAGAAGATCCAATACGAATACGGAAGGGGAAAAACGCTACGAGAAAGTTGAAAGAGTAACCCGTAAACCGGAAGATAACGAATAAAAATAGAAAAATGTCAGCAGAAACAGCTATTGACCAGGGACACGTTGAATATACAATTGCAGAAAGCGGAATCGCAACCATTGAATTCGGACACCCACTGAGTAATTCCCTGCCCGGGAAAATTTTACAAAAACTGGCAGATACGATTACTGAATTGGGACAAAACAAAAGCGTAACAGTTATTGTTTTGCGTTCGTCGGGAGAAAAAGCATTTTGTGCCGGAGCAAGTTTTGATGAATTGATCTCTATCAAAGATCTGGAAACAGGAAAACAATTCTTTTCCGGATTTGCAAAAGTGATCAATGCGTGCCGAAAAGCACCGAAGTTCATCATTGGACGTGTACATGGGAAAGCTGTCGGAGGGGGCGTTGGAATCGCTTCTGCTGTTGACTATTGTCTGGCAACTAAATATGCCGAAGTAAAATTGTCGGAACTGGCAGTTGGTATCGGTCCGTTTGTTGTAGGACCTGCAGTTGAACGTAAAGTTGGTCTTTCTGCAATGAGTGAATTGGCAATCAACGCTACCGAGTGGCGTTCTGCGGAATGGGCTCAGAAGAAAGGTTTGTACACGGATGTGTTTGAATCGGCAGAAGAAATGGACGCAGAAATTGATGCATTGGCAAGTCGCTTGTCAAAATCTAATCCTGAGGCAATGGCAATGTTGAAACAAATTTTCTGGCAAGGAACAGAGAATTGGGATCAATTGCTGGCTGAACGTGCAGGAATTAGCGGACATTTAGTGTTGAGCGATTTTACAATTAACGCAATCAACCAGTTTAAGAAAAAATAATAATAGTTGCAATCTTATAGGAATGTCCCCCGGTAATCAACTGCCGGGGGATTTTTTTTGTACTTTCGCTCTGTGTTTTGGAGAATACTGATAACCGTTTTATTCATAAGCTGCCTGGAAGGACATGCTCAAATACACATGTCTGGTCAGGAAGATTCGATCACAGCATTTTCGGATACGTTCACGACTCCGGTTGTTGGAATCAATAAAGGAAGAACCATCGGGGCATCTGTCGGTATCGGGGTTGTGTGGGGAGGAAGTATGGTTGGCTTATCACAAATCTGGTACAAAGGAATGGAACGCTCTCCCTGGCATACATTCGATGATTCGAAAGAATGGATGCAAATGGACAAAGCCGGACATTTGTACACAGCAAATAAAATTTCTCAATTGACGGGTGATATCTACCAATGGGCAGGATGGAAAAACAACACTGCTGCCTGGATGGGATTTGGAGTGGGAATAGGATACTTATTTACATTGGAAAGTCTGGATGCTACGGGAAAAGACTGGGGGTTCTCCTGGAGTGATATGGGAGCAAATACACTCGGTTCCGGTTTGTACCTCGCGCAGCAACTGGCATGGAAAGAACAGCGGTTTATTTTGAAGTTTTCATACCAACATAGTCCCTATGCGCAATACCGTCCTGCTACCCTGGGGCAAACATTTCCGGAGCGCCTATTGAAAGATTATAACGGACAAACTTATTGGATGAGTGTCAGCCCGGGAAGTTTTATGAAGCATACGAAATTCCCGAAGTGGTTGTGCGTGTCTATCGGTTATGGCATTGACGGGAAATTACATGGTCAGGATAATTCGTATACCGTTGTTCAGAACGGAGAATCGATGACATTTCATGCAAAACGACAGGTGTTATTCTCATTGGACATTGATTTCAGTAAATTACCGATCAGAAAACCATGGTTGAAAGCCATTGTTAAGCAATTTAATTACCTCAAATTACCATTCCCGACACTGATATTGACAGGAAACCAATGGAGAGGGGAGTGGATTTACTTTTGATAAAGAGTAAATTCAACATTCATTTACAAATCCTTCCTGAAGCTGTGAATATCGTTGTGATTCTCTTCAATTTTATCCTTTACCTGTTTGATGATCGTGGTGAGCAGAAAAATATCCTGACTTGAATGATGCCGTAACCATGTCCAGCTTTCTTCTTCACTTTCAATGGCCAGTGCCATGTGGTATAGCAAATCAAACTGATGTACCTGCAACCATTTCTGAGCAGATTCATTTCCCTCTGCAGCATTAATGAAGGCCATCAAATGAGCGTAGCCGTTTTGTTGTAACCAGTCGCGTGCTTCTTCTTTGAGGTAAATAGCATAGGTTGCCATGAAGAGCTCCATGTACCCGTTCTCCTTTAACCACAACATGATATCATCATTCCCTTCAACAGCTTTGGACCAGGCAAGAATAATCTTCGGATCGTAGTCAATCGATTTTAGCGGCGTTGATTTCAGTTGCGAAGGATCAACTGCCCTTGTCTTATTTTTTTTGAAAAGTCCAGCCATTTAAACTAGGTATATTGATAAAAGATAAACGCAATAATGATCCCGATTATTGCACCGATAATATCCGTTAATATCCCTGCTCCGGCGGCATACCGGGTGTTGGTGATTTTTACGGAACCAAAATAAACTGCCAGTACATAAAACGTTGTTTCAGTACTCCCCTGAAAGGTTGCAGCTAGTTTCCCTGTAAACGAATCCACGCCATACGTGTCAAACATCTCGAGCATTAGCCCCCTTGCCCCGGAACCGCTGAATGTCTTCATATATGCAACAGGTAATGCGTCCACAACAGCATCGGCATATACCCCGATTGAATGCAAACACCACTTTATACCATCCTGAAAAGCATCCAACGTTCCGGAAGAGCGTAACAATGCGATTGCAGCTAAAATAGCGACTAAGTAAGGAATGATATTGATAGCGACCTGAAAACCACCTTTTGCTCCTTCAATAAAGGAATCGTAAACATTCACTTTTTTACGGAAAGCCAGTGAAATGAATAACACGATGATTCCCAACAGGAACATGTTTCCGCCAACTTTTGAAATCAACTCCGTGTACTGAGGATGATGAATGATAAGGAATAATAATCCGAGGACCAATACTGCCATTCCGCCCAGATAGGCCAAAATAACTTTGTTGAACAGGTTGATGCGTTGTTTGATAGCAACAATCAGAATTCCGAACAGTACCGTAAAAAATGTGGTAAACAAAATAGGTATAAAGACTTCTGAAGGGTTCATGGAGCCTGCTGCAGAACGAAAGGCGAGAATGGATACCGGAATAACAGTTAAACCTGCTGTGTTGATCACCAAAAACATGATTTGTGCATTAGAGGCACGTTCTTTATCCGGGTTCAACTCCTGCATTTCTTTCATTGCTTTCAAACCAATGGGAGTTGCTGCATTGTCGAGACCGAGCATATTGGCACTGAAATTCATCATAATGGAGCCAACAGCCGGATGATCTTTTGGGATTTCAGGAAATAACTTAGAAAACAAGGGAGAGACAGCCCTGGACAGTAATTGAACAGCCCCGCCTTCTTCTCCGATCTTCATGATACCCATCCACAAACACAATGCACCTGTCAGGAACAATGAAAATTCAAACCCGCTTTTTGCTGCTGTAAAGAGTGAATTGACCATGTCATCGAATACGTTGACATCTGCCCAGAAGATTAATTTACACAATGCCACGACGAATGGGATGATGAACATTGCAATGAAAATTCGATTCAATAACATGTAACGAATTTCAGTAAATTAATGAGAGGAAAAGAAATACAAGCAGGAAAACTATAAACAGAAGGATATGGAAAACTGCTGATTACCTGAATTTATTTTTGAATTTCAACCAATCCCGAATACACACCTTTCTGCTCCAGGAGTTCTGAATGTGTACCCATCTCTACAATTTCACCATTGTTGAGTACGAAGATTTTATCAGCATTGCGAATGGTCGTCAGACGGTGTGCAATCACAAAGCTGGTGCGTCCCTCCATCAATTTGTCAAGCGCATCCTGTACTAATTTTTCGGATTCATTGTCCAATGCAGAAGTTGCTTCGTCCAGAATCAGGATTGTTGGGTTTTTTAAGATCGCTCTGGCGATGGCAATACGTTGTTTCTGTCCACCGGAAAGTTGTATTCCACGGTCTCCGACTTGTGTTTCAAATTGTTCGGGAAACGAAGTAATAAAATCGAACGCATTGGCTTGTTTGGCTGCTTCAATCACTTGTTCCTGAGTAGCAGCCGGATTCCCGAATAAAATATTTTCACGGATAGTTCCTGCAAACAAAATAACTTCCTGTGGAACGATTGCAATGTGTGAACGCAGGTATTCCAGATCAATGTCATCCGTATCTACACCATCGAATGTAATGCTTCCTTTCAGCAACGGATAATAGTTTAAAATCAACGATGCCATCGTCGACTTTCCTGCCCCGGATTGTCCAACAAATGCAATTGTTTCATTGCTGTTGGCTCTGAATGAAACATTCTTCAGTACCGTTACATCCGGACGTTGCGGATAAGCAAATCCAACGTTCTCAAATGCAACTTCACCTGTAATTTTTGGTTTTTGAATTCCGGTATTGATTTCTTTTTCCGATTGCTTGTTGATAATCAGCATCAGGTTTTCCGTTGCGCCTACTGATTTTTGAATCCCTGCATACAATTCCGGAAGCGAACCGACAGAAGCTCCCATCATCACGGTGTACATGACGAATGAGAAAAAATCACCTGTTGCCAGTTCCGGATTAGGACCTTGGGTCATCAATAGTCCCTGCCAGATGATAAAGACAATGGCACCGAACAGACAGAAGATGATAAAAGAAATAAATGCTCCCCGCCACAATCCGCTTTTGACGTTCAGGTTGCGAATTTCCTGAGTAGATTTTTTAAATTTCCCGAATACGAATAATTCATTGGTAAACGACTTCACATTAGCGATTCCCATCAATGCTTCTTCCAGGATGGAATTGCTTTCAGCAGAATAATCTTGTGCCTGCTTCGACAATTTTTTAATGTATTTTCCAAAAATAACAGCGATAATTGCCATTACAGGTACAGTTGCCAGCATGATCAGTGCGAGCTTCCATGAGAAGTAAAAGAGTAATAAAACACCTCCGATCACAACGACCAATTGTCTGAAAAACTCAGCAACAGTTGTTCGAAGGGTTTCCTGAATTTGCGTGATATCGTTGGAAATACGACTGGTTAATTCACCGACTTTATTGGCATTGAAAAAGTCCATCGGCATGTAAATCAACTTCTGGAATGCATCATTGCGGACATCTCTCAGTGCGTTTTCCGTGACATTGGTAAACAATACTACCCGGAAGTAAGAAAAAACAGCTTGTCCGATGAATAAGAGCAGTAATACAAATGCAACTGAATTGATATTGGATAAGTTCAAGGCGGAAATGGATGAAGTCATTGACATCGGTTCCGTAGAAGTTCCTCCCAATAATTGTCCCATCAGATAAGGAAATGCAAAACCTGCTCCTGTTGAAAGTACGAGAAAAATCCACCCGATGGCATACGATGCGCTATAGGGCTTCAGGTATGCGAAGATTCCTTTTGCTGTTTGTAAGCTTTCTTTGGTAATTTTTACCCTTTCTTCTTTCTTTTTTTTAGGGCGCATCATTGCTCTGTGAATTTTGGTGCGAAATTAATTATTTCCAGAGCATCAATTGTCATGAGATTGTCAAAAGTTGCTGGATTGTGCTT
>DHNG01000021.1:378-9087 GCA_002409405.1 Flavobacteriales bacterium UBA5422 | reverse complement strand
AAAGTTGCTGGATTGTGCTTAGAAATGTATAATTCATCCCATTGAGTGTTCCCAATAAATCTCCGGATTCTTTTCTGATAATTCCGCCTTTTTGGATAAAATGGAAGCCTGATGTGCTTCTTCCTGCTGATTAGACCGGTGTTGTGCCAGTTTATTCACTTTTTCAACCGAACGGTTTAATTCAATCGTTGCAGGTTGACAATAGGTTGTTTCAAACTGTTTCCAGACAAAATCAATTGCTTCTCCCGTCGGGTGCACCCGGTCTTCTTTAAAGAAACGGTAATCGCGCAATACATCAATGACCAATTCGTAGGAAGGGAAGTATGATGTATTTTCTTCCAGTACCAATTGATGAACAGCTTCCAGCAATCGGGCTTTGGAGAGGTTGTTTTCAACTAAACCGTCTTTGCTGTGGCGAACAGGACTTACAGTAAAAACAATGTGAAGATCCGGATTAATGGATCGCAACTGCTCGATGGCCAAAATCCAATCCTGAACCAACTCGTAGGGACTTGAGAGGAATTTTGTAAAAAGTTGCGCGGGCATTTTATGGCAATTGGCTACGATTTCATTTGTTTCATTGAGTTCGTAGCCCCAAGCTGTTCCGAATGTAACGATCAGCAGTTTTGCGTTGATGAGTCGTTGCTTTAATTCTGCTTTTACAGCCAGTAATTTATTCTGAAGTTCTTCTGCTGACGGTGCAGAAATCAATGTGCTGGCATTCCATGTATAAAACCGTCCGTCCCGTTCAAAAAAACGTTCGTCGGGTTGTTCATTGAGACAGTCCATCAGGTTGAATGCAAGCATCGAAGGGTGAAAGATCGTACCGTGTGGATTGGAATAGATCGAATGTCCCGCATTGCGGAGTTTTGTTGAAATTTCGTCAGAAAAACAGCTGCCGGTTAATATGACTTGATCACCGTGTTGAAAGGAAACGGTAGACGGTGGGATAGAAAATTTAAGGAAAAATTGATCCATTGTTTGTATTGAAATGCAGTTGAACCGATATAAACAAAAAGAGGAAGTAAAACCTATGTAATTACTTCCTCTTCTCGCTAAACCATGCTAAAACTATAAAACCCAAAAACTACAACTATGAATTGTGTTATTCAGATGTAGCAAAGATACGCCATTAAATCAGTTTGTGGAAATTTTTTAAACAAAAAAATGTTAAAATTGATTGATCACTTTCTTTCAGTCGAAAGGCAGCACGTTTTACTAAGTGAATAATCGGCCAATTGATTGATCCGTTCCGATCGTTATTCTCCTCAATTTTAGAACAAAATCATTGAATAAAAAACTCCGCAGGGATATTCTGCGGAGTTTTAGATACGTGTACGATTCTTTTCTTACATTCTGTTCGGTACATCAATTCCCAGCAAACGCATAGCTGTTTTGATGACCTTTGCTACATTGCTGCTCAATGCCAGTCGAAATGATTTTAAGCTTTCGTCCGGCTCGTTCAGAATGTATACCGATTGATAGAATTGGTTGTATGTTTTTACCAGTTCATATGTGTAATTCGCAATTACAGCAGGAGAATAATCTCTTCCCGCTTCCTGTATGATCAATGGAAATTCGGTCAATTGCTTGATGATTTCCTTTTCAAGTTCGTTCATTCCGGAAGGATTGACGTCAACTAATTCAATACCCGCTTTTGCCAGCAACGATTGAATTCGTGCGTGTGTATATTGAATAAACGGAGCTGTATTTCCATTGAGTTCGACCGATTCTGCCGGATTAAATTTCATTCGTTTTCTCGGGTCTACTTTCAGCAGGAAGTATTTGAGTCCGCCCAATCCGATCATTTTACACAACTTCCCTAATTCTTCAGAAGAAAGTCCTTCAATGTGTCCGCGCTCCTTTGTCATTTCTGTCGCACTTTCAATAACTTCCGCCATCAGATCATCTGCATCTACTACCGTTCCTTCCCGTGATTTCATTTTTCCTTCCGGGAGATCAACCATTCCATAAGAAAGGTGGAAACAGTTACGTGCCCATGAGTACCCCAATTTTTCCAAAATCAGGAACAAAACTTTGAAGTGGTAATCCTGTTCATTCCCAACGGTATACACAATTCCGGATAAGTTCGGGTAATCGTTGAAACGGTCTACGGCTGTTCCCATGTCTTGTGTCATATACACAGCAGTACCATCTGAACGGAGTACCAGTTTTTCATCCAGTCCGTCCGCTGTCAGATCAATCCACACGGAACCATCCTCTTTTTTGAAGAAAACCCCTTTATTCAACCCTTCGATAACAATGTCTTTCCCCAACAGGAAGGTGTCGGATTCGTAATATAATTTATCAAAATCGACTCCCATTTCCGTATAGGTAACACCAAATCCTTCGTATACCCAGCTGTTCATGGTTGTCCACAATAAATAGACCTGTGGATCCCGTGCTTCCCATTTTACGAGCATATCTTTTGCTTCACGCAACAATGTCGTTTGGTTTTTTGCCAGGTCTTTTATTTTATCGTCAATTCCCTTGACTGCTTTTTCATCTTTTCCTGCTTTTGCTTCTGTCAGGCGGATAAATTCATCTTTAACAGCAGTAGAATAATCCTCAAATGCCCCGTTTTCCCATTCCGCGATGATCGTTTTTGCTTCTGCATTGAAACGTTTGTCAAATTCGACGTAGTATTTCCCTACTAATTTATCGCCTTTCAGTCCTGTATTCTGAGGTGTTTCACGTTCTCCTTTTTCGTTTAGGGGGGAGAATTTTTCCCACGCGAGCATACTCTTGCAGATATGGATTCCACGGTCGTTGATGATTTGTGTTTTTACAACAGTATGTCCGTTTGCTTTTAGGATTTCAGCAACAGAATATCCCAGGAAATTATTTCTTAAATGTCCTAAGTGAAGCGGTTTATTCGTATTCGGAGAAGAATATTCCACCATAATGGTTGACTTGGATCCGGGTGCTTCCAGTCCGAAATCCGGGTTGGTATGCATCTCTTTTAATTGATCCAGCCAGAAATTATCGGCGATGACCAGGTTCAGAAATCCGTTGACAACCTCATATGAACCAATGGATGGAATCTCCTTGATCAGGAATTCTCCGATTTTTGTCCCTGCATCAGCCGGATTACAGCGCAACAATTTTACAAACGGGAAAATGACCAGTGTCAAATCTCCTTGCACATCTTTTCTTGTTTTTTGAAATTGAATGAACTGTTCGTCAACTGTTGTACCGAATAATGCTTCGGAATTTTCTAAAATCTTCGATTTAATGAGATGTTCCATTAATTTATGCTCTTTTATTTTGTTGCAATTACTGCGATTACTTCTTCTAATACTTCAAAGGCAGTTTCTGCCATTTTATTTATTTTTTCATCCAGGCACGGGTTGATTTCCACCAATTCGAAACAAGCCAGTTTTGGAGTGCTAACCAATGATTTCAACAATTCTTTTGTCTCGGCAACTGATAATCCGTTTGGTACCGGAGTTCCCGTCCCATGACTGGTTTCATCCGGATCCATCGAATCAACATCAAATGAAACATAGATCAGGTCACAGCTTTCCAATAATTTACTGATCTCGGTTGCGACAACTCCCGCACCCTTGCGCCTGACTTCATCCACCTGGAAATTGCGGATGTTCAATCGTTCCATCAACGCGATTTCTTCTGGTTCCACATCCCGTACACCGACAAAGATCAAGTCTTCCGGACGTACTTTTGCTCCCGGGAAACCTGTGTTCTTTAATTTTTCCCACAAGGATTTGGTTTCCTCAGGGATGGTATTTCGTTGTACTTCTAAATTGTCTTCTCCCAAAGCAGTGGAAAGCGGCATTCCATGCATGTTCCCTGACGGAGTTGTATAGGGCGTATGCAAGTCTCCGTGCGCATCTACCCAGATAACACCCAACCGTTTTTCCGGATACATTGCTTTGATTCCTGCAATTGTTCCTCCTGCTGACCCGTGGTCACCTGACAGAACAACCGGAAACTGGCTGTGAGAAAGTGAATATTTTATTGCCTGGGCAACCTGATCATAAATAAAGGTAAGTCCTTCAATGCGTTTGGCATACTGGTGAATGATTGGTCTGTTCAGGTAATGATTGGCGTCTTTTATATCTTCGATCGGGTATTTTCCAAATAGTGTACTTCCTTGTTTCCAGGCGACAACTTTTAATGCGTCAGGTCCTAGAGATGCACCACGTGTTCCTGCCGTTATTTCTGATCGGTTGATGATGAATTTAATATTTTCCATATAATTTAGCTTTCAATTCATTCCCGGTGTAATTGCGTTATAGCAATTGGGGTTTTATCTGCCGGGAACTACCATTTGACGTGCTTTGTTTTTTCTACACACTTATTTGATGCCAAAGATAAGAAAGATATTAAATATTGGAACGCGGATGCCGATAGAAGTAAGATGTCTGTATAATTATCGATCAGACAGGATTAATCTTTATACTCATCGCGGAGTAGTCTTTCTTTAATCTCTCTGAGATTTTCTGCTTTTTTTGGATCTCTTGTCTGAATGGCTGTTTTGGTAAAGTACTGGTGTTGTGTCAGGAATGCAACTTGTATTTCATCCCATTTCCGGTCAGAATTTATTTTTCCATGCTCCCGGAGTTCTTTCCGCAAGCGATCTGCAATCTCATGAAAATCATCCCGGCCGAGGTAGTCCAGGTCTGCATCACAGATAATTTCTTCCAATAAATTCTTAGGTTGATGCGGAACCGACGTCACAAAGATCAGTTCTTCGATGTAGTTGATGTGCTCCGGTGTGTAGCCGTATTTCGGCAAGATTTCCCCTGCCATGCGTGCTCCGACCGGTTCATTTTTTTCGTATTGTTCCACGAATCCGGCATCGTGATAACTGGCTGCTGTTTTTAATAAAAATAAGCCTTCATCTGTTACGTTTTCACTCAAGGCAAGTCGTTCTACTGCTGAAACAACATCTTTGGTGTGTTCAATACTATGATAATGCAGTTTCTCCGACAATTCTTTTTCCAGTTTTTTCAGAATAAAACGCTCTGCTTTGTAGTAGTTAATAGAGCTGTAATGATGCAGGTTGACAATTTTGTGGAACCGTTCATTCGGATAAATCCCCTGCCCGTCAATCGATAATTCCGGCTTGATTCGTTCGACCTGGTACATTTGTATTTTCCCTTCTCCTTTTGCCGAAACCTGACCTTTATACGTGCATTCGAAATACGGTTCAATGTGCAAATAGGTATTGAACGTAATGGTTACTTTGTCAGGTTCACCCAACATTTCCATCCGTTGGGCATAGTTGACGGTTGATCCCCATACGTCATAGGCAAGACGTTTTGTGCCGATAATTCCGGCAGTTACTTCTCCTGTATTGATGCCAAGTCGGAGTCGCCAGATGTTTTCGCCTCCGTCGATTGCTTCTTGTTGCAGACTTTTGATGTAGTGCTGAATTTGTAATCCGGCAAGTACGGTATCAATGGGGTTGGTGTTATTTCGTACCGGAACTCCACCGGCAGCCATGTAAGCGTCTCCGATTGTTTTGATCCGCTCCAGGTTATTATTGAAAATTACTTCATCAAATTTACGGAAGAACACATCCAGTTTTTTAACGAGCTCTGTCGGATTCATCGTGTCCGCAATTTTGGTAAAGCCGACAAAGTCAGTAAACATAACGGAAACAACTTTAAAGGCGCGTGCGCTCGCTTCTCCTTTTTCAAGTAATTCATCGGCCATACTATCCGGAATAACGTTCCGCAATAACCGTTCTGATTTTTCTTTTTCTAATTCCAGCTGCTTACTTTGCTTTTCGAGAATCTCTTTTTGTTTTTCAATCTTAATATTCTGTGCCCGGATTTCTGCCGTTCGCTCCGCAATCTTCATTTCCAAACGTACCTGTTCCCGTCGTTCGTGTTCGATGCGCTTCCGTATCGAAAACCGAATGATAATGAGTGTAACGCAGGCGATAGAAATCCAGAACCACCAGGTATTCCAGAAAGGAGGATTGATAACAATGTGCAGAATTTTAGGTTGTGAAATCCATTTTCCGTAACCAACACGGGCATATAATTTTAAAGTGTAATTACCCGGTGATAAAGAGTTGAAACGCAATTCATTGGAGTTTCCGATCTCAATTTCTTTGTCATCACTTCCAACCAGGTGGTATTTGTAGTTAATGAGCTCTGTATTGGAAAGGTTGTCGGTTTGAAAACGAATTGTAAAACTACGTTGTCGGTAGTTCAAAATCAATTCGTCCGTTTGAGAAATGGATTGTTTAAGCGGGGAATGATCATCTTCCGGTGTCAACCATTGATTATCCAGTTTGAATTTTGTAAGGATGATTTCTACATTGAAATTAAACTTGGTCAATGACTCCGGATCGAAAAAAACCAGTCCGGAGATTCCGCCGAAGTACAGCCTGCCGGATCGGGAATGCATTCCTGCCCCCATATTGAACTCGTTGCTGAGTAACCCGTGAATTTCAGAAAAATTAAATGTTTCTTTTGTCTTGAGGTCAAAACGCGATAATCCTTTGTTCGTACTCAGCCAGATGTTGTTCTGGTTGTCCAACACTGAAGCGTACACGACATTATTCGGGAGTCCGTTCTTTTTACCAAATATTTGCGCTCTGTTGCGCTTTTCGTTCCAGTATACGACACCATCACCACCAGTTCCGAGGTAGTATTCTCCCGGACCGACTTCTGTCATACTGGTGAAATACGAATTCAGATTGGTGCTCAACTGGCCGTTACCTGCATATGGTTGAATGAACAGGTTATTTGGATCCGCGTCATTCAAAACCGACAATCCTCCCGAAGAAGTAGCAAAGAAAATTCTGTTTTTTGAATCCTTGTATGCCAGGCGGCAAATTCCCGGTAAGATAGAATGTTGATACTGCTCCGGTTTATTGATGAATTCCTGGACACTTTTTGTGTCATAATCAACCAGTAAAGCACCGGATTTGGTCGCAAAGAAATAGGCATTTCTTTTGTAGCGGATAATTTTATATGCTCGTTTATGTTGTTCAAATAACTCCTTGTCCAGAAAAGGAATTTCTGTGTACTTGTAGCTGCCATTTGGGTGGATCCTTAATTCATAGATACCATCCAGACAGGCAACAAGCAAAAACTGATCCGTTACCAGGTAAATATCCAATACGGCACTTTCTTCATTTTCGCTGGTGTTCTTTTGATTGTTCTGACGGCTGTAATGGGTAAATTCTCGTTTCCGTCGATCAAATTTTGAAACACCGGAGTCTGTACCGATATACAAAACATTGGTTGTTGCATCTTCTGCAATACTCCAGACACTGGGAGAGGGGAGACCGTGTTTGAGATCCGCACTGACTGAAATTCCGAGGAATCCCTGGTTAAGTGGGTTGAATCCCGAGATTCCCCTGGAAGTACCGATCCAGATGGTTTGATTTTTATCGGCGTAAATTGTGTTAATGCTATTATTGAGCAATGCATTTTTTTGAAATACATCTTCTGTTGAGTTGAAGATCGTCCCGTCCGGAAAAATCGTAAATAATCCCTTGTTGATCGTTGTAATATACCAATGGTTATCTTCGGTTTTCAGCAGGTCGCTAATGTTCAGCAATCCGAATTGTCTGTCGAGTGCAGGAAAGAGGTGAGAGGTGTAAAATGTAGAAAGAACACATTTGAATACTCCTTGATTTGTTCCGATGATCAATTCTCCTTCCGTTACCTGGTCAATAGAGTTAACAACAACGGCAGACCCGTTTTTAGAATTAAATGTGATCTTTTTTAATTGCCCGGTTTTGGGATTGTAAGCTTCCAGTTGCCGGTCTTCCGATGCTACAAAAATAATTCCTTCGCCGGAAATAAATATGTTTTTTGTCTGCCGGGAAGGAAAGATTGAAGTCATCGGTGAGAAGACTTTTGACTGTGTATCAAATGTCCAGATTCCTTTTCGGGAAGTAGCCATCCAAATCACTTGTTTTTCAGCTGCAATTGCCAGTTTTTCGATGCTGAAAATTTCCTTGTTCGGGTTATACGTTGTAAATGCGTCGGTTTTTTTACTTCTGTGGGTTAATCCGTTTCCGGATCCGATCCAGAGGTCTCCTTTCGAATCTGCAATAATTGAATGGATATATCCACCTCCGAATCCTTTTGTGTCTTCTGCAGTAAATACTTCAAATGTTTTACCGTCAAACCTGTTCAATCCATCCTGGGTGCCGACCCAAAGTCCGTAGTTGTCATCTTGTAGGAAGCACAAAGCCGAACTTTGGGAAAGCCCTTCGTTGATGGTATAATTCTTAAATTCATAGATACTTTGAGCCTGTACAATTCCCGTGTTGCAATAAAAACAACAAATTAATAGCGATAGAAATTGAAGCGGTTTAAGCATCTTTTCAGAACATCAACACAACTTTTATTTAGATGTATTATTACTAGCAGCGCTGTTAGATTGGATCGCTGAATTTTCCAGGTCTTTGTCAAACTGATACATTCCGCCTTTATCGTTTCCGATCAGTTTTATTTTATCCAGAATGCTTCTTGCTAATGCCTCTTCTTCCAACTGCTCGGAAACATACCACTGGATAAAGTTATGCGTCGTATAATCTTTTTCATCCAGGCAGAGACCTACCAAATCATTGATGCTTGCCGTAACGGATATTTCATGTTCCAGTAAACGGGTAAGGATATCTTCCAGATTTTTGAAATCCATCGGTGGTTTTGCTATGGATGGAATGGCTGCTTTCCCACCGCGTTCATTGACAAATTTAACCAGTTTCAGCAT
>DHNG01000021.1:0-245 GCA_002409405.1 Flavobacteriales bacterium UBA5422 | reverse complement strand
TCAGCATGTGAAACCGCTCTTCGTCCGAATGCGCGTACATGAATTGAGCAGTTCCGTTTAATCCTGTATTTTCTGCCCACGAGGCCATTGCCAGGTAAAATTGTGATGCAAATGCTTCTTTCTCTATTTGTGCGTTTAATGCCTTTTCAACTTTTGAATTCATATTGATTTTCTTGATTACATTCAAATATAACAAGGATTATCGAAGTTGTAAAATCTTTCGCCTAATTTATAATGATTGTAAA
>DHNG01000018.1:30522-50437 GCA_002409405.1 Flavobacteriales bacterium UBA5422 | reverse complement strand
AGCGTGTGATTGAACCGGACAACGTAAGCTGTGGGGAGCTCCTGGGAACAGATATGTGTAGAAACAGAAGCCATAAACAGGTAGAGAATAAATGCCCTGCTTTTCCTGACGGTAAGCAATTGAAAATTAAAGTAGTTTTTCTTTTTCATAAGTGTTGTGAGTTTATCGGATTACACGTTTGTACCAGAGAACGCTGCATTGGAACTGGAAAATCCGGTCAGTCAGTTGGAGGATATACAGGCGATGCTGTTGTG
Organism: Flavobacteriales bacterium UBA5422; assembly: GCA_002409405.1. Lineage (GTDB taxonomy): Bacteria > Bacteroidota > Bacteroidia > Flavobacteriales_D > Crocinitomicaceae > Taishania. Next base: position 50,183 of record DHNG01000018.1, on the reverse strand, counting down.
TACGACCGGTGCGTATTGCGTTAGAGCGGATGAAGTGCTCTCCGGTACAAATATAACAAAAAAATAACCAAAGTGTGAAGTAAATGTGTATTTATGTGAAAAATGCGATTTAATTACGCAACAATGTATATTTTGAAAACAACATAAAACGCTGTTAAACAGGCGTATACCTTGAAAAGATGCAGATGATGATAAAAAGGATTACCGTTTGATGATGCGCACAAATGTCTTCCACATGATGGTCAGGTCATTAGCCAATGTGGGATTTGCCAGGTAACGTTTGTTCAACGCAATTTTTGCAGGCATGATTTCTTCAATGTAGGTTTTTTGAGGATCGGAAGCTTTGCCCAACAATTCATTTTCTTCGAAGTATTCCAGTGACGCCAGATCGGTGATTCCCGGTCGTACGTTCAAAATCAGACGTTGCTCATCTGTATACAAATCCACATATTCCTTTACCTCTGGTCGGGGTCCGACAATACTCATATCTCCTGCAATGACATTAATAAACTGCGGAAATTCATCCAGTTTAAACTTGCGAATGAAGTAACCTGTTCGTGTAATCCGGGAGTCACGCATCCCAACGGTTAGTTTTCCTTGTTTGTCGGCATTTTTCCGCATGGAGCGAAATTTAAACAAACGGAATGGTTTCCCATAACGACCAATCCGTTCCTGGCGGTAAAAAATTCCTCCTCTGCTTTCCAACAGGATCAGGAGTGAGATGATCAAGCCGAACGGAAAGAATAACAGGAGAATAATAAGTGAACAAACAATGTCGAAAATGCGTTTCATACAATAAAAATCGTTCCAAAAGTACATGTATTTGGCAATATTGTTCCTGCTGGTACTAAAATAATTACTTTTATAAGCAGCTAAATTGACAAGCTTTCACTTCAATGATTCATTTTCTAGCACAAACAACCCTCAATCCCGGAAAAGGGACATTTAGTGTCCCACATGACAGTGTTAGTGGGGTACCACCAACAGCTGCGATGATTGTTACAGCAGGTTTTTTAATTTTTGTTGTGTATGTTATTCTTCGAGTACGAAAAAGTATAAAGGATGATGAAAAATTTAACCGGTAATTAGCAATTTAAAACCCGATTCGTTCCCGTTCCCCTTGCTCTGTTTGCTGTTTATCTTTTTGAATTAAATAGTTAATCGCCTCATAAACATCACTGAATTGTTGATTGTATTTTGCTTCCAATGCTTTTAGTTGGTTGGTTAAATCCGTGTATGATAGTGTATATTGACGAATCAATACAAATGCACGCATAATAGCAATGTTCATATGTATTGCTGTTTTGCTTCGTAAAACACTAGACAACATAGCGACTCCCTGTTCTGTAAATGCAAAAGGTACAGCTCCTCCGAGATAACTTTTGGATGGTATCACATTTTGTGATACCAGTAAATCAACCTCTTCTTCTGTGAGTTCAAACATAAAATCCGCAGGAAAACGATCCCTGTTTCGTCGGACGGCTTGTTTCAGTACCCTGTTTTCTACTTCGTACAATGCTGCCAAATCAAAGTCCAGCATTATGTTAAGGCTCCGAATTTCAATAATCCGATTTTGAATTGTCTGTAAATTCATAAAGGTGGTTTATAGTTAATTTACTTGAATATAAGAAAATTATCTGTCGTTTAAATGAATAACAGGGAAAAATTCAATGTGCTTTTTCTGTTCCGGTGTCCCTCTTTTTTTCGTAATTTTGCACCATGAAAATCAAAGAAGCAGTTTTTGCAATTTCAAATACCGATTACAAAAAATGTCCGGATGGCAGCTTGCCTGAATACGCATTTATCGGTCGTTCCAATGTAGGAAAATCTTCCTTGATCAATATGCTTACGGAACAGAAAAAATTGGCAAAAACGTCCGGAAAACCAGGTAAAACACAATTAATCAATCACTTTCTGATCAATCAGGAATGGTACATTGTCGATTTACCAGGGTACGGATATGCAAAAGTTTCAAAATCTGCCCGCGAAAAATTCGAGAAGTTCATTTCCGATTATTTGACAAAAAGAGAACAGTTACTCAATGTATTTGTATTGTTGGATTCACGTTTGGAACCGCAGCAAATTGACCTGGAATTTATGAACTGGTGTGGTCAAAAAGAAATTCCGTTTGCCATGGTTTTTACAAAAATTGACAAGCTTTCTTCTTCGGCACTGCAGAAAAATATGGCGAAGTATAAGAAAGAAATGATGAAGTACTGGGAAGAATTACCTCCGGTGTTTACCACGTCCAGCGAATCCGGCTTTGGAAGAGAGAAACTACTCAATTACATAGAGAACATCAACCTGGCAGTTAAAAACGGGTGAACGGTCAGCGAAACCACACGAACAAATTGATAACAAACAGAACAAATTTCAACACCATGAACGTACAGCAATTATATACAAAATGTCTGGCTCAGGGAGCTTATTTCATCTCAAACAAAGGTGAAGCAATTGTTATTGACCCGTTGAGAGAAGTGGATCAGTACATTGAACTGGCAAAAGCAAACAATTCAACCATTAAATACATTTTCGAAACGCATTTTCATGCAGATTTCGTTTCAGGACACGTAGACCTGGCAAGAAAAACAGGTGCTGAAATTGTATACGGTCCAACAGCACAACCTTCTTTTGACTGTCTGATCGGAGAAGATAACCAGGAGTTTAAAGTCGGTGATCTGACGATCAAATTGCTACATACACCAGGACATACACCTGAATCTTCCTGCTTTTTGTTATTGGATGAAAATGGGAAAGAAACGGCTATTTTTACCGGAGACACATTGTTTCTGGGAGATGTAGGACGACCTGATCTGGCCATTAAAAGTGATCTGACACAGGAAGATCTGGCAGGAATGCTATACGATTCTCTGCGCAACAGAATCATGCCGCTTTCCGATGAAATCATTGTTTATCCGGGACACGGTGCAGGATCTGCTTGTGGAAAAAGCATGAGTAACGATACACAGGATTTGCTCGGAAATCAAAAGAAAACCAACTATGCCTTGCGTGCGGATATGACGAAAGAAGAATTTATCACGGAAGTAACAACAGGAATTCTGCCTCCGCCTCAGTATTTTCCAAAAAATGCAGCAATGAACAAAACCGGCTACGATTCCATCGATGAAGTTATCGGCCGGGGAACACAAGCGCTGTCACTGGATGCATTCATAGACGAAATTGCCAACGGCGCATTGATTCTTGATGTTCGTTCACAAGCAGAATTTATCAACGGATTCATTCCCGGTTCTTTATTTATTGGGTTGAACGGCCAGTTTGCCATGTGGGTGGGAGCAATCATTCAGGACATCAAGCAACGCATTGTATTGATCACACCGGAAGGGAAAGAAGAAGAAACGGTAACACGCCTGGCACGTGTAGGATATGACCACACAGTCGGATACTTAAAAGGAGGTGTTGCAGCATGGGATGGTAAACTGACAACCATTACTTCTGTATCTGCCGAAGAAGTAGCTCAAACAGAGGGATGTACGATTGTCGATGTGAGAAAACCAGGAGAATATCAGTCTGAACATGTTGAAAATGCCATTTTTTATCCGTTGGACTATATGAACGATGAATTGAATAAACTGGATAAAAACACAACCTATCACGTGCATTGTGCAGGAGGTTACCGCAGTGTAATTGCTATTTCACTGTTGATGCGCAATGGTTACACCAACCTGATTGACATCGCGGGAGGGTACGGAGCATTGAAAAATACGTCCATCCCGAAAACGGACTATGTTTGTCCTTCAACACTTTAAGTTAAGTACGATTTCTTAGCAAAGAATGTAACTAACTCATTTAGTTGCATAAAATAGATTATTTTAGTGCGTTTATATTCTTCATTATGACCAACAAAGAAACAGCTGTTCGCACCGCTTACTTCAGTATTGCAGGAAATGCAAGTCTGGCAGTGATTAAAGGGGTGGCAGGTTTCTTTGGTAATTCATATGCACTTATTGCAGATGCCATTGAGTCAACCACGGATGTGTTTTCTTCCGTTTTGGTACTGTTTGGAATTAAGTACGCCAACCGGCCTGCCGATGAAAATCACCCGTATGGGCATGGAAGAATTGAACCGCTGATTACATTTATTGTTGTTGCATTCCTGGGGGCTTCGGCGTTGATCATCGCACACGAAAGCATTAAAAACATACAGACGCCGCACGATTTGCCCAAACCATGGACGCTCATTGTTCTGGGAGCGATTATCATCTGGAAAGAAATTTCCTTTCAAATTGTCATTCGCAGAAGCAGGCAGATCAACAGTTCTTCATTGAAAGCGGATGCTTGGCACCACCGCAGTGACGCGATCACTTCCGTTGCCGCATTTATCGGAATTACCATCGCTCTGATCTTCGGAAAAGGTTATGAAACGGCCGACGATTGGGCTGCATTACTTGCTTCCGGGTTTATTCTATACAACAGTTACCTGATCTTCCGTCCGGCGTTAGGAGAGATTATGGATGAAAATACGTACGAAGAATTAATTGCTGAAATCCGGAAAATTGCACTGACTGTCGACGGTGTACTGGGGACAGAAAAATGCTTCATCCGAAAGGCAGGATTGAATTACCTGGTGGACTTACACGCCATTGTAGATGAGCACATCAGCGTACGGGAAGGGCACGAAATTTCACATCGCCTGAAAGATACATTGCAAGCTGAAATTCCCGAAATCGGAAATGTATTGATTCATATTGAACCGGGGAATAAGGACAATTGTTGCTGAGTGGTTGCTCACAAAGACATCCAAAAGTAATGAATGGTAAACGCTTTACCATTTAGTGGAGTCGCCAGAAAATTAAACCAACTTATTTTCAATCAATAATTTAGCAATCTGAACAGCATTCGTTGCTCCTCCTCTTAAAACATTGTCCGTAGCAATTCATAACTTATTGCTCGCCAAGACGCGAAGACGCGAAGATTTTGTAGAGCGACGTATTAGCTAATAAGCATCCTGTCAATTGAATAAAATCAATCTGCTAATTGAAATTTCTGAGATTGGTAATAACCGGACAAAAGAAAAGTGTTACCTGAGTGGTTGCTCACAAAGACATCCAAAAGTAATGGATGGTAAACGCTTTGCAACTTAGTGGATTCACCAGAAAATTAAACCAACTTATTTTCAATCAATAATTTAGCAATCTGAACAGCATTCGTTGCTGCTCCTTTTCGAAGATTATCCGCAACAATCCACATGTTTACTGTATTCGATTGTGACTCATCTCGTCGGATTCGACCTACAAACACATCATTTTTCCCTTCGGCATACTTTGGCATCGGGTAGGTATTTGTCGTCGGATCATCCTTCAACGTAATGCCCGGGGTTTCATGCAATAACTTGCGAACCGTATTTACCTCAAAATCGTTTTCAAACTGAATATTCACTGCCTCTGAATGCCCACCGACAACCGGGACACGAACAGCAGTTGCCGTTACATTAATCGCCGGATCCAGAATTTTCTTTGTTTCATTGGTCAACTTCATTTCTTCTTTGGTATATCCGTTTTCAAGAAATGCATCGCAATGCGGAAGGCAATTTTTATCAATCGGATACGGATACACCATGTCACCGGCAATCCCATTCCGTTCATTCTCCATTTGCTCTACTGCTTTCACACCAGTACCGGTAATGGATTGATAGGTAGAAACAACTACCCGTTTTACACCATATTCCTTATGCAAAGGAGCTAACGCAAGCACCAGCTGAATGGTACTACAATTCGGGTTGGCAATAATTTTGTCTTCTTTTGTCAATACGTGTCCGTTTACTTCCGGGACGACCAGTTTTTTAGTCGGATCCATTCTCCAGGCAGAAGAATTGTCAATCACTGTTGTGCCGACCGCAGCAAATTTTGGTGCCCACTCCAAGGAAGTATCTCCTCCTGCAGAGAAAATCGCCAGATCCGGTTTCATATCGACAGCCGTTTGTAAACCAACAACAGGACAGTCAATTCCTCCAAAGTGAAGGACTTGTCCGACGGATTTCTCAGAAGCAACCGGAATCAGTTCCGTAACGGGAAAATTTTCCTCTCTCAATACCTGGAGCATTACTGTTCCGACCATTCCTGTTGCACCAACGACTGCGATTCTCATGACGACAAAAATTAATGATTTATATAATTCAAGCGAATTTACTATATTTAGCAAGAATAATGATTACTACACCCGGATGAATTTTGTAAAAAATAACGCTGTGTTAAATACCTTCTCAAAGAGGATTGCTTTTGTGATTTTTTTCATCTTATTTACATCCATTGGCCATGCGCAGTTATCGGACGATTTTTCAGATGGAAATTTCACTTCAAATCCTTCCTGGAACGGAACAGTTGCAGATTACATCGTCAATACATCGCAGCAATTACAGTTGAATGCATCTGTTGCAGGAACATCTTATCTATCCACACCGCATACCCTCACTGATTTTAACGGAAAAGAATGGAGTTGTTGGGTACGTCAAAACTTTGCAGGATCTTCCAGTAATTTCGGAAGAATTTACCTGACATCCCAATCAGCAGACCTCACTACCGATCCGGATGGAATTTACCTGCAACTGGGAGAAGCACTTTCAACAGATGCTGTTCGATTGATGCAGCGAAATGGTGGTGTGACCACTCAAATCTGTGCATCTGCAGACGGAACAATTGCCGCGGCTTTTCAAATAGGTGTGAAAGTAATTCGTGACAATGCCGGAAACTGGTCATTATTTATTGATTTTGCAGGAGGAATAAACTATAGCCTTGCAGCCAACGGTTCAGAAACAGCCATTCCTTCAGGGACACATTTCGGATATCTGAATACCTATACATCGGGTAATATTACCCGTTTTTACCTGGACAACGTGTATGCAGGGGATGAAATCATTGATACAGATCCTCCGACGATGATTTCTCTTCAGATTATCAATGATACACAACTGGATGTGATTTTTTCCGAAGCCGTTACTCCGGCAACTGCTGAAGACATCACTAATTATGACCTCATTCCGTTCAACAGCATTTCAACTGCAACACTTGACGGGGTCAATCCTGCGCTGGTTCACTTGCAGTTAACGAATCCATTGATTAACGGGAATACCTATACCTTGACGAGTTCGGGAATTGAAGACGTGAATGGGAATGCATCTGCTAATCAATCATTGAATGTTACTTACCTGGTTGCTGAAATTCCTGTTCCGGGAGATGTCCTTATCAACGAATTCATGGCTGATCCTTCTCCTGTTGTCGGTTTGCCAGAGGCAGAATTTGTAGAAATTTATAACGTCAGCAATAAAGTGTTTAATGTCTCCGGTTGGAAACTGGGTGATAATGCAACATTCGGGACGATTCAGACAGGTTGGCTGCTCCCTGGCGAATACCTTGTATTATGCCCGACTTCATCGGTTCCTGAATTTCCAGGATCTGTTGGCGTGACAAGCTTTCCCAGCCTCAACAACTCTTCTGATGACATTGTGATTACAGACAATACGAATCTGCAGCTAGATAAAATTTCTTACACACTGGACTGGTACCAGGATCCGGCAAAAAAAGACGGCGGATGGACCATCGAACGCATTAATCCGATCGCGCCCTGTTCTCAGGCATCTAACTGGAAAGCTTCTGTAGCTGCTCTCGGAGGAACACCCGGTTCACAGAATTCCGTTTACAACACCAATCCGGATACACAAGCACCTTTCATTTATGCTACCGCTGTAAGTTCTCCGAGTCAAGTGCAAATCACATTCAACAAACCGGTTGACTCAACCGCGCTGAGTACTGCATTAGTCAGCATTTCTCCTTCCTTAACAGAAACCGGAAGAACCATTCTGACAGAATATCCTATTTCATTCACCATTCAATTGGCAGAAGTCATTCCCCCTAGCCAATTGTATACAATTACCATTAACGGCGTACAGGATTGCTGGGGAAATATTGGCAATCCGACAGATCAGTTTTTACTTCCTGCTGAAGCTGATAGTGGCGATGTGGTCATCAATGAGGTACTCTTTGATCAGTATACAGGAGGCAGTGATTGGGTGGAGTTGTACAATAAGTCTGACAAGATTATCGACCTGAAGGGATGGAAAATTGCACGTTTCAATAATGGTGTCATTACTGATCACAAGCTTATTTCTTCCAACTATTTAATCTACCCGAATGATTACGTGGTCATTGGTGCTGACTCTAATTTTGTGATCAACAATTATCCTGCAACTACCTTAGGTAAATTCTACCAACTGACCCTTCCAACCTTGTCGAATGATACCGGTAGTGTGATCGTCATGTTTGAAAAATTTGTATTCATCGACACCGTTGATGCCATTATGGATCAATTGATTTATTCTTCCAAATGGCACTTCAAACTGTTGGACAGTAAAGACGGCCGTTCATTGGAACGCATGGATCCCAACCTTCCTACACAAGCATCTAACAATTGGCATACAGCTGCAGAAGCAATCGGTTTTGCCACACCAGGAGGAAAAAATTCCCAGTATTATCCTGCTCTTTATAACGGAGAGGTTAGCTTGTCAAGTGAAACCGTCTCTCCCGACAATGACGGGTTTGAAGATGTACTGCAAATCAATTACCAGATGAACACACCGGGAATGCTTGCTACCATTCAGATTTATGATGACAGGGGACGCATTGTCAAGACCGTTTCTCAAAATGAATTACTGGGATTGACCGGAACTATTATTTGGGACGGAATCCGGGAGGATGGACAGAAAGCAACGATCGGAACGTATGTACTTTTAATGGAAGCCTTTAATATCAATGGCGGAAGTGAGTTCGTCTCTAAAAAGGCCTTTGTAGTGGCGGGAAAGATGTAATTGTGTTGTGAAAATAGCATTATGATGAACCAATCCATGTGGGTTCAATCAAGCAAAAATCATCGGTGAGCAATTTTATCATCCTGTAAATATTACCCTGTTGAATTTATTCTATATTTGTCTGTATCGCGGATCATCGGACAATCCGGGAGTCAGTAATAACCTTAATCTTTGGTCTGTATGAAAACGGCTGTATTCACGATCGCAATTGCAACATCCTTCTTTTCAGGTTTTGCATTTAAGTCAGTACTAACAAACGAACATCTCAACGAAACAAGTAATATGAAAAAAGTAACAGGTATCGGCGGTATCTTTTTTAAATGTAAAGATCCCGAAAAAGTAAGGGAGTGGTATGCACAAAATCTGGGATTGAACACCAATCCGTATGGAGCTGTATTTGAATGGCACCAGGGAGCAGATCCTTCCAAAAAAGGGCATACTCAATGGAGTCCGTTCAATGAAAATACAAAGTATTTTGAACCTTCTGAAAAGGAATTCATGATCAATTACCGGGTTGCTGACCTGGAGGCGCTCGTAAAAGAATTAGAAAACAGCGGTGTAACGGTATTGGATAAGATTGAAACGTATGATTATGGAAAGTTCGTTCACATTCTGGATGTTGAAGGCAACAAGATTGAGTTGTGGGAACCGAATGATATTGAATACGAGAAATTAGGAAAAGAACTCGGAAGCAAAACAACCAAGTAAGCCATTAAAACAAAAAAACCACATCAGCTGATGCGGTTTTTTTGTTTTGTTTTTAATTAATTACATGTTCCGTCCGGAGTACACACCTTTCCTTCGATCACCTGGAACGGGCTTCCCGGATTGTCTTTTCTCCACTCTTCAAATGCTTTTTCAATTGTCTGTAAAAACACGTCCGGCGCCTGGGCACCCGAAACAGCATACTTACGGTTCATTACAAAGAAAGGAACTCCCTGAATTCCTAATTGTCCTGCTTCACGGATATCCGCTTTCACAGCATCTTCGTAAGTTTGATCTGTTAATGCCGTTTCTACCTCCGCTTCTGTCAAACCAATTAACGTTGCAATTTCTAACAAGTCTTTTTTATCGTTCAGGTCTTTTCCATCCGTAAAATACGCCTTAAAAAATTGTTCCTCTGCCTGGTCTCCCCATCCTTTTGTCTTCGCCAGTTGAATAATCCGGTGTGCGTTGAATGAATTAGATACCTTCGCATTGTCAAAATCATACGTCAGACCTGCAGCTTTAGCCGTCTGTGTTACCGATGCATGAATTTCCCTGCATTGCTCCATACTCCATCCTTTTCGAGCTGCCAGGTATTCGTATGTACTCTGTTCGATCTTTCCCTGCGGAACTGTCGGATCCAGTTGAAAGCTTTTCCAAACCAGTTCAATGTGCTCTGCATCCTTAAATTGTGCAAGAGCCGCTTCATAATTGCGTTTTCCTATGTAGCAAAACGGACACATAATGTCGCTCCAAACTTCTATTTTCATTTTTTGTTGTTTTAATTGATTATCTCTCTGTGCCTGCGTGGAAAAAGAGAATATTCCTACAAGCACAAAAACTATTATATGTTTCATAAAATAATTACCATTGAATTATATTTCAGGGTAAATATATTGAAAAAACAGGACAAATTACTGATGGAATTCAATAAAAGTTCTGTTTACTAACTGCTTATTTATACTCCGGGAACAATTCCAGCAACCCTTCTTCAGAAGCATTACATACCCCACGGTCGGTAATGATCTTGGTCACCAGTCGTGCAGGAGTCACATCAAATCCATAGTTGCTGGCCTGTGTCGTCTCCGGGCAGATCAATACAGAACCGATTTCTCCATTGGATTGTTTCCCAATCATATAGCGCACCTCATCCTGATTGCGTTCTTCAATCGGAATGTCGAATCCGTTTTCAATGGTCATATCCAACGTTGTGGATGGAAGTGCTACATAAAATGGAATGTTGTTGTCGTTTGCTGCCAATGCTTTCAAATACGTTCCTATTTTATTGGCAACGTCTCCATTTCGGGTCGTTCGGTCTGTTCCGACAATCACCATGTCCACAAAACCATGCTGCATCAAATGCCCCCCTGCATTATCAACGATCAATGTGTGTGGAACATTGTGACGGGTTAATTCGTAACATGTGAGGTTACTTCCCTGGTTACGCGGACGTGTCTCGTCTACCCAAACATGTACTTTTATTCCTTTTTCAATTGCCTGATAAATCGGTGAAGTAATCGTTCCCCATTCGATGCATCCAAGCATTCCCGCATTGCAATGCGTCAGGATATTGACCACATCCCCCTTTTTGCGTTTAGCGATTTCTTCGATGAACGGTAATCCGTGCACACCAATCATACGGCATGTTTCCACATCATCTTCAACAATCTGGTTCGCTGTATCCCATGCTATTTGCAAAAAATCACCTTCGGAATTGTCTAACGCATCACGCATTTTATCCAATGCCCAGAACAAATTTACCGCTGTCGGACGGGAAGCCCGCAAGTCTGAAAAAGCGGCATCTAAAAATGAGCCGTCCAGTTGTTTTTCCACCAATTCCCGCACCGCTAAATAAATCCCATATGCCGCAGTTGCTCCGATCAATGGTGCTCCTCTTACCGTCATATCTTTGATTGCTGTTTCCGCATCTTTGTACGTCAACAATTTTCGGGTGACCAACTCATGCGGCAGAATTTTCTGATCAATTACTTCCACATAGCGATCTTCGGTGGTCCAAATGGTTCTGAATTTGCTCATTTACGTCCTTTTTTAATCAAATTTATATCTTTATTGCTTTCTCTTTCGTCAATGCAAGATCCAACACTTCTTTCATTTCGGTTACAAAATGGAACGTCAGTCCTTTCAGGTATTCTTCTTCAATTTCTTCAATATCCTGACGGTTCTTCTCACACAGAATGATTTCCTTGATTTTCGCACGTTTTGCAGCCAGGATTTTCTCTTTGATCCCACCCACAGGTAATACTTCTCCACGCAATGTGATTTCTCCTGTCATCGCGATATTTTTCTTCACTTTTCGTTGTGTAAATGAAGAAGCCAATGCCGTCAGCATTGTAATTCCGGCACTCGGACCATCCTTTGGTGTTGCTCCTTCCGGTACGTGAATGTGAACATTGGAATTATCAAATACATCTTGCTGCAAATCCAGCCAATGACTATGCGCCTTCAAAAATTCCAGGGCGATCACTGCCGATTCTTTCATTACATCACCCAGGTTACCTGTCAGGGTTAGTTTCCCTTTCCCTTGCGTAATGGAAGATTCAATGAAAAGAATATCTCCTCCGACACTTGTCCAGGCCAATCCTGTCACCACACCGGCAACATCGTTGTTTCCATATTTTGTTTTTGCGCGACCAGGGCCCAGTATCTGTTTCAGGTCCGTTTCCGAGATCTTTACGTTGTATTCTTCTTCCATCGCGATCTGACGAGCACGGTTACGCACCAGTTTGGCAACCATTTTATCCAACCCGCGGACACCTGATTCATTGGTATATTCTTCTACCAGCTTCTCCAGTGCTTTTTTATCTATGGAAATGTCTTTTTTTGTAATCCCATGTTCTGCGATCTGTTTCGGAAACAAGTGACGTTTTGCAATTTCGATCTTTTCCTCGATGGTATAACCGTTCACTTCGATTAATTCCATCCGATCACGCAACGGTCCCTGAATTTCTGACAGGTTATTTGCCGTCGCAATGAACATAACTTTTGATAAATCGAATTCTGTTTCAACGTAATTATCGTAAAACGAACTGTTTTGTTCCGGATCCAATACCTCCAGTAGTGCTGAAGAAGGATCTCCGTGATTGCTTCGCCCCAGCTTATCCACTTCATCCAGCACAAATACAGGATTAGCTGTTTCTGCTTTTTTCAGGTTCTGGACAATTCTTCCCGGCATTGCTCCGATGTATGTCTTCCGGTGTCCTCTGATTTCAGATTCATCGTGAACACCACCCAGCGACATGCGCACATATTTTCGTCCCATCGCCTCAGCAATTGATTTTCCCAATGATGTTTTCCCAACTCCCGGAGGTCCGTAAAAACACAAGATCGGTGCCTTCATGTTTCCTTTGAGTTTAAGAACGGAAAGGTATTCCAGGATGCGTTCTTTCACCTTCGCCAATCCATAATGATCGCGCTCCAGGATTGTTTTCGCCCGTTTCAGATCGTGAACATCTTTCGTATAAACACCCCACGGAAGATCCAGCAACAAGTCCAGGTAATTCAACTGTACTGTGTATTCAGCCCCTTGCGGGTTCATGCGTTTCAGTTTATCCAGTTCTTTGAAAAACAGTTTTTCCGTTTTATCGTCCCACTTCTTTTTCCGGGATCGGTCCTGTAATTCCGCAATATCTATCTCGTGTGGACTCCCTCCAAGTTCATCCTGAATGGTGCGGATCTGCTGATGCAGGAAATACTCCCGTTGCTGGCGATCCATATCCTTACGAACTTTTGACTGGATTTCATTGCGCATTTGCAGCATTTGTACTTCCAGATTCAAATGTTCCAATACCAGCATAATTCGCTTTTTGGTATCCAGTTCATTCAACATTCCTTGCTTTTTAGGAACGTCTGCATTCATATTTGAACATATGAAATTGATCAGAAAGGATGGGGAGTCAATGTTTTTAATGGCAAAAGAAGCCTCCGAAGGAATATTCGGGCTTTCCTGAATAATTTGCAGGGACAATTCTTTAATGGAAGTAATCATGACCTCCATTTCCTTTGTCTTGAAATCCACTTTTGTTTCTGTCAGGTAGTTTACCTTTGCCTTGATGTACGGCTCGCTCTGCGTCGGTTCAACCAATTCAAAGCGACGTTTCCCTTGGATGATAACTGTAGAACTTCCGTCCGGCATTTTCAGTAAACGCACAATTTGTGCAACTGTACCGATTGTATTCAGATCGTTGAATTCCGGTGATTCTTCCTCCTGGTCTTTTTGAGAAACAACACCAATGATTTTATTTCCCTTGTTTGCTTCCTGGATCAATTTGATGCTCTTGTCTCTTCCAACCGTAATGGGAATAACAACACCCGGAAATAAGACATTATTTCGGAGTGGTAAAATGGGTAAAATTTCAGGATAGGACGCATTGTTCATTGTTTCCTCCTCCTCTGCCGTGATCAATGGAATGAATTCTGCATCTGTTTCAATCGCATCTGTTAATTGTATCAGGGCTTTATCAAAAAAGTCGTTCATATTATTTTTATATCGTATGGACAAATTGTCAGTAAAACGAATTGCTCTACTCTATTTGTGTCTTTGTTTATATGTCCTCCTACATTTTCAATGATTATGCCATACTGTGAAAACGGAAAATTTGTCGTGTTTTCTTGTTGGGATTTTATCCTTTAGCAATTCAGCCTACACCAGACCTTCCAGTTGTTCGAAAACGGGAATCAGTGATTTTCCTTTTTCCGTGAGGTTGTATTCAATGTGCAATGGTTTTTCCCGGATCACACTTTTATCCAGTAATCCGGACTCTTCCAGTTCTTTTAATGCCGTTGCCAGTGATTGTTTATTCGCTCCTTCCAGTTGCTTCAACAACGTATTAAAGCGAAGCGGTGCATTCACCGCTAATCGAAAAATTTCCGGCTTCCATTTTCCGGACAGCAATTTTAATAACCCCTGTACCGGGCAGGTTTCCGTATTTTCTTCCATTTTTTTAGTAGTCATCTTTTTTTGACTTATTGCATGTTAAACGGAGCATTCCGACATTTGTACAAATGTACGAAATACATGAGATCAATAAAAATCATATTTACAGTATTCATTTTGTCTGGCGCAATTGGTTGCCAGGCACAAAAAGAAAAACAAATGGAAACAAAAAACAACCCACTGATCTGTGATCCCGAGGCAGGAGCGTGTGAAATGCCAGGAGTAGCCGGTGCTGCTCAAACACAACAGGTAAAAACAGACAGCAAGCCAGTAAAAATTATTTATTACACGGATCCGATTTGTTCTTCCTGCTGGGGTATTGAACCGCAATTGAGAAGATTGAAACTGGAATACGGCAATGACATTGAAATTGACTACCGGATGGGAGGTTTGTTGCCCGACTGGAGTTACAACAGTGGAGGGATCAGCAAGCCGTCTGACGTAGCACATCACTGGGACGAGGTAAGTGCCTATTACAATATGCCGATTGACGGAGATGTATGGCTGGAAGATCCGCTTCCTTCCTCCTACCCTCCTTCCATTGCTTTTAAAGCGGCGCAACTGCAGGACAAGCAAAAAGCCATTGCATTCTTGCGTGAATTACGTGAACTGCTGTTTCTTAAAAAGAAAAACATTACCAAATGGGAATACGTTGAACAAGCAGCGAAAAAGACAGGTCTGGATACTGAGCAATTGAAAAAAGATTTCGAAGGAAAGGCAAAAGACTTGTTTCAGGAAGACCTGGATTATGCGCGCCAATTGGGTGTAAGGGGATTTCCTTCGATTTTCATCACAGACGGTTCCGGTCAATCTGAATTTGTCTATGGTTTCCGTCCGTATGTCAATTTCGAAACAAGTCTGAAAAAAATCTATCCTGCAGCAGCAAAAGTTGTATACAAAAAGGACTGGCAAAGTTTATTCGCAAGTTATTCCACGCTGACCACACGGGAATATGCAGAATTAGCAGACAAGTCAATAGAAACAGGAGAAAAGGAACTGGAATTGTTATACAAACAAGGCAATATCTCCAAGTTTGAGTCCAAAAACGGGCCAATCTGGATGGCTAAATAGATTACAGTAAACCTACAAAAAACCCTGCTTTTCATTACGAGAAGCAGGGGTTTTTATGTTTTAATGACTTACGAATTACTTCGCTGCTGCATAGCGTTTTGCAACCTCATCCCAGTTAATGATGTTGAAGAATGCAGAAATGTAATCCGGACGACGATTTTGGTAATTCAGGTAGTATGCATGTTCCCATACATCCAATCCCAAAATAGGTGTCGCTGAAGAACCTTCGATCAATGGATTATCCTGATTCGGGCTGGAAGAAATTACCAGTTTCCCTCCATCAACAGACAACCATGCCCATCCTGAACCAAAACGGGTAGCTGCTGCTTTTGAGAATTCTTCTTTGAACGCATCATATGACCCGAATGTACTTTCGATTGCAGCTCCCAATTCACCTGTCGGCTGACCTCCTCCGTTCGGAGACAAAACCGTCCAGAACAAATTGTGGTTGTAAAAACCTCCTCCGTTATTTCTGACAGCCGGCTTGTCAGCACTTGCTTTCAGGATCTCTTCAATCTTCTTTCCTTCCAGTTCTGTTCCTGCAATCGCAGCGTTCAGATTGGTTGTATACGCCTGATGGTGTTTTGTGTGATGGATTTCCATCGTTCTCGCATCAAAATGTGGCTCTAACGCATCATATGCGTATGGCAATTGTGGCAATTCAAATGACATATTTTCTTAATTTTAAATGATTAAACGTATTATTTATATAGCTTCCCAAAGGTAGACATTCCTTTATTATTTTACAACCTGCGGGGAAAGTTTTAAGAAAATTTCACCTGACTAAACAAATATTTCGTACTTTCATCAAACTATTACATAGTATGAAACATTTCTGTGCTTTTCTGGCATTTTTGCTACTTGCTTTCATTGGACGAGCACAGGACATCCATTGGTCACAATTCAACGACAATCCTGTTTTTCAAAATCCGGGGAATGCCGGAAATTTTAACGGAGATGTACGTTTTGTAGGGAATTTCCGGGATCAATGGAGAGCTGTATCGGTTCCTTACCAGACATTGTCACTATCGGCAGATGGAAAATTGTATAACTACCGGGCATTGGGGATCGGTGGGTTATTTTTTCACGATGTAACAGGAGACGGCCGGTTGCGAACCATCGAATTACAGGCAAACGTTTCTTATTTATTGAAACTCACCAAGGATTCCACGCATACCATCCGCCCCGGGATCAATATCGGGATGAACCACCGACAAGTCAACTGGGATGCATTCAAATTCGGAAATCAGTACAACGGGCAGTATTACGATGGTGGATTATCCAACAATGAGTTATATTCCAACGACAAACGAACGAATTTCAGTGCCGGAGCCGGAATCACTTATCAATACCTGATCGGAAAACGAAAAACACTGGAGGCAGGCGTTGCTTTATTCAACATCAATCGACCGGATCAGGGGTTCTTCGGGCAAAAAATTCCACGTGATATGCGCACGAACATTTCAGCCCGATTATCTTATCCCCTGGGGTTTGACTGGGACATCATCCCAAGTATCCAGGTGAGCTTACAAGGAAAATACCGTGAAATCATCTTCGGTTCTTCCGTGAAATACACCCTGATCAACCGTTTATCTAAATACAGGGCCGTATACGCAGGAGTCTGGTACAGAACCATTGATGCCGCATACCTGACGGTAGGAATGGATTATCAGCAATGGTTTGTCGGGTTGAGTTACGATATGAATTTTTCAACACTGACAAAAGCCAGCCGCGCACGCGGAGGATTTGAAATCGCCGTTCGTTACATTTTAGTTCGCTTTAAACCTAAAAAAATCGCACACCGAATATGTCCAGATTATATTTGATACTCTTCTTCTTTGGTTGGTCCGTATCAGTGTCTATCGGACAGAATATGCTGACAAAGTACCTCAAATTCGCGGATGAACAATACCAGAAAGGGGATTACTTCTATGCATTGGAGTATTATTCCAAAGCAATGGAAATCGATTCGACAACCATTGATATTCTGTGGAAAGTTGCAGAAGCACATCGTGCTTACAAAGATTACCGGAAAGCAGAATATTACTATGCAAAGGTATACGACCGCGAATTGGGAGCAATGTATCCGTACAGCTTACTTCAATTGGGATTGATGCAAAAACAAAACGGGAAGTACGATGCTGCCATTGAGACATTTAAACGGGCAAAAAAGAAATACAGTAAGGACAAAAAAAGCTACCTCTACCTGAAGTCCAAACAGGAGTTGGAGTCTACGCTGTGGGCAAAATCCATGTCGGATATCTATGAAAAGGGGGATTTAATCCGTTTACCCGAGACCGTCAATACCAAAAATTCGGAATTCGGTCATGGGTTCGTAGACGGGCAACTGGTATTTTCTTCCCTGCGTGCCGACTCCATCAGTGAACAGGAAGAAGTCTATGAAAAACATTATACCACCAACATTTTCCGGTCGAAAATAGATGATGGAAGGTACCTTCCTTCGGAAAGATGGGATGTTTTTTACAATGAAAATCGCAATTCGGGCAACGGAGCATTGTCACTGGACGGAAAACGGTTATATTTCAGTTCCTGCGAAGATGTCAACGGAGTAAGTTACCAATGTAAACTACTGGTAGCAAAATACCACAATGGAAAATGGGGATTGATTGATACGCTGGGTGAAATTATCAATGTTCCCGGTGCCAATACAACCATGCCTGCTATCGGTAAGCTCGACGGACAGGAAGTATTGTTCTTTTGCTCCGACCAGGAAAAAGAAACCAAAGGAGGATTGGATCTGTTTTATACAACAATTACCAACGGCAATCAGTTTGGAAAAGTCCGATCCATCAAATCATTGAATTCCATTGACAATGAAGTGACTCCGTTCTGGGATGATTCACAACAACGGTTGTATTTTTCCAGTTCGTGGAACGAGGGATTCGGTGGATATGATGTGTTCTTTTCAGAATACAAAGGTGGTCAGTTCCAGGAACCGCAAAATGCCGGACAACCGGTCAATAGCCCTGCAAATGATTTGTATTACTTCCGTCAAACTGACACAAGTTATGTTACCAGTAATCGGATTGGCGTATTATACAGCAAGAATATAACCTGTTGCAGTGATATTTTTGCGATTTATCCACTGGAAAAAACTCCTCCTCCCACACCGAGAGAAACGTTGGAAGAACTCAATAAGCGATTGCCGGTTACCCTGTACTTCCACAATGATGTACCCAACCCGAAATCGTGGGATACCATTACTCCGTTGAACTATATGACTACGTATAATGAATACACGGAAATGCTTCCGCGTTATCAAAAGGAATATGCGGTTGGTCTGGCACCTGATAAGGCAGAGGATGCAAAAGAAGATATTGAGAATTTCTTTACCGAGCATGTCGACCAGGGAGTGAAGGATTTGTTTCTGTTCCGGGATTTATTACTGGAAGAGTTACAAAAAGGAGCACGTATAAAAATTGCTGTCCGGGGATTTGCTTCACCACTTGCGAAAACAGATTACAATGTGAACCTCACCAAGCGCAGAATTTCATCACTCATCAATCACCTGCGGGAATACGATGGTGGTGTTTTCATTCCATATATCAACGGTACAGCACCCAACAACGGACGAGTTATTTTTGAATACATTCCGTTTGGAGAGTACAATGCCAATCAATTGATCAGTGACAACCCGAATGACACGAAAAACTCTGTTTATTCAAGGGCAGCAGCTGCGGAACGGAAAATAGAAATTCAAAGTGTTTCCTATATTGACAAACAGGAAGTATTCCCGATCACCGTTGCAAAACCTGTTTTCAATGCCGGCGTACTCAAATCGGGAGAAAAAATAACAGCAGAATACGAGTTAACCAATACTTCTGAGAAACCGGTTGAGTTGCAGCCGGAAAAAACACCGAATAGTTATACGACTGTTTCCGTTGGGAAAACGGTATTACAACCCAAGGAAAAGACAACCGTAAAACTGGAGCTCAACACGGATGGATTCATCGGTCACACGGTAAAAACAATTTACATTCCCGTACCAGGCCAGACTGAAAATGTGCGATTGATCGTGACCATGGAATTCCGGTAAATAATCCGCGATAAAAAAGCATAAATTTTACTTCTGAAGATCAGAAAGTCGTAACT
>DHNG01000018.1:0-30427 GCA_002409405.1 Flavobacteriales bacterium UBA5422 | reverse complement strand
AGAAAGTCGTAACTTTGAGAAAAGGAATTTATAAAAATAAGTATAGTCATGTCAGAATTAAAATTTAAAGGAAATCCAATTCATACAAACGGAAGTTTACCGAAAGTAGGACAACAAGCTCCTGACTTTACATTAGTAAAAAATGATTTATCCCGTGCTTCATTGAGCGATTATGCCGGGAAGAAAGTGGTGTTGAATATTTTCCCGAGCATTGATACGGGTGTTTGTGCAACATCTGTTCGTACATTTAACCAGAAAGCATCAGATCTTGAAAATACCATTGTTTTGTGCGTTTCAAAAGATCTTCCGTTTGCCAACGGGCGTTTTTGCGGTGCAGAAGGGATTTCCAACGTTGAAACACTTTCTGATTTCGACGGAGGTGTATTCGGAAGCAATTACGAAGTACAGATGGTTGACGGTCCGTTAAAAGGATTGCTTGCAAGATCAATTGTTGCATTAAACGAAAAAGGAGAAGTTGTCTATACGGAATTAGTCGATGATATTGTCAATGAACCCGACTACGATGCTGTTTTAAAAGCATTGTGAAAATTAACTTAAAACAAGAAAGGCTGTCCGATGGGCAGCCTTTTTAGTTTCCGTGAAGGAAGAGTATCAATCCAACAAATCTGTCGATGCAGAAAATGTTGGTTTCTCGTTAAAACTTGCTCCGTTGTGTTTTTGAAGCTCCGTTTTATATCCATTCAGTTTTACCCACAAAATGATCCAAATTACAAGGCTTCCTATTCCTGTGAGGAAATTGATAAAAGGAATCATCATTGTAAGAGAAAGTGCTTGTAATGTAACGGCTAATCCTTTTCCAAAATCGCCGTCCGGTTGCAAACCAAGTTCACTGTATTCCTGTTTGATGGAATCACAAATCTTCGGGTAAACAATAAATCCATAAACGATGTTAAAGAACGGAATGATGTTTAACATGATGTTTCCCGTTCCTGTTAATCTGTTCTCAGGACGAACCAATGACATGGCATCAATGATCGTCTTGTAATACAAGGCAAACATCACAAAAATTCCACAGATAAAAATCATATAGAACAGAAAAAATCCTATTCCCAGTGCTAAGAAATCCATTGGACTAGTAGAGTACATATTTCTTGATTTAAAAATTACTATAAAAAACAAAACCCTCCTATAAAGAGGGTTTTAACAACAAGATATAATCTTAAATTAGTTGTTATTCAACATCATTCAATTCTTGTTCCCAATCGATGTTGTTCAATTCGTTTTGTAAACGACTTTCAAAATCAGAAGAAAGTTTTGCAGCAGCAGCCATTCCTAAAACAAGGATGATAGCCCATACAGTTCCAACGATTCCGACAACCATACCAGCGATTCCCAATCCTCTTTTACCACCTGTCTTTTTCAATTTAGACATTCCCATGATAGAAAGAATAAGTCCCGCGATGTTTACCACCAACCAAAGGTACATGATCCATCCGCTTCCACCCAAACCGATAGAAACAACAGCAATACCAAACATAACATTGTTTAACAACAAACCTGCAAGGGCCAATACAAACCCTGTAATTGCTAAACCTTTTCCTTGAACAGCCGTTCCGTTTTGATTTTCTGACATAATTGTAATAGTTTTTAAAATTTATGAGGCGAAGATATAGAAACATTTTTTAATTAAAAGCAACCGATACTAAAAATATTTTAGTTTTTATCAACAAAAACAGCTCTATTCATTTGACTGTGTGTGACATACAAAAAAATAAGTCTTATTTCTGAGCGAATCGGTACATCACAACAGCAACCAATCCAAACAAAATATTCGGAATCCACGAGGCAATGATTGCAGGGAAACCGACATTCTCAGCAGCGACAGCCATTATTTTCATGGCGAAGACGTATACCAATACAATTGCAAGTCCGATCGCTATATTCACACCTATCCCACCACGTTTTTTCTGACTGGAAACAGCAATCCCGATAATTGTCAATACATAAGTTGCAAAGGGGTTTGCCGTTCGTTGGTACAACTCCAGTTCATACAGCGGAATTTTTCCGGATCCTTTGGAGCGCTCACGTTCAATGAATTTTCTCAAATCACCCGTTTTCATAGCTGAGGAAATGTTGTCCCGTGCCGCCATTTCACTGATCTTAAATGCAAATGTTGTATCTTTCTGCTTTCCTTCTGTGATTTTATCTTTCGGATAACCAACATACCGCTCATAGTAGTCCCGCAATACCCATTTATTTGTCCCGTCTTTATTTTCTGCTGTTCTGGCAACTAAAGTGTAAGACAAGGTATTATTTTTATTGTAGCGTTGCAGGATGAATTGCTGCACAACGTTTTCTTCTGATGTATAACTTCCGAACTGTACCGTCTGATTGCCCGGAAAATCTGCAAAATAATTGGAAACACTAAGTGCATTCCGATAATATTTATCTTCAAAATCCAGCCGGCCTTTATTGGATGCCGGAAGAATGATGTGGTTGATAAACAAACTGATTACCGCCAGAATTGTTGCCCCGATCATGTAAGGACGTATGAACCTTGAAAAGGGTTTCCCGCTGTTCCAGATGGGAATGATCTCTGTATCCTGAGCCATTTTTGCTGTAAACCAAATGACCGAAATAAAGACAATCATGAATGAGAATGAATTTCCGTACAACAGAATAAAATTCAGGTAGTAGGTAAAAACAATCTCAGAAAACGGAGCTTTGTTTGCTAAAAACTCTCCCAAACGGTCCGATAAATCAAACACCATTGCCAGCAACATAATGATTCCCAACATGAAAAAGAATGTTGTCAAAAATTTACGGATGATGTATTTATCGAGAATTTTAAGCATGTTCGTTAAAGTCTTCTACCTAGTTTTGGAACCATCTGGTCTTTCCACGTGGCAAACGTACCATTCAGAATCTGTTTTCTTGCTTCTTTGACCAATGACAAATAAAATGCCAGATTATGAATCGATGCAATTTGGGCTCCCAGCAATTCATTCGCTTTGATCAAATGACGCACATAGGCTTTTGTATAAAATGTATCGACGTAGGATGTGCCGTTTTCATCCAATGGAGAATAATCCTTTTCCCACTTTTCATTTTTGATGTTGATTGTTCCTTCGGAAGTAAACAACAATCCATGACGTGCATTCCGCGTTGGCATGACACAATCAAACATATCCACCCCCAGAGCGATGCACTCCAATAGGTTCTGCGGAGTACCGACCCCCATCAGGTAACGCGGTTTGTCTTTCGGCAGGATGGAACACACCAGATCGGTCATTCCATACAAGTCCTCGTCCGGTTCTCCTACTGATAACCCGCCGATCGCATTTCCGATCGCATTATGAGAAGCAATCGTTTCAGCTGATTCTGTTCTCAAATCTTTGTATGTACTTCCCTGCACGATGGGAAATAGCGCCTGATCATATCCATATTTCGGTTCCGTTTCATTGAACCGGGTCATGCAACGTTGCAACCAGCGATGGGTCATGTGCATGGATTTTTTAGCATAATTGTAATCACACGGATACGGTGTACACTCATCAAATGCCATGATGATGTCTGCACCGATTGTTCGCTGAATATCCATCACGCCTTCCGGAGTAAAGAAATGGTAACTCCCGTTGATATGTGATTGAAAACGCACACCTTCTTCTTTGATTTTCCGGGATCCTGACAATGAATACACCTGGTAACCTCCGCTATCTGTCAAAATTGGCTTACTCCACCCGTTGAATTGGTGCAGTCCTCCTGCCCCTTCAATCACGTCCAATCCCGGACGGAGGTATAAATGATAGGTATTACCCAGGATAATCTGCGCTTGAATATCATCATTTAATTCATGCTGATGAACCCCTTTCACTGTTCCGGCTGTACCCACAGGCATAAAGATCGGAGTTTCAATGACTCCGTGATCTGTATGGAACTTGCCTGCCCTTGCTTTTGTTTTATCGTCTGAATGAATTAATTCAAAGTGCATAACATTGTTGAAAAATAACGGACGTAAAGATAAGGGTATTTCGATTAGCTTGGCATCTTTGCAGTAAAGTTTGATAAATGAATATTATTCCGGATTTTGGTTGGGGTGGCTGGTCGCTATTGTTTTATCTGTTTGGCGGAATGGTTTTTATGCAATTGCTTTACGTGCTTATTTTTTACCGGAAACTTGCATTCTTCAAGGTAAATAAACAGCAACAAGCATCTGAATTACCTCCCTTATCCGTCATTATTGCTGCCCGGAACGAAGCGGATAATATTTATGAGAACTTGCCTTTTATCCTGAGTCAAAATTATCCGGAATTTGAAGTAATTGTTGTTATCAATCAATCGGTTGATGAATCAAAACACATACTGGAAGCCTATCAGCAGCAATTTTCCAACCTTCGTTTTACTATCGTTGAAAAGAACAAGCACATCCGTCCCGGTAAGAAATTATCGCTGAATATTGGAATCAAAGCTGCTACCTATGAACATTTGGTTATGACAGATGCCGATTGCAAACCTGCTTCAGCGAATTGGTTGAGAGAAATCGGGAAAACATTTAATGAGAAAAAGAAAATTGTACTGGGATACGGTCCCTATGCAACTGAGAAAGGATTTTTAAACAGGGTTGTTCGGTATGATACCGCCTGGATTGCGGTTAATTACCTTTCCTTTGCACTGGCCAAAATGCCTTACATGGGTGTCGGACGGAATTTAGCGTATACAAAAAGTGCTTTTGAGCAGGCAAACGGATTCAAATCGCATTATTCCATTTCTTCCGGTGATGATGACTTGTTTATCCAGCAAGCAGCGAAGAAACGCAATTACAGTATTGTGCTTTCCGAGGATAGTTACATGTATTCTCCGGCAGAAAAAACATGGGCTTCCTGGTACAGACAAAAAGCACGTCATTACACAACTTCTCCTAACTATCAAGTTATTAAAAAAGCATTGTTAGGAATCTATCCGATGACCTTGTTATTGATGTACATTTCTTTCATTACTTTGTTGTTTAATGAAGATTTTCGTTGGTTAACGCTGATCATTTTCGGGGTCATTCTGGCGTTGAAGTGGTGGATTCAGGGCAAATGTTTCTTGCGGTTAAAAGAAAAATCATTTGTTGCGTTCTTTCCGTTCAACGACTTGCTGTACGCAATCGGCCTCCCGATCATGTATTATACCGGCGAAGCGAAAACAACCAATAAATGGTAGAAACGGAACATTTATCAGACAAAGGAAAGCAGGATCTGACATTGGTGGAATCCGCTCTGTGCGGAGATCAGGGAGCCTATGCCGAATTGATGTCGCGCTATCGTGATTCCATTTATTTCATGATGCACAAAATGGTCAAGAATGTAGACGATGCAGAAGATCTTACCATTGAAGCATTCGGAAAGGCATTCAGCCGGTTGGAACAATATTCCCCTAGTTATGCATTCAGTACCTGGTTGTTTAAGATCGCTTCCAACAACTGTATTGACTTTATTCGCAAGAAACGGATTTATGTCACTTCCATGGACACCGGTTTTGTTTCAGAGGACGGAGATGTTATTTACCACGACGCACGTGCCGATGTGCTCAATCCGGAGGAATCCATTGTGCACGATCAGAAGGTCAAGCACATGCGCTTGCTCGTTTCCCGCTTGAAACCCCGCTACCGGGAATTGGTAGAAAAGCGGTATTTCGAAGAGTTGAGCTATGAAGAAATTGCAGAAGAATTAAACCTTCCGTTGGGAACGGTAAAAGCCCAGTTATTTCGGGCGCGTGATTTCCTTGCAAACATGATGGAGAAAACAAAAGACACCATCTGAGTATGACTCTCTTTCCTAATTGATAATTTTCAAATGAACACCTTAAAAAAATATTTTCCTGAATTGACAGCTGAACAGGTGGCACAATTTTCACGGTTAAAAGAACTGTATGAAGAATGGAACAGCCAGATCAATGTGATTTCCAGGAAGGATACAGATAACTTTTACGAACGTCATGTATTGCATTCGCTGGCAATTGCCAAAGTAATGGCCTTTACGGATGGATCCGAAATCATGGACATCGGTACAGGTGGTGGATTTCCGGGAATTCCGTTGGCTATTTTATTTCCTGAATGCCAGTTTACGCTGGTTGATTCGATTGGTAAAAAAGTCAAAGTGGCTGCCGGTGTTGCCGAAAGTCTGGGATTGAAAAATGTAACAGCCATTCACGAACGGGCGGAAAAGATTGACCAGAAGTTTGATTTTATTGTCAGCAGAGCTGTAACGGCTATGCCTGATTTCATCAGATGGACCAAAAACAAGTTTAAACCGAAAAACAATAATCCGTTGGCAAACGGGATTCTGTACCTGAAGGGTGGTGACTTGAAAGAAGAGATGAAAACGGTCAATAAATTTTACAAATTCTACGACATTCCCAATTTCTTCTCGGAGGAATTTTTCGAAACAAAGAAGGTGGTTTACGTTCGGAATTAGTATTCCACTCCACACAGATACAATCCCTGTGCAGGTGCAGAACCTGCACATTTGCTCCTGTCAAGTGATTCAAAAATACCTTTAAACTCTTCCGGAGTAATTTTTTCCAATCCAACCTCCAGTAAGGTTCCAACGGTTGCCCGTACCATATTTCGCAGGAAGCGATTGGCCGTATATTCAAACACATACCCGTCTTCTGTTGTCTCCCACTGCGCATGGAACACTTCACAGACATGGGTTTTCACATCTGTATTGGTTTTAGAGAAGGTTGTGAAGTCATGCGTTCCGATCAGCGACCTGGTAGCTTTATTCATTTTTTCTACATTCAATTCCGATGGAAAATAAGTAGAATATGCGTGTTTGAAGGGATTTTTACGGGTGTGGATATAATACCGGTAGGTGCGTTTTACTGCGCTGAATCGGGCATGTAGTTCCGGATCAACTTCACGGATCTGGTGAATTGCAATGGTTGCCGGAAGCATTTTATTTAACTTGTATTGCAATTGCTCTACGGACGCAACAGCGTCCAGATCGGCATGAAAGATGTAACTACTGGCATGTACGCCGGTATCTGTACGCCCACAACCGACAATTGCTACCGGTTTACGGGAATTCAGCTGTGTGAGCGCATGCTCAATTGTTTCCTGAACGGAAATCTGTTTCGGTTGGATCTGCCATCCGAAAAAGGCACCTCCATCGTATGCAATTTCAAAGAAATAACGTTTCACTCTTATTTTTCAAGCGATTTAATAAGGTCTTCCAGCTTGATATTGAACTCGTAGATGTCTAGCGATGCTTTATCTCCGATTACTTCCAATCCGTTCACATATGCCTTCCCGATCGCATCGTAGATTTTAAATCCGAAATCGTCATTGACCGTGTTGATTGCCGGTCCGAGGTTTTTCACTTCTCCCCATGAACTTCCCATGCGCTCAACAACGTATACATCGTATCCTCCGAATCCATTCGTATGTCCGTTTGAACTGAAGAACAAATAACGTCCGTCAGGAGAAATAAATGGTGTTGTTTCTCTTCCTTTTGAGTTAATTTCCGCAGGCAAGGCAACTGGTTTGCTCCAGGTATTTCCTTGCTTGTATGTGACGTAAATTTCACTCATTTTACTGTTCGCATTTCGTTCAGAGACGAAATACATGGTCTGACCGTCTGCTGTCACCGTCGCATTTCCTTCATAATAGGATGTGTTGATGTTTTTATCCAACAATTTCGGAATGGACCATTGCCCTTGCTTCGTCCACTTGACTTCAGCAATGTCTGAACTCTTGGTTACGATTTTGGCATCCTGAACAGCCGTGTTATTCAAGGTAATGTATGCTGTCAATCCATCTTCCGATACGTAAGAAACCGATTCAAATCCATTTCCGTTCAATCGTCCGAGTCGGTTGGTAATACTGTCCCACTGATTGGTTTCAGCATTCCATTTCGCACTATAAATATCTTCAAAAAACTGCTGATCAGACGGATTTTGTCCTCCTCCTGTTGTATTGCTTCTTCTGGATGTAAAATACATGGATTGTCCTCCGTTAAAAAGAACAGGAGAATAATCGTTGTAGCCGGAGTTGACATTTCCTTCTATGTGCAAACGCTTGTTCTCAATCCCTTTTGCCAATTGTTCTTTTGCATATTTTGCCTGTTCCAACCGAAGTGGTAAACGCAGTTCGGCCGAACGTGTTTTTGGCAGGTTTTTGATCCCTAATTCATAGTTCATGATCGCCGAATCAAGGATTCCCAACCGGTGATAAGATTCTCCAAGAATTTCGTATACTTCTTTGTCTACTTCATTGTTATTGATCATCACGGCATCTTTTGCATATTTCAGAGCATATCCGTAGTTGTATTGTTCGTAATGACATCTGCTGATCCAGAATGGTGCTTTCCAGGACGTAACATCTTTTTTCGCCGCATCTCTGAATTTATTGAGCGCATCTCTCATTTTCCCTTCTGCATAAAGTGTTTTTCCCTCTTCGATCAGGTACATCGCAGCTGTTTTTTCAGCAATGGTAGAAGTGGAGTCAGGTGGCATTGAACCTGCAAATGTATTTGCTGCCAATAGTGTAGTAATTGCAAAAATGGAGCTTTTTATCATGTCAATCAGCTATTTATTAGTTTACAAAATAAGTAATTTTTTGTTGAAGATCAGTTATTCTATTGATTCTTGCAAATTTTCCGTCTCAGAAATTAATTGAAAAAGATTTAATCAACTGGATATATGCAACTTAAACACCTACACAATCTTCTCTTTTCTTCTGTTACATTGTGTTTTCCCTTGTGTGAAACACCTTCCGTTTACGCTCTAAAAATCGTATCAAAGATGAAGCATGTACAAAAACGAAACGATGATTAACTACACCTGTTGTTGGGGCCTTTCTTCTTCTTTTTTTGTGTGAATTACCCGTTGCGGGAACGGAATTTCGATGTGATGTTCCCTTAATTTCCGTGATATGACCACCCGCAGGCTACTTTTGGTATTTTCTACCCGAAATACGTCTTCCGTCCAGAAATATACAGTAAAATCCAATGAAGATTCTCCAAAGTCATTGAAACGGACAAAAGGTACCGGCTCTTTTGATATTCCCGGAATTTCTGTTGCTGCCTTTGCCAATAATTCCATTACCTGTTCGACATCCGCACCGTATTCAACACCTACACTCACATCAAATCTTGCCTTGATTTCCTCATGGGTCCAATTGATCAAATGATGTCGGGTCAGATCGGTGTTCGGTAAAATAATGTATTTATCGTCCCGGGTCAGTACCGTTGTCGTTCTCAGGTTTATCTCAATCACCTTACAGACCAATCCGTTGATTTCAACAATATCCCCGACTTTTACAGAAGAATCAAACAAAATAATAACCCCTGAAATATAGTCACTGAACAGGGCTTGTATCCCCAGGCCCAATCCTACCAACAAGGCTGCAGATCCTGCCAGTAATACAGAGAGGTTGAATCCCAGAATTTGTAGTGAAAAAACAGAAATAACCACCACCACAATGTATCGGAGAATCGTAAAGATGGAGTATTTTTTTGCCACATCCAATCGGTGTGATTTGTTAAGGGCGCTCCGGACTATTCTCAAAAAAACGAATGTTACAATCCACACAAGAATCAACCACACAAGGTCTTCGACATGCAGCTCATACTTTCCAAATTCAATCAACTTACGATTTAACAGTTCTTTCATAACGGTTTATTTTTTTCAATGTTCGTAAATCACTGTAGGCTCAATTGTTGGATAAACAACCTACTATTTTAAGAAATTCGGGCGTTACTACAGGTTCATTTTCAATGATAGCTATTAATAACCTTGTGGTTTCACAGGAATAATCATTCCTGTACGTTGCTTCCTTACTCCATTTTCAGAAGTTATTTTGTACACTTCTCATTCTGAAAACGTCATAAAGATATGAAAAAAATTAGATTTCTTCTTGCTCTGCCGGTTCACTTACACGTAAATCTTCCATCGCAATAGAAGAACTCACAATCGCAAAAATCGGGGCAATGGATGCAAATGCCCACAGGAATAAGTGTCCCAGAAACAACAGAATCCCATTAAAGGTAAGATTTCCAGGATCGGAAATGGAGAACAGGACATCCAACTTCACCGGAACCAAAATCAACAATGAATAGATCATTCCGATTCCCATTGCCAGTCCTCTGTGTGAACGCACAAACGTAATGCTGGTTCGTTCATCCAGTTTTCTGCGTTCGTTATCGTAATCAATAAAGCTAAAACCGTAGTAATAAAATCCAATGATAAACGTGAGGTAAAACACGGGGGATTTTGTCGGTTCATTCCATCCGATATAGGAGATCAGGAAAATAATCAGGAAGAAAAAATATTCCCACAGGATGTTGCGGATCGCCAGGCGCACACCTCTTCGAACGTCTAACAAAATTTGCTTATAATCAATGGGATAGGTATTACCCGTAATCAATTTTTCGCATCGCTGACTCAAATGTGACAGCAAGGGGGAAAGTACAATCACTACCACATATTTTGCAAATTTCATTAACAGAATTGCGATGGATATGTTGACAGCCACTTGAATAAAATACCAGACAATGCCGTTCATATTTGATAAATCGGCATCAATGGAACTCTTCATAATGTTGTTTCCAACGTAATAAATAATCAGCATTAAGATTGCCGGAATCAAAAAGTACCAATACAGGCGATGTTCCCTTATAAAATGATAGGCTTTCCAATACGACTTTAGTCCCAACCAGAATTCTTTACAAAACTGAATCATGTGTCAAAAATAAAGATTTTTTATTTGGAATGAGTGAACAGTTAAGAGTGGAAAATTGAACGTAAAGAATGGGAAAGTAAGGATTAAGCATAAAGTATTCAATTACCAAAGCGTTGCAACAAGAGATCATATGACCAACATTTGATCATTAATAATTGAAATTTGTCCTTTACAAAGAACAAATTTTAATAAACAACTGAAGATTCCCGTGTGATGTCTCCTAGTGTTACCTGATCAGCGCTGGAACGCTTTCCCATCTGACATTTTCCATTGAACGCTGCTCCTTCGTCTATCTGGATTCGGGAGGTATAGATGTCTCCGTCAATTTTAGCTTTTCCCCGCAGAATCAACGTTTCCTCCACGTGAATATTTCCTTCGACAACTCCTTCGACATCTGCATTCAGGCACGTCAGATTTCCAATTACCCTTCCATTTTCTCCGATAACAACTTTTGAGCTTGTAGACACATTTCCGATTACTTCTCCATCAATTCTCAGATTGGAATCTGCAAATAAATCACCTGCAATTTTGGACCCTTCGACCAATCGGTTTAAACGTTCAGGGCTTTCAAATGTTGATTTTTCTTTGCGCTTCATCATGCTTTTAATAGTATTCCTGGTAAAACGACTCATATTGCTTCAATTCTTTTGTTTCGAAGAGCAACTTGAGATTTTTCGGAGTAATGATTAGTGTTTTAGCGTTCTGTAAATCTAATAAATATTTTCGGGTTTTCTTATATGTTCGGATATATTCTTTTGCTTCCGCTTCATTTTGGAACTCTGCTACCATAACAATATTTTGTGTTCCACCGAACAAGTTAGTCGTAACTTTTGCTTTACTTTTCGGGAAAAACTCTCGTGTAAAGTCAGATATTTTAGATTTTGAAAGGTCGATATTATCCTTTTCACTCAATAGAATCAAGACAACTTGTGATGCTTTGTCGTCATAGGTATAAATCGTCTTATTTCCGAAAACAACCTCTTCGTTTTTAGAATAACCGTTTTTGATCACGTCAATCATTCCCGATGCACGTCCGGCCTCCTCAGAACCTGGATATTCGGCAATAATACGCTCTAGAACAGGCAATAATTCTTCTTTATTTTCTGTAATCTGACCTTTACTCATTGCCAGTAACAACATGTATTTGGCACGGTATTGATTATCCGGCTCTGTCTCCATTACACTCTCCGCTCTGGAGATTACCGGGTAGTATACTTTTCGGTTGTACCGTTGCAAAACAGTTACGTATTCCTGTTCTGCCAATGTTTCCCGTTCTCTCTTCTTGATAAAGAAATCGGGATCCCGCAGGTAATTTGCATAATCGGAATTCGGATAATAGTTCAGGATATAATCTTTCTGAGTGGCAGCCTGTGAAGGATCTGTCGTTTCAAACATTTTATAAAGCTGGAATGCAGACATCAGGTTGTAATCAGACTCGTATTTTCTGTCCAACACCCCAAAAAACTGTGTTTTAGCTAAATCCGCTTCTTTCAATTGTTCTTTGTAGATGATTCCTGCATCGTACAGCGCCTTTACCAATCGTTCATTTGACTTTTTAAAATCTTCTTCCGATTTAGGGAGTCCTTCTGCAAGTGATTCTACCGTTGGACCGGAAGGTTTCTCAGGAGCAGTTGTATTTTCTCCTTCTCCTTCAGGATTATCTGTGCCCTCACCTGTATTATTTTGCATCACAATGGTTTTCTCACTTCTTCTCCAGTGATCTTCATTGGTTCGCTGACCCCATGTTTTCTGGAAATCTACCGCTCCTTCCGTTACAGAGTTACTGTTTGACCAATAACCACCTCCTTTTCCGCCTAAATCCTGTTGGAATGCACTGTTATTTTTTGCCAGCTCTCTTAATTTATCTGCATCCCGCTGTGCTTTTGCTTTCGCTTCTTCTTCCTGCTTCTTGATTACATTTTGCAGGAATGCTTCCTGTTCAGCCGGGTCCATCTTTGCAATTCGTTGAACGCTATCCTCGTACTGAGCTGTTTCAACCGCTACAACTAAATCTGCTAATTTTTCTGCTTTGGAACGGATTTCCTTAATGTTTGGGTATTTATCATCAACAGTTGTTCCACAGGAATCGTAATATTTCTGTGCTTTGATGTAGTCGCGTTTGGCATAACGCAAGTCTCCCATTTTTTCGTACGCCATTCCTTTCTGGCGAACGTTGTTGGTTGAGTAGAATGCTGAATTAGTCAGGTGTTGCATTGCTTTTTCTTCATTGCTTTCACGCAATTCGATCATCGCCAATGTGTAATAAATCTGGTCTTTGAATTCTGCATTTTTGGCATCGCGCAGCAATTTATTCAGTTCCTTTTTGGTTTTCGGACCACCTTCCAGTATCGATGCTTTTAACTGAGCATTAAAACTCATTTGGTATGGAACTTTGTATTTTCTTGACTTCCGGTATTTCTCAATGGCATTGCTGAAATTTCCTTCGGCTTCGTACAATTGTCCCAAAATAAAATTCACCCGACCCTTGTCTTCTGATTTTTTAGCTTCTTTTAATGCATTTTCCAGGTATTCAATGGCTTTCGTCTTGTCTTTATTTACCAGCGCTAAATCTGCTTTTGTACGTTCAAATTCAAATTTGATTTTCTTTGGAAACTTCGCTGGCTTATCATCTTTTTTAGACGAATTACCTGCATTGTTGAGTTTTGCCGCTTTGGATTTCTTTTCCTTTGTTTTTACCTGTTTTGCACTTTCCGAGTTTTTGAGGCTTTCAACAGCTTTATCTAATTTATCGAGGCTTAATTTTGCATCCGTGTAATTCCCAAGACGGATATTGGTCTTTGCCATCCACAATTCTCCGACAAAGTTTGAGGGATCGTTTGAAAAGTATTTATTGATGAATTTAAAGCTTTTCAGTGCTGTTTCATAATCTCTTCGATAGTAATAAGCCTTTCCGACTGTGATCCAGTTTTCATCGATGTAATTATTGTGCTCTGCATTTTTTTTAGCGGGTTTGTCATTGCTCGGCATACTGTGATCCGTAATGACTTTCTTCACTTTTGAAATGGCGGTATCAATCGGAGAATAAAACGCTTCTATTTCCTGTTCATTCGGAACAGCTTCCAACGGAAGCAACGAATAATAATCTTCATTCAGGTTGGCGCGGTATGCCGTCAAAGAAACCGTAATAAGCTCATTGGCATTGAAATGCCCGTTGTATCGCGCATTCACATAATGAAATGCACGGCTGACCCCTGTATTCTTTTCAGTAGAGCAGGCAAAAAGGAGCGCCATAAAAATTAACGCAAAAATCCCCGATTTTAGATAGTTATTCATTCACTAATTAGCTTAACAAGCCTTATATAAACAATAAAATCAACGTTTTATTGTGCATGGGCCTGAATTTATCATGCAATGTTGGTAAAAACCTGTTGGATGTCGTCATCGTCTTCGATCTTATCCAACATTTTTTCAATATCAACCAGTTGTTCTTCTGTGAATTCTACCGGAGATGTCGGAATGCGCTGCAAGGTTGATTTTTCAACATCAATATTTAATCCTTCCAGTGCCGCACTTAACGACCCAAATGAGGTATAATCTCCGTACACAAATACTTTGTCTTCATTCACTTCGATTTGTTCCAGACCGGCATCGATCAATTCCAGTTCCAGTTCATCCACATCAATGTTATCCGTTTTGGTAAATTCAAACACTGCTTTTCTATTGAACATGAATTCCAATGAACCATTCGGAACAACACCTCCTCCTGCTTTGTTGAAGTAAGATTTTACATTCGCAACGGTACGTGTAGGATTGTCTGTGGCACATTCTACGAATACCAATACGCCGTGTGGTCCTTTTCCTTCGTAGTTAATTTCTGAATAGGCTTCCGCATCTTTTGCAGTTGCACGCTTGATCGCCGCATCAATATTATCTTTCGGCATGTTTTGTGCCTTCGCGTTTCGAATGGCAGTACGCAGCGCTGAATTCATGTCCGGATCAGAGGTACCTTCTTTGGCGGCCATTGTAATTGCTTTTCCCAGTTTCGGAAACAATTTTGACATTTTATCCCAACGTTTCTCTTTTGCTGCTCTACGGTATTCAAACGCTCTTCCCATGATGTATTGTTATTTCTAGTTACTTTTTTTCAGGTTTTTAAGGATGCAAAAATAAAAAAATCACACATAATTGCAAAGGATGCCATTAACCGAACTTAATGACCTGTATTACCGCTTTTATATCACTTTTTGATTGCCTGCACTTTTAGCAACGAACAATTGGTTTTTCGCAAAAGTTGCTTGGAAATACGCAGCAAATCATTGGATGTGATTTTTTCGTAAATCAGTGCTTCTTCGTTGATCCCATTGGCATCTCCCAACAATTCAAACAGACACAGGTTCATCGCTCTGTTCAGCAATCCTTGCTCCTGGAACTCTTTCGCTGTCCTGATCTTGATCATCAGTCGTTTCAACTCATTTTCTTCAATTTTGTGGTGTTGCAAATCGCTCAGGATATTCCACAGTTCCTCGTCCAGTTGTTCAAACGAAACACCATTGGATAAACGTCCGGAGATAATTAGCAACCCTTCATCCAGGGAACCTGTAATATAAGCAGAAATTTCCGACACCAACTCCAGTTCTTTCTTCAACCGCTTGTACAGCCGGGAAGATTTATCCCTTCCTAATGCATCAGAGAGTACATCTGCAAGGTAATAATCCGGGTTTTTGCGTTCCGGCATTTTAAATGCGTAATAAAACGCATCTACCGGCACTTCCCGTTCGATGATTTTTTCTCTGAATTCAGTCTGATTCGGTTCTTTTTTAAGCATCCGTGCATATTTATCCCCGGAAGGAATATCACCATACCATTTTTCAACCTGTTCTTTTACTTCATTCAGTTCAAAGTCCCCTGCAATACATAAAATAGCATTGGAAGGAGTGTAATATTTTTTGAAAAATGCCTTTACATCTTCCATTGTTGCCTCTTCGATGTGCTTGATTTCCTTTCCAATGGTTGCCCATTTATAGGGA
This sequence comes from Flavobacteriales bacterium UBA5422, assembly GCA_002409405.1. Taxonomy (GTDB): domain Bacteria; phylum Bacteroidota; class Bacteroidia; order Flavobacteriales_D; family Crocinitomicaceae; genus Taishania. Next base: position 14,752 of record DHNG01000018.1, on the reverse strand, counting down.
TGTACACGATACGCCAGCGGACGTAGCTCCAACCACACATCTCCATAGGGTTGATTCAAATACCGTTGCTTGAACTCTTCGATTACGACGCTTCGCTGTACTTCCAGGCTCTTTGGCGTAAATGCCAGGGATAACATTCGATCGCTCTCCAACCACAAAGCCGTTTCCAGGTTTTGGGAAGGAACGACATCGTAGTAATTCGTAATATCATTGGATGTAAACGCATTGTTCTCACCACCTGCATTCTGCAAAGGAGTGTCAAACTCAGGAATGTTAACAGATCCGCCAAACATCAAGTGTTCAAACAAGTGAGCGAAACCCGTTTTGGATTCGTCTTCGTCACGCGCTCCGACATCGTATAATGTGTTGACAACCGCCATCGGAGTCGTTGTATCTTTATGAAAAAGAACCGTTAGTCCGTTTTCCAGTGTGAATTTTTCGTATTGTATCATCAGAAATTAAATTTTGATGTGGTCTGTTCGTTCAATGCCTGTCTGTATTCGTCAATCAATTCTTTTACTATTTCAGCGGCCGGTTTAATTTCTTTAATCAATCCTGAGATTTGTCCGACTTCCAGTTCACCTTCAATCAGATCCCCCTCAAACATTCCTTTTTTGGCTCTTCCTCTACCGAGCAATGCTGTTAAGTCTTCCACCGAAGCTCCTTTATCATATGCTTGTTCTACCCGTTTGTAAAATTCATTTTTTACCAACCGAACAGGGGTCAACTCTTTTAGAGTCAACTGAGTGTCTCCTTCCCCCATTGCCAAAATCGCTTTTTTGAAATGGTCGTGCGCACTTGATTCAGGAGTTGCAATAAAACGACTACCAACTTGTACACCGTCCGCACCCAGGTTCATTGCTGCGAGCATTCCTCTTCCGGTACCAATACCTCCGGCTGCAATCAACGGAATAGTTAATTCATTTGCAACACCGGGAATGAGGCAAAAAGTGGTCGTTTCATCACGTCCGTTGTGTCCTCCGGCTTCAAATCCTTCTGCAACTACTGCGTCGACACCTGCTTCCTGTGCCTTGAGTGCAAACTTTACACTGGATACAACGTGTACCACTGTAATCCCATGACTTTTCAAATGACTGGTCCACGTTTTCGGATTTCCTGCAGAGGTAAAAACAATCGGCACCTTGTACTTAATAATTGTTTCAATGTGTTTGTCAATGTCCGGGTAAAGCATCGGCAGATTAACCCCAAACGGTTTGTTTGTCGCTTTCTGGCATTTCTGAATGTGTTCCTCCAAAATCTCCGGATACATAGATCCCGAGCCAATGATTCCCAATCCACCGGCATTGGAAACAGCTGCCGCCAGTTCCCATCCTGAACACCAAATCATTCCTGCCTGAACAATGGGATAATCGATATTAAATAAAGCTGTAATTCTGTTTTTCATTTCTAACATTGAGATACTACGAAGGTAATCAAGATTCTTCAAAGAAGAAGAATTCTCCGTTATTTTAAGTCCGGTACAACCGGGGTACTGTTAAAAAAACAAACATGCAAAAACCTTAAAATGATTTTTTTAACAATCGCTCCCAATTTAAAGAGAATTATTTTTGATTTGTCAAAAAATGGAAGTAATATTGCACTTGATTTTTGATACATTACTCAAATCACTATTTCTGTTTATACTGAATGAAAATGAAAAGAACATACATTCTCCTCACTCTATTATTACTGTTTTTCAGTGACGTCGCCCTTTCTGCGTTGTCCATTGAGGGCACGTATCAGGGAAAAAACCTGTATGTGCAAAATCCCATTGATGACGAAGGTTTTGGTTACTGTGCAACAAAAGTAACAGTGAACGGAGACATTATGCCGGGAGGAACCGGTTCAGGAGCATTCGAAATTGATTTTGGTATTTTCAATATTGCACTGGGCGAGCCTGTTTTCATTGTTATTGAGCATCACGATGGTTGTAAACCAAAAATTCTAAACCCGGAGGTTTTGCTTCCACGTTCCACATTCAACGTACTTTCGATTAATGTGTCTGAAGACAAACTAAAATGGGAAACAAATAATGAAAATGGTAAATTACCATACATCATTGAGCAATACCGATGGAATAAATGGGTTGCTGTTGGTGAGGTTGATGGAATCGGAAGTTCAGGAACCAACAAATATGAATTCAAAGTAACACCGCATTCAGGAGAAAACGTATTCAGAGTAGTACAAATTGACCATTCAGGAGAAAAACGTGTTTCTAATCAAGTAAAATTCAGCTCAAAAATTGCTGCTGTTGTCAAATCACCGGCGATTGTAAAAGACGACATTCAATTCACTTCAAACGGAACTCCGGTAGAAACCCGTTATGAAATTTACGACGCGTACGGAAACATTGTTAAAAAAGGAGTGGGAAGTTCCGTTAACTGCTCCAACCTGTTGAAAGGTGTTTACTACATTAATTTCGACAACATCAACGAGAAGTTTGTAAAGAAGTAATTCAACACGAAAATAAATGAAGAGACCTGGGCAATCAGGTCTTTTTTTTTAAATTTACATTGCATGAGAAAAATAGAACATTTAGGAATTGCGGTTACCAATTTGGAAGAAACCATCGCACTATATGAGCAACTGTTGAATACTCCTTGTTATAAAATTGAGGAGGTTGGTTCGGAATTTGTAAAGACGGCATTTTTTCATGTCGGAGAATCGAAAATTGAGTTGGTTGCAGCAACAGATCCACAGTCACCAATTGCTAAATACATTGAAAAACGAGGTCCGGGAATTCATCATGTCGCATTTGACGTGGAAGACATTGAAGCTGAAATAGAACGGTTGGAACAAACAGGTTTTCAACTGATTCAACGTACTCCGAAAGAAGGAGCCGACAATAAACTGATTGCCTTCCTTCATCCTAAATCTACGAATGGAATGTTGGTGGAACTCTGCCAGGAAAGAAGTTAATGCATTCCTTGTACTGGTATTTTTGTAGATTTGTCACATGAACAAACAACTGATCATTGCCATTGATGGCTATTCAGCCTGTGGTAAAAGTACCATTGCAAAAGATGTAGCCAACGTACTGGATTATACGTTCATCGACACCGGAGCCATGTACCGGGGTGTTGCATTATATGCGATCAATCATCAACTGATTCAGGATGATGTCATTCTAACAGATCGGTTAGCCGATTCTTTACCCAACATTCACCTGGATTTCAAAAAAAATGAGGAGACCGGAAAACGACATCTTTTTCTCAACGGAACAGATGTAGAAGAAATCATCCGCCGTCCGGAAGTAGCAGCTGTTGTTTCAAGAGTCGCTGCTATCAAAGAAGTACGGTATAAGTTGGTGGCGTCGCAACGGGAGATGGGTAAAAATGGTGGTGTCGTAATGGATGGCCGCGACATCGGTTCGGTTGTTTTCCCGGATGCGGATCTGAAATTTTTTGTGACCGCAGATCCTGTCGTCCGCGCAGAAAGACGACGTAAGGAAATGCAAAACAAGGGAATTGAAGCATCTCTGGAAAGTGTACTGCAAAACCTTCAGGAACGTGATCAGATAGATCGTACAAGAGCAGAAGGACCACTTATTCAAACACCTGATGCCATCCTGATTGACACCAGTCATTTCACACGGGAATCTCAGTTAGCACATGTATTGAACATTATTCGGGAGAAGTTCGGTTATTAATTTTCCTTGAACACCATTTTTAGTGTTGCAGAAGTAGTAAGAACAGGTCTGTTCCAATTCAAAATCTTCTGATTATTTTTGTAGAATGGATACCGCTCAAAAACTGTTGGATAAAATTAAACTGTTACCGGATAAACCGGGAGTGTATCAGTATTTCAATGAAAAAGGAGAAATTATCTATGTAGGAAAGGCTAAAAACCTTAAAAAACGGGTCACCTCCTACTTTTCAAAAACGCTGGAAAACAACAAAACCCGCTTGTTGGTTAAGGCCATCTGTGACATTCAGTACATTGTTGTCGATACAGAACTGGACGCCCTGTTGCTGGAAAACAACCTCATCAAAGAATACAAGCCCAAGTACAACATTCAGCTAAAAGACGACAAAACATATCCGTGGATCTGTATCAAAAAAGAAGCGTTTCCACGTGTTTTCGCTACACGCAACATCATAAAAGACGGATCGATGTATTTCGGACCGTATTCAAGTGTGAGAGTCATGAACACGTTGCTTCAACTGATCCGGGATCTGTATCCGCTTCGTACGTGTTCACTTGATTTACGCAAGCAAAAACTGGAAGAACGCAAATACAAAGTCTGCCTGGAATACCACATCGGAAATTGCCTTGGTCCGTGTGTAGGAAGACAATCAGAAGCAGCATACAATCAGCAGATTGAAGCAATAGAAACCATTCTGAAAGGGAATATTTCTTCCGTGATCAACTTGCTGAAAAAACAAATGAAAGAACATGCGGATGCTTACGCATTTGAAGAGGCTCAGGAAGTCAAAGAAAAGCTGGAAGTTTTACAGCGATTCCAGGCAAAATCGACGATTGTATCCCCGAAAATTCACGAAGTGGATGTCATTACGATGGTGGAAGACGGAACAATACGCTTTGTCAATTACCTGAGCATCATCAGCGGAGCAATTGTTCACGGACTGACCATTGAGGTAAAAACCAATCTCGACGAAACAGATGAACAGGTGCTTAATTATGTATTACTCCGTATGCGCGAGCAATTTAACAGTCAGGCAAAAGAGGTACTTGTTGAACACACATTTGAAACGGAGTTCAAAGACATCCGTCTGACCGTTCCGCAAATCGGAGACAAAAAAAGTCTGTTGGAGCTTTCGAAACGAAACGCTTCTTTCTACCGGTTGGAAAAACGCAAAAAAGAAAGCATTAAAAACCCGGAAAAAGCAACGGAACGAATCCTTGAACAGATCAAAAAAGATTTCCGACTCAAGGAATTGCCCGTTCACATTGAATGTTTTGACAACTCCAATATCCAGGGAACCAACCCTGTATCTGCATGTGTTGTCTTCAAAAATGCCAAACCCAGCAAGAAAGATTACCGTCATTTTAACATTAAGACTGTAGAAGGCCCGAACGATTTTGCATCCATGGAAGAGGTGGTGTTTCGTCGCTACAAACGCATGCTGGATGAAGAAGAATCTCTGCCACAACTCATTGTTATTGATGGTGGTAAAGGACAGCTTTCTTCAGCCATGACTGCTTTGGATCACTTAAATTTAAGGGGAAAGGTAGCTATTGTCGGTATTGCAAAAAAACTCGAAGAAATTTTCTTTCCCGGAGACTCGCTTCCCATTTATATTGACAAACGTTCCGAAAGTTTAAAGGTTATTCAACATTTACGAAACGAAGCGCACCGGTTCGGAATTACCCACCACCGAAATAAACGAAGTAAATCAGCCATTCAGTCCGAGCTACTGGAAGTAAAAGGAATCGGTGAAAAAACCCAGGTAGAACTGATGAAATATTTTAAATCGGTGAAGCGGATCAAAGAAGCATCACTGGACGAATTAGAAGTTGTAATCGGAAAAGCAAAAGCAGCGGTATTGTTTCAATCCCTCAACAAATAACGTTATTCAAACTGCATATATTTCATTGGGTCTACTGCTTGTTGATTGAGCCACAATTCAAAATGTAAATGAGGACCGGATGTATTCGCTCCGGAATTTCCTACAATCCCCAGAACATCTCCCACCCGTACTTTTTCCCCGGCTTTTTTCAGGGTCGTCCGGGCGTGCTTGTAAACCGATAAGTAGTTATTCGGATGTTCAATAATAAGAATATTTCCGTCTTTCTGAGAAAAGTCCGAATAAATGACTGTTCCCGATAAACAAGCAGAAAAATAAGTATCCGGAGGTGTAACAATATCAATCGCCGGATGGTTTTTAGCATTGAACCGTTGACTGATTTTTCCTTTCACAGGAGCAATGAAATGGACAAAATCAATTGGTGTTTTCGTAGAATTGGTATATTGATCTGCCTTTACATTTTCGCCGACTTTCAATTCTGCTTTACTGGGATCCGCATTGATTGAATTGGGATTTATTTTCACCTCTGGTTTCTCATTTGCGACAGAGTCCCGTTGAAAGTCTCCAAACAGCAATCTCCTCAAATTGGCTATATACGCATCTTGTGCTTCAACCTGTCCTGCCAGCGAATCAATCCGTACCCGTTGATCAATAATTTCTGCTTCCTCAGGAGAAGTCCCCGCTGTCATCAGATTTTTTCCAAACGATGTGCGGCTAAGCAGGAAAAACAACAGCACAACTGCAATGATAAAAACGAGTAACACCAATGAAAAGAAACGTATTTTAGACGTCGTAAAGCCAAAAACCTCATTGAAGTTCTTGGGATCATAAACAGCAAACTTTAACTGCTTTTGCCAATTGGTCAGCCACCTTCTTATTCTGTTCATTTATTCAAAAGTGATTATTTTTTCGGACAACCGCCAATAAATTTTCAATAAAATCGTAATTTTATAAAAACCAATGAATTAATAATTAACACATTTTAATAATTCGGCACAGCATTTGAAGAAAATGCAAGAAACGTTTTCATTATTTTTGCGTCTAATAGATTGAATGAGGTATTTTACAAGTATAGTATTCTTTTGTTGTACCGTTCTCAATGGTATGTCTCAGCTGACGACTCAGGTGCAGGATCCTGTATCGTTGGTACAGAACGTGTTGTTGGGTGATCCGGGCATTACTGTCACCAACATTACGTTTCAGGGGGCAACAACCGCTTTAGGCCGGTTTGATGCAACCGGAACAAATCTTGGGATTCAAAGTGGTATCGTCATGACAACAGGTACGATTCTCGGCAATCAAAACGGGCCGATAGGTCCGAATAATTCTGCCAGTTCAGGCGTTGACAACGGAACTCCCGGATACCAGTTATTATCAGGAATTGTTGGCAACCAGACCTTTAATGCGTCTGTACTTGCTTTCGACTTTCAAACTTGTTCCGACTCAATCGAATTCAGATATGTCTTTGGTTCAGAAGAATATCCTGAATATGTAGGTTCTCAGTTCAATGATGTGTTCGGATTTTTTATCTCCGGGCCAGGGTTTGGGGGTCAGCAAAACATTGCTCGCTTACCCAACGGAGCCGTTGTAGCAATCAACAGTGTAAATAACGGAAATACAGCTCCTGCACAAGGAGTTCCTGTTACAGGTCCAAGCAACCCACAATATTATGTTCCCAACGGAAACGGAAATCAAACACCGTTCAATCAGAGTCCTATTTATATTCAATACGATGGTTTTACGCGTGTATTAACAGCTAAGGCAAAAATACAGTGTAATGCAACCTACCGGTTAACATTGGCCATTGCCGATGTGGGTGACCCTGTATGGGATTCCGGAATTTTCCTGGAAGCGAAAAGTTTCAAATCAAATGACCCGTTAAAAGTAAGCTACACGTTATCGAATCAGTTATTTCCTGAAAACAACGTATTGGCAGAGCCTTGCTCGGAAGCAAAAATCCGTCTGGAACGAACCAATTGCAATATCAATTCTCCTTTAACCGTTAATGTTGCTATGAGTGGTTCTGCAACAAACGGTGTAGATTACCAAACGATTCCTTCATCGGTGACCATTCCTGCAGGGGCTTTATTTACAGAATTTGACCTGGTTTCCATTCTGGATGGGTTGAATGAAGGAACGGAAAATGTTGAATTTACATTTAATTACCTGGACAATTGCGGGGAACAACGAACACAGGACCTGGAGTTATTCATTCGTGATATAGAACCGGTACAACTTGCTGTGTCAGCGACAGAAGTCGCTTGTCCGGGAGAAGACGTTTCAATCACCTCTACTGTTTCAGGCGGTGGTCAGCCGTATGAATATCAATGGAGTACCGGAGATACAACACCAAACATCACCGTTACACCATTGGCCACAACAACATACACATTGACAGTGATCGACGAGTGTATTCAACAGCCGGTTACCCAATCCATCACCGTTACCGTACCTGTATTTACTCCAATTACGATCACCGGAACACCGGATATTACAGAAATATGCCCGTATGTTCCTGCAACACTTGATGTTGTTGCAAGTGGCGGATTCGGTGGGTATACCTATCAATGGACATCCAATCACGGGGAAACACTGGGGACACAAGCAAGTCAGACAGTGACTCCTTCACGAACAACCGTTTATACTGTTGAAGTAACAGACGCTTGTGGTATCACGGAAACACACGATATAACGTATACGATTACAAGTCCCCCATTGGTTGTACAGTTAAGCCCTGATGTTGAAATCTGCCCGGGTGATTCTGTCTTCCTTACTTCTGTAGTTACGGGTGGGTATGGTCAATATTACTATCACTGGCCACATAGCAATGAAACTACTCCGGATGTGTGGGTCAACCCATCGGTTACGACAGATTACATGTTGGTTGTTTCAGATGAATGTCAGACATTCAGTGTAGCAGAACAGGTGCGTGTTACGGTTATAAAACCTACAGCCAACTTTGCAATGATCAGCAGTGTTCCGTTTAACAACCTGGAACTGACCTTTCAGAATTTAAGTATCAATGCAGATACCTACGAATGGGATTTCGGAAACGGAAATACCTCTACAGCTGTCCATCCCAATAACACCTATGCGGATCCGGGAGTCTATATTGTGACGCTCATTGCAACGGATGACAAAGGATGTAAAGACACCATCCAAAAACCGATAACAATTATCGAAGAGTACTATATCTATGTCCCGAATACCTTTACACCGGACATCGATCGGTTCAATAAGACGTTTAAGGTTTCTACAGTAAATATCAATCAGTTGTCAGTAAGCATTTATAACCGATGGGGGCAACGCATCTATAGTTCAGATGATGTGGATTTTGAATGGGACGGTACTTACAAGAATATACTTGTTCCGGACGGTACCTATACCTATAAAATCTCATACACTGCCCGGAGTGGGGTTGAAGGGAAACTAGTCGGGCACGTCAACGTTCTGAAATAGAGAAAATCAGCTGCGAATCCGGTTCAAATTACATTCTGTATGTAATGGTGTTTCTTTGGTAACAAAATCTGCCATTTCTTTCGACAGCAACGGAGCCATCATGTATCCTTTGGTCCCTAATCCGTTAAAGAAAAACAGCTTATCATAAATAACATGTTTTCCCATCAGCGGGCGTCTGTCCGGTGTCGTCGGACGCACACCAGCATGTTGTGCAACCACCGTAACAGGAAGATCCGTCAGGTAACGCAGGTTGTCCAGTAATAAATTTTTCCCTTCCTCCGTGAGTGTTGTATCATCTGTATGCCAGACATACGTTGCTCCTACTTTATACCGTCCGTTTCCAGTGTGTAACGTAAAGCATTTACGATTGAGAGATTCTTCACGGGACAAGCCTTCTGTTTCAACCGTAAGAATTTCTCCTTTTGTTGAATCAACAGGAAGCGTTCCAAACCATGGATTGTGTTTCGATTGATACCCTTCACAAAAAATGATGCTGTCGAAATGTTCTCCCTGATACGTTCCTGCTGCCGGATTCAATTCAGTATAATCAAAAGACTCCCGACGCAGATGGATCTCCGGGAGGGAATGAAGTACATCCAGTAATGTAGTTGTATCAAGGTAAAAACAATTTTTCACCCTTCCCGATCCAAACTGATTGGCATATGGAAAAACGGTCTCATCTTCTTCATTGATTACATGCATATAAGCAGAGAAATCATCCGTTTGCTGACGTTCAAGCCAGAAATTACGTTCCTGTTCAGATGAAAAAAAGCGTCGGATAGTTGTTTCGTGAAAAAAAGAAATCCCGGATGTTTGTTCAATCAACTGGTAAAACGCTTCCGCATATGGAATAAACTCATCCACTCTCCAACTCTTAGTCATACGTCTAAAAACCAATGGATTGATCATTCCTGCAGCTACCCTTGAACTATGATTAACTCCACTATCAATTACTGTTACATCACAACCGGATGCTACCAATTGAACTCCCAGGCAACTCCCTGCCAAACCACCACCAACAATTATTATCTTTTGCATATCCTATTTTGCGAGTGCTAAACTAATAACACTTATTTGAATTTCAGGGGAAATGAGCCGAATCTCTTTCATAATTGCTTCTAATGTAGCTCCCGTTGTAATCACATCATCCACCAATGCAATGTGTTTGTAACGACCAATCCCCTTGTCTACATAAAACTGGTTCTCTACATTATCCCACCGTCTGAATCTGCCAAATTTTGTTTGACTCTGTGTATGCATACGTTTTGAAACAAGCTTTTTGTCTATCTGAAGCTTCCAGATCATACACATTCCCTTCACCAACTGTTCACTTTGATTGTACCCGCGATCATAGCGCTTTTTTCGATGAATCGGAACCGGAATCAATACTTCAACGGATGAAAAATTTGCCTGTTCCAACAGTTTATTGCCAAGTAACTTTCCAAAAAATATTCCGACATCCGGACGGTTGTTGTATTTCAGTGCTTGCAACAACGGCTTTACATTATTTGTTTTTTCATAATACAACAGTGCATACGTAGCCACAACATCCACTCGTCCCCAGAATAACTGATCAAGTGGGGTCGGTTCCTGTTCATTCTCAAATCGTGTGAACATCAGCTCTGAGAAACAAACAGAACAGCAAATCTGCTCTGCTCTCAGTAATTCCCCCTGGCAGACAAGGCAGGATGAAGGAAAGAGTAAGTGTACAAAACCATCCCAAAAAGAGAACGCAACCGACCGTTTAAATCCCGATTGTATCCCTTTCTCCTGAAATCGCTGAACATTCATCACCTACCAACAATTGATTGTTCAAAATAACATTTTTTTTCGATTGACAACAAAAAATAAGTGCCCTAACTTTAGGGTTAAATGACATCGGAAAGGGTAGTACCTGAATCTGTGGCTGTTTGGATGAATTGAAAAAATTTATCGACAAAACAGGTCATTTGAACTGTGAATATCTTTAAAGATGTGTTAACAACCTCTTTAAGTATTGTCAACAAAGGGATTCGGCGACGAGATGTTAATAACCTCTCAAAAATGTGAATTTCTTTAATTGCGAATAGAAAGAATTTTGACAACTTTTGTATGCCCCTACAGATGAAACCGACTCCGGTTTAAATGGGAACTGAACTGAGTCTGTAAAGGGAAACAAAAGTTTTGATTAACAAACAAATACACATGTGGATAAACCATCTGCAGTGAATGGATTTAATATTGATTTTAAATAAATAAAGATGGCACAGTTAGAACCAATTTTGGAAGAGAACAAAAGTCGTTTCGTATTGTTTCCGATACAACACGATGACATTTGGTCTTTCTACAAAAAAGCTGAAGCTAGTTTTTGGACGGCAGAAGAAATTGATTTAGCTCCCGACTTAATTGATTGGGAAAACAAATTAAATGACGATGAACGTCACTTTATCAAACACGTTCTTGCATTTTTTGCAGCATCTGATGGTATTGTGAACGAGAATCTGGCAGAAAACTTCTTGTCTGAAGTCCAATACACCGAAGCAAAGTTTTTCTACGGGTTCCAGGTGACCATTGAGAACATTCACTCTGAAACATATTCGTTACTGATTGATACGTATATCAAAGATACCAATGAAAAAAATCACTTGTTCAATGCCATTGATACATTGGACTGTGTAAAGAAAAAAGCGGACTGGGCATTGCGCTGGATCGACAAAGGGTCGTTTGCAGAGCGGCTCATTGCCTTTGCAGCAGTAGAAGGAATCTTCTTCTCCGGATCTTTCTGCTCCATTTTCTGGTTGAAAAAACGCGGATTAATGCCGGGATTAACATTCTCTAATGAGTTGATTTCAAGAGATGAAGGATTGCATTGTGATTTTGCTTGTTTGTTGTACAACAACCACATGGTCAACAAATTGCCGAAAGAACGTATCAAGGAAATCATTGTAGATGCTGTTGCCATTGAGAAAGAGTTTGTCACAGATGCATTACCGGTAAAACTGATCGGGATGAACAGTGACCTGATGCAGCAATACATTGAGTTCGTAGCGGACCGTTTATTGGTTGAATTAGGTAACGAAAAAGTATTCAACGCAACCAATCCATTCGATTTCATGGAAATGATTTCCATTCAGGGAAAAACCAATTTCTTTGAAAAACGGGTTGGAGAATACCAAAAAGCGGGTGTACTTGCAGGAAAAGAGAACCAAACGTTCTCATTAGATGAAGATTTTTAAAACCACTAAAGCTATTAAACACTAGGTTGCTATGTATGTAATTAAAAGAGATGAAAGAAAAGAAGCTGTAAAATTTGACAAAATTACAGCCCGAATTATGAAAATGTGCTACGGCCTTGATCCGTTGGTTTCTCCGGAGGCTGTTGCCATGAAAGTAATTGAAGGGATTTACGATGGTGTATTGACAACCGACCTGGATAATTTAGCAGCTGAAGTGGCTGCTGCCAGAACAATCGATCACCCTGATTATGCATTGTTGGCATCACGGATTGCTGTCTCCAACCTGCACAAGGAAACAAAAAAATTATTTTCTGAAGTGATTGAGGACTTGTACAAGTACATCGATCCGAAAACAGGACAAAATGCGTCATTGATCGCTGATGATGTGTATGCAATCATCATGGAAAACAAAGAAGTACTGGATTCAAGTATCATTTATGACCGTGATTTCCGTTACGATTACTTCGGGTTTAAAACATTGACCCGTTCTTACTTGTTGAAGTTAGACGGACAGATTGTTGAGCGTCCGCAGCAAATGCTGATGCGTGTTGCTGTAGGAATTCACAAAACAGATATTCAGGCAGCACTTAAAACCTACAACCTGATGTCTGAAGGATGGTTTACACATGCTACACCAACATTGTTCAACTCCGGAACACCGAAGCCACAAATGTCTTCTTGTTTCTTGTTGACAATGAAAGAAGACAGTATTTCAGGAATTTATGACACGTTGAGATCATGTGCACAAATTTCTCAGTCTGCAGGAGGAATCGGTTTGGCTATTCACGATATTCGTGCAACAGGTTCTTACATCAAGGGAACAAACGGAACATCTAACGGAATTGTTCCAATGTTACGTGTATTCAACGATACAGCACGTTATGTTGACCAGGGAGGAGGAAAGAGAAAAGGTTCTTTCGCTATGTACCTGGAACCATGGCATGCAGATGTATTCGATTTCCTTGATCTGAAGAAAAACCACGGAAAAGAAGAACAACGTGCACGCGATTTGTTCTATGCTTTGTGGATTCCGGATTTGTTCATGCAACGTGTAAAGGATAACGGAAACTGGACATTGATGTGTCCGCACGAATGTCCGGGACTTTCTGAAACACACAGCGCAGAATTTGAGGCATTGTACACACGCTACGAAGCAGAAGGAAAAGGAAGAAAAACAATCAAAGCACAAGACTTATGGTTTAAAATTCTGGAGTCGCAAATTGAGACAGGAACACCATATATGTTGTATAAAGACGCTGCAAATGCGAAGTCCAATCAGCAAAATCTGGGTGTAATCAAGTCGTCTAACCTGTGTACAGAGATTATTGAGTACACTGCTCCGGATGAAATTGCTGTTTGTAATCTGGCATCATTGGCATTGCCGAAATTTGTGACGGAAGAAGGAACATTTGATCACGATAAATTGTTTGAAGTAACGTACCAGGCGACTTTGAACCTGAATAAAATCATTGATGAGAACTTCTATCCGGTAGAAGAAGCGAAAAACTCCAATTTCCGCCACCGTCCGATTGGGTTGGGAGTACAGGGATTGGCTGATGCGTTCATCTTGTTGGGATATCCGTTTGAATCGGAAGAAGCACGTGCATTGAACCGTGAGGTTTTCGAAACGATCTATTACGCAGCAATGACTGCTTCTAAAGACTTAGCAAAAGTGGATGGTCCTTACCAGACATTTGCAGGTTCTCCGGCTTCTAAAGGAATTTTCCAGTTCGACATGTGGAATGTTACTCCGACAAGCCGTTGGGAATGGGATGTATTGAAAGAAGAAGTGAAAAAACATGGAATCCGCAACTCCTTGTTGCTGGCACCGATGCCGACAGCTTCAACTGCCCAGATTTTAGGAAACAACGAATGTTTTGAGCCATACACTTCTAATATTTATACACGTCGCGTACTGTCAGGTGAGTTTATTATTGTGAACAAACACTTGCTGAAGGACTTGGTAAAAGAAGGGTTGTGGAGCAAAGAAATGCGTCAGAAAATTATGGCGTCAAATGGTTCTATCCAAAACATCAATGAGATTCCGCAGCGATTGAAAGACCTGTACAAAACAGCATGGGAAATCTCTCAAAAAGCAATCATTGATCACGCAGCTGACCGTGGCGCATACATTTGTCAGTCACAGTCGTTGAACATCTTCATGGAGAATGCTAACTTCGGGAAACTGACGTCCATGCATTTCTACGGATGGGAAAAAGGATTGAAAACAGGAATGTATTACCTGCGTACGAAAGCGGCAACGGATGCAATCAAGTTTACAATTGATAAAAACGTTGTGGAGGAAGTCAAAACACAGACAGTTGAAGAACAACAAGCAGCAATTGCATGTTCACTGGACAATCCGGATGCATGTGAAATGTGTTCAGGGTAATATCCCGTTGGATATGACCGTTTTTGAAAAAACATAAATTAAACAACAACAAACTAAAAAATACAAATGCCGGTTACTTTTCATAACCGGCATTTTTTGTTGCTGAAAGTGATTAAAATTCAAAATTTCTTCAAAATTGACACGTTACATTTGTAAGTATGAAGATCCTGATTATCGAAGATGAGAAAGAACTGGCA
>DHNG01000030.1:119890-122461 GCA_002409405.1 Flavobacteriales bacterium UBA5422 | reverse complement strand
CAGGAACCATTGCCAGTGCTACTGCTTCTTCGCAAGCGAACGGGTGTGGTGGAACAGCCGACGATGATGTCTGGTACTCATTTGTGGCGACTAATTCAACGCATTATATTAACCTGAATAACATAGTAGGCTCCACAACAGATTTATACCACAGCGTTTATTCCGGAACATGTGGAAGTATCGGAACAGCATTGGTTTGTTCAGATCCGAATAATTCGACTGTATCTGGTTTAACCGTTGGTAACACCTATTATGTTCGGGTGTATTCCTATACGTCGACAACCGGCCAGAACTCGACATTTAATATTTGTATTACCCCACCACCAACACCTCCGGTAAATGATAACTGTGCCGGTGCGATTAATGTTCCCGTTTCTACAACCACATGTACGTACGTTAACGGAACAATTGCCGGGGCAACTGCTTCTTCACAAGCCAATGGTTGTGGCGGAACAGCGGATGATGATGTCTGGTATCGGTTCACGGCAACCAGTACAGGAGTGCAGATAAACCTGACAAATATTACGGGATCCACGTCAGATTTGTACCACAGTGTGTATTCCGGAACATGTGGTAGTATCGGAACAGCGTTGGTTTGTTCGGATCCGAACAATTCGACTGTAACCGGATTAATTCCGGGAAACACCTATTATGTTCGTGTATTCTCCTATACATCCACAGCCGGACAAACCTCTATGTTTGATATTTGTATCCAAGCAACAGGACCTTGTGGTACACCTAACAATCAGGATTATTGTGTGGCTCCTGCTATTTTGACACAAGGAGCAGGTAATTTCAGTGCAAATACCTCCGGAACTTATACCGCAGACGTACCTGCAAATCTTTCCAGTGTTTTTTGTGGTTCAATCGAAAATAATTCCTGGTATGAATTTGTAGCGACATCAACAACCCATACCTTTAATTTTTCATCGGTCAGCGGGCCGAGTTGTACGAGCGGTGTCCAGGCACAAGTGTATGCTGTGACAGAAGATGTAAACGGCTGCTGTACCAACTTTACTTCCATGTCCAACTGCTGGAATCCGGGTACAACAAGTACAGGAACGGTTACTGCAACCGGGCTGACAATCGGACAAACATACCATTTGATGGTAGATGGTTGGGCAGGAAGTGTCTGTGATTTTGTTGTAAGCAATTGGACAGCAACCGGAATTATCGTATTGGGTGTTACATACACTGATTTCAGTGCGGTTGGAATGCAGGATGGAAACCTGATTAAATGGGAAACGTCTACAGAAATCAACAGTGATTATTTTGAAGTAGAGCGAAGTATAGACGGAGTAAATTTTGAAGAACTGAAAGAAATAGACGGAATGGGAACTAAATATAGTCCGACAACCTATTCCTATTTTGACAATTACCGGATTCCGGGAACGATTTATTACAGGTTAAAACATGTCGATGAGGATGGAGAGCGCAGCTATTCGGATATACTCGTTTTACAAAAAGCACCAGGAGAATTAGTTTCTGTTTATCCAAACCCTGTAACAGATCAGTTGTTTGTAAACCTGACACACGAAAACCCTATTAAGGTATCTGTTTACTCAGCGGAAGGATTGCTGGTTGGGATTTACGAAATGAGCAATACAGGCAACGAGACGATTTCAATACCAACCAAACAATTAAAATCAGGAGTGTATTTGCTTAAATTTTCAGGAGATATAAAAGTGATCGAAACGCAGAAATTCATTAAAAAATAAGATTATGAAATTTATAGTAACACCCATTTTTTTAATGGCGCTACAAGTTGGATTCTCCCAGATGACTGAAAAAAACTGGGAAAAAGCGACATTTGAAACAACCCGTGACGGGAAAGAAATATATCAAACGATAATTGAATTTAAGGATGTCCCTTTAACCAAGGTTCAGGAGGTTAAACTGCGGGAAGCTTTCGGCTCAAAAGAAGAGTTTATAGATTTGTCCGTTGATGTTAAAACATTGACCATATACCATTATAGCTCGTTGGACGATTCCGGGGTAAAGGCATTCGTAATCCCTGTGGCAAATAACTTTGATTTGATTAAGTCCAATCCCATTACGTTAGCGGAAATGCGAGAGATCTATAGTAAAACGAATTCTCACTAATAAAATAAACGGATATACAGCTGTCACATGAAAGTTCGCGAGGCGAACAGGTAAAAAATCAATTGGAAGCAGCCACTCCTTTGACAGAAATCGGTTCAAAATACGGATTAAATTCTGCAATGAATGTTCCTTTCGGTGTTGTGAAATTTACTTCGTATTTCAGCAATTCATCATTTTCCCAGATCCCGTTGACGCTGTGAACGACATCCAGCAACGGGTCATATTTCCGGTTATCTGACTGGATAACGGCAAATTGCTCCAGGATCTTTTTTGTTTCCAATGAACGGATGGTTCGCGCAATGAGAAACGTATTGAGCATGTGCGTTAAAAAATCATTTTGTTCGTACGAAGGTCTCCGTGACATTTCATCATCAAAAAAAGTGTAAAACTCATTCTCTTCTTCTGTTGGACCATAATTTGGATAAAGAATCGATTCACGCGTGATGTAGGATTTAAAAATCCGGAGTA
>DHNG01000030.1:113471-119791 GCA_002409405.1 Flavobacteriales bacterium UBA5422 | reverse complement strand
AAATCCGGAGTAAATCAGAAGGAAATTCATAGGATTGTGTAATGGTAAATCCTGTCACCGTATCACTGGTACCGAAATTTACATCTGCATAATAGACATTAGACGTTCCTTGTGTTTGGATACTGTATACGTGGTGTTCGACGTAAGAAATTTTTTCTTTGCTGTTGGCAATGACATTTTTCTGGTTGTTTATTTTTTCTTCCAGATCTTTGTCAAATCTTCCCGATTGCTCATTTACAAGTTTGATTTCATACAGTGAATCCAACAGGCGATGGTGGTAGGGTTTAATTAAAGTTGAAGGAGCGAAAACCAGGGATTGGTAGACAACACTTGAGTCTTTGTAGGAATCACGAATGTATTGACTGACGGCATTTTTTCTGTTTTGGGAAAGGTCTTCCCGGGTTTCGGTAGGAGTATACCGCAAACCACAGGCAGAAATCAGTGTGAGCGCAATCAGGGAAACAACCAATGAGATTTTCATGCAAAATGTTTTCTCAAAAATAATGATTTTGTTTTTGGTGGACAATTTGATAACCGAAGATTAACAATCTTACACGATTTTAGGGGGTTGGATGGAAAGTTTTTGATAAAAACAAAGGGCAACCCTTTTGAGGTTGCCCTTATTCCATCTGTGTAGTTGTAGTTTAAACTTTTTAATTAAACTGTATTATTCTGAATAGTTGATAATTTCTCCTTTAAAACCGATTGCGAAGATAGTTCATTCTTCCCTTAAGCAGTAGTCAGTGAGGAGATTCGCCGGAGAATAATTAATAAGCGTCAGTGTTTATTTTATAACCGAAAAATGAGTGGTTGTTTTTTTACATGTTTTGAATGTAATTTAACACAATTTCTTTTCTTCGGGAAGAGACCGGTATTTTGTCTCCATTGCTATTGACCAACACACCGTTTTCCCCTCTTTCGTAGCGAATCGCATGCTTCATGTTCACCAAAAAACTTTGGTGAACACGCAAAAAGTACGACCTGTTGATCAGTTCTTCATAATCAGACAAGGTTTTGGAAACCATTATTTTTTGCTGATCTTTCAGGTAAAATTTGGTGTATGATCCGCTTGCCTCGCAGTACAAAATATCATCAATGGGGACAATGTGAATACTTTCGCTTGTTTTTAGTGCAACAGTAGCGCTGGGTTGTGCTACTTGAAAATGCTGCATGAATACATCCATTCGGTCGGCGATTTTTTCCCGTTCAATTCTTTTTCCTGCTCGTTTTACCGCAGCTGAAAATTCATCAAATACAATCGGTTTGAGCAGGTAATCCAATGCTGAAAACTTGAACGCCTTGACAGCAAATTCTTCATAAGCAGTAATAAAAATAACGGGGATGTCTGTATAAACCATGTCGCGCAAGACTTCAAATCCGTTTCCGTCCTTTAACTGAATATCGAGCAGAATTAAGTCTGGTTTTTTAGTTCTGATACTTGCCCCTGCGGTTGCAACGCTCTCAGCTTCTCTTAAGGTAAGGTTGTCAAACTTCATTCGTTCCAACATCTTCTTGATGGTTCCGCGTGAGTTTTTTTCATCGTCAACAATCAGTATGTCCATGGCACTATTTTAATGTAATGAGGGGAATGGTAAAAGAAATGGTTGTACCTTGTTCAGGCATTGATTCAACGGTAATCTGAACTTTATTGCTTTTTCCTTTATTTAACAGGGTTAGTCGCTCTTGGGTAATCCTCATGGCCTGAGAGACATGGGTATTGCTTTGTTCCGCTGTTTGTTGTTGAGAAAATCCACGACCATTGTCCTGAATCCGGATAATAATGCGCTGACCTTCTTTGATATAGTCAATCGTTAAAATACCAGTGTGGTTGATGTTTCTGAATCCATGCTCAAATGCATTTTCTACGAATGGTTGCACCAGCATCGGAGGAATTAATGTGCTGAATAAATCAATGTTTTCGTCTATTTGGAGTGTAAACTCAACTTCATTTTCAAAACGCAGTTGCTGCAATTTTACATAGTCATTCAACCACTGAATTTCTTTTTCCAACGGAATTACTTCTACTTGTGAATGATCCAGGATTCCTCTTGACAGACGGGCAAAAGAAGAAAGAAAATCTCCGGCTTTATCACCGTCATTCGCATACATATAATGCTGAATAGATGACAGCGCATTGAACATGAAGTGTGGATTCATTTGAGACCGCAGCAATCTTTGCTGTAATTGCAGGTTTTTTTCCCGTGCCCTTACTTTGCTGTTTCGAAAAATAAGCAGTGAAACGACAACGATAAATAACGAAAGTAACAGCAAACCAATGAAAACATAGCTGTTGTTTTTTAATTTCAGTTGACTGACTTCATTTGCTTTTTTCAGTTGCTGATTTTCCAATTCTTTCTTTTCTGTTTCATATTTTTCTTTCATATCGGCAATTCCGAGTTGCGTCTGCTCATCATAAATAGCAAATTCATGATTAACAGCTTGTTCATAAGCCGCAATTGCCGGTTCATATTGTTTTAATGCTTTGTAACAAACAAAAAGAGAATACTGCAACATTCCTTTTTCATTGTCCAGTCCTTGCCTGGATTCAAGAATTGCCAATGCTTTATTCGCTGCTTCTATTGCCTGCGGGTACCTGTTGCTTTCCCGATAAAAAACACTCTTTATCCGTAAATACTTTGCCTGGATGACTTCACTGTCAATTTGTGAAAAGTAAGCACCACTTTCTTCCATCAGTTGTTCCGCTTTGGCTTGACTACCAAAAGTTTGTGCAAGAAGAGCTGCATTTACTTTTCCTTCTGCCAGTAATCCTACATCGTTGAACTGTTGCTGAAGAATAAAAAACGTATCAATGTAGTGCTGACTTTTAACATCTTCACCGCTATTCAAATAAAGTGTAGAGAGGGTAACAGCCGTAATAGATGCTTCCCTTTTCGCTCCGGTTTTTATGAGCAAATCAAACCCTTGTTTATGTAATTTTATACCTTCTTCAGGCTGTGAACCAAAGACAAACAGGCCTACCTGGCCCAAACATAATCCTTCCTGGAGTTTGTTGTTGATAGAAGTACTGATATCTAACGCTTTATATGCGAACTCCGTCGCCTGTTCAATGTTACTGATTTTAAATGCATTAAATCCCTTTTGACGCAACGACTTACACATCCCAAGCTGATTGTTGTGCCGGTAAAAGTAGGTATATGCATTATCTGCATATTCCTTTGCTTTATCCATTTCTTGCTGTCGTTCGTAGTATTTTGCATACAATAAATCAGCAGTAGCGACACCATATGCATTGTTGCGTTCCCGGCTGTATTGATCCAATTGGTCAATGTATGCTTTGGTTTCTTTCTCTGATTTTTGCCAAATGCTGATATTAATGATTTGTTCCCACAGTTCTATCTTCTCTTTTTCAACAGATGTCTGCGGTAATTTTTGAAGCAGCTGATCTATTTCATGTCCTTTGGAGATGAAACAAAAGAAGCAAAACGAGAGCAACGTAATCAATTTAGAAAGATTCATTTGGAAATAATTTTTATCCGACAAGCGAATCATCGGGGAAGTTTTTGTTCTAAAAATAGGGCCTATCACAACGATTGTTTTTATATAATCAATTACCAGAAATTTAATTAGCAGTCGATTAAGGAAAACAAGCGCGTTTTTTTGCTTAAAAGTATGGAATTTTATTTGTGTTATAACTATCCAATCAGTGACAAAAAAAATGCTCCTACCATCAGGCAGGAGCATTTTGCTATCATATGAACCTAAAATTTACTGTTGCTTAAGCAACCGAATAGTGATGGATGACTTTCCGTCATAAATTTCCAACAGGTATACTCCCGATGCTTCTTGACCCAAATCGATCGTGAGTATATCGTTAGAAAAAGTAGTGGCAGGTGTTAATTCCTGACCCAAATAATTCATTACTTTGATGGTTGCAGTGCTCAGTGATTCTCCTTGCACCATAAATAACCCATTTCCCGGGTTCGGGTAGACAGACCAATCATTTTGTTCCACTGTCTCAATTCCAACCGAATTGACAGGGATACAATTAGAAGTTTCCGTGCATCCGTTTGCAGTGATTGTCACTGCATAGTTTCCGTTTTGAGTGGGAGTGAATGACTGGGCAGTTGCTCCAGCAATCGGTGTGTCGTTGTTGTCGCAATCAATCCACTGATACGTTGCCCCGGATTGAGATACCGTTAAAACAATTCCACTGGCAGTAACGGTTGCATTCACATCATTGATTGTCAAATTCAATGTAATGGTCGAATCACAGCTTGCTGCATTTGGAATAACCTGTGTATAGCTTCCCGAAGCTGAATAAGTTTGTCCGTTCAGGGTATAACTTCCACATGCTGTTTGTGTCATCGTTGATGAAGTCGGCTGATTGATTGTGAGGTTCAATGTAATTGTCGAATCACAGTTATTTGTGTTTGGAATTACGTGAGTATACGTTCCCGAAGAAGTGTATGTCTGACTATTGAGTGACCATGTGTAGGATTCACATTCAGCAACAGTAACCGAAGAACTGGTCGGTTGGTTGACAGTTAAATTTAAAGTAACAATGCTGTCACATCCGTTTGCTGCTCCACCGATAAATGTGTGTGTTGCTGTTGTACTTGTATTATAGGTTTGTCCGTTTCCTGCTGTCCATGTAAAAGAGCCGCAGGCAGTTTCTGAAATAGTATGGGTAACAGGAGGACAATCACTTTCCAATTTTATAATCCAAAAATCAGAACTACCGTTATTACTGGTTAAATCTCCGTCAGAAGAATGTGAATATCCGGATGCAATATACCCTCCATCGATTGTTTGTTGAGCATCATATATAACATCGTCAGCCGTTCCCCCTAGTGTTTTTTGCCATAAAATGGTTCCTGTAACATCTAATCTTAGTATCCATCCATCATTGTATGATCCACCATGAAATCCAACGACATCTCCACCATTTGATGTAACATTCCCGGCAACAATATATCCTCCATTCGATGTTTGTTGTATACTTTGTGCATTATCATTCGTCGGACCTCCATAATTTTTTTGCCAAATAATAGTTCCTGCAACATCCAATTTTACTATCCAAAAATCAGAACCACCATTATTATTTGTTAAATCACCATTACTTGAAGCAGATCGTCCTGCGGCAATATACCCTCCGTCAGTAGTTTGAATGATACTACTCGGATCCTCTAAACCTGATCCTCCATATGATTTCTGCCAAATAATGTTTCCGGTTGCATCGGTTTTAACTACCCAATAATCATAATTACCGTGATTACCGGTTACATCTCCGTTGTTAGAGTATGATTGTCCAATCATAATATACCCTCCATCTACTGTTTGTTTGATTTCTCTTCCATTTTCTATACTTGTTCCCCCATATGATTTCTGCCAAATAATGTTTCCGGTCGCATCAGTTTTAACCACCCAATAATCATAATTACCGTGATTATCGGTTACATCTCCGTTGTTAGAGTTGGATGTACACATTATTATATATCCTCCATCTGCCGTTTGTTGTATAGACTCTGCTTTATCACTTCCTGTTCCTCCATACGTTTTTTGCCATATGATAGTACCTGCAGCATCTAATTTTAGCACCCAACAATCAATGCTACCATGATTACCAATGACATCTCCATCGGAAGATAATGTATAGCCAGCGACTATATAGCCCCCATCTGTTGTTTGTTGGATGGAATTTGCTATATCACTGCTTGTTCCTCCGTATGTTTTTTGCCAGACAATATTCCCTGTAACATCATATTTCACAATCCAATAGTCATTATCGCCTTGGTTATTTGTTACATCTCCATCAGACGAATATGTATATCCGGCAGAGATGTATCCGTCATCTGTTGTTTGTTTAGTGGCAATTGCTACATCACTGCTTGTTCCTCCATATGTTTTTTGCCACTGAATGGCAGGAGCTTGCCCAAACGTAAAAATGCTTTGCAGGCAAATGAATGATACGATTAATTTTTTCATGATTGTTATTGATTAATTAATTTCACAATGCGATGGTTGATCTCCAACAGATACACTCCCGGAGTTTCATGTGTGATATCAAAAGAAATCACGCCATTAGAATTAGTTGTTGCAGGTTTCAATTCCTGCCCCAATGCATTTGTTACTTTAATGGATGTTGCATTATTTAACGATTCTCCGATGATAGTAAACATCCCATTCCCCGGGTTCGGGTAGACAGACCAATCATTTTGTTCCACTGTCTCAATTCCAACCGAATTAACCGGCATACAATCAGAAGTTTCCGTGCATCCGTTTGCCGTTATTGTCACTGCATAGTTTCCGTTTTGAGTGGGAGTGAATGACTGAGACGTTGCTCCAGCAATCGGTGTGTC
>DHNG01000030.1:40282-113383 GCA_002409405.1 Flavobacteriales bacterium UBA5422 | reverse complement strand
GTTGCTCCAGCAATCGGTGTGTCGTTGTTGTCGCAATCAATCCACTGATACGTTGCCCCGGATTGAGATACCGTTAAAACAATTCCACTGGCAGTAACGGTTGCATTCACATCATTGATTGTCAAATTCAGTGTAATGGTGCTGTCACAGCTTGCTGCATTGGAAACAACCTGCGTATAGGTTCCTGAAGAGGTATACGTTTGTCCGTTCAGGGTATAACTTCCACATGCTGTTTGTGTTATCGTTGATGAAGTCGGCTGATTGATCGTCAGGTTCAATGTAATAGTTGAATCACAATTGTTCGCGTTCGGAATGACATGTGTATATGCTCCGGATGTTGTGTACGTTTGATTGTTCAATGGCCACGTGTACGGTTCACATTCTGTTACAGCAAAAGAAGAATTGGTCGGTTGGTTGACAGTTAAATTTAAAGTAACAATGCTATCACATCCGTTTGCTGCTCCACCGATAAATGTGTGTGTTGCTGTTGTACTTGTATTATAGGTTTGTCCGTTTCCTGCTGTCCATGTAAAAGAGCCGCAGGCAGTTTCATTGATACTATTGTTTACCGGAGAGCAGGGAGAGAGTTTTCCGATCCAGAAGTCAGAAAATCCCTGATTTTGGAGTATATCATTATCACTTGAAGAGGAATACCCGGCTATAATGTATGAATCAGCTGATACTTGTTGAATGTCCTGTAGATTTTCGCTACCTGTTCCACCATAAGATTTTTGCCATGAAATTGTTCCACTATTATCTAGCTTTACTACCCAAAAATCATTATCACCTTTGTTTTCTGTAGCATCTCCGTCTGTAGATTGAGAAATACATCCCAGAATGTATCCGCCATCAGTTGTTTGTTTAATTGCTTGACACCAATCACTTTGTGTCCCACCAATTGTTTTACTCCAGGAGGTATTTCCATTAGCATCCAACTTTATTACCCAACCATCAATACCACCATGATTCCCGATTACATCTCCATCGGTTGAAGTTGTATATCCCCCGAGAATGTACCCTCCATCAGTAGTCTGTTGAATGTCTTTTCCAAAGTCGTGTCCTGTTCCTCCCAATGCTTTTTTCCAAACAATATTCCCACTGGCATTCAATTTTAACACCCAATAATCCCAACTGCCATGACCTCCGGTTACATCTCCATTGGAAGAAGCTGCTTGACCGGCAACAATATATCCTCCATCAGCGGTTTGTCGAACCGCAGCAGCCCAATCGAGAGTGGTTCCTCCATAGGTTTTTTGCCAGGAGATGTTACCAGTAGCAGTTAATTTTACGATCCAGTAGTCATCTGAATTTCCCGAGGCTCTACCGGCCAAATCACCATCTGTAGAAGCAGTATACCCGGCCATTATATATCCTCCGTCTGATGTTTGTCGTATAGAATTAGCGCTTTCAATTCCGGATCCACCTAATGATTTTTGCCAGGAGATATTCCCATTGCTATTCAACTTTACAATCCAACAATCAATTCCCCCATGGTTCCCTGATACATCTCCATTATTTGAATTCGATCTTCCTGCCATAATAAAACCGTTATCGGCAGTTTGTTGCATTGAAAAGCACCAGTCATCTCCTGTTCCTCCTAGTGTTTTTTTCCAGACAACGTTTCTGTTCGCATCTAACTTTACAATCCAATAGTCGATTCCTCCATGATTTCCGGTTACATCTCCATCAGAAGAAGAGGTATATCCTGCCATAACATATCCACCATCAGCAGTAATTTCAAATGAATTACAGACATCTGATTGTGAGCCCCCCATTGATTTTTGCCACTCAATAATTTGTGTTTGCCCAAACAAAGTAATGCTTTGCAGACACGTAAGGAGTATAATTATCTTTTTCATTTTATAATAAATCATTCATTAAACTACAATTTGACGACTCTAAAAGGTTGTTTATTGATGTTCAAAATATAAACACCGTTTGGCTGCTCATTCAAGTTAATAATACTATTCTGTCCGGAATGAATCGTTGAGTAAATTAATTGACCTAAAGGGGAATAGACTTCAATTAAAACATTATTGAATATTTGTGCGGACGAAACTGTAAATATTCCATTCCCCGGATTTGGATAGACTGCCCATCCGTTTTGTTCTACTGATTCAATTCCAACCGAATTGACAGGGATACAATCAGAGGTTTCCGTACATCCGTTAGCAGTGATTGTTACTGCGTAATTTCCGTTTTGGATGGGTGTGAATGATTGAATAGTTGCGCCAGCAATCGGTGCGTCATTGTTATCACAATTAATCCATTGGTACGTTGCCCCGGATTGAGTTGCGGTTAAAACAATCCCACTGGCAGTAACGGTTGTATTCACATTATTGATTGTCAAATTCAATGTAATTGTCGAATCACAGTTGTTAGCATTCGGAATAACCTGTGTATATGTTCCCGAAGCTGAATAAGTTTGTCCGTTCAGGGTATAGCTTCCACATGCTGTTTGCGTCAATGTTGATGCACTTGACTGATTGATCGTCAGGTTTAATGTAATGGTTGAATCACAGTTATTTGCGTTTGGAATCACGTGTGTGTATGCTCCTGAAGTTGTGTACGTTTGATTGTTCACCGACCACGTGTATGATTCACATTCTGTTACCGCAGCTGCAGAACTAGTCGGTTGATTGATTGTCAGATTCAATGTAATTGTCGAATCACAGTTATTCGCATTTGGAATGACATGTGTGTATGTTCCTGATGTTGCATATGTTTGGTTGTTCAATGGCCATGTATATGCTTCACATTCAGTCACAGCAACGGAAGAAATTGTCGGCTGATTGATTGTGAGATTCAGAGTAATCGTTGAATCACAGTTATTTGTATTTGGAATTACATGCGTGTATGCTCCTGACGTTGTATACGTCTGGTTATTGATTGGCCATGTATACGTTTCACATTCAGTCACAGCAACGGAAGAACTCGTCGGCTGATTGATTGTCAGGTTTAGTGTAATTGTCGAATCACAATTGTTAGTATTCGTAATTACATGCGTGTACGCTCCTGAGGTTGTGTACGTTTGATTGTTGATTGGCCATGTGTAGGATTCACATTCAGTCACAGCAACGGAAGAACTCGTCGGTTGGTTGATTGTGAGATTTAGCGTAACAATGCTGTCGCATCCATTTGATGCACCTCCGACAATTGTATGTGTCGCTGTTGTATTCGTATTGTAAGTTTGTCCGTTTCCAGTTGTCCAGGTATATGAGCCGCAGGCAATTTCTGAAATAGTGTGAGTAATCGGAGAGCAGTCCTGATTTAATTTCACCAAAACAACATCTTTAGTCCCGGAAGACATCACCGAAAATGAGTCAAATGTTTTTGTTCCGTTTAGTATTCCTGTTGCATAAACATGTGTTGAAATGTTTCTAGCTAAGAACATTTCATTAATAGGTACGCTTTTAGCCCAAAGAATATTCCCATTTGTATCTATTTTTATAAGTTGAGAACCACTTACAGTAATTCCAGGCGCAATTGTGGTGGTGGTGGCGAATGATGCGGAAACATAAATATTACCATCACTGTCTGTGGAGATAGCATAGAACTGATCAGTACCGGTTGATCCCAATCGTTTTGCCCACAAGATAGTGCCACTGGGATTTCCTTTTGCTATAAAACAATCGTATCCACCTGCAGAAGAGAGATATGTAGTGCCTATTACCGTTGATGTTTCGAAAGCACCTCCTATGTATACATTTCCAACAGCATCTGTTCCTAAACTCTGGGCGGATAAATTAGATGTTATAAGATTACCGCTTTCTATCGTATTGGCCCACAACACACTACCGTTTGCATTCATATTAAAGTAACAGGCAGCTCTTACTCCCGTTGGATTCAAGGTCATTGTACCTATCTTAACAGAATTGCCATATGTGGTCATTGTAACCAGAATATTACCCGTATTATCAACCTTCACCGATCCATCAACATCTATATCCCCTGTCACGTCCCCAAAACTTACACCCCAGAGTCCGTTTCCATTTGAATCAAATTTGATAATATAACAGTCTTTTTCCTGCCCCCCCATAGAAGTTACATTAATACCACCTAACTGAAACGAATAACCATTATAACTTCCGGTGACATAAACATTACTGTTTTCATCTACATCAATGTCATAACATCCTCCATATGCTGTAGTCCCCGATGAACCTTTAGCCCATAGAACAGTTCCGGAAGCATTCATTTTCACCACAAATCCACTTTGGGAGCTATTACGAGTAAGGACATAAGAATTAAATGTGATTGTGGCTGTTGTAAATTGACCAACTACATAAATATTTCCATTATTATCTACCTTAATAGATGTTCCTAAACTATGACCACTTCCTGCCCCTCCAAATCGTTTGACCCATTCAACAGTTCCGTTTGCAGTCGTTTTTGAAATAAAAACATCGGCAGTTGTTCCAATCGGAGCAGAACCAACGCCGCCAAATGAAGCTACACCACTGACACGACCTGTTGTGTATACATTGCCGTTATTATCTGTATATGCGGCTCTTCCTAAATCGTCTGCCGTAGAACCTCCATAATTATGCACCCAAGCTGTTAAAGGAGCTTGTCCAAATAAGATAATGCTTTGCAGACACGTAAGAAGAATAATTATCTTTTTCATAAAAGAGTTGTAATGAATTTTAGTGGACAAAACTATTTAAATTCATTCAGAAGAAAGGGGTGTACTTCGTATTTAAGCACATCCGTTTGGTATTTGCAGGTAACTGTTTGGTATTGATTATTTGGAAGCGATGAAAATCAGTAATTCTTCTTTTTTCTTGGCAGACACCGGAACAGAACTTTCGTCGTTCATAATCACAAGGTTGGTTCCTTTTTGATAGTAGAAGAGATGGTTTAGATTGATGAGGTGACTTTGATGCACGCGCATAAACCCATCCGATGAAAGTGTTTCATCAAATTCTTTGAGTTGTTTGGCAACCACAATTTTATGGCCGTTTTGCAAGAAAAGAGTGGTGTAGCTGCTATCTGCTTCGCAGCGAATAATGTCTTTTATGTACAGAGCATAAATCCGGTCATGTGTTTTAACAACTATCTTTTTGTCCTCCGGTTGTTTAATGTTGTCAAGTAAGGTTTGAATTTCTGCTTCTGAGTGATGCAGCTTCTGTACTTTGTTGACTGCCTTTACCAGGTACTCAGGTGAAATCGGTTTGAGCAGGTAATCGACAGCGCTGTATTGAAAGGCACGAATAGCATATTCCTGATAAGCAGTTGTAAAAATGACATGAAAAGAAACCGCATCAAACAGAGAAAGCAGATCGAATCCCGTTCCGTCTCCCATTTGCACATCCAAAAAAACAACATCCGGCTGGTGTTCCCGGATACTTACAAATCCTGTCTGAACAGATGCAGCAGTTCCTGCAACCTGAATAGTAGGGCAAAACAAACCAAGCATGCTTTCTAATAATTCCCGGCTGTTTTCTTCGTCGTCAATGATGAGTGCTTTCATAGCGTTATAACAGGGTTTGATAAGGGATTTTGAATACAACTTTTACACCGTGGAGATCCGGGTGGAGGTCCTTTAAATTAATCACTTCAAAAACGGTGTTTTTCCCGGTAAGTGTTCTGATACCGGAGATCCGTTCTTGCGTAATTCTGGTTGCCAGTGATTCATGGCTTCCGGATTTTTGAACCGATGCATCCAACCCGATTCCGTTGTCTTCTATCTCGAAAATAAGGTAGTCGTTTTCGGTGTTAAAACGAATGGAAATGATCCCGGTTTCTTGATTCTTAAACAAGCCGTGTTCCAAAGAATTTTCAATAAATGGTTGCGCCAGCATGGGTTGAATCAATACATTTTCATCATCTATTTCTTCGTCGGATGTGATGTCCCAGATTAGTTTATCTCCGAAACGTAGTTTCTGGATTTCTAAATAACGTTCCAGCAATTGTTTTTCTTCAGCAAGGGTAATTTGGTCTTTTCGTGAGAAGGTGAGAATCATGCGCATTAACTCGGAAAAACGACTTAAATAGATGGAGGCATTGAGTGGATCTTGCTTATAAATGAAGTTTTGGATAGAGTTCAGTGAATTGAAGATAAAATGTGGATTCATCTGGGAAACCAATAACTTTTGTTGTAACTGTACATTTTTCTCCCTTGACCGGATGCGGTTGGTTCGGATAATAAGAACAAATACCAGTATGATTAAAACGGAAAGAATTAAAATCCCGATCAGCAGATACCGGTTATTCTTTAAACGTAGCTGGCTGATTTCATTTACTTGTTTTAACTCTTTATTTTCTTGCTCTTTTTGCTCCGTTTCGTAGAGTTCTTTTAGTTTGGAAATGTTATTTTGCATTTCCAAAGTATTGTTTTCCTTTTCGAGCTCAACGGTTTTTTCGTAATACTTCAGTGCTTGTGATGTATTTCCGAATGCTTTGTACGTTTTGTAGTATTCACTGTTGATGTAGGCTTCCATTATTTTGTCACCACTGATCAACAATTGGTCTGCTAACTCCAGTTGTTTGAGTGCCTTTTCCTGATCTTTTAATCCCGTGTACGAAGCTGCGCGGTAGATATATAAAATAATAAGGGTTTGTGTATTGTTTTGCTCGGTATAAAACGGGAGCAGTTTATCGGTTAAATTTAATGATTGCTGATATTCATTTTTCTTGTTGTAGAGGTTTGCCAGGTTTGCTTCACAGCTTGCAATAATGATTTTATCTCCCAACTCTTTCTGAATAGCCAATGCTGACTGAATAGCGGTATACGCCTTTTCAAACTCTTCCTGTTCGCTATAAGCAGCACCTAAGTTAAGGTATACAAGAGATTCACCGCGCTTATCCCCTAATTCTTTTCGAATCCCGGCTGCTTTTAAGAAATAATCTTCCGCTTCCTTGTAACGTTTATTTTTCCCCATTAACAACGCAATTGAAGACAGGGTTTTTCCTTCTCCTGATTTGTCATGAAGGTCTTTATAGGAGCGCAATGATTTTAGATACAGATTAATTGCGGTCTCTGCATCTCCCATTTTTGAATAATATTGCGCATATAAGGAATTAATAGGTATCAGTTCAGCCTTATCGGTTTTAGGATTAAAAAACGTTTTAGCCTTTTCCAGTGAACGCTTCATGTTCAACCAGTCATTGTTTCGATAGTAATATTCTCCATACAGGTTATATGCTTTACCCAATCTGTTGTTGTCCGAAATGTTGGTTGCAAGTTGTACGAGTGTGTCCGTGTATTTTTTGGCATACTCCAGATCTGTATAGAGGTATATTGAAGCAATACTTTGCAGTGCAATGGTTTTGTTCGTATCGTCTTTCATGGTCGGAAGTGCTTGCAGAAGACTGTCCAGACTTTGAGAAGTGGCTGTATACGAAACAAGTATAGAAAACAATACAAAAAGCGATTTCATGGAGTATATATTGTAATTTTTATGCGTTTAGTTCATGATCGGGATATGTATTTTTCAGCCAGTTCACGACTTTCTTTATCCATTCGCACATAATCCTCCAGCGTCGGATTGGAAACAACCGGCATGTCGTGCATTATCCGTTCATTGATTGTGGCAATCTCTAAAAATCCGATCTTTTCATCCAGGAATGCCTGAACGGTAACTTCATTGGAGGCATTTAATGCACACGCCGCAGTTCCTCCCTTTTCCATCGCCTGGTACGCCAGGTCTAAATTTTTGAAGAGCTGTCGGTCTGGTTGTTGAAAGGTCAGTTGGGGGTAATCCATAAAATTGAAACGCGGGAAATCCGTCTTCCAGCGATTCGGATAGGTCAGGGCAAACTGGATCGGGAGTTTCATATCCGGCAATCCCATCTGAGCTTTCATGGCTCCGTCTTCAAACTGAACCAGGGAGTGAATAACTGACTGCGGATGAACAATCACATCAATTTGTTCCGGTTTTAATCCAAACAGCCATTTCGCCTCAATCACCTCCAGTCCTTTATTCATCATGGTTGCCGAATCAATGGTAATTTTTGCTCCCATGTCCCAGTTCGGGTGCTTTAATGCCTGTGCTTTTGTTACGGTTTGTAGCTGTTCGTAGGTGAATCCACGAAACGGTCCTCCGGAAGCAGTCAGGTAAATTTTCTCAATTTTATTGTGAAACTCACCAACTAAACACTGAAAAATGGCCGAATGTTCAGAGTCAACAGGGTAAATGTTCACACCGTTTCGTTGTGCTTCAGCAGTAACTAATTCTCCGGCAACAACTAACGTTTCTTTATTTGCTAAGGCGATATTTTTCTTTGCCCAGATAGCATGTAATGTCGGTTTAAGTCCGGCGTAGCCAACCAATGCGGTCAGTACCACATCAATTTCTGTCGCCTCTACGACCTGGCATAAAGCAGCTTCTCCGCAGTAAACATGAATGTCGTGCGACCAGAGCGCATCTTTGACATGTTGGTACTGATGTTCATCGGTGATGACAACGGTGTTGGGCTGAAACCGGATAGCTTGTTCAATTAATAAAGCAGCATTTTTTCCGGCAGTGATGACCTGCAGGTCAAATTTGTCCGGATACGCCTCGATGACTTCCAATGCTTGCGTTCCAATTGAACCGGTTGATCCTAAAATCGCGACACCTGTTTTTTTCTGCATGGGATAAAGGTATATAAATTTATTACTGGTTTAGATTTCTCCGGATTAGCATAGAAAACCAGAATTAATTTAAATTTCCCGGTCTTTGAGAAAAGGTAATTTTCCTCGTAAATCCTGTAATTTTTCATAGGACAACGAGATACTTACCACTTGTTCTTCCTGTGTAATATCAATCAATCGATTGCCCAATAAGTCAATTACACAACTATCTCCCGAATAGGTTAACCCGGCATGGTCATTTCCAACGCGGTTAACGGCGACAACATACGATTGGTTCTCAATTGCCCGCGCAGGGAGTAAACTTCTCCAGTGCACATTGCGTCGTTCCGGCCAGTTGGCTACGTATACCAATAAGTCGTATTGAGGTGTATTGTCTACATGATGATTGAGTGAAATTTCCGGAAAACGGAGATCGTAACAAATCTGCAAACGAATCTTCCAGCCTTTGTAATCAACAATGACAGCTCTTTCTCCTTTGGAATAGACTTTATCTTCTCCCGCCAGTCCGAATGTTTTTCGCTTGTCATAAACGGAAATCGTTCCGTCGGGTTGAACAAACAACCCCCGGTTATAATAGTTGCCATTCTCTTCGATAATCAATGACGTATAAATCGCGGCATTTTTTGTACGGGCAAGTTCTTGTAACCAATGAATGGATGCGGAATGATTGAAAGGCTCTGCTAATACCGGAGCATTCATGGAAAAACCAGTATTAAACATTTCCGGGAGTAAAATCAAATCGGTTTGATCAATACCTGACAGCAAACGTTCATAGTTGCGGAAATTTGCAGCTTTGTCTTCCCAGAACTGATCCGCTTGTACCAGTGTTACGCTTAAATCTTTCATCGAAATGATTTTTATAGTTGTCTTAATTTCTCAGCAGCCTGTATCAGTGTTTCATCGGTCTTGGCGAAACAAAAACGGATGTGTTTCAAATCCCGTCCGGCTGCATTGAATACTGAAACCGGGATCGTTGCTACTTTGTGTTCGGTCAGGATGCGTTTGGTAAATGTTACGTCGTCTTCACTGCTGATGCTTGCATAGCTTGCCAACTGGAAATACGTTCCTTCCGAAGGGAGTAACTCAAAACGACTGTCATTCATCAATGATTGAAACAGATCCCTTTTTTCCTGGTAGAACCTGCCTAATTCATGCACGTTTACTACATTCAGGTATGCTGCCAATGTTGCCTGCGCAGTGCTGTTCACACAAAAGACCAGGAATTGATGCACCTTTTTGATTTCATCCATCAGGTGTTGCGGAGCGACAATGTAACCGATTTTCCATCCTGTAATGTGAAATGTTTTTCCAAATGAACTCACAGAAAGGGCCCTGTGTTGTAATTTAGGCCGTTGATTGATCGAAATGTGCTTCTTTTCAAATGTGATGTATTCGTATACTTCATCAGAAAGCACCAGTAAATGCGGGTTCTTCTCCAGCAATGTTTCCAATGCTTCATAATCGCGTTCCGACCAAATTCTTCCTGAAGGATTGTGTGGATCATTTGTAAGAATAAAGCGGGTATTGGGAGTAATGGCTTGCTCAATAGCATTCCAGTCCGGGAGATAGTGTTCATCGAGAGAAACATGCACCGGTTTTGCGCCCGACAAAATAATTGCCGATTCATATGAATCATAGCAGGGGTCGAGCACAATGACTTCGTCACCCTTGTCTGCCAATGCTTGTAAAATAGTAAAGATTGCCTGTGTAGCACCTGCAGTTACCAGGAGTTCCGTTGCCGGATTAACCGTTCTTCCGTAAGACTGTAAAATCAATCGTTGTAAACCATCCAGTAATTGCGGATGACCCGCCATCGGGCAGTATTGATTGCTTTGCGCTTCCAGAACAATTTTGCTGTGAATTTCCGTTAATCGTTCGTCGATCGGAAAATTGGGAAAACCTTGAGATAAATTGATGGCATTGTGTTCCAGTGCCATTTTTGACATCACACTGAAGATACTTGTTCCTACAGAAGGTAATTTTGACATGGTAAAATGATATTGTACGGACGAATATAGCGATTTTATCGGTCTGTTGAACGGAGTCAGGTTCGTGGTTACGTTAAATGATTCTCCATCCATTGTTGAATATCCAGGTACACTTCTTCTCGGTTGGTTTCATTTAAAATCTCGTGGCGCATATTCGGATAAATCTTCATGGTTACATCCTGGAAATCATCTTTTTTAAGCTGTTCAACGGTTTGTATAACTCCTTTGCTGAAATCACCGATCGGATCATCGATTCCACTTACGAACAGCATCGGGAATTTGCGAATAATGTTTTGCGCCCAGTCTCTTTTGGTGGCATCCATATTGACGGATATCAAGGTGTGAAAACCATTGTTAGTAAAGGGGATTCCACACAATTCATCACTGAGAAAAGCATCCCGGTTCTCTTTGTTGACACTCAGCCAATTGGTGTTTTTATAATTTCCTTCCTGTTTAAAACGGGAATTACTCATCTTTGTAAACGCGTTATTGATCAATCGACTTCGGTAACGCGGCGCCATTGCATTCAATACAGAAATAAGTGCCTTTCCAACTCCGATTCCCTTGATTTTTCCACCCGTTCCCACAATAATGGCTCCATCAAATCGTTGATGTGCTTGTTGCAACAAACAGCGTGTAATAAACGAACCCATGGAATGACCCAGCACAAAATGAGGGACATACGGGTATTTCGTTTCCAGGTAAGCGGCTAAATTTTCTGCATCAATGACTACTTGTTCACGGGCATTCCGAGCCATAAAAAAACCGTGATCTTCTTTTCGCTGCGCTGTTTTTCCATGCCCCAGGTGATCATACGTCACAACCGCAATTCCACGATTCTTCAGGTAACGGGCAAATGTGGCATAACGACCACTGTGTTCCTGCATACCATGTAATACCAGCAGCGTTGCCCTGACAGGTTGATCTTCCGGTTCAAATAAGGTATAAAACAGTTTGTGTTCACCTCCTTCTTTCGTTACACTTTGTATAAATCCCGATTTTTCCATTTTCCTGAATTATCACCGACTAAAAGTAAGAAAAATGTATAAAAATGAAGCGGTTCATTACAAGAAAGCACCCTTTCATTGAGAATCATCGAAATGGTCACTTCCAAAAATAGAAGCTACCGGTTAAGATTCACTCAAACAAATTGATTTTAAGAAAATTTAATCATCTTCAGAACGGATAAAACCAATGAAAGAATGTAATTTAGCAGGATGAGTCACAGAAAAAAGGATAAAAATCCCAAGAATAATAAAGGGAAAAAGAAAAATAACCTGAAAGGAAGTCTTACAGTATTGATTCGCAAACAATTCGAAAAAAATGAAGGAAGCGAATTGACACATCGACAAGTGTGTACATTACTGGACATGCGGGATGGAGCACTCAGAAAATTGGCATATACTGTTTTACAGGAATTGGTTGAACAAGGATTTTTGCGGGCAGTGAGTCACAGCACCTATACCTTGAACAAATCGGCATCGTTTCTGGAAGGATACCTGGATTTAAACAATCGTGGAGCAGGATTTGTTTCAGTAGACGGATATGAAAAAGACATTTACATCGACCCTAAATCAGTGGGAAAAGCCATTGGCGGGGACAAAGTAAAAATACGTGTTACACGATCCGGGAAAACCAGGGTAGAAGGGGAAATTGTTGATGTAATAGAGCGGGAGCGGACACATTTTGTGGGAACGATACAACTCCACGATACATTTGCATTTTTGGTTCCGGACAACCAGCGGGTAGGGACAGATATTTTTATTCCGAAAGAAAAACTGAATGGAGCCAAAGACGGAGAAAAGGTATTGGTAAAAATTACAGTTTGGCCGGATTCTGCAGCAAGTCCGTACGGAGAAGTTGTTGAACGATTAGGTCAGCGAACGGCCAATGACACCGAGATGATTTCTATTTTAGTAAACCAGGGAATTGATTATGAGTTTCCACAGGAAGTCATTGCGCAGGCGGAAGAAGTGACAATGGATCTGGATGAAGAAGAAATCAAAAACCGACGCGATATGCGGGAGGTGCTGACCTTTACCATTGACCCGTTTGATGCCAAAGATTTTGATGATGCCCTGTCATTTTTACGACTGGAAAACGGAGACCTGGAAATCGGGGTACACATTGCCGATGTAAGCCACTATGTGCGTCCGGGATCACCGATGGACAAAGAAGCACTGCACCGATCCAACTCCGTTTATTTGGTTGATAGGGTTGTACCGATGCTGCCGGAGCAATTATCGAACTTTGCTTGTTCACTGCGTCCGAATGAAGATAAATACAGTTTCTCTGTTGTATTCAAAATGGATGAAAACGGGACCATCAAGGATACCTGGTTTGGAAAAACTGTCATTCATTCCAATCGCCGCTTTGCATACGAAGAAGCACAGGAAATCATCGAAGGAAAAGAAGATGCATTGAGAGAGGAGATTCTGCTGTTGGATAAAATCGCAAAAGTTTACAGAAAAAAGCGATTAAAAAAAGGAGCATTGAACATCGAATCGGAAGAAATGCGCTTCAAGCTGGATGAAGATAAAAACCCGGTTGAAGTACTGATAAAAACCTCAAAAGATGCGCATAAGCTAATCGAAGAATTCATGTTGTTGGCCAATCGACATGTCGCTGAATTTATCGGGAAACCGTCAAAAGACAGAGACCCGATTCCGTTTGTGTACCGGGTGCACGACGAACCGGATCTGGCGAAGATCGAATTGTTTAAGGTGTTCATTGACAAATTCGGGTACGACCTGGAATCAAGTGATTTGAAAACCGTATCCAAAAGTATCAATGCACTATTGAATGACATCCGCTATAAAAATGAATATTCAATTATTCAATCCATGGCGATCCGCTCTATGGCGAAAGCAACGTACGAAACAGAAAACATCGGACATTATGGATTGGCATTTGAATACTACACCCACTTTACATCCCCGATTCGCCGGTATGCTGATTTAGTAGTACATCGCATTTTAATGGAAGAACTCACCCATAAAAAACACATCTACGGAAGTGGGTTGGATGATGTCTGCAAACGCATTTCGCGCAATGAACGAAAAGCGTCGGAAGCGGAACGGGAATCAACCAAATATTTCCAGACAATTTTTGTACTGGACAAGATCGGACAAGAATTTGAAGGAACAGTTTCGGGAATTGCCGAGCAAGGAATGTACGTGCGCATGGACGAAAATCAATGCGAAGGAATGGTGCCGATGAACCAGATTCCGGGCGACCGGTACTATTTTGATCCGGAAAAATTCAGAATTATCGGACATAAATACAAGAATGAATTCAATTTTGGCGATCGGGTGAAAGTACGCATCTATGAAGTTTCTCCGAGAAAACGCCAGATTGACCTGGAATTAGTGGAATAAAAATAAATTCATAACTTTTCGTTCAGACACCGTGAAGAAATACTGCTCGATTGCCATTTTTTTATCGCTTGTTTTCAATAGCGTACTTGCTCAATTGTCGTACACATTTTCACCGGGATTTATTCCGCAAGAGTGTGATGAGGTTTTACAGCTGAATGATGCATTTATGAATAAAGTTCCTGTAGAACGGTTTGCCGATTCAGTGGGACTTACAGACTACCGGTTTGTGTATCGTTCTCCGGCAATGGGGTTGGACAATTTGTGGGATTTGTGGGTGCGTTCCGATTCTACGGTCGTACTGATGTTGCGTGGAACGACTGGAGACCCGAAGTCCCTACTGGCCGATTTCTATTGTGCGATGATGCCCGCAACAGGAACTGTAAAATTGTCGGAAACAGACTCCTTCCAGTATAAAATTGCAGAACACGAGCAGGCAGCAGTACATGCCGGGTTTTTAGCCGGATTTGCGTACATTGCCAACGACGCGCAACTGAAAATCGATTCGCTGTACAAAGCAGGGTACCACAATTACCTGATTGGAGGACATAGCCAGGGAGGTTCGTTGGTGTATTATGTAAGTGCCTGGCTGTACTACCTGAAAAAAGATGGTGTCTACCCGGACATGCAGGTAAAAGCATATGCAACGGCTCCTCCGAAAATGGGAAACATGTATTTCATATATGATTACGACCACATCATGCGCTCAGAATGGGCATTCAGTGTGACAAACTCTAAAGATCCTGTACCTGAAATGCCGTTTACTACGCAACAGCTGGCACCGGATATGAATGAGCCCAATCCGTTGGTAGATGCCAGACAAGGATTGAAAAAGCAACCGTTGATCAAACGTATGTTTTTGTCCTCCGCGTACAACAAAATGAATAAGAAAGCCATTAAATCAGCAAAGAGTTACCAGAAATATTTAGGGAAATACGTTGGAAAATTTATCAACGGAATGGTACCCGGATTGCAATTGCCCGATCCGGTCAACAGCACGTATTTCCTCCGACCTGGAGTGCCGATTTCGTTCATTCCGGAACAAAATTATTTTGATTTTTACAAAGACAATAAATCACCGTATTATCACCATGGAATAGAACCGTACCGGTTTTTACTGCGCCAACAATATGAAGGGCTGATGCCGATTGGAGAATAAATGATTGAGATAATTGCATCCTCCCCCTGCCCCCCAAAGGGGGAAATAAACAAAAGTTCCCGGAACACTCCCCCTTTGGAGGGGGCAGGGGGAGGACAAACCAATCATACCAGTAAAACGAAAATTTTACAATCTCCGATAGAAAAATAAATAAAAGAAGGGGTTTACTCAATTACCTATAATGGTAATGATAAATAAACTAGTTTTAGTATATGAAATTTGCAACACTGATCTTTTTGTTGTTTATAGCTTCCCAATGTTTCTCACAGAAACCGGATCGGTTTGTTTACAATTCTCAACAATATTCAGGCAAATTGACTACGATTAATCAACCATGGCCAGTTGTGTGCGGAGCATCATTTCCGGGAGGAGAGAATGCTTTTGCAAACTACTTCAAAGAAAATGTTGTCTATCCGGATGAGTTAATGGAATATGGAGTATCAGGAAAAATAATCATTCAATTTTCAATAGAGCCGGATGGTTCAATATCAAATGTGTTTGTGAGAAGGGGTATGTCGGGATGTCCGGAATGTGATAAAGAAGCTGTTCGATTACTTGAGAATATGCCTAAATGGACTCCGGCAGTTACCATTAAAAATCAGACCGTAAAGACTACCTATCAAATTCCGGTCTTTTTTCGGAATCATTAAAAACGGAATTTCGTAGTTACTTCACTGAATACCTCACCACCAGGTTATCCACCACTGTAAAGAGTGCTCCATTATGGTAACGAACAAGTTTACTGCCGTCCCATTGCTGCTTACTGTATAATTCTCCGTTGGATTTCCATAGGTACACCTTGTTTTCCAACGCATCAATTGCAGCGATGATTGTATTTCCGTTGCTTGTGGAGAAAATCTGAACATCAGAAACATCCGAGAACGGTAGTTTTAATGTCGCCCACTGGATTCCTCCGGAATTAAACAACTTCAACTGTTGCTGATCTTTTACAACAATTCCTTTATCAACATTGATTGTCGGAAGGAGCTTGGCATTGACAAATTTTTCATAACGGGTAATTCCTCCGCGTTGATCATAGGAAACCAATTGATTGTTCACCACACCAAATAATTTCACCTCGTTCGGCAGTTTTACAATCGTCGTCATTTCTTTTGCATCAAATATGCGTAGTGATTTGCGACTGTCGGCCTGAATCATTTCAAAACGCCCGTTTCCATAAAGCCCGATAAATGGCTTGTTGGCACTTACCCAGACAACAGGTTGTTGCCCGATCTCTGAAAGTTGATTTCTCACGATTGCCAGTTCCCTTCCCTGGTTATCATATTGCAATAATTTTCCGTCGGTTCCTGCTATAGCGAAAAAGCCATTTCCTTTCCAGCGGTAAAACAATGGTGTTTGCACATTCGTCTGATCATCCAGTTCGATCGGAAAACCACTAGGTTCATTTCCGTTCACATCGAATACATGTACTTTTTTACCGGAAGAAACCAGTAGCTGGTATTTTTCGTTGGCAAAAATATCAATGATAGCCGCGTCTCCTACAATTCCCCCGTCCAGGGTTTGTTCCCATTTCTTTTTGTCGTGTTCGAAGAACAGTACTTTATTGTCGTTGGTGGTAACAAAAAATGCATTTTCGTCAAGGATGTGGATGTCTTTTACATTTCCGGCAACAAAAGAAGTCGCTGAATTGGTTGTTGTCTGATTGATTGGTTCGGTTGATCCGGTCTTTCCTCCGACAACGGTAGTCAGCAAGTTGGTATCATAAACAGAAACCGACTGTTTGACACCATCCAAAACCGTTCGTTGATTTACTTTCTGTGGAAGTTGTCCGTAAATTTCATTGGCGCGATCCGAATGTTGTGCCAATGTATTTCCGAGTTTATAATCACCAATAATGGTTTCACACACCGCCCGGTTTCCTGAAATAACAACAAAATCATCCACCTGATAACAATAAAAACCCGTTGTTGGTTTCATGAGTTGTGTTAACGGACTTCCTTCAAAATATTCACTTTCCGTATCGGTAGATTCTTTTTTATAGAAATCATAAAGCACCTGGATGGGTTCCTGCCCTTCAATATAATCAGTAATAATTGCTTCCTGTCCGTTAACAGTGATGCGAACCAGTCCATATTTTAACCAATTATTCATCGGACTATTCTTTAATTCAGGGTCGATGAATCGCAGGTAATCTGTTTCGTAAAACTCATACGAAGTAACAGAAGCCGGAACAACAGCTGAAAAAACAACTTTATCATTTACTTTCGAGCCAAGGACAGCACGTTTAACAGCTGTTTTGTATTCAATAACACCATTTTCTTTGATGTAAATATCGGTAACAGATGGTTGCTGACCTCCACTGAATTGGATAATGGAAGCATCACCGTTTTTATCGTAGTGAAGCCCTTCCCACGGATGTTTGTTCAGTTCAATGGATTGCGTGGAAAAATAAAGGGAGTGTTTGGAAAAAATACCGGTGAGCTTTCCGAACGAAAGCGATTGATCATTGATCTTTATCCCGGATTGATCTTTAAAAACACCTGCAACCGATTCACCGTTCAATGTTTCTTTTGTTGTAATCAGTACTTGTCCTCTTTTTTTAGAAATATAGAGGTGATCAATTGCATCCGGATTCAGTTGTTCGAGTAAGGTACTAATTTCAGTATGTTGAATATCGAATTGCCCGGAAAGGGGTAGCAGGTTTGCCGGATTGAGAACGATCAGTACTTCTCCGTCCTCTGCTCCGAATACATATTCCGGATTAAATTGTTTTCCCTGGGTTACACGGTCGTATGTGGCATAACCGAGCCATAGCAGACTTATAAGTGTCAATAATCCCAGAAAAGCACGTCCAAACATGTCCTCAAAGTTATCGGAATTTATCCCCCGCATGCATCCCTGTTCTCAAAGAAATCAACAGGCGATTGTTAGAGGGCTGCAATTATTCAAATAAATTTAACTGCGTAGGGGTAAGGGGTGTAAAACTCATCCGGTGGAAAGGAGTAACACCATGCTGTTCGATCCCGCTTCGGTGTGCTTTGGTCGGATAACCTTTGTTCTTATCCCATCCATAAAACGGGAACTGTTCATGTAGTTCATTCATCAGATCGTCCCGGTATGTTTTTGCGAGAACAGAAGCGGCTGCAATGTTCATGAACCTTCCGTCTCCTTTGATCATACACAAATGGGGAATCTCCGGATAGGGAATAAACCGATTTCCGTCAATAAGTAATTGTTCCGGTCTGATTTTTAGCTGATCGACAGCTTTGTGCATGGCTTTAAAACTCGCCTTGAGAATATTGATCTCGTCTATTTCCGTATTGTCAATAATTCCAACAGCCCAGGCAATTGCTTGTTCCTCAATAATAGGGCGCAATGCATACCGTTGTTTATCTGTCATTTTCTTCGAATCATTCAGGAGCGCATGCGAAAAATCTTCCGGTAGAATCACCGCAGCAGCAACAACCGGACCGGCCAGACACCCCCTTCCTGCCTCATCGCATCCTGCTTCAATAATTCCTTTTGTATGGCAAATTTGTAACGACATTTCGGGCAAATTTTTATGCTAATATAATTTATTGTTGTATATTGGTACAACTTTTGGATGCACAAAAGCGTCTTAAAAATAAAACACATAGAAAATGAAAACAATAGTTTCAACTCTCTTGATCGTTTTTGCTTTCACTTTTGCTTTTGGACAAAACACAGCATTTGTTAAAGCACCTTCTGACTTGACTTCAATCAAGGAAACAGGAAAAGGACACATTACGTTACCAGAGAGATTAACCAAAGAAGAAGTTCAAAGTAAAGCAAAGTATTACACACTTTATTTTACGGTTGACTTTGATGAAAAGAGTAAAGTTGCGACCATTAACATGGTGGAAAATAATGAGCGTTCACGTGCTATTATTGTACGTTTTCTTGCAGGATGCGAAGTTCAGAACGTTACAGTTGGAAACGAAACAATTAACCGCGACCTGGTCTTTGAAAAATATTTGAAGTAATTAACTTTCACATACAAATGGTGATGAGGGAGCTTGTTTTCAAGCTCCTTTTTTATTTTCCACTGGAACAAGTACAATTGATTTCCCTGTAGATTATAAAGTCCTGCCAACAGCAATCAATCAAATGTATAACTTGCAGGAAGTCCTTTTGGAGAGATAGTAGGTGTTTATAAGAATCAGCACAAAATGAAAAAAGGAGGACAATTGCCCTCCTTTTCTAATCAACGAAATGTTATTGATTAATATCTGTAGTGTTCAGCCTTGTACGGACCTTCTACGTTTACACCAATGTAGTTTGCCTGATCTTCAGACAACGTTTCCAATTCAACACCGATTTTCGCAAGGTGCAGTTTTGCAACTTTTTCATCCAGGTGCTTCGGCAACATGTACACATCATTTCCGTATGCAGCTGCGTTTGTCCACAACTCCAATTGCGCCAATGTTTGGTTCGTAAATGAGTTAGACATAACAAAAGAAGGGTGTCCTGTTGCACAACCTAAGTTCACCAAACGACCTTCAGCCAAAATGATAACCTCTTTTCCGTTTACGTTGTAAATGTCAACCTGTGGTTTCACTTCAATTTTTGTAGCTCCATGCGTTTTGTTCAACCAAGCCATATCGATTTCATTGTCGAAGTGTCCGATGTTACAAACGATCGTTTTGTCTTTCATTTTCTCAAAATGACGTCCGACAACGATGTCCTTGTTTCCTGTTGTTGTCACAACGATGTCTACATTGTGAACAACAGAATCCAGTTTTCTTACTTCAAATCCGTCCATGGCAGCTTGTAAAGCACAGATCGGATCGATTTCTGTAACAATCACACGAGCTCCGGCTCCTTTCAATGAAGCAGCAGAACCTTTACCAACATCACCGTATCCACAAACAACAGCTACTTTTCCTGCCAACATCACATCTGTTGCACGGCGAATAGAATCAACCAATGATTCTTTACATCCGTACTTGTTGTCAAATTTCGATTTCGTAACAGAGTCGTTTACGTTAATTGCAGGCATCACCAATGTTCCGTTTTTCACGCGCTCATACAAACGGTGAACACCTGTTGTTGTTTCTTCAGAAAGACCTTTGATGTCTTTTGTCAATTCAGGGAAACGATCAAAAACCATGTTTGTCAAATCTCCTCCGTCATCCAGGATCATGTTCAACGGCTGACCACCTTCAAAGGCAAACAATGTTTGCTCAATACACCAGTCAAATTCCTGCTCATTCATTCCTTTCCATGCGAAAACCGGAATTCCTGCAGCAGCGATTGCAGCAGCAGCATGATCTTGCGTAGAGAAAATGTTACAAGAAGACCAGGTAACTTCTGCACCCAATTCAACCAATGTCTCAATTAATACAGCAGTTTGAATAGTCATGTGCAAACATCCTGCGATACGAGCACCTGCCAGTGGCTTAGATGCGCCATACTCTGCTCTCAATGACATTAACCCCGGCATTTCTGCTTCAGCCAGTCTGATTTCTTTTCTTCCCCATTCAGCAAGGCTGATGTCTTTTACTTTGTAAGCCAATTTTTCTGTTGTATTACTCATATTCAATTTCTTTATTTCAAATTTTTCTGATGCAAAGTTACAAAGTTACTTTGGTTTAAAAAAATTGTTTTATGATATCTCTTATGTATCTTTGAGATGCAAAAAGAAATGCATGACGAAGACAATACTTACACTTACCTTGTGTGTCGGATATTTGACAACAAGTTATTCTCAACAAATAGACGGCGGCAACGGACATGCACTTATTCTTGACAAAAACGGAGATGTATGGGCGATCGGGAGA
Organism: Flavobacteriales bacterium UBA5422; assembly: GCA_002409405.1. GTDB lineage: Bacteria > Bacteroidota > Bacteroidia > Flavobacteriales_D > Crocinitomicaceae > Taishania. The sequence goes on along the minus strand of DHNG01000030.1, from coordinate 92,522 downwards.
AATAATTACGGACAACTTGGAGATAGTTCCCTGACCAATTCTTCTACACCAAAGAAAGTAAAAAAGCTTTCCGATATCCGGGTAATTTCAAGAGGATACGATCACAGTATCGCAATTGATAAAAACGGTGATATGTATCTTTGGGGACGAAATAATTACGGACAACTCGGAGAAAATTTACTTAGTGACCAACTTCAACCATATAAATTACCAAATCATACAGATTTTACAGCAGCGGAAGGAGGATATTGGCATACAATAGCCTTAAAAAAAGATGGAAGTGTCTGGTCGTGGGGACATAATTTTTATGGTGAACTGGGCATCGGAAACAGGGAGCATACGCAGTATCCGGCACATGTCTTGCAAAAAGAGGAAAAAAGCATTTCAGAATTGCGATCAGTGGTTAAAATCGCTTCGGTTGGTTGCCATGCACTGGCGCTGAAACGAGATGGTTCTGTTTGGGGATGGGGAACAAATACTTTTCGTGAAATCGGAGATGGAAAAGAAGAAAATCAACCCTATGCACAACGGATCAAGGGACTGCCGGGAATGAAAGAAATTGCCGTTGGCTGGCATCATTCTGTTGGTCTGGACAGTAACGGAGTGGTCTGGATTTGGGGGTCAAATCCGGCATTTCAATATGGAGAAAGAACCGAAAAATACTATGAAGCTCCTGTGAAATTAGAAAATTATCCGAAATTCAAAAAAATAGCATGCGGAAGCTGGCATTCACTGGCGATTGATGAAAACAACGAAGTGTGGGGATGGGGGAAGAATCACTATGGAATGTTGGGACTTAATGACACCATCAGCAGGTCGCTTCCGGTGAAAATTCCGGCGCTGAAGAATATTGTTGATATCGGCGGAGGATGCTTTCAATCAATTGCTGTGGATCTTTCCGGGAAAATATTTACGTTTGGTGATAACCCTTCCGGTCAGTTGGGAATAGGGAACAATGAACGCTGTTATGCTCCCGAATTGATGAACATTGATATGAACGGCACACTGACAGAACTAAAAACAAAAACAAAACCCAAAAGCCCTCAAGTTAATTTTGAAAGAATTCTTAAGTATACACTCTTCGGATTGAGTTTGCTGCTTAACGGGATATTCATTTTCTCGCTAAGAAAAAAGAAGAGAGGGATACTCAATGGCTGATTTCCAGGAAAAATTCCATCATGGATTCGTAGCGGTAATCTGCAACAATTAATTTCGGTTCCGGGTGATGGGTCTTTTCCGGGATACAGACGACGCTCATTTTTGCCGCTTTTCCGGCGATAATACCATTCAGTGAATCTTCAATCACCAGACATTTTACCGGATGTACACCCAATTTATCTGCCACTGTCAGGTAAACAGCAGGATGCGGTTTTCCATAGTGCTCATGTTCGGCAGAATGTACAAAATGAAATGCATCTTCCAGGTTCAATGTTCGCAACACTGCTGCCATCAGGATAGCGTAAGAAGACGTTGCCAAACCGATTCGTTTATCCGAATGTTTTAAAAAATTCAGTGTTTCGACTACGCCGGTCAGTGGTTTTCCGTTTTCCTCAATTAATGCAATCATTCGTTGGATAATGCGATTTTCCACTTCTTTTTGTGTTGTTCCCTCCCATCCAACGTGATTGTACCAGTATGCAACAACTTCATCGATCCGCATTCCGGATGTTTTTTGAAAGTCCTGTTTAACCAGACTGCACCCGACTTCCTGAAAGGTTTGTTCCATTGCAATTTTCCACAAAGGTTCGGAATCAATGAGAACACCATCCATATCAAAGATCACCGCATCGTATTTTTCCAGGGAAACCATCTACTTTTTTGTGCAAAAATAAGGATTATCCATCAGATCGTATGTTAAGGAACCGGAAACGAATGTTGGCATTATTTTTAGATTGTATATTTGTTGCCAATTTAAACGATAAATGAACAGATCATGAAAATCATTTTTACATTCCTAATCGCGGTTGCACTCCAATTTTCAGGAAGTGCTTCTGAGTTGTATGTGCGTGTCAATGCTGCAGGAGAATATTTTGCTTCCGTTTATAACCAGACACATTACAATGCAAATAACACGTTCAAATTTTCCGATCTTCCGGGAGGAATTGTAACTATACAGGTGTTTAACAGGATGACAAACGCCATTTTATACAATGGAAGTTTGTCGCTGAAAAACAATGAGCGGATTGTTGCTCAGATTGATGGATTCGGGCAATTGACGATTATTCAGCGGGTACAAATCCAGGAGTTGAACTGGTACACGACTATTGCAGCTACTGATGGGTATCCAACCAATCCATATCCGAATAATCCATACCCCAATCCGACGAATCCGTATCCGGGGAATCAGGCCGGAAATGCGGAAGTTTTTCAAAAATTCATAACGTCTCTGAAAAATGAATCGATCGACGGGAATAAATTGACAATGGCGAAAAGTTTTGTAAAATCGAATACCCTTTCGGCAGAGCAGATTGCACAAATCAGCAGACAACTTTCATTTGACAGCAACCGGCTTGAATTTGCAAAATATGCATATGATTATTGTTTTGACAAATCCAACTATTTTTTGCTGAAAGATACCTTCTCGTTTAGTTCGAATTACAACAATTTGTTGAAATACATTGAATCAAAATAAGATCAGAAATAATTACAAAATAAAATGCCCTTTGGATGAATTCTAAAGAGCATTTTTAATTGCTTCTGCAATAATAAGCTGGTGATCAAATGCCAGTGGGGGTAAATCATTTTGCGGAAACCATTGCACAGACTTGGCATCGTCCTGCGCTTTTGCAAGAATCGTTTCGTCTACCGTTCCGAAAAAGACAATTGATACGGTATGTCCTCTCGGATCACGTCCCGGCTTCCCATATGCTTTGAATTGTGTGAGGGATTTAATATGAATAGATGTTTCCTCCAGTAACTCCCGTTTAGCCGCATCTTCCAGGTCTTCACCCGGATCGACAAAACCACCGGGCAGCGCCCAGCAATTTTTAAACGGCTCTTTCAGTCGCTCAATGAGTAAGATTTCCCGGTTTCCGTTAACCGTTCGAACAAGTAGTACATCGACGGTAACAAAAATGGAAGGAAGAAAATTCATTGCTTATGCAAAGTGCTGCTGCAATTTATTGGACATGTAATTGAACAAGTTCGTCAGCGGTTTTTCAACCATCATTTTTAAAAACATGTTTACTTCTCCGTCAAATGCAATGAAGCCGTTTGATTGTTCACCGATCTGGTCAATGTGTATTGTCAGATTAAAAGGAAACGGAGATTTTTCTCCGGATTTCAGGAACAATTTAGTTGGTTCTTCCCCACCGTTTTGTACGAGTGTGATGGTAACACCACCCTGCACTTTGAATGAACATTCTGACTCAGTTGCCTTGAAATCGGAAACATTATCCTTTGGCAACAAATGAATCAGATTATTGGCATCTTTCAGGAAGTTATAAATGACCGATGGAGTTGCATTCACATCTACCTTTGTACTTTCTATTTTCATATTACTGCATCCATTGAGAAGGATTGATTTTCCACTCCTTCAGTGATTCGACATCATCTTTTGAAATATACGTATCATGTAATGCCTTCTCAAGCAACACGTCATAATTGGTCAGCGTCACAAAAGGACATTTAGCTTCTTTGAAATTGGTTTCAGCAACTTCAAATCCGTATGTAAAAATAGCAACAAGCCCTTTTACATCAAGATTGGCATCACGCAACGCATCAACAGCTTTTAAACTGCTTCCCCCTGTAGAAATCAGGTCTTCAATTACAATTACTTTTTGCCCTTCTTCAAAGTGTCCCTCAATCTGATTACCCATTCCATGTCCTTTCGGAGAACTCCGAACATAGATAAACGGTAATCCAAGTTCTTCAGCAACCAATGCCCCTTGGGCAATACCACCGGTAGCAACTCCGGCAATTACATCCGGCTTTCCGAAATGATCCAGAATCAACTCGCTGTAATTTTGGCGGATGAATGTACGAATATTTGGATAAGAGAGTGTTACTCGATTGTCACAATAGATGGGAGACTTCCACCCGGAAGCCCATGTAAAAGGATTTTTTGGCTGGAGCTTTACAGCTTTGATTTGTAACAAAAATTCTGCTACTTTTACAGCCCTATCGTTATTCAAAATCATGCGACAAATGTACAAAGTTTTTGTTGAAAATAGACCGATAATTATTTGCGAAAAAAACACCTTCGCATTTGACAGCAGACTGTTGTTTGCTGAAAACATTCAATCCATCGAAAAAGAGGTATTCCCATTGTTTGAAAAAAACTCTCCAAAGACGCCTATTGTTTTACTGACAACGGATCCGGGAGCAGAATTTAAGCGTTTGTTTGCAAAATACGCCATGATTTATGCAGCTGGTGGAATCGTCAGAAAGGGAGAAGAATTTTTGTTTATTAAACGGTTTGGAAAGTGGGATATTCCGAAGGGAAAGTTAACCAAAGCAGAAGATCCGCAAGCAGGAGCAATTCGGGAAATAGAAGAAGAGTGTGGAATTTCCAACCCGGAGATCGAACAGTTTATTTGTGAAACCTATCATACGTACCGGGATAATTACAAAGGAAAAAATAAATTGACACTGAAAAAAACGATGTGGTATGGTATGACTTATGGCGGGAATGAGGAGTTAGTTCCACAGGAAGAAGAAGGAATTACCAAGGTAAAATGGTTTAAAAAATCCAAGCTGGATAAAATTCGTTTAAATACCTATGAATCTATTCTGGAAGTAATGGATAACTACTTTGGGACAACGGAAGATATTTTGCCGAAAAAGCGATAATAGATAGTGTAGCTGTAAATTAAGTCCTAAATTTGCAGCAGAAAAAGTTAGAAATACATGTTGTTACCAGGTTCTAAGGGATGGATAAACAAGTACTTTTCTCTGATTGAAGAGGGGGAAGTATCCCTGAACTATGCACACATGAACGGAATTACCGCCCAGCATCATTTGCATTTGTTGAGTGGGAAAACAGGAATTGTTTTCGGGTATGCATCCCGTTTTTTATTTTTTAATAAGGAAGACAGCTCCAGATGGACAGATGATGAAAAACTAAAGTTTTTGTTGTTTGAAACACTCTTGCTGGTTTACATTCAGAAAAACGGAACCCCGCCAACCCTTAAGGAAGATTTTATCGACTCGTTGTATACGTATTACTCAAAATACAATAGTAAAAGTATTCAAAGCTGGCTACTTTTTTGGGTGAAAGAAGATAAGATTACACGGTTGGAAAATATTTTTTCAAAACGCATCGATGTCTCCAAAGGAATTTTTGATAATCGTTGGTGGTTTAAAACCATGAGCAATGTATTTGTGTACCTGGACGTCATTTTGTTTGATCGTTTTTTGAATGACGATGATCACGAAGCATTGAGAAGTTACTCAGAGTATGCATACAATTCCCTGATCGCCATTTTGCTGGCTGCCGGTTCAGACGGTTTTGTCGACGAAAAAGAGCAATCAATGTTCAATGTATTCCTTTCTTCTGCTAACCTGGAAGGAGAATACAAAGAAAATGCATTGTATCACCTCAAGCATGGGGCAGGATATGCATCATTCACAGATTTACCGAAAAATGATAAACTGTTCTGCCGATTCTTACTCGATTTATCGTTGCTGACCATCTTTGGAAATCATGAAGTTGAGGAGACGGAAATGGAGTTTATCAATGGCTTGTCGCAGGAGTTGGAACTGGAAGATTACGACATGGAGGAATCCATGGCTATTATTGAACATTTCCTGTTGTACAGCGATATTAAAAACAGTTTTCTGAGCAATAAAAATGTATACGAGAAAGTTTACGGAAGCCTTTCCTCCCGATGGACAAAGGTAATTCTTAGGAATAAAGATAAACTGGCAGTAGAACTTTCTCAAAGCAAAGAGCTCGTTGGTCTGATCAAAAAATCTGCTACGCAGGAGCTGACTTCCGAAGAAAAGGAAAAAGTTAAAATGCAATTTATGGACATTGTAAAATCCATGCCTGCACTTGCGATCTTTATGCTTCCCGGAGGGGCGATTTTGTTGCCGTTGATCTTGAAAGTACTCCCCACATTGATCCCTTCTGCATTCCGGGATAATGAAGTGGATAAATAAAGAATGATTACTGATTATCCGGAGAGAGCCATGTCTTCTGGAGAATCAGAAATAAACATCCTCCGAAACAATACATCAATACGTCCATTCCATCCGGAGTGTGTTGGTTGGAACCCTTGTGAACAGGAAGGTACCATTCAAATAATACAGCCATCCATCCTGTAATACAGCCAACAAGTGAAACAGGGATGCATATGCGATGATCCCGCTTGAGCAACCGAACGGATATCAGGCAAATGGTCAGTTGTATCGGGATGAATAATAAATCAGTGAAGTGAAATATGAAAAAGGATGGAAGTTCTACACCCTGGGCACGCAAATAACGTGTTACCAGATAAAGAATGGTCAACAAGAACAGTAATTTTTGCGGATTTGAAAACAATTTAACCATTGGAGCCAATTGTCAGGTAAGCAAAAAAGAAGGCGATTCCCATGACGATTGCCCAAATAGTATAAACTATTTTGAAACTGATTCTGATTAGAAGGAACCGGGAATTTTCCCAATTTTCAAGAAAAAGATCCAGTGGTGTTTTGGGTTCGTTTTTTCGTCTTTCTTCCCGTTCTTCTTCTCTTTTGTCTTCAATAATTGCCGGAGACAACACTGTTCCGCAAACAGAACAATAATCGTTTTCACGATTCCAATGATTGCAGTCCGGACATTTTCGTTCAACTGACATTTATTGCTGTATTTGATCATTATTAGAACAAAAATACCATTTTTAGCTAAAATTAGCTAATTTTGAAAAGAATTAATTTTCCTTACTTTTAAGGAGCAAAAAAGAGATGTGAAAACAAAGGAAAAAATACTGTTGAAAGCCATCGAACTATTTAACCGGGAGGGGGTTGAACAGGTAACGACGTTATACATTTCAAAAGAGATGGGAATCAGTCTGGGAAATCTACACTACCACTATCCGAATCGGGATGCACTTATTATCTGCGCGATTGATCGTTTTTTGACTGATATGGAGGCATTATCAGTAGAATTGATGCAGGTTCAACCGAAAAACTTCATGGAAAAAGCCTTTTATACACAGTTTGTCACGTTCCGGGAAATGTGGGAGTATCGTTTTTTATTCACAGATCGATTGGTCATTGCCCGTAGAACAGATTACCTGGAAGTTCGTTTCAAGGCTATGCTCCGGCAACGAAAGCAAGATTTTGACGTAACAATGAAGGAATTACAACGAATGGGGTTAATGCGTTCTGATATATCTCTAAAAGAACAGGAAGCACATTTTCAGCAAATCGTCATCTGGAACAATAGCTGGATCGCTTACCGGGATGTGTTTGATTACAGCGAAGCTCCGTATTTATATTTTGCAGAGCAATCCGTTTGGACATGGAAGCCGTATCTTACCTGCACAGGTGAAGAAATGAGAATCGCGATTAATAATGTGCGGACAGGCATTGAAAATGAAGGATGAATCACAAGTCACAGTGGCAACAATCGTTGGTTTACCGGAGGAGTTGATCCGGTCTGAACAGGTTGATTTATTTGATGAGCTGAGTGCTTATCTCAATGAGCTTGTACTTTCCGATTTTAATAAGTTGGTTTCTATTTTGTACCGCATGGACGTTTCGGAATCAAAAGTAAAGGCTGCCCTGGCGGATACATCCGGAACTATTTCTGCAGGAGAAATCATTGCTCGCTTACTGATTGAGCGGGAACGGGAAAAGATGGAATGGAGAAGGAAATTTAGAGACGGGGAGTTGTAGGAGAAAAATATTTTTAACTGAAATTCAGTTATCAATCTCACCCGGAACATATAAAACATCCATATTCGGAGGAAACGAATGGAGAGGCGCAGATTCAAATTTCTCAGGCGACAATTGTTATGCAAACGATTCCAATTATGTAAATAATTAATGCAAACCAGGAATCAATTCCCATACCTAATTTTCGTTTTTGAGGTTTTAAAATGATTCCGATTAAGTAGATGCAGGTTAAAATAATTGATAAAGCTGTCAGGTAGATATCCGAATGCCCTGCTTCCGTGAGTAAGGTGTTGTGATTGATAATGGAAGCGATGAGGAATAATACCGGCAAGAATGCATTTCCTCCAAAGATATCGCTTATGATAGGTTGATAGCTTTTCTGTTTAATAAATGCTAACCCCCCTGATATTTCAGGTAAACTTGTAACAAATGCCAATATGGTTGCACCAAAAATAACTCCGTCTATATGATAGTAATTGGCTAACGCATCGCTTGTGACTCCAAGCAAATAACCAAAAATGAGGATACATGTACTCAAAACAGCTAGTAAAATCAAAGCTTTTGTCGGTGTAAGTTGAATACCAATTACTTTTTCGTTGATTTCTGTTGCGGGAGAAGCACTGATTGTCTTTTTTCCTTTATGAAGTAAATACAAGCTAAGCAGCCAAAAAAGAAAAATAAAGATTTCAGCAACCGGAAAATCAGGACTGATTTTGGTTTTGTTGAACTGTGTGCCCATAATAACAAAAGCTAAAATCGAAACTAAAAAAACACCTTGCAAAATTGAAACAGGATGTCCGACCAAATTAGAAAACGGCCGCTGTTCATTTTTTCTGGAAGCAAAATCAAACAGACTCAGTAAGATTGTTTGTAATGCAATACCGCCTAAAATATTTCCGATAGCCAGAGATGTATCATGTTGTAAAACACCTTGCACAACAATTGCAAGTTCAGGAAGGTTTGTAGCAATAGACAAAATGATTGTACCGCCAAAAGCTGCACCTAAGTTAAACCTGTCATCAACATAATCAACAATATCTGAAAGTTTGTTTGAGCAATACCAAATAATGATACCCGATACGCAAAATACGGATGTATTTAATAGTAAACTATCCATAAGCTGAGAACTAAAAACAAATCAAAAATAACAATTGTTTGGTTCACAGCTCATCAAGCAAAAAATAAGTTCAGTTAAAGATGTTCGAATCTCGCAAAATAGTATACGTAACGGACAAGATTTGTAAATCACACATTATATTTTATTGGATATGAGGCAGATATATATTAGTGGAAAGCACTAAAATATATTTTTGAAATGATTGCTTTTGCAAGTATGGATATTACAAAAAAGAGATTGTAAAACGAAAACACCTGCTATGGAAATGTTTTAAAAACGAATGGAACGAAGAATTCAGTTAATCAGTAGTGTAGTTTAAAGACAGCAGGGTGCACTCATACACCCTGTTTCTCTCTTTGTTTAAAAATCCCACCCGAATCGGTCGTGTAATGCAGTGTGCACATATTCCACAACGGATTCGTTGTTAATTTTATCAATTACATCTCCAATGAATGCAGTCACCATTAATGCTTTTGCTGATTTCTCAGAAATTCCCCGCGCACGCAGGTAGTAAATCGCGTCCTCATCCAGTTGCCCGGTTGTTGAACCGTGCGAACATTTCACATCATCCGCATAAATTTCCAGTTCTGGTTTTGAATTCACCGAAGCAGTATCGGATAACAATACATTTCCGTTGGACTGGTAGGCATTGATTTTTTGCGCATCCTTCCGAACAAACACCTTTCCGTTGAATACTGCTGTTGCACTTTCATCTACGACTCCTTTGTACAATTCGTTGGATTCACAATTCGGCTTCAAATGGTCAACCGTTGTGTGGTTGTCTACATGTTGATTTCCTTTTAAAACATACGTTCCGTTGAGGTGTGTTTCCACGTTCTCTCCTACCACATCGATGAACAGGTCATTGCGAACCAATCCTCCGTTCAGAGTAATGGTATTGATCTTGAAATTGGAATGCGCAGCTTGTTTGACGTGCTCAGTTGAGATGTGAAAATTACCTTCCGTTTCATTTTGCAGTTTATCAAATGATAACGTTGCGTTTTCTTCTACGAATATTTCCGTTACGTTATTTGCAAACGATTCAATTGCATTTTCCGTCAGGAAAACCTGTACGATTTCAGCTTCTGAAAAACGTTCACTCACAATCACGTTTCGTGTTATTGCGATTGTATTCTCTCCTGTTAAAACATGAACGAGCTGAATCGGTTTTTCAACGATTGTTTTTGCTTTCAGGTGAATATATGCACCATCTGTAGCGTGTAATGTATTTAATGCAGTAAAGACATTCGTATCAATACGTACATTTTCTCCTAACAGGCTATTTCCTTCCGTTGTTTCAGATAATGCAGCGATCGTTACTCCTTCAGGACAATCCGATGAAGACAATTCCTGGTTGTAGAAACCATTGACAAAAACAATGGTATATGCATCTTCAACAGGTAAGTGTAAGGTTCCGACGGTTCCTTGCTTTGCTGTGAATGATTTATTGGCAATTTTAGCAACGCGTGTGTACTTCCAGCGCTCATTTCTTGTTGTGGGGAAATCAAGCGTGGAAAGTGTATTTTCCGCTGTTTTCAATATGTTTTCACGAAACGAAAGGTGTGTTTTTGGCAATCCCTCTCTGAATTTCGCGATTTTGCTTTCTTGAATAACTTCAGTCATTGTGTATTTCTTTTTAGAAAACAGTTCTTAAACCGTTTCTCCCAATTCAGCTTTAATCCAGTCGTACCCTTTTTCTTCCAGTTCCAGAGCCAGTTCTTTCGGCCCTGACTTCACAATTTTTCCATTGTAAAGTACGTGTACAAAATCAGGAACGATGTAATCCAGTAAACGTTGGTAGTGAGTAATGACGATGGTCGCATTTTCATTGCTTTTCAAGGCGTTTACTCCACCTGCAACAATGCGTAGTGCGTCAATATCCAGACCGGAATCTGTTTCATCCAGAATTGCCAGCTTCGGTTCGAGCATTGCCATCTGGAAAATTTCATTGCGCTTCTTTTCTCCTCCGGAGAATCCTTCGTTTACCGAACGGTTTGCCAGTTTAGAATCCAACTCCACCAATTTTGACTTTTCTTTCACCATTGCCATGAAATCTTTTGCAGAAACAGCTGCTTCTCCTCTGTATTCGCGAATTTCATTCAATGCTGTGCGCAAAAAATTGATATTGGAAACCCCCGGAATTTCTACCGGATACTGGAATGCCAAGAATAATCCTTCACGTGCACGGTCTTCTGTGCTCAACTCTAATAAATCTGTACCGTCAAAATCAACGGATCCTGCTGTGATTTCGTATTCTTCACGTCCGGCAAGAACAGATGCCAACGTAGATTTACCGGCACCGTTTGGCCCCATGATCGCGTGAACTTCTCCTGCCTTTACTTCCAGGTTCAATCCTTTTAATATCTCTTTGCCATCGATAGAGGCATGTAAGTTTTCTATTTTAATCATACATTGCAAATTGCAAATTGCAGATTCGTATACAGCTGCAATTTGAGTTTATTTCCTATTTTTTACTTCAAATTTACCCTACTGAGTTTTCCAGGCTAATCGCCAATAATTTCTGTGCTTCAACAGCAAATTCCATTGGCAATTGATTCAATACGTCTTTACAATACCCGTTCACGATCAGACTGATTGCCTTCTCTTCTGAAATACCGCGTTGCAAACAATAGAAAATCTGGTCTTCACCAATTTTTGACGTTGTTGCTTCGTGTTCGATTTTTGCCGTGCTGTTCTTGCATTCAATATACGGGAACGTATGTGCACCACATTCATCTGTCATGAGCAGTGAATCACACTGAGAAAAATTGCGCGCGTTTTCTGCTCCCTTGTGAATTTGAACCAATCCACGGTAGGAGTTTTGTGATTTTCCTGCAGAAATACCTTTTGAAATGATCGTACTTTTAGTGTTTTTACCCAAGTGAATCATTTTTGTCCCGGTATCCGCCTGTTGGAAATTATTGGTAACGGCAACGGAATAGAATTCGCCTACCGAATTGTCTCCTTTCAGAATACAAGAAGGATATTTCCAGGTAACAGCCGAACCTGTCTCAACCTGTGTCCACGAAATTTTGGAATTGCGTTCACACATTCCTCGTTTGGTAACGAAGTTGAACACACCTCCCTTCCCTTCCTTATCACCAGGATACCAGTTCTGAACCGTTGAATATTTTATTTCAGCATTTTCCAATGCAATTAACTCAACAACTGCTGCGTGCAACTGATTCTCATCACGTTGCGGAGCGGTACAGCCTTCCAGGTAAGAGACATAAGAACCTTCATCAGCAACAACCAGCGTCCGTTCAAACTGTCCTGTTCCTCCTTCGTTGATCCGGAAATAGGTAGACAACTCCATCGGGCATCTTACTCCCTTTGGAATGTAACAAAATGAACCGTCCGTAAAAACAGCTGAGTTTAATGCAGCATAGAAATTATCTGTGGTAGGAACTACTGTTCCCATGTATTTCTTTATCAAATCGGGATGTTCCTGAACAGCATCTGAAAAAGAACAGAAAATGATTCCGAGTTCTTTTAGTTTTTCTTTGAACGACGTAGCAACTGAAACCGAGTCCATTACGAAGTCAACAGCCACACCCGTGAGACGTTTTTGCTCTTCCATTGAAATCCCCAGTTTTTTCATGGTTTCTTTCAATTCCGGATCCACGTCATCCCACGATTCGTATTTTTTTGTTTGCTTCGGAGCTGCGTAATAAGTAATTCCTTGAAAATCGGGTTTGTTGTAATTGACATGTGCCCATTCCGGCTCTGTCATTCCCTGCCATATTTTGAAAGCATTCAAACGGTATTCCAATAACCATTCCGGTTCATTTTTCTTAGAGGAAATCAACCGGATGATGTCTTCATTTAACCCTTTTGGAGCCTTATCCGACTCAATATCTGTTGTAAAACCGAACTTATACTCCTGATTTTTCAGGTCCTCAGCTAATTCATTTTCTGTATATCCCATACTACATTTATCAGTGAAGCACGTTTGCTTCTTTTTCAACTCTTAGAGAGAAAACGACTCTCCACAACCGCACGTACGTTCTGCATTCGGGTTTGAAAATATAAACCCTTTTCCGTTCAAACCACCTGAGAAATCAAGTGTTGTTCCAACGAGATAGAGAAAACTTTTTTTATCCACGACAACCTTCACTCCGTTGTCTTCAAAACTTTTATCGTTTTCTGTTTCCTGATTGTCAAACGTTAATTGATAGCGCAAACCGGAGCATCCACCACCTTCTACGCCGACACGGATGAAATACCCATCCTTTCCGTCTTCGCTCATCAAACGAATCGCTTGATTTTTAGCGTTTTCTGTAACCGTAATCATAACCCCTCTAATATCTAAATTATTTAGATTAAATATAAATAACCGTAAAATTCACCACAAAAATACCTTTTTTGTGGTATATGAACAAAGAAAAATAGATTTATTTTTTGCGTGCGCGAGATTCCGGCACAGACCAGCGGGTGTCAATTATTTCTTTTTCTTGCTGATTTTTACAGTATCCAATCGTTCGATGAAGGTAGAAAGTAAGGTTGTCAAATCATTGACTTCTGCAAAAGAGAGATTTTCAAAGGTATCACCTGTATCGTGATAGTGACGGTTCAATCCCATCGTATAAATGAAAAAAGAAGGAACACCGGCATCGGTAAACCAGTAATGATCAGAATTGGCAGCGTACCCTCTCGATTTAATTTGGGTGAGTAGTTGTTTTTCTTCATTGATGTCCGTCAACAGGTCGAAATGTTCCAGGAAAATACTTCCATTGACAACAGTGATACCATCCTCACCACTTCCGAAAATATCCAGATTCAATAAAAAAGAAATGTCTTTCAAAGATTTTACAGGATTTTCAACGTAGTACTTTGAACCCAACAGGCCAATTTCTTCACCTGCAAACGCAATAAATAAGAGGTTGTAGTCAACGCGGTGTTGGCGAAAATAATTGGCAAGAGCAATCAGCATTGCTGTCCCGCTGGCATTGTCATTTGCTCCCGGGAAATACGTTTCCTGCCCCAGCCGCCCCAGGTGATCATAATGAGCAGTAAACACAATGGTTTTCTTTGTGCTTTTCTCCGCAGGAAGGTACCCGATGACATTCTTTGCACGGTGTTCTTTTTTCAGAACAGCATTCAGATTTACCTGAATGGGTGTGCCGTCTGCGATATCCGATTGCAGTTCAAAGATTGGGTTGGTTAACTGTTTTTCGGCCACGGACCAGACAAATTTTTTATCCGTAATAATAATTACAGGAACGAATTGCACCAATTCATATTGAAAGTCTTTGATGATTTTGAATGTGTCGGGATGTACATTCCGATAATCAATTGCGATGCTGTTGAAGATTTCTCCGGACATAGCTTGCTGAAGTTTCTCAATCACTTTGTCGGCATCTAAAATAGTGGATGCGGGAAGGATCGTGTATTTCAGAAGCCCTTCATAAGAAGGAGAAGCGGGATCAACAATGATATCTTTGCCAACAATCAGTTTGCGGCCATCAACAGAAAAGTCAGCTTTGCCCGGAAAGGTATTTACCGGAAAGGAAAAATACTGGAAATAGTTGGGTGTTAAATTGTGTAGTCCGGCTTTTTGAAATTCGGAAGCAATGTATTCAGCAGCAATAGAATCACCGCCATTGACATACCCTCTTCCATGAAATTCGGGAGAACACAATTGTTGGACAACTCGTTTTACCTCTTCGACTTGTGCGAAAGAGGAAGCAGTTCCAAATGAAAAAACGATCCAAACGCAAAACGTTAGTTTATGCGTAGCGGCGACAGAGTTTTTGTATAAATTCTTCAACAGTCTCACTTTCAATATCCCAATTAAACTTTCCTGCAATGTTTTCTACGTAATCAGCGGCTTCGGAAAGGTTAGATCGAGCGTCCAGGTGTTTAATCGATTCTGAAAAAGATTCACTTGAACCATCAAAAAGTTCGTTAATATACAATAACCGTTCATTTAATCCAAACGAACCAATCAGTGAAGGAAGTGAATTAAATCCAATCTGGTTGCGGATTTCACGTTCCACTTCGAATACTTTATTGACAAATTCAGAAGTTCCGGATGCGGTAACTTCTTCTGTTACAAAATGATTGTCCTGGATTACAGCCGGTTCAATTGTTTCTGAATCTTGTTCCTCATGAATGGGTTCCGGCTCTTCATTTTTTAACAAATCTGATGTTTCTGAAGGAAAAAAATCAGCAGCAGGCTCTTCTGCTGTTTGTTCTTGTTCTTCAACAACTTCCGGCTCCGGTGAACTGAAGAAATCAAATTCAATTTCAGCTGCTTCTTTTTCTTCAACAATCGGTTGATCTGAAAACTCGAATGAATCAGTTGCCTCAAAAGATTGAACTTCTTCATGTAATTCCTGAGCTTCAATAACCGGTGCTACTTCTTCCACGGATGGAATTACAGGAGTAGCAATCTCAACAGATGAGTGATGTTCAAAAGCTTTATAACGAAGGACAATCGTACGCTCATATAATTCACGAACTAAATCCAAATGAGCTTCTATCGCTAACAAGTCAAGAGTTCCGGACTCCAATTGTTCCAGATTTGATTCGATCTTTTTAACCAGTTCTTTTTGAGAAAGATATTCTGCCATAATCCTTTTGATTTTTCAACATTTCGGTAAAGTTGCCAACGAAACATATATTTTGTGCTCCGGAATAACGACTTTTATGGTGTAAAAATAACCAGATATAATTACTTCGGGGTAATGGCGGGTAAATTTTATGGTAAACGGATTGTTAATAACTGTCAAGAGTAAAGAAATATGTTTTTAGAGCAATTTCCGGGAGGAGGGCGTACAAATGGTTGGATAGAAGTAATTTGCGGATCTATGTTTTCCGGTAAAACGGAAGAGTTAATTCGTCGCCTGAAACGGGCAGAATTTGCCAATCAACAATTGATCCTGTTCAAACCGGCAATTGACAACCGTTATAGTGAAGACAAAGTTGTGAGTCATCAGGGAAGCGACTTTCAGGCTGTTGTCGTCAATCATTCTTCAGAGCTGTTAAAAAATTGGAATGGTGAGCAAGTTGTGGCGGTTGATGAAGCACAATTTTTTGATGCGGGAATCGTTACTGCAGTGAGTCATTTGGCAAAAAACGGCGTGCGTGTTATCATTGCAGGATTGGATATGGACTATAAAGGGATGCCATTTGGTCCCATTCCACATTTATTGGCAGTTGCCGAATACGTTACAAAAGTACATGCTATTTGTGTTGATTGCGGAAACCTTGCTCAATTTTCACACCGTACAGCAGCAGAAAAGGAACAAGTACTGGTTGGAGCTGTAGAAAAATACAAGCCCCTTTGCAGAACGTGCTTTAATAAAGTAAATGAAGGATTGATTGATGAATAATCATCTTCTCACCAATGCCGAAATCAGCAGATCAATCAGGTTGGGAGTTTTGATTTCGAATGATGATTGTTCCAGATCAGAAAAAGAAGACTGAGCGCCAATACTTCCACTGGATTTTGTTTTTGTTTCAGATTCGGAGGAAGAAGTCGATTTCTCTTCTGCTTTGTATGCAGAAATAGTCGATGATCCGATTGTGAATTGCTTGTCGTTTAACTCTGAAATAATTTTTGAAAGCTCTTGTTCTGAAATTTTTGCATCATCAAAAGAAATTGTTGCTGTATTTACATCCCGACCCATTTTAAAGTCAAATTGAACGCGTTCAACAGCACCTGTTGCCAATAATCCCTTACGGATGGCACTTCCACACCCCATTTCACAGGACATTCCGGCAATTTCCATGGAAAGCAATTTGGTAGGTGTTACATTGGAAACTTGTTCTGTCTCAACAACAGTGACTTCTTTTTGTACAGTTTTTTCGGAAGAATTTTGAGAACAGGCTCCTAACAGTAGAATTCCGGTAAAAGCAACAATTGTTTTTTTCATAATCACCAGGTAGAAATTGGTTTGAAGTGTAAAAGTAAGTGGATTCAGTTATAATAGAACGATAAAAAATGTTAAAACAATCTTAATCTTCCGGACTATTTGTTAAAAACAAGAATATTAAAAGTATAAAAAACTGTATACTAGCACATTAACACTGTGTTTATAGAACAAATGCAAGACCCACTAATTTAAACTCTGTCTAAATTAGGTTTCAGATGAATAATAAAGTCACATAACTGTTAAATTTGCCGGTTAGTATTTATTTCAGACAATTATTATTTATGAGCAAATCTGCAATTTTATCATCTTCGATTGCCAAAAAGTGGTGGATGGCATTAACGGGGTTGTTTCTGTGTGTGTTCCTGATCGGACACCTTGCGGGGAATCTCCAACTATTGAAAGATGGGGTAGAAGCCAAGCGTGCTTTCAATGAGTATGCGCACTTCATGGGAACAAACATTTTCATCAAAGTATTAAGTTATCTTACGTACATTTCAATCTTGTTCCACGCGATTGACGGTATCTTATTAACGGTGCAAAACAAAAAAGCACGACCGGTTAAGTATGCCTATGAAAAACCGAATACCAACAGTAAGTGGTATTCCCGCAGCATGGCGGTTCTGGGAACGCTTATTTTGATTTTTATCGTCTTGCACATGCAGCACTTCTGGTATAAGATGAAAGTTTCATCTGCACCGATGGCCTTGCACACTGAAAACATGTATCAACCACGAATGGTTTCTCAGGGAGTAATAGAGGACACAGTTGTAAAAGTATATTACACAACAAACGGTTCGTATGTTCCTGTTTCAGAAGTAACCGTGAAAGGAAAAGAGTTTTACAACAACACAGAAGAACAAATCAAACAAATCCAAAATCAATACGATCCGAACTATCAACCCAAAGGGCAAAACCCAAAAATCGGGGAGGGATACAAAGATTTGCATTCAGTGGTATATGCATTCTTCGGACACAACAAATCGGATGAAGGAGTTACAGCAACAGACAAAACTGGTCTTTCTGCCAACAAGTACGCCTTGCCGTTTGTGATCCTGTATGTTGTTTCCATGGCGGTTCTTGCATTCCACCTGATGCACGGATTCGCTTCTGCATTCCAGTCACTGGGATTAAATCACAGAAGATACAACAAACTGATTAAAATTACAGGAACAGCATTCGCAATCATTGTTCCGTTATTATTTGCAATCATTCCGGTAGTTATTTACCTGACGAAATAATTTAAAAATAGTGAGATTATGTCAAACGTATTAGATTCTAAAATTCCGGAAGGACCGTTAAAAGATAAATGGACAGACTATAAAAGTCATGTTGATCTGGTAAACCCTGCAAACAAACGTTCAATCGACGTAATTATCGTTGGTACGGGATTGGCAGGAGGTTCTGCAGCAGCATCGCTGGCTGAAATGGGATACAATGTAAAAGCATTTTGTTTCCAGGATTCTCCGCGTCGTGCACACTCTATTGCAGCACAAGGAGGTATCAACGCAGCAAAAAACTATCAAAACGACGGAGACTCTGTTTTCCGTTTATTCTACGATACAATTAAAGGAGGTGATTACCGTGCGCGTGAAGCAAACGTTCACCGCCTGGCAGAAGTTTCAGCAAACATTATTGACCAGTGTGTGGCACAGGGAGTTCCGTTTGCACGTGATTACGGAGGCTTGCTGGACAACCGTTCATTCGGTGGAACGCAGGTACAACGTACGTTTTATGCAAAAGGACAAACCGGACAGCAGTTGTTGTTGGGAGCTTACTCTGCAATGAATCGTCAGATTGGTTTAGGAAAAATTAAAATGTACAACCGTCACGAAATGCTTGAATTGGTAGTCGTGAACGGAAAAGCAAGAGGAATTATTGCCCGCAACCTGGTAACAGGAGAGTTGGAGCGTCATTCGGGACATGCCGTTGTGTTGGCAACAGGAGGTTACGGAAACGTATTCTTCCTTTCCACAAATGCAATGGGATCTAATACCTCTGCAGCATGGAGAGCACATAAGAAAGGAGCATTTTTTGCAAATCCTTGTTATACACAAATTCACCCGACGTGTATTCCACGTTCAGGAGATTATCAGTCTAAATTGACACTGATGTCGGAATCACTACGTAATGACGGACGTATCTGGGTTCCTAAAAACATGGAAGATGCAATCGCGATTCGTGAAGGGCGTTTGAAACCGACAGATTTGAAAGAAGACGACCGGGATTATTACCTGGAAAGAAGATACCCTGCGTTTGGTAACTTAGTACCGAGAGACGTTGCCTCACGTGCTGCAAAAGAGCGTTGCGATGCAGGATACGGTGTTAACAAAACAGGAGAAGCGGTTTACCTGGATTTCGATGCTGCGATTATGCGTTACGGTCAGGAAAAAGCAAATCTACTGCATGAAACGAATGCATCAGAGACACGCATCAGAGAACTGGGAGAAGCCGTAGTTGAATCAAAATACGGGAACTTGTTTCAGATGTATGAGAAAATTGTTGACGACAATCCATACAAAACACCAATGATGATTTATCCGGCAGTTCACTACACAATGGGAGGACTTTGGGTGGATTACAACCTGATGACAACAGTGGAGGGATGTTTCTCTGCCGGTGAAGCAAATTTCTCGGATCACGGAGCAAACAGACTGGGAGCTTCTGCATTGATGCAGGGATTGGCGGATGGATACTTCGTATTGCCATACACAATCGGAGGTTACCTGGCAGCGGATATTCGTACAGGAAAAATTTCAACCGATCTTCCTGAATTTGTGGAGGCAGAAAATGACGTACGTCGCAGATTGGAACATTTCATTCATAATAAAGGAACAAAATCAGTTGACCACTTCCACAAAGCATTGGGGAAAATTATGTGGGACAATGTAGGAATGGCACGTAACGAAGCCGGATTAAAAGAAGCAATTGTAGAAATTCGACGCATCCGTGAAGAATTCCATAGAGATGTATTTGTCCCGGGAACAATCAATGAGTTTAATCCGGAGTTGGAAAAAGCAACACGTGTGGAAGACTTCCTGGAATTAGGTGAGTTGTTTGCAATAGATGCATTACACCGAACGGAATCATGTGGAGGTCACTTCCGTGAAGAGTCACAAACAGAAGATGGTGAAGCGATGCGTGATGATGTCAACTTTACATACGCTGCTGCATGGCAGTGGACAGGAAACCCACAGGAACCGGTATTGCACAAAGAGCATCTGGAATTTAAAGAAATCGAATTGAAACAACGTTCATACAAATAGACGTTAGCTATCAGAAGAAAGACGTTAGACAAAATGGGGCATAATTTTAGAGAATTGAATGTATGGAAAAATGCGATGACAATCGTAGAAGATTCTTATGTTCTTTCATCAAATTTGCCAGCTGAAGAACGTTTTTCTCTTGTAAGCCAAATAAACAGAAGTGCAATTTCTATCCCTTCAAATATAGCGGAGGATTCAGGTAGGACAACAGATAAAGAGTTTACCCATTTCTTAAATATAAGTTTATCATCTGCTTATGAATTGGAAACCCAACTGATTTTGGCAGGGTGGTTATTTAAGATAGAAATAAAGGAAATTGTAGAAAAATTACATGAGTTACAAAAAATGATTGTTGGATTAAAGAATAGCTTGGACTGTAAAAATCCGTCTAAGATCTAGTGTCTGACTTCTAAAATCTAAAGGCAATGAAATTGACATTAAAAATTTGGAGACAAAAGGATAGAAACGACAAAGGAAAAATCGAAACTTATCCGATCGATAATGTAAGTGAACACATGTCTTTTCTGGAAATGATGGACGTTTTGAACGAGCAGTTAATTTCCGAAGGAAAAGAACCCGTTGCATTTGACCATGATTGCCGCGAAGGAATTTGTGGAATGTGTTCCATGTTTATTAACGGTGAAGCACACGGACCAGATAGAGGAGTTACAACATGTCAGTTGCACATGCGTAAATTCAACGACGGGGATACAATTTACGTAGAACCATTTCGTGCAAAAGGATTCCCGGTAATCAAAGACTTGGTTGTTGACCGTACGGCATTTGACAGAATTCAGCACGCCGGAGGATTTATCTCTGTAAACACTTCAGGAAATACACAGGATGCCAATGCAATTCCGATTCCGAAAAACGATGCGGACAAAGCGTTTGATGCAGCAACATGTATCGGATGTGGAGCGTGTGTGGCAACATGTAAAAATGCATCTGCAATGTTGTTTGTTTCTGCAAAAGTTTCTCAATTTGCATTACTTCCTCAAGGAAAGGTTGAGGCGCAACAACGTGTGTTGAACATGGTAGAGCAAATGGACAAAGAAGGTTTTGGAAACTGTACAAATACAGGAGCATGTGAAATTGAATGTCCGAAAGGAATTTCGTTGGAAAATATTGCGCGAATGAACCGGGAATTCCTGAAAGCAGCAGTAACAGCGGAGTAATACAAGTAAAATTTAATTTTTAAATAATAAAGAGGACACATAAAAGTCCTCTTTTTTTGTTTATGTGGTTTATTTGCTTATCTTTAGGGTGACTTAAAAATTTACTTATGAAGAAAATAATACTTTCATTGTTGGCAGGTGCTATTACCTGTATTGTCAACGGACAAATCGCCGTGACAGGAATCTCTCCGGCAAGTGTCGAGGGAAATTACAATTTTGAAATCGGAGATGCCACACAATCCTGGGCCCCGGCTTTGGATTTCTCTACTCCGGGAGTATATGTCCAGGGGGAATTAGCAATTGTTGATGATGGCTCTACCGGTACAAACCCACAAGGAAATCCGATTTCTGCGGAAGGCTGTAGTGCATTGGTAAACGGTGCAGCAGTGAACGGAAAAATTGCAGTTATTTACAGAAACACGTGTAATTTTGGTGTCAAAGCATTGAATGCACAAAATGCAGGAGCAATTGCCGTAATTATCTTAAATCGTGATCCGGAAGTAATCGGAATGAACGGAGGTACAGAAGGATTGAGTGTAACAATTCCGGTAGTCATGCTTTCAAGTCTTGACGGACTGATTCTGACAAACGCAATGCAAAGCGGACCGGTAGAAGTATTTATCGGAAACAAGGCAGGTCTGTATCCAAATGATTTAGCGTTGAATGAAGCACTACTTGCTGCACCTCAATACCACGGAGTACATTCATTGTTAGCTCAGAACGGTTCAGAATTTAACATAGATTTAGGAGTAAGAGTGTATAACTTTGGTTCAGCTACTCAGACAAATGCAATGGCTAACGTTACTATTACAGGTCCTTCAGGAACAGAAGTGTACAATGAAGATGTGACATTCTCTCTGGATGGAGTATCAGGAAATGCAATTGATAGCGTAGAAATTTTCCCGGGAGAAGCATTGACGTTCCCGCAATTTTCTCTTGCTACATATCCTGCAGGAAAATACACATTGACATACACCTTGATTAACGGAGGGGGTGTAGATGATGACTTTCCAAATGACAACACTTATTCAGTTGATTTTGTAATTAATAACTCATACCTGTCAAGATCCCGTTTGGATGCTACAACATTGAAGCCAATAGCAGAGTCACAAGTAAAACCGGCAGCACCAACATCCGGAGGATCTTACTCTGAGGTTGTTTATTGTTCTTCTTTCCGAAATGCAAATGCCTCCAGACTAGCAGTAACCGGATTCAATGCAACCGTTTCCGTTGATTCAGTTGATGCGAACAGTACATTGGAAGGGAAATTCGTTTTTGCTGAATTGTATGCATGGACGAATGCGGATGCTGTTTACACAGCAAATGCAGCAAACACAACATTGGCTTATACATTAAATTCGTTAGGGACAGTTGAATACACATTTGAAAATAATGTATTGAAAGAAGAAGCATCTTTTCAATTCGAAGATCCTATTATTTTGCAGGATAATGTAATGTACCTGGCATGTATTACAGATTTCGGACAAGACTTAAATGTTGGTTATGACAGAGCTGTAAGATACAATGTAACCAGCCAGTTGACTTCTCAATGGATCAACCCGTTAAAGGTTGTCGAAGGGCAAACAGTAACATGGTATGGAGCGGGGTTCGGAGCGGATTTAACACCTGCATTCGGAATCCGTGCAATTGATGCAACAACAGTTTCCGTTCAAAACTTGTTGAACCAGGAAGGGAAAGCATACCCGAATCCGACAAATGATGTAGTGAAAATGATTATCCCATTAGATGGTAAAGCAACAGTTGCCGTAACGGATCTTTCTGGAAGAACGGTTGCAAACCGTGAAGTTAACTTCATGGGTAACCAGGCATCAATTGATCTGGCAGAATTGCAAAGCGGAATGTATGTGATCAATGTTGAATACAACAACGGATCTAAGTCTGCGTTTAATGTGATTAAAAAATAATAAATCTATTATATCTGACTTAAACAGCGGAGATACAACAGTGTCTCCGCTGTTTTTTTATTCCAATTTTTGTTTAATAGGCAAATAAGTTTTATCTTTCCGTTAAATTTATATAAATCACATTTATAGACTTATGAAGAAAATAATACTTTCAATGTTAATGGGCGGAACGGCATTTTTTGCTTCGAGCCAGGTTGTAGTAGTAGGAGTTAGTCCCACGGCAGTGCAAGGGAACTATACTTTCGCAGTACAAACAGACGGGGGATGGCCTTCCTATACAGTCGGTCAGTTTCCGGGCAGTGAAAACTGGGGTATGGCACTGGATTTCAGTGTTGTAGGAACGTATATTGAAGATACATTGGTATTGGTAAATGACGGAACAGCAGGGACAGATCCGAATTTAGGGAATCCACTTTCTCAGGAAGGATGTAATCCGACGGCAGGAAGTCCTTATGCAGGAAAAATTGCTGTTGTACGAAGAAATACATGTTCGTTCGTAAATAAAGCATTGTACGCGCAAAATGCAGGAGCAATTGCTGTAATCGTTGTTGATAATATCGATGATGCGAATCTGGCAAACAACTTTATGAGTGCGGCAGATACAGATCCGAACGGACCATTGGTAACCATTCCGGTTGTCAGAATTTCTATGTCAGACGGTAACCACCTGATCAGTCAAATGGCAAACGGACCTGTTGTAATGTTCATTGGTAATAAAACAGGTGCATTCCAAAATGACCTTTCTTTGAATCAGGATTTGATCATGACACCTCCTTATCACGGAGTTCACTCATTATTAGCTCAGAGTGGAACGGAATTTAACTTCGATCTGGGGTTGAGAGTGTACAACTTTGGGGGATCAAATCAGTCAAATGCAACGCTAAATGCAACCGTTACAAACCCTTCCGGAACAGCTGTTTATGATGAAGACATAACAATCAGTTTGAACCAGGGAGACAGTATTGATATTTTCCCTGGAGAAGCAAATGCGTTTCCACAGTTTTCTCTGGCAACATACCCTGCAGGAAAATATACAGTTGAATATACCATTTCATTAGATGGAGTTGCGGATGACTTTGAAAGCGATAATACATATACAGCAACATTCGTTGTAAACGATTCGTATCTTTCACGAGCGAGATTGGATGAGACAACATTGAAACCAATCACAATGTCTCAGGTAAAACCAGCAGCACCAACAGGAGGAGGTTCTTACTCTGAAGTTGTTTACTGTTCTTCTTTCCGAAATGCAAATGCTTCACGTTTAGCAGTACTTGGATTTAATGCAACAGTATCTGTTGATTCAGTTGATGCCAACAGTACATTGGAAGGGAAATTCATTTTTGCTGAATTGTATGAATGGACAAATGCAGATGCAGTATATGCAGCAAATGCAGCAAATACAACATTGGCTTATGCGTTAAGTTCTCCACTTGGAACAGTAGACTATTCATTTGAAAATGATGTACTGAAAGAAGAAGTATATTTTCAGTTCGAAAACCCTGTTGTTTTACAGGATAATGTAATGTACCTGGCGTGTATCACAGATTTTGGACAAGATGTAAATATCGGTTACGACAGAGGAATTAATTTCAATGCAACAAGACAATTGTTGGAAGAATGGATTAATCCATTGAAAGTTGTTGAAGGACAAACAGTAACATGGTATGGATCTGGATTTGGTCCGGATTTAACACCTGCGTTCGGAATTCGTGCAATCGATGCAACAACTGTTGCCGTTGAAAATTTGTTGAACCTGGAAGGAAAGGCATACCCGAACCCGACAGACGATGTGATTACAATGAACATCCCGTTAGACGGTAAAGCTACAATTTCTGTTACAGATCTTTCAGGAAGAACAGTTGTAAACCGTGAAGTAACGTTCATGGGTAATCAGGCATCAATTGACCTGGCAGAATTGCAAAGTGGAATGTATGTAATCAATGTTGCATACGATAACGGATCTAAATCTGCGTTCAACGTAGTGAAAAAATAAGATAGGGATTTAACAATCCATCTATGAAAGGACAGTTCAATAATGGACTGTCCTTTTTTTTGAAATTCAACAACTTACTGTATGTCATGATCGGTTTTTTCTATATTTATAACATTAAAACAGACCGAACTATCATATAAAAGGGGAGAAACCGAAAATCCGAAGAGAATCTAATGCACAATCGGAATAAAAGAACCCCTTTAATTGATTCAAAGAAAAAGCCCGTTTATTCATATAAGTGGGCTTTCTTTCTATCTTTGTACAAAGTGTAAAAATTATGTCAGACGATAAAAAAATCATATTCTCAATGGTGGGGGTTTCAAAACAGACTCCCCAGGGAAAACAAATTATAAAAGATATTTACCTCTCATTCTTCTATGGAGCGAAAATCGGAATCATTGGTTTGAATGGATCCGGAAAATCAACTGTGATGAAAATTATTGCAGGATTGGATCAGTCGTACCAGGGTGATGTAGTTTTTTCTCCGGGATACACCGTAGGATACTTACCACAGGAACCGGAGTTGGATCCAAAGAAAACGGTGAAGGAAATTGCAATGGAAGGTGCACAGGAAACAGTGGATGTATTGAAAGAATACGAAGAAATCAACAACTCATTCATGGATGAAGAAATTCTGAATGATCCGGATAAAATGGATAAGTTGATTGCTCGCCAGGCTGTTGTTCAGGATAAAATTGATGCACTGGATGCTTGGGAATTAGATACAAAACTGGAACGTGCGATGGATGCACTTCGTTGCCCACCCGATGATCAGTTGATTGAGTCGCTTTCCGGAGGGGAAAAACGTCGTGTTGCTTTGTGCCGACTGTTGTTGCAAAATCCTGACATCTTATTGCTCGATGAGCCGACAAACCACTTGGATGCAGAATCAATCGAGTGGTTGGAACAACACTTACAACAATACAAAGGAACAGTTATTGCCGTTACCCACGACCGTTACTTCCTGGATAATGTAGCAGGATGGATTTTGGAATTGGACAGGGGAGAAGGTATTCCGTGGAAAGGAAACTATACTTCCTGGTTGGAGCAAAAAGGAAAGCGTCTGTCAGAGGAAGAGAAAACAGAATCCAAGCGTCAGAAAGTACTTGCCCGCGAGTTGGAATGGGTGCGTATGAATCCGAAAGGACGACACGCAAAAAACAAGGCCAGAATAGCCAATTATGATAAAATGCTCGCAGAAGATGCAAAAGACAAAGAAGCGAAATTGGAAATTCCGATTCCGAACGGACCACGACTTGGATCCAATGTCATTGATGCAGTCAATGTAGCAAAAGCATTTGGAGATAAATTACTGTATGACGATCTGAACTTCAAGTTGCCACCTGCGGGAATCGTAGGAATCATCGGACCGAATGGTGCCGGTAAAACAACCATTTTCAAAATGATTATGGGAGAATTGATGCCGGACGGCGGAAATTTCGAAGTTGGTGAAACAGTCAAAATCGGTTATGTGGATCAGACACACAAAGACATTCACCCGGATAAAACAGTCTTTGAAGTGGTTTCAAACGGATTGGAATATGTCGAAATCGGTTCTCAAAAAGTGAACTCCCGTGCATATCTTTCGAAATTCAACTTCAACGGTTCGGATCAGAATAAAAAAGTTGGGATACTTTCCGGAGGAGAAAGAAACCGGTTACACCTGGCAATGACATTGAAAACAGAAGCCAACGTTTTGTTGCTCGATGAGCCGACAAATGACATTGATGTAAACACACTGCGGGCGCTGGAAGAGGGAATTGAGAACTTTGCGGGTTGTGCCGTTGTTATCTCCCACGACCGTTGGTTCCTGGATAGAATTTGTACACACATCCTTGCATTTGAGGGAGATTCTCAGGTATATTGGTTTGAAGGATCCTATTCAGAATATGAAGAAAACCGCAAGAAACGATTGGGAGATACAGGACCGAAACGCGTGAAGTATAGAAAACTAATCAAATAATTCTGTCTGAATGAGAACACTGTTAATGGTTGTATTTCTGTTTGGATCGGGGCTGTTGATAGCTCAAAAAGAAAAGATTGAAGTTGATAAAAAAACCGAAGTTGTATCTGTCGATGGAACTTCGGTCTTTATCCTTGAAGGACAGAACATGGGAAACACGCAAATTCTGAAAGATTTGAACGGTCAACGAATGGCAGTGTTTCAAGTAGTAGATTACTATGATTCCAAGTATATTTCTTCCTCTAATTCAAAAGGAAGAGTTGCTTATTTTGATGTCACATTTCTGAATGAAAACCTGGATAAATGTGAGATTCCGGTCAACGGATTTAAAAAACAATTGGCGAAATATATTCTGGATTACAACCTTGTCAATGAGAATAAACTGGATGCAAATGCCGTTCGACAGTTTGTTGCGATTCACGGAATGAAATTCTCAGAAGAAAAAAATCGTTCAACGACAATTATTATTGTGCGGTAGAAACAAGTTTACTGCAAGTACCAGTAAATGGAAAAAGAACACTACAACAAATACAAAGAGCGCCATGAACAAATCAGGCGAGATTTTGAATTCGTTGAAAACGTATCGTACTGGTTGGATGAAAAATTCCGGATTCCCGGACTGGGATTTCGTTTTGGATTGGATCCGATCATCAATCTGATTCCTTTTTTGGGAGATGTGATCGGGTTTGTAATTTCCGTTTCCCTGATTGTCATTATGGCCAGAAATGGTGTAAGTCCAAAAGTGGTGATAAAAATGTTGCTGAATGCTTTTCTGGATGCCATTATCGGGGCAATTCCGCTACTTGGGAAAATTGGAGATTTCTTTTTCAAAGCAAATACGAAAAACATTGAATTACTCAAATCACATTATTTTGAAGGAACAAACAACGGATCGGGGATCGGCATCATTATTACCATCCTGGTCATTTTCTGTGTGGTTGTTTTTCTGATTTTTTATGTCTTATTTGCAATCCTTGCATGGATCTATGAATTGATTACCTATTTATTTTAACAACAAATCCATACAATTTTGTCGCTGCAATGTTCTTTTACCAAACAGATGATCTTCCGAAAAGATAAGGTGCAGGCAGTTAAAATAATCACACTCATTTTTCTGATTTTTGGTATTGGAATACAAGAAGCAAATGCGCAAAAAAAATTCAGAGATACAAAAATCTGGCGCTATGCAAATTCTATTATCAATGACACATCGGAATCCCACAAAGCCACATTTATTGTCTATCCCACTTTTGCCTCCTCTCCGGAAACCGGGTTGCAGATTGGAGCATCCCTTCTGAGATTATTTTATGCAAAAAAAGATCCACGCAACCGACTGAGTGAATTACAGGCGTTTCCATTTTTTACCATTAAAGGACAATACGGAATCATCTTTGAGAATGCCATTTACGGAAATGAGGATAACTGGTTTTTCCTGGGGGAAACAAAAATTCAGCGTTTTCCGCTTTCGTATTACGGAATAGGCCCTGTTACCTCCGGAAAAGATCCTGCCTATGTAGATGCTTTCCAGCTTTTACTTAAGCAGCGGGTGTTACGGAAAATTCATAAGAACTTCTTTTTTGGACCGGAAGTAGATTACCAGTTACTGTCCAATGTTACCTTTAAACAACCGGCTGACGGAAACCTGCACGAAATACCATTGGGAGCCGACGGAACCCAAAATCTGGGCTTCGGACTGGGATTTGTGTATGACAGCAGGCACAATGTACTCAATGTACGAAAAAGGACTGTTTGGTGAAATTGCCTACCTGACAACCGTGAAAGGATTTGCCAGTGAATACGGATTTGGAGGAGTTAATCTCGATGTACGTTCCTACCATCCGGTTGGGAAAAGCAGTGTTATAGCATGGCAGGTCAAAGGGCAATTCATGCATGGAGATGTTCCGTTCAATCAACTGGCATTATTGGGAGGAGACCGGTTGATGCGGGGATACTACCTTGGGCGTTACCGGGATAAAAACCTGATTGCAGCACAGCTGGAATACCGGATGTTACCATTTCCGTTCAGCAAGCGGTTTGGAGCAGTTGCCTTTGTTTCTGCCGGTACGGTTGCTCCGGATCTCAATAGCTTTCAAATCAAGCGACTGAGAGTTGCTTGCGGAATAGGATTCCGGTTTCTGGTCTTTCCTAAAAAAGACATCTATATCCGCCTTGATTTTGGTTTTACAAAGGAAGGACTCAACTTCTATGTCTTTAATGGTGAGGCATTCTGATAATTCAGGATTCATGAGACACAATCTTTCAATCTTCCCGATTTAAACCTATCTTTGCAAAAAAATTTTCTTATGTCTAAAGTTGTAACGCTTCAGGAATTCATCATGGAAAAACAGGCAGATTTTCCATTTGCTTCAGGTGAATTATCCCGCTTATTGTACGATATCGTATTTGCTTCCAAAGTTGTTAGCCGCGATGTGCGTAAAGCAGGTCTGGTTGATCACATTCTGGGTGCTCAGGGAAATACAAATGTGCAGGGTGAAGAGCAACAGAAATTAGATGTTGTGGCAGATGAGCAGTTCATCCACGTATTCAAAAACGGAGCGGAAGTCTGTGGAATTGCCTCTGAAGAAAATGATGACTGTGTTATTTTCGATGACGAAAAAGGAAGAAACGGGAAATATGTAGTGTTATTTGATCCGTTGGACGGCTCTTCTAATATTGATGTCAACGTTTCTATCGGAACAATTTTTTCCATCTACAGACGGAAATCTGAAGTGGGGACAGTGGCTGTAGAAGAAGATTTTTTACAACCGGGACATGAACAAGTAGCAGCAGGATATGTCTTGTATGGTTCTTCCACCATGTTGGTTTATACAACAGGTAGAGGCGTCAACGGATTTACATTGGATCCTTCCATTGGTGAATTTTGCCTGTCGCATCCGAACATGAAAATGCCGGAAATAGGACGAATCTATGCCATGAATGAAGGGAATATTCACATTTGTAATCCCGGAATCAAGAAATATGTGGAGTACTGCCAGAGCGATGAGAATCAAACAGGAAAACCGTATTCCGGTCGCTATATCGGGTCGTTAGTTGCTGATTTCCACAGAAACCTGATCAAAGGAGGAATATACATTTACCCGGCAACGACCAATGATCCCAGCGGGAAACTGCGCTTGATGTACGAATGCAATCCGTTGGCATTTATTGCAGAACAATCCGGCGGAATTGCCTCAACTGGTTTCGAACGTATCTTATCCATTCAGCCGGAGAAATTACACCAGCGTGTTCCTTACTTCGTCGGTTCAAAACTGATGGTGGAAAAAGCGTTGAGCCTGATGGAAAAGGAATAATTACAACGGAATAATTGATTCAACTTTGATGACAGGTTTTAAGGAATAAGATCCGTTACCTTGTTCCACGATACTGTTTCCGGCCTCAAAATCAACAACCAGTTGGTATAGATGATTGGGAGAAAATGTGTGGTTCAAATTGATTTTCAATCCTGACATCTGAGCGGAAGGTGTCGCCAACGGATGGATAATACTGTCCACCATTACTGTATTATTCCCACCCAATACCAAACGTAGCTGATTGATTTTTCCTGCAGGAAGATCTCCTCCGTTGACCAATGTGGCAGAAACGTCATGTTGCAGTGTAAGTAAATCATACACACCTGCATTGGTCGGAAGGTCTATCCATCCACCCACTTCGTGATGAACTTTTACCTGTAATACCTCTACATTCACTTGCTGGAAATCTCCGGGTGCATCTATCATCTTAACAGTTAATCGGGATGTTCCTCCCTCTTCTTTTTTACACCCCATCAACCCTGTGATTACAATCGCGCTTCCGATTGCTATACGAACAATTGCTTTCATACTATTTCCATTAATTTAATAAACCAATAGAGTAGATACAAAAATCAACCCCTAAAATCAATTATCTTTAAATCAATTTGTTAGATTATTTTTTGTTTTTCAAATTGAAAAAATAACCGGTAAGTTGAAAAACACAGAACTAGAATTGAACCCGGATAGCTTCTGGAATTGAAATCCTGTTTTTTTCCTCCTTTAATGACATGCTTGAAACTCCGGCAAGGGCATCCTTCAACGGAATGTACAGGTTGTTAGGAGCCTCCAGAATTCGTTGCGGTAGTTCCTGAACCAACGTAGAACTACTATAGACAGTATCGATGATCCAACGTGTGGCAACAGTAAAAATAGTATCCGGAGGAAGTTGCTTTACAACGGTATCATGAACAATTTGTACAACTGGTGATGCTTGAGAAACAGTAGTGACTGACTCAGGTTGTCGGGGCAGAAAAAAGAAGAGTAATAGTACTGCTGCAATACTGCTGACGGCCTGCCATAAGGGAACCGGTCTTTTCCAGAATGGTTGACGGAAATTAGTAATCGCTAATGGAGCTGCTTCCGGAACCAGATAGTCCAATTCAGATACGCTTCGGATGATTTTCTGATGTGTATGGTATTCTTCTTCAGTCATCCATTTCAAAACAAGCTTACGTTGTTCCGGGGACAATGCATCAAATGATACAGATTCCAGTAAATCAATTAGTTCAACAGGGATGTGTTCCATAATCAACTGATTTTAAATAAATGTTCTTCGTACTTCGGGTTAAAAGCCTTCAGGTTTTCAGCTACCTTTCGTGTTGCATAGAATAACCGGGATTTAACTGTTCCGACAGGTGTTTCCGTAATTTCCGCTATTTCCTGTAGTGGGAATTGTTCCAAATACCGCAAAATAAAAACAGTTTTATGAGCAAGCTCGAGTGAGTCAATACCGAGCTTGAGAGCCTCTTCAAAGTGTGTTTTATCCGTTAGATTTTCCTGAAAAACGTTCCTGTCGAACACGGGACGTGTCATGTCTTCAGATACCACCCGATAGTGATTCCGGTAATGCGTTTTACACATGTTGGAAGCAATTGTAAACAGCCAGGTATAGAACTTTTTGTCTTCCTGGAAAAGCTGACTTTTTTCCCAGATCTTTAAAAATAACTCCTGAACGAAATCTTGGGCAAGGTGTTCGTCGCGATTCAGCATTTTAATGAAGTAACCCAACAGTTTTCGACTGTATCTTTTGTGTAGTTCCGTTAAGGCAAAATGAGATTGATGGCTCTTTATCAAAGCCATCAATTCTTCATCACTTTGTCTTTTAATATCTTGCATAAATTACGTTCAGATATAAGTTTACAGTTGAACTAAATCTTTTGAATAAAATTGTCTAGTTCAGCAACATATAATTCACCGTAATAACTTTTTGACAAAACACTGAATCCTTCCAGGTGATTTCCAGCAAATTCAATTAATGTTCGATTTGCTTTTTGTGAGACAATCTCTTTGCTGTCAATTAATGTTGTAAACACATCCTTACTCCCGCTATACAACAACATCGGAACCTCAATTTTTTTGATCAGGTGTTCATATTCATCACTGTTAGATGGAAGTATAATTTCCTTTTGTTTCAACTGAAAAATTTTTGCTTGAATAGCTGCAGGACTGAATACAAATCCTTCCCCAACGATAAAATCTACCTGTTCTGTTTGAGCTGCAATAGTACTCATAATTGTACCCATGGAAAACGATAACAATCCCAATTTGTTATAACTTAAGTTTTGTTTGCTCCATTTGATGACGGAGATTAAATCAGTAGAAAATTCATTGTAATACAATTGGTTTGGATTCATTTCAAAATCGGAACTTCCCCCAAAACCTCTGTAATCAAATAGTACAACGGAGTAACCGTTTTGATTCAATACAACTGCCTGATTTAACCAATAAGACATGTTTCCGGCATCTCCATAACTTAAGATGAGCGTATTTCCATTGTCAACACTATCGTGTGCATTTAAAAACCACACCTTTATCTTGGCTTTGTCAGGTGTTTCAATGAGATACATTGTATAATCCAAACCCAGAGAGTCGGGAGTCAAATTATAAACTCTGTCGGGTTTCAATGCGTACGAAACAGATGTAAACGTGAGAGATATGAGTATGATCAGTATGTTTTTCATTCGTTCAGAATTATCAGTTTATTGATCTCTTCTTGTTGCCCGCTTTTTTCGGCAACCAGTCGAATCAAAGACGCATATTTTTCTTTCATCGTTATATCTTCACTGATTTTATAATGCTCATACAGTCGAATCATAGATGGCAGATAGGTTCCCAGGAAAAAATCACTTGTCTGATTCATAATATGGTACTCGAAAGACTGCTTCAGGTGATCCAGTAAATAACGGGTTTCATAGTTGCGTTTTATAATGCTCAGATTGTCAATCGGATCTTCGGAATAACGGTAAGCAAGCCCTGTCAGATACAGGTTGTCTTTCCAGTTTTCTTCAAAAGAACGGATCCCGCTTGTGGCAATATACACCGGCCGGTTTCCGTTGAACACATGCTTCCATATATTTAAATCTGCTGCTGCTACCTCGCTCTCTGTTTTTAATGAGTTGGTTTCTACTGCCAATGCCGGATATCCCCACGACTTTAATAAACGGTTTCGGTATGCATCTGTGCTATTGAAAAGGTATTTGTTAATAACAGTAACATCTGTACGAAAATCAAGAGCTGCCTGAACGATCCATGCGGCATATGTATCATTATCACCATGTGTAACGATGATCGCATTCGGCTCAAGTTCTGCCAGTAAATTGTATGCCCAGTTCAGAATGGAAGCAGACAATTCATTTCCCTGGAACATTCGTTGTGCATACTGACGGTGTTTTGCTTCATCTCCTTCTATTTTATAATGAATCATCAGTTCATCCCAAATCCGGGGATCCTTGTCATTGATCGCGGCAGCCTTTAGTAATTCCTCTCCACCATTGTTGATGTCCTTATCGGAATAAGTAAGAAAATAAGCAGCATATGTTTTCGGAATCACTTTGTTGACTTCTTCTACAATCTGTTTGCGTTGCTGATGGTAGTTGTTCGGACGCCCCCCCGTGATATTACTTAATGCCCTGGTTGCTGCATAATAATTCATCCAGGCTTCCTGGTTTTGTTTGTTTTTATCGATTTCTTTTTTCCATGCTTTTTGTTGATCCAGGTACCAGCTTTCTTCTTTCCATTCTTTTGCAATACTGTGAACCAATTCCGGTTTCTGTGCAGTTGCGTGCTGAAAACCGATTAGAATAAAGGCAAAAATTATTTTTCTCATGTTGTTTTTCTTTAAAACTTTTATTGCGCAAAAAAGTATGGTTTGACAAGAATACTCAGAACTTGAAAAAAGGTTCAACGCAATATAAATTTTTTCTAAAAATCAGGTGATGATTCTCGACACCGAGGCTGGCCATTTTTTGAACCACATAGTTTCGAAGACTTTCGGAACATAAACATGTTGGATTCAACTAGTGACACATAGTTATTCATTGACATGAATTAAACAAATAAATACATTGATTATGTGTCCTGCCCCAACTATATTCTCGTATATGTGATTAAAAAACAAGAGATAGAGACATCATTGACAATATCAAAAGCTGACAAAGTTAGCAGCTATGTGTCACTATATCTACTACATACAATAGCTATGTACCTATATAATCTATGTGGTTCAAAAAACTCTAACCACATAGATTACATAGAGTTGTTAGATTCAACTAATGACACATAGTTCATTCATTCTCCAGTGAGTTATAAATAAAAACAATGGAGTTATTGAAAACATCGATTAAGGGCATGGTTAATTGAACATTACCTTTGAATCAGACATAAAAAAGATCAGGAATTAAAAAATTGAACATGAATAAATTGTACCTATTATTTAGTATCTTTATTGCTAACAGCACCATTGCACAACAAAAATCGGACGATATGAGTAAATGCCCTTTTCATCAGGAAAACAGTGCCGCGCAGCAAAAGCCCGACACGGAACGAACAACAAATCGCGATTGGTGGCCCAACCAATTAGACGTATCAGTATTGAGACAACACTCCGGATTATCCAATCCGATGGGAGAAGGTTTTGACTATGCAAAAGCATTCAGCAGTCTGGATTACCAGGCATTGAAAAAAGACCTGCGTGAGTTAATGACCAGTTCACAAGAATGGTGGCCGGCAGATTTCGGACATTATGGGCCGTTGTTTATTCGAATGGCCTGGCACAGCGCCGGAACATACCGTACAGGGGACGGCCGAGGAGGAGCAACCGAAGGACAGCAACGTTTTGCACCGTTGAACAGCTGGCCGGATAACGGAAACCTGGACAAAGCCAGACGATTACTATGGCCGATCAAGCAAAAATACGGAAGCAAGATTTCATGGGCGGATCTGATGATCCTGACAGGAAATGTGGCACTGGAATCAATGGGATTCCAAACCATTGGTTTTGCAGGAGGAAGAGCAGATGTGTGGGAACCTGAATCCAATGTTTATTGGGGAGCAGAGAAAAAATGGCTGGCAACTAGTAATGAATCCAATAGCCGTTATTCGGGAGAGCGTGACCTTGAAAATCCGTTGGCTGCCGTGCAAATGGGATTGATCTACGTAAATCCGGAAGGCCCCGATGGAAATCCTGATCCGTTGAAAGCGGCAATTGATATTCGTGAAACATTCGGAAGAATGGGAATGGATGATGAAGAGACCGTTGCGTTGATCGCAGGTGGACATACCTTTGGTAAAACACATGGTGCGGGACCGGCAACACACGTTGGAGCAGAACCGGAAGCAGCAGGAATTGAAGAGCAGGGACTGGGATGGAAAAGTGATTACAAATCCGGAAAAGGGCAAGATGCAATTACTTCGGGACTGGAAGTAACATGGACCTCCGAACCGACAAAGTGGACGAATAAATTCTTTGAAACCTTGTTTGGTAACGAATGGGAATTGACAAAAAGTCCTGCCGGAGCACACCAGTGGGTAGCAAAAGACGGACTTCAGAATATTCCGGATGCATTTGATCCGAATAAAAAACATTTGCCGACCATGCTGACAACCGACTTGTCGCTGCGAGTGGATCCGGCGTATGAAAAAATTTCTCGCAGATTCCTGGAAAACCCGGATGAATTTCAAGTAGCATTTGCCCGTGCATGGTTTAAATTGACACACCGCGACATGGGACCGACGTCGCTTTACTTAGGGCCGGAAGTTCCGAAAGAAGAATTCGTGTGGCAGGATCCGATCCCGAAAGTAACATATGCTAAAATTGATGCTGCCGATGTTACTAAATTGAAAACAGAGATTTTGAATGCAGGTCTCACAACAAGCGAATTGGTGACAACTGCCTGGGCTTCTGCTTCCACATTCCGTGGTTCGGATAGAAGAGGAGGAGCAAACGGAGGACGTATCCGTCTGGAACCCCAAAAAAGCTGGGAAGTAAACAATCCCGCTCAATTGGAAAAGGTGTTAAAGGTATATGAGAAAATTCAAAAAGAATTTAATACTAAATCCAAAGGAAAACAGGTTTCCATTGCAGATTTGATTGTTCTGGGAGGTTCTGCGGCAGTTGAAAAAGCAGCAAAAAATGCAGGAGTAACTATTACAGTCCCTTTTGCAGCAGGAAGAACAGATGCATCGCAAGAGCAGACAGATGTTGAATCGGTCGCATTCCTGGAACCGATGGGTGACGGATTTCGCAATTACGTGAAAGGAAAATACAACATGTCAACAGAAGAGATCTTAATTGATAAAGCACAGTTATTAAACCTGACAGCACCTGAGTTAACGGTTCTGATTGGAGGTATGCGCATGCTGGAGACGAATTACGATGGCTCTAAACACGGTGTGTTTACAACTAAAAAAGAAACACTTAGCAATGACTTCTTCGTTAATTTGCTAGACATGAGCACTGTGTGGACAGCAACAGATGACACAAAAGAAGTTTTTGAAGGAAGAGACAGAACGACAGGAAATGTAAAATGGACAGCAACACGTGCGGATCTGATTTTTGGATCCAATTCAGAACTACGTGCCCTGGCAGAAGTGTATGCAAGCTCCGATGCGAAAGAAAAATTTGTAACAGATTTTGTGAATACCTGGGTAAAAGTAATGAACGCCGATCGTTTTGATCTGAAGCGCTGATAATATTACCAACTGAAAAGAGAGAGCCCTGGGATATAATTTATTTCCCGGGGTTTTTTATGCCAAATCCGTAAACCATAGTCATTCACCAAGAGTAAGCCGCTTTGGTAATTTGGATGCGAACGCTGTACAAATTCGTACCCTGATTTATAGGAAAAAGATAACATTCTTTCTTGTATTCAGATCAGTAGAATTGTCTTTCTTTCCCTATCTTTGCACCTCTTAAAACTGAATTTTAGTCTGGAGCAACACGATGTTGTTATTTTAGACCACTCATACCATTTGTTAATGAACATAAAAGATTTCCGCCAGCACTTTGAACACATGCCATTGGTTGAACAAACAGCCAATCAATTACAGTTCCACGAATCCCGGATTCAATGGAAAGGATTGGCAGGAGCCTCCAGGTCGGTCTGTGCAGCGGCGGTTTGCTCACAGGTTCCCGGAAATCATTTGTTTATTCTGAACGACAAAGAGGAAGCAGCCTATTTTCTGAACAATTTTGAGGGCTTATTTCCTGAAAATAAAAATATTTTATTCTATCCTGCTTCATACCGTGTGCCTTACCAATTGGAAGAGACCGATAATGCCAATGTGGTGGCACGTGCGGAAGTACTGGACAAGGTTAATTCTGGTAAGAATGCATGGATTATTACCTATCCCGAAGCTTTATTTGAAAAAGTGCCGACACAGAAAAACTTGTCTAAAAATACATTTCGATTAGAGGTAGGAAAAACCTATTCCATTGATTTTATCCATGAAGTGTTGATGGAATACCATTTTGAATACGTTGATTTTGTGTATGAACCGGGTCAATTTTCTATCCGAGGAGGAATTGTGGACGTGTTTTCGTATTCCAACGACAATCCCTTCCGGATTGAGTTCTTCGGAGATGAGGTCGAATCTGTGCGTACATTTGATGCAGCTACACAATTATCGATCAATACACACAAACATTTTTCCATCGTTCCGAATGTACAGGGAAAAATGGTACAGGAAGGAAACGGAAGTTTTTTTGAATTTGCAGGGAAAAATACAACAGTCTGGATTGATTCGGTAGATAAAACACAAGAAGTTCTGAAAAAAGAATACACCAGATCGGTAGAAATTCATTCAAAGTTGCCGGATACGGTGAAGCACACAATTCCGAGCAACCTCTATGTTGATCAGACAACCTTTTTATCGGAGCTTAAAGCATTTTCGACCATTGAGTTGGGAACAGATACAGCATTTAAGATCGGACTAACCTGCACATTTGATTTTCAACCGCAACCATCATTCAACAAGAATTTTGAACTACTGCGCGATGATATTCTGGCACGCCAGAAATCCGGGTATGAAGTACTGATCTTCTCCAATCAGCCAAAACAATTGGAGCGATTGGAACAAATTCTGGCGGATATCGGTACGGAAGAAAGTGAGAAGATTGCATTTATTCCCATGCATTTCGCATTGAGTGAAGGATTCATTTCCCCTTCCAATAAGTTGGTATGTTTCACGGATCACCAGTTGTTCGAACGTTATCACCGGTTCAAATTAAAAGAAGGTTTTCGACAGGCGAAGCAAGCATTGACCCTGAAAGAAATTTACAACCTCCAGAAAGGAGATTACGTCACACACATTGATCATGGAGTGGGGCAATTTTCCGGATTGGAAACCATTGATGTAAACGGGAAACCGCAGGAAGCCATCCGACTGGTTTACAAAGACGGAGATGTCCTGTACGTGGGAATTCACTCTTTGCACCGCATTTCCAAATTTACGGGGAAAGAAGGAAGTATTCCGAAGGTAAATAAACTCGGGACTCAGGCATGGGCGACACTCAAAAATAAAACGAAAAAGAAGATCAAGGAACTGGCATTTGATCTCATCCAACTATATGCGAAACGCAAAAGTCAACCCGGATTCCAGTTTGCACCGGATACGTATTTGCAAAACGAACTGGAAGCTTCATTCATGTATGAAGACACACCGGATCAGCTGAAAGCGACACAAGCGGTAAAGGAAGATATGGAAAAACCTGTTCCGATGGATCGCCTGATTTGTGGGGATGTCGGATTCGGAAAAACAGAAGTAGCTATGCGTGCAGCATTCAAGGCGGTAGCAGATAATAAACAGGTAGCTGTGCTGGTTCCAACTACCATTCTTTCTTTGCAGCATTACAGAAGTTTCCGTGAACGACTCAAAGATTTTCCGTGCCGGGTAGACTACATCAACCGCTTTAAATCTGCGAAAGAAACAACCGAAACACTCAAAGACCTGAAAGAAGGGAAGATTGATATTTTGATCGGAACACATGCCATTGCTGCAGACAAAGTGAAATTCAAAGACCTGGGCTTGATGATTATTGATGAAGAACAGAAGTTTGGTGTAGCGGTGAAAGACAAATTGAAAACGCTGCGTGCAACGGTTGATACCTTAACGTTGACTGCAACACCTATTCCAAGAACCCTGCAGTTCTCATTGATGGGTGCACGGGATTTAAGTATCATCAATACACCACCGCCGAACCGGCAACCGGTGTTGACGGAAATTATTCCGTTTAGTGAGGAACTCATCAGAGATGCAGTTGCTTATGAGGTAAGTCGCGGGGGACAGGTTTATTTTGTCCACAACCGATTGGCAAACATCAAGGAAGTTGCTGGAATGCTGCAACGATTGTGCCCCGGAATCCGTGTGGCGATCGGTCACGGACAAATGGACGGTAAAGCCCTGGAAAAGATAATGATGGGATTCATCAATCACGAATACGATGTACTCCTTGCAACAACTATCATTGAATCGGGAATTGATATCTCCAATGCCAATACGATGATCATCAACGATGCACACAATTTCGGGTTGAGTGATTTGCACCAATTGAGAGGTCGTGTCGGACGTTCCAATAAAAAAGGATTTTGTTACCTGATTTCTCAGAAATCATCATTGCTGACGACAGAGGCGCGTAAACGCCTGGAAGCATTGGTTCAATTCTCTGACCTCGGAGCAGGGTTCAACATTGCTATGAAGGATTTGGATATTCGCGGAGCAGGAAACATGCTCGGAGGAGAACAAAGCGGATTTATTTCTGAAATAGGGTTTGAGATGTACCAGAAAATTCTCAACGAAGCCATTGAAGAGCTGAAAGAGTCCGAATTCAAAGAATTGTTTGAAAACCGGAATACGGATTCTCCTTTGCAATTTGTTAACGACACTATTCTGGAGACAGACCTGGAGGTAAGAATTCCCGATACGTATGTGAACAATGTTGCGGAACGCTTGAGTTTGTACCAGGAAATGGACAACTTCAAAACAATGGACGAACTGAAAGCGTTTGAACAACAGCTGATCGACCGGTTCGGTCCGATTCCGGAAGCGGTAGAAGATTTGTTGCAATCGTTTGAACTACGATGGATGGCACAAGAGTTGGGATTGGAAAAACTCGTTCTGAAAGGAGGAAAAATGATCGGGTATTTTATTTCCAACCCGCAGAGTCCGTTTTATGAAACACCGATCTTTACACAAGTGTTAACAGCCATTACATCCAATCCGTCCCGCTTCAAGATGAGTGAGAAAAATGATAAATTACGTGTTATTTCAGAAGAAATTCACGATTTAGGAGAAGCATACAGAAGGTTGGCATTGTTGAAAGCATGAGTTAATACTACAAAAATCCCCCTGAGTTGTTGCTCAGAGGGATGTGATAATATCAGGTGATGTTCGTTTCGTTATCCACCAATGTGATTCAGCAAATTATTATAGTTGGATGAGAATGTAAAGGTGTCTTTCAAAAGAAAATAATTGCTTTTATCGTAGCATGTTGCATAGGCATGTTTCGCAAAATCCAAGCGGTTATTGTCGAATGAAAATTCCCTGCTGATTCCTGCAATTTGTTCTGCCGTAAGCGGATTTGAAGCAACATAATTCTTTGCCATTCTCAGTTTATTACTGTCCATTGCCTCATTTCTTAATGAATTTAAAAACAGGTGGTATGTGTTTGTATTGCCAACCGGTTGTCCGGGAAAGCTTCCTCCGGGATATGGTCCGTTTGGATATGGATAACCAGGATACGGATTTCCGGGATTCGGATTACCTGGCCATGCTGTTCCGGGCCATGTTCCTGCATACGGGTCATTTCCCGCAACAGTTGTATACCAGTTAACCTCCTGTATCGGAAATCGTTGTAGAATGGATAAGTTTCCAAATCCGTTGACCTGTACGATGACCCGCTCATTTTGCATGATTGATAATGTCCCGTTGTATAAAAGCGTGTTGGTATGCTTGTTGACAATCATCACGGAAGTAATACCACCGGGAAGTCCTGCAAATTGATACACATT
Source organism: Flavobacteriales bacterium UBA5422 (assembly GCA_002409405.1). Taxonomy (GTDB): domain Bacteria; phylum Bacteroidota; class Bacteroidia; order Flavobacteriales_D; family Crocinitomicaceae; genus Taishania. Next base: position 51,065 of record DHNG01000030.1, on the reverse strand, counting down.
ATTTCTGTTTTGATGTGTCTGATCATAAACGGTAACGGAATACTCTCCGGTAGCATTTATCCGAATGAACAATTCGGATGCGACACTTGTAAAACAAAGGACAAAGGTGATTGCGAAAGTAAAAATTGTTCTCATGACATTACATTTTAATTGATTGATAACGACAATCGAAAAATGATGCCACAATTTCTTAATGAAATGTTAAAAAATCAAACACTAAACGGTTTAGCTTTGTAAATTAGATTCAACAGAAAATTATTTCTTTACCAACACATATACAGTGTGTTTTACATAGGTTCCTTCTTCAGGTTTTCCAAATACAATATGAGATGTCTGAATATCAAAACCTTGTTTGATCCATTTTTCCAACTCCATTTTGATTACTACGGAATGTCCCATTGTATTGTCTTTCAGAAATTGAGTGATTTTATTCGGATTGGTTATTTTCACCTGATTATCAGCTGTGGCTTCAACCAAGGTCAGCTCATGCTCATTTTTTGGAGTGATTACTTCGATCTCCATACTTTTGAGGTATTCAGATACATTCATATAAACAACTTCCTGAGCTGAACCGGAATAGCTTACTGCGCAAAAACAAACGGATAAAATAAATGCAACTAATTTCATAAATGGATATTTTGAAACGAAATATACAATTTATTCACGAATCAGTTCGAAGTACCAATGTGTTTTGTCCTGTTTTAGAGGGAGTTTATCCAGGTTTATTTCTGCTACTTTCCATTCAATGGAATCATTACCATACTTCAACAAGAGTGTTTCTTTGGTAATCGAAACCGAAACAGCCTGTTGATTGATGAGGAGATATCTTTTGTCTTCGGATAATTTGAAGGACGTAAATTGTTGCTGCTGATTTTCAGTAATGAAGTATCCCCTCGGATGAAAATGAATTCGGGTAACTTCACTTGCAGCTATAAACTCTGCGCCGGTTACCAGAGACTGTACGGAATAACTTTTCCCGCTTTCATTAGGCGGATTCTGCCAGTACGATGCAATTAGATCTGCTAAAAAGGGCGTAAATAGAAGAAAGGTCCATGTCTTTGCCAAAGTTGGCTGCACTTGTTCGGATACTTTTCCATAGATCAGAAATTTTAACCTGGAATCATAAAAAAAGAGACAAACAATACAGGAAATCACTAATAATCCGGAAAGATATTTGACCGTAATATCAAACCCGATATTGATTGCAAAGACATTGAGCAGGATACCAAAACTGAGAATGAGTCCTAAAAACCGTGTTCTGTTAAAGAGCAAAAAAGCCCCTGCTGAGATTTCTGTAATGGCCATGAAGGAATTATAGAATGAGCTTGTCCCCATACTTGTCCAGAATAAAAGATCTTTTCCCAGTTGCCCGGCAGGTGTATGAAGCGTATTGGAAGCAGGTGTGTAAAATTGCCTTCCGAATAATTTATCCAACCCGTATCGGATTAAAAAATAAGCAAGCAGCAGAATCAATGTGAAAAAGAATCCTGTTTGAATGTTTGTGAAAAGATGTCTTCCCTTCCGGGAGATAAAAAGCGTGATTATTCCTGACAGAAAGAACAATAGAATGCCGGTGGAATAGAACGCCAATGAATCGGAGATGAGGAATGATTCCCGGATGCTTATTCCAAACCAGGAACAAATCAGGGTGTTCAAAGGTAAGATCAACCGACTCAATTCGATTCCGATTTCGGGAAGAAAGGAAAACGGGAACGGCAAAAAGAGGAAAGATAATACACACCAACAACTTGCCCAGAAAAGAATGATGTTACGCATGATGATTTTCATTAAATATATATCCTCCCCCTTTATCCCCCTCCGAAGGGGGATTTTTACCGGTATTGGGAAAAAGATTATTGATTAAAACCATGTGCCGTCCTGATTTATACAACCTGTTTTTTATATCTGATTTTATCTTCCCCCTTCGGAGGGGGATAAAGGGGGAGGACCAGATTACAAAACAACCTTCAAATGGTCTTTCTCACAACCAATCCGCCAGCTCCCAGTACACTTAAGATGAGTAAAAAAGGAAAGGCACTTTGTTTCAGGTTTCTTTCAGCCACCAATTTTTCAATTTCTTTCGGAAAGTCAATGAATTTTGTTTTTTCAGGATACCATCGATTCAACCGGATTGCTTTCAGATGTTCCTGTATCATCGAATCTTTTTCATGGGTATAAAAAGAAGTGTCAACACCATACGTTCTGTAATTAATTACAATCTTCTCTTTTTTTACATACTTCACAGAATCAACATATCTGTATTCATAAGACGGATCCGGGAGTCCGAAATTATCATCCTGTTCCAAAAGTTCAGCTGTAGTTCCTGCATGACTTTTCAGTGCGATGACATTTGTTTGTCCAAAGCTTAGTGAGGAACAGAGTATGATTCCTCCCACTATACCATTCAATTTTTTCATAGGATTTATTTTTGAAGCAAGAATAATACATCTGCTCAATAACCATACTGTACAAGGACTTTCTAGTGACTGTAAAAACTTTTTCGTTACTTTACAGTGGTTTTACAGCACTATTTTTACTTGCTGAAACTACATTTACATACGTTTTGGAATGGATCAACTCACGGCATTTTACGAATTAAAAGAACGGGTGCTAGCGCGCTACCGGGAAACGTATCCGTATGCGTCGACGGAGTGGAAAAATGTTAGTAGCAAAGACATTCAACAGTTGATAGACGATATCGAGGAGGCAACAAAACAACGGATCAGTGAAAAATGGATTTACACCCATTTGAAACCAGCGGATAACGAAAAACTTCCCCGAAAGGACATGCTGGATATTCTTTCTGTATACTGCCGGTTTGATTCCTGGAATGCATTTGCATATACAACGAAGGCGATTGTCCCGGTTGAAACACAAAAACCTGTAAAAAGAGGATGGATTGTTTTGCTGGTATTCGCGTCAATTAGCGGTAGTGCGTTTTTCCTTTGGAAATGGAATCAACCGAAGGAGACATTCGGGGAACACAAGCAAGAAAAAGTGAAGGTGAAAGATTTTTATACCCAGGAAGAAATCACGGATTCCACCATTCAATTGTTCGTGAAGGAAAAGGATCAATTGAAACAGTTGAAAATAAGTGATATTCCAACAACTGTTGTGGAGAATGAATCAGAGATTGTGGTAGAAAGCCCTTTTTATTCGGAAGCGATTGTTGAGGTGAAAGAAAAAGCAAAAACGATTGTCCTGAAACCGGACGATCATGCGATGATGCTCAAAGCATTCATGCAGTCCGACATTAAAGACTGGGAAACGCGAAAAACACAATTAAATGCCATTCTTTCAGCAGATTTGGAGGTATTGATCCATCTGCAAAACGGACTGGGAATTGAATACATGAATAAGGAAGAATTTACCCAGAAGTTAACCATCCCCACGCAAGCAATAAAACGGTGGCAGGTACTTTCTCTGGAACAGGACAATGCAAAGCGAATCACTAAAATTCGGATAAAACAAAACTGATATGAGAACGTGGATTATTTTTTTACTGTTTTCTTGTTCGCTGACAATCAGTTGGTCGCAATCGATTATGGAAACAAGGGAACTGACAATCAGTAACTCATTTGACAACCTGACGGTTCAGTCGTATGCTGTTCAGGGAGAACTCAAAGTGCAGGAATTGATGGAGTACTTAAGACTTGTTTCCGTAAAAACCAATACTGTGGAACTAAACAAACAGCTTGCGGCAAATATGGAGCAACTATTTTCAGAATCGGAAGTTCAATTATCCGGTATTGAGAACAAGCAACCGGTTTATACAGTAGCAAAATGGTTAGAAGACTGGAAGAACGCACATGTAGAAGTTGTATCGATGAAATGGATCAATTCAGAATTAAAAAATACTTTCTGGATCTATACGTATCAGTTGAATTATACAATAAACGGGAAACAGAAAGCCACAAAGATGAAAGTGAATGTTAATTTTCAACCACAAACCAAAACATTCGGAACAACTAAAAAAGAGGTTTGGGAGCTAAAGATAAACAAGATTGATTTTAATTAGAGGAGTTTGTTTATCCGCGCCATGTCACATCTACCGTTACTCCTTGAATCCATGAATCTGTGGAAAAATCATCACACGAATTAAAACGAACTGTCCTTCAACTTCTCCCGGTAACTGTTAAATACCCCCGTTTTGGTAATCAATCCCACAAATTTTCCATTGTCAACAACAGGGAGAGCCCAGGCATTGGTTTCATCAAAGCGTTTCATTACGTTGAGCATGGTATCTTCCGAAGACAAAATAGCGGGAGCGGGAGTCATTAATTCTTTGACCTGAATTTGCTGATAAAGGGCAGGTTTGAACATGATCTCCCGGACATCATCCAGTAAAATCACTCCTAAGAATGTTCCGTCCGTTTCCAGAACAGGAAAAATACTGCGTTTACTTTGAGAGATGGCTTGTACTAAACTGTCAAGTGTGCTGTCTGCTTCGAGTGAAACAACATCCGTTTCAATCAGCTGTTGTGTTTTGATGGTTACCAACACATTATTGTCTTTGTTCTCCGTAAAAATCTTCCCGGAGGTGGCCATTTTTTTCGTGTCCATTGAGTACGGCTCATAATAGCGGGAAATCGCGTAACTGATCGAAGAAACGATCATCAGCGGAATCATCAGGGAGTAACCACCGGTAATTTCTGCAATGAGGAAGATGGCGGTTAGCGGGGCATGGTAAATTCCGGAGAGTACACCAGCCATTCCGACAATGGTAAAGTTATTGGTTGGAATATGCGCGAGTTGTGTCAGATTGACGATTCGGGAAAACAAATAACCCAGGTATGCACCAATAAATAACGAAGGAGCGACATTTCCACCATTTCCTCCGGAACCGATTGTCAGCGCTGTTGCAATGGGTTTGACGAAAATCAGGAGTCCGATACAGATCAACAAAATATATTCATTGCTTTGGTATGTATGCAGTACACTTTGATCCAATATGTTCTGCGGGCGTTTTTCTGCCAGGTCCATAATACTCTGGTAGCCTTCCCCGAATAATGTAGGGAAAATAAAGATCAATGCTGCCAATCCGAGCCCTCCCCAAAGCACCTTCACATAAATATTGGCTTTTTTATGTGCAAACCAACCTTCCACTTTTGTAAAAATCCGGGAATGGTATACCGCAACAAATCCTGCTAAAATTCCCAACAAGACGTAAAACGGGACATTCATGTATTGAAAATGCTCCTTTAATGTAAAAGACAATAAGATGTGGCCTCCCAATACAACTTTTGAAATCAATGCCCCGGTTGCAGCAGCAATGATTAAAGGAATAAATGCGGAAATGGTAATGTCGATCATAAAAACTTCAACAGCAAACAAAACTCCTGCGATCGGAGCGTTAAATGCAGCAGCAATCCCTGCCGCAATTCCACAGGCAAGTAACAATGTCCGTTCGTTGTAATTCAGTCGATGGGCTTTTGCAAAATTGGATCCGAATGCGGCGCCTGTGATGACAATGGGAGCTTCCAATCCGGTAGACCCTCCAAAACCAACCGTCACGGAGCTGGTCACAATCTGATCGTACATTTCGCGGCGCGGAACAAAACTCAACCGGGATGCAATGACGGTATGAAGATGTCCCAACCCCTTAACCAGCTGACCGTTCAGTAATTTTCGATTAATTAATACCGTAAGAAAGATTCCGATAACAGGCAGAACAAGGTATAAGTATTTAAAATCGCCCCATTTGTCATACGTTGCAATATAGAAAATGAGGTGTACAAACAACTTGAGGACAATTGCAGCAAAACCGACGGAAATACCTACTAACACACTCGCCAGCAGTAAAAACTGGCGTTGAGTTAACCGGATATGTGCCCATTCTACGGTTTCCTTGATGACGACAAATGGTCTAATTCTCATTGTATTATTCGCTTCTTGTTTTGCAGAAAGAGGAACAAATATAGGTTCTTGAGCAGCGATTCCAAATTTTATTTTGGGCAGATCGTGAAAAAATACCACAAAAAAGGTATTGTTTAGAATTGTTCTAAATAAGAACTTTGTGGTGTTCAAATTCGCAAATGGTAACAGGTGCGATTTAGATAGATGAGTAAATAGAATAAGTTTTTGAGTATAATACCATATCGCAGATAGATTAGATGAGACAAAAAATGCTAGTTAGGTCCGGTTTAGTTTCAATTCAACAGTCAAAATAGTAATTAGCATAAGTCCTGCCTACCTGAATTTGAACCCAAATCCCCTGGAGTAAACCTGCAGGGGATTTGTTTTTACACCTGTAGGTGAATAAAATTTCAATCTTGTACCCCTAAAATGTTGTTTATACGTTTTAGTATATTAACTTTGTATCTGGTCAATTTTATGAACGAGAAGATTCAACATATCATTCAGGATATCCGCAGGAAAAAGAATGCGGCTGATGGTTTATTGAACCAGGAAAAGCAAAGAGTTCATCAGTTGGAGCAGAAAGTCGTACAATTGAAATCAGAGATAGAGAGTAAACAGTCAGACATTTCACGGCTCCTGAAGGACAATTCGGAGTTGCAATCGTTGCTGGAAGAGACTAAAAATCAAATAATCAGTTCAAAAGTGCCTGAAAATAACAGACACGAACAGATTGATGAATTGGTGAGGGAAATTGAATACTGCATTGGCCAGTTAAAAAATAATGCATGAGTAAGTTGTCAATCAAAGTTGTCGTTGCGGGACGTTCATATCCTCTGACTGTTCACGAAGGTGAGCAGGAAAAGGTTCAACGTGCAGCAGATGACATTAACAAAGCGATCAAAGCTTTACAGGACAACTATGCTGTGAAAGATATGCAGGATTTGCTTGCAATGACAGCCTTACAGTTAGCAACAAAAACAGCACCCAAAATTGAAAAAGTGGAGGTGCCTGCTGATTATAGTGCTATTGAAAAGGCGTTGGAAGAATTGTCAGATGAGTTTGACAATCAGTAGCCGTATTCAAAACTAGTATTCCCCACCGGATTTGTCCATTCCCATGAAACGGAAGGAGAGGTCGGTGGGTTTTTGTTTTATTTTAAACTCAAAATTTAAAAATGAATTTAATAATTGGATTGTTGATTGGTATTATCGGGGGAGGTGTTATTGTCTTCGTACTGCTGAATACCGCATTAAAAAATAAACGTGAAAAATTGTTGAAAGATGCTGAAAATGAAGGAGAGTCTCTTAAAAAAGAGAAAATTCTTCAGGCGAAAGAACGATTTTTAAAACTGAAAGAAGAACACGAAGAAACAATTAAGCAGCGTGAGCGCAAGTTACAGTCCCTGGAAGATAAAACACGCAACCAGGAAAAACAACTGTCACAAAAGATAGAAGAGACAAGCCGTAAAGAGAAGAATGCCGAAAAAGAGCTGAAAGAAATGGAAGCGAAAAAAGAAGCATTGGATCTCCGTCAGCAGGAACTGGATAAAATCCACCAAAAGCAAGTTGCCGAATTATCTAAAATATCCGGAATGAGCCCGGAAGAGGCAAAAAACGGATTGGTTGAGGCATTGAAAGACGAAGCAAGAACAGCCGCGTTGGCGCACATTAAAGAAATTTCAGAAGAAGCAAAACTAAACGCCAACCGCGAAGCAAAGAAAATTGTTATTCAGAGCATTCAGCGTGTTGCAACGGAGCAGGCAGTTGAAAATGCTGTTTCTGTTTTTAACATCGATTCGGATGAGGTGAAAGGACGTATCATCGGACGTGAAGGACGAAACATTCGCGCGCTGGAAGCAGCTACAGGGGTAGAAATTATTGTTGACGATACACCAGAAGCGATTATCCTTTCCTGTTTTGACCCGGTGAGAAGAGAAATTGCTCGTCTGGCATTGCATCAACTCGTATCAGACGGACGTATTCACCCGGCTAGAATTGAAGAGGTTGTTGCAAAAACACGGAAACAACTGGATGAAGAAATTGCAGAAACAGGACGCAGAACATGCATCGATCTGGGAATTCATGGATTACACCCTGAACTGACACGGATGGTCGGACGTATGAAATACCGTTCTTCCTACGGACAAAACTTATTGCAGCACTCGCGTGAAGTTGCCAATCTATGTGCGATTATGGCATCTGAATTGGGATTGAATGTAAAACTGGCAAAACGTGCAGGATTGCTTCACGATATCGGGAAAGTTCCGGATGAAGAACCGGAATTACCACATGCGATCCTGGGAATGAAATTAGCAGAAAAATACGGTGAAAAACCGGATGTTTTAAATGCAATTGGTGCCCACCACGATGAAATTGAGATGACAACATTGATTTCTCCGATCGTTCAGGTATGTGACGCTATTTCAGGAGCACGTCCGGGAGCACGAAGAGAAATTGTTGAATCGTACATCAAACGAATTAAAGAACTGGAAGCATTGGCACTGTCGTACGAAGGTGTTGCAAGTGCATATGCGATTCAGGCAGGACGTGAACTACGTGTATTGGTAGAAAGTGAAAAAGTTTCAGACCAAATGGTGGATGAATTGTCATTCAACATTTCACACAAAATCCAGACTGAAATGACCTATCCGGGTCAGGTGAAAGTAACTGTAATTCGTGAGAAAAGAGCGGTTAATTACGCAAAATAATGACTGAAAACCAGCTGAAGGGAAAAAGAATATTGGTAACGGGTGGAGCCGGATTTATCGGCTCCAATCTTGTTGAATTTCTTTTGTCAGTTGGCGCTTCTGTTTCCGTTCTGGATAACCTGGAAACAGGAAAACGAAAGAACCTCGAAGAATTTTTCAACCATCCCGACTTTACATACACAGAAGGAGACATTCGCTCTATTGAAGACTGCCTGAAAGCAGTAGAAGGGATTGATCTGGTTACCCACCAGGCAGCTCTGGGATCTGTTCCCCGCTCGATTGAATTTCCGCATGCTACACATGCGACCAATACAACAGGATTTTTGAATATGCTGCAAGCTGCTTGCGAGAAAGGCGTGAAACGATTTGTTTATGCCAGTTCCAGTTCTGTTTATGGTGATTCAGCTGTTTCTCCGAAAACCATCGGTTCCGAAGGAAAACTCCTGAGTCCGTATGCAGTAACCAAAAGCCTCAATGAATTGTATGCCGGTGTTTACCACCGTTTGCACGGTATGGAAACCATCGGTCTGCGCTATTTTAATGTATTCGGACCCAAGCAGGATCCGAATGGTGTATATGCCGCAGCAATTCCGAAATTCATTGACAAACTGATGAAGGGAGAAGAGGTCATCATTCACGGTGATGGAAATCAGACCCGCGATTTTACCTATGTTGCAAATGCCGTAAAAGCAAATTACCTGGCCCTTACAACTGCAAATGAGCAAACATTCGGATCTGTTTTTAATGTTGCTTGTGGTAAGTATTTGTCATTGAATGACGTGATTGAAAGTTTGCAAAAAAACTTGTCAGAGAAAGGTTTGTTACACCCCGATGCAAAAATAATTAACGGGCCGGAGCGCGCAGGTGATATTCGCAATTCACTGGCCGACATCACAACAACGAAAAATCAATTACATTATGAGGGATTGGTCGATTTTGATGAAGGCATCAGAAAATTAATCAACAATATAAGTATCAAAGGGTAAGCATCTGGAAACCTTGGAACCAATGGGCTTATTGCAAAAAATAAAAGAACACGATTTTATTAAATCAGTTGCTGTTTTGATGACAGGGACTGCACTTTCTCAGCTTTTTTCATTCCTCATTTCTCCCATTCTTACACGTATTTATACACCGGAAGAAATGGGGGATTTAAATTTGTATCTGCGTATAGTTGGGTTTTTGGCAGCATTGGCCACTGCCCGTTTTGAATTATCCTTACCTCTTCCTAAAAAAGATGAACACTCATACTTGATATACCGATTATCTTTAAAAATAGCGACGTACATCCTTATAGGAGTTTCTATCCTTGCTGTAGGATATTTGTTAGTTGTTAGATTTACGTACGACCTCGCTTTTTTTATAGCATTAAGTCTGGGAAGCACGCTGTTCTTAATTTATACAAACCTTGGAACAAATTGGGCAATCCGGAAAAAACAATTTCGTAGGATATCGGTTTCGAAAATGGTAAACTCAGGAGTTAGCAATGTGTTAAGATGGTTGTTTGGTGTGTGGGGCATGGGAGCAACGGGGTTATTATTAGGTTCATTTATTGGATATATTGCATCTTCTCTTTCTTTTATCCAGGAATGGTTTAAGATCGATAAAGCAAATACATCATTCCGGTCGGCTAAAAAAACGAAGGCACTTGTCAAAGCATATAAAGAGTTTCCCACAATTAATTTACCACATGTGCTGGTTGACCTGGGAAAGGATCTTTTACTGGCATTTTTTATTATATTTTATTTTAATAAAGACGTTTTTGCATGGTACAGCCATTCTTATGTAATTCTTCAAATCCCTATTTCTATTATCGGCCTCTCGATAAGCCAGGTTTTCTTTAGCAGATGTGCAGAATTAGTAAGCGAAGGAAAGTCGACGGTACCGCTTTTAAAAAACACCATCGTTATCCTGTTTTTTATCTCAATTGTTCCATTTACACTCCTTTTCTTTTTTGGAACGCCTATGTTTTCTTTTGTCTTTGGAGCAAATTGGGCCAACTCAGGATACTATTCTGAGATCATGTCTTTTTGGTTTTTATTTTATTTTATTAATTCTGTTGTTTCAACACTTCCAGCAGTCCTTCACAGGCAAAAGCAGTTTTTTTATTTAGGAATCATCAGTGCAGTTATTCAATTGACGGGTTTTGGATTAATGCCATTGCTGATAGGAAGTGATGAACAACATTTTCCTCAGATACTTTTATTTGTTTCAAGT
>DHNG01000030.1:38874-40154 GCA_002409405.1 Flavobacteriales bacterium UBA5422 | reverse complement strand
ATTTGTTTCAAGTGTCCAGGGAGCCTTTTTAGTTTTTACGCTTTATGTAATGTTTCGATTTGCTAAAAAAGGAGTTAGCAGGAAGCATTCATAAGTATGAAATCAGTAGAAATACATGGATTAATTGAGAAAACCGATTTATTTACAGTAATTTTTGAATTAAGAAATTTAAATGAGTCCATATATTTACGTATTAAAAATTAGCTGAATTCATGAAGATATTTATCATTTTTTGTTCCTTTTTAATGGCGTTATGTGTTGATGCACAAACGTTGCCGAATGTTTATCAAAAGATGTATGATCGAACAGCAGATGTTGTTCGTGATACATACTTGTCATCAAATGCAAATGATTATGATAGTTATGGTGATGGAATTTCTTATTATCTGGAAAGTTGTTTAATAATGTATGAATACTCAAAAGATAAAAAATATTTAGATAACTTTATTTATGCATCAAATCAAGTCATAAAAAACAGAGATGATAATCGGAATGTTAATCAAAGTAAGCCCTACTGGTCAACATATGGAAGAACAAATGGTTGCTATGGTCCAATTACCTACCATACAGGATTGATATTACAATCATTTGCGCATTATATCTATTTGAGTAGAATAGCATTTTCTACAGATTTTAGTGGTCAATTACCTTCTGCATTTCAAACGTTCGATAATGAATCAATTACTACCTATTCGGAATTTGCAGAATGGGTATATCCGCAATTGATGGATACTTGGAATTATTATTATCAATACTATTGGATAAATAACAGAGGATATCGACAATATGCTGATGACCCTTGTGGTCAAAGTACCTCTTCAGATGTTGACGGAATGGACCGAAATTGTAACTGGGGATGCGTGAATGCTTATATGGCAATGTCATTTCAGGGAACTATAGAAGGGAGTTTATTTCTTGATGCAGCGATTACGGCTGCATACCAGCTAACAAGATGTATGCACGAATATTCTAATTCTACAACAAATAATTTTCCGTATTATAACTGGAGCTGGAAAGGTTGGGTAACATCTAATCAGGTAACATCTAATAAGTATAGCGATAACCCACCGGATGATATTTCACATGCCGGAGCGGTTATTGACTTTGTTGAATTGTGCAATAAATTTAAACTGTTAATAAAGAGCCCGTCAAATGGGTGTTGCCCTAATGGCTACTTCAACGATATTGATCTGAAGAAGTTTGCAAATACATTTATTTTTAAAGTGTATGAACAACCATTTAAATATCATAATGCGATTAATGGGACAAACGCATTTGGA
>DHNG01000030.1:0-38759 GCA_002409405.1 Flavobacteriales bacterium UBA5422 | reverse complement strand
TAATGGGACAAACGCATTTGGAGATGCTGGTGGCATTTGGGTGAATTTAGACGGTTATCTGCAATATGGTATCTCAAGATGGCTTCGTTTATCTTCTGCCCCGAATAATAATGGCTATAATACGCAAAATAGAATTTTTCATCAGATAAGTGATTTTTACACTTCTTTTCTTGAAGAACCTAAATTTGTTTTTTCACAATCTCAAACCATTCATGGTATTTTATCAAGGGGTGGCTCTATTGGGGCAAGTCTTTTGGGTATTGCTTTAGCAGCCAAAAACCAACGGGTTTTCAAATATTTGGGTCGAAACAGTTCCTATGGGGGGAGTAATGATGATGATTGGCAGGGAGTTGGTTCCGGAGATTTAGATGGTGATGGGATTAAAAATGATTTTGTTTCTATCCGAAATTCGGATGGAGGTATTTATTTTCATAAAATACTGACAAATAATTCCAGTTACACACTTTCATCTAAATTAATAGATTATTCAACTGTTGGATATAGAATTGAATCGAAAGGATCAATTATAACAGGTGGAATTGCTACAGGCGTGTCCAATAGTTACTGGAAAGGAATTACAGTAGGCCACTTTGTTCAGGATATTCCAGGTGATCAAATTGCTGCAATAAGAGAAAGTGACGGAACAATTTTCGTTTGGAAACCAGTTTATAATGCACAAACGGGTACTTATTCTTTGCAAACTATTCTCACAAATAGTTCATCTGGTACAGGTAACGGCTGGGTAAGTATTTGCTCCGGAGATTTTGATGGGGATGGTGTTGCTGAAATTGCAGCAGTCCGGAATGTCGATGGAGGATTCTTCATTTGGAAAGTGAAAAAAGTAAATACTTCATATGTGTTGAATAGTATGCTTTTCAACAATAGTTCCGGAATCAATAATCAATGGTCAGCAATATGTGCCGGAGATTTGAATAATGATGGCAAAGCAGAACTGTGTGCCGTAAGAAATTCAGACGGGGGGATTTGGATATGGAAAATTGTAACGAATAATGGAGTTAGCACCTTGTCAAGTATCGTATCAAATAATTCGAGTGGAGCAAATAACCTGTGGAATGGGATGAGTATAGGAGATTTTAATAAAGATGGTGTAAAGGACCTGATTTTACACAGAGACTTCGATGGTGCATTTTTCATTTATAATCTTACTGGTACTGCTTTGACAAATAAAGCGATTGAATACTTTCCCGTAAACCAAAATTTGAGAGTATTTACCAAGGGGAATTTACCAGGGAATACAACTGATATTTTGATTAATCTGAGAAATGCAGATGGTGATATTCTATTGTATGAACTAGGCTTTTAATTGTTCCGCAAATGAGTTCTAAAGTGATTTTGTCAATCGAGAACGGTGTTTTCTGCATTGCTCAAAAAGATAAATACAGATATGTCAGGATGAGGCAGGAGCCATAAAATGACTAAAATGGTTACTTTTAGCAGAAAGATGTATTTATGAGTAACTCAACATACTATTATTTTAACAAACTATGTTCAACATTTTAACGAAAGAAAAGGACAAATTTTTTATTCATCAACCCTCCGGTAAACAACCGGGAGTTTTAGATTCAATTTTATTGCTGTTGCTATTAACAAGCATCCTCTTTGTTCCATTTATACCGGTCTCACCAACCTTTTTTTTCTCATTGGAAGAGCTAGTCGTTGTATTAATAGGCACCCGTTTATTGCAGAAACAATTCTTCTGGTTGGATAGCTATCTCCTCATTATAATCGCCTTTGCTGTTTATGCAACAATGGTAATTTTGATTAACCCGAATCGAACACATCTCTCAGAATATTTTGAAGTGTATAAAATTTTGAAATATGGTGTCGTATATGTTTTTGCTATCTATTATTTTCTGGAAGAAAAAAACCATGAAAAAATAAGAAAATACTTACTGATCAGCTTCATAGCCTTGGTTGTTTTTAATGTTTTGCATTATTTTAATGTCATCGATTTTAACAAAAACATTACAATACTTTACGACTCAGACGAACGGGATGTTCGTTCTTTCGGACTGAATTCACTTGGGCAAATTGGTCCCAAAAGAATTGTAGGAACGATGGGAAATCCAAACGATAATGCCATTTTGTTTTTATTTTACTTTATCTATTTTCAATATAGATCCATAACAGTATACTCGAATAAAAATCTGCTCTACAGATGCTGCTACTATAGTGCATTTCTAATGATTATATTGTGCCAGTCAAGAACAGGAATTGTTGCAACATTTGTTGTTTTCTTTGCGAGCTTCTTTATGCGATCAAAAGCTACGGAATCAATCAAATCTTACCTGATTCACCTGCTGATCTTCGCATTACTCGTAGCTCTCCTTTTTTCATTTGAAAAAGATGCGGGGGGTATGCAGTATCTTAGAAATACAAACATGCTGGATGTTGCTGAGAACAATTCTGTAAGGGGTAGATTTGAGATATGGGCTTATCTGATAGACATGTGGATGAATAAGCCGGTGTTTGGCTACGGTCCCAACAAAGAATTCATGTATTCTAATTTTATTTATCCTGAAAACGAGTATATATTTTATTTGTGGAGGTATGGAATTATTGGACTGATCTTCTATCTGCTGATCTTATTTATCCCTGCGGCATTACTATTGCGATATAAACCGATTAACAAATTGATGATTTACTGCATATTGATGTTGTTGACAATCGCTTTGGCCAATAATCCTTTTAGCAACCCAAAATTTTCAATTATAATCGCTTTAATTATTGGATACTGCGTAAGTTTGTATTATAAGAAACAACAACAAGTAGATGGATAAAATCTTTCGACATATCTCTTATCGGCTAAGTGTTCTTTTGCATGGTATATACAGACCAAAAATGCTCTATAAAAAACAGAATTTCCAGGGAAAAAGAATAACAGGTTTAAGAATTGGTTCTTCCACTTTTATCGACCATCCGGAGCAATTGTTTCTGGCAGACCACGTGTACATCGGACATCATAATTTTATAGAAGCCAGTAATAAAATTGTAATAGGAACAGGATGTCAGATCACATCATTTGTTTCAATAACATCACATTCCAGCCATCATGCAATCCGACTCTATGGAAGTTCCTATGGAAGTGTCGCTGAAAAAATCGGGTATGAAACAGGCACAATTGAAATAGGTGACTTTACATTTATTGGTCCGCATGTTACAATTATGCCGGGGACGGTAATTGGGAAGGGATGTATTGTTGCTGCCTATTCGTTGGTGAAAGGAAATTTTCCGGATTATTCGGTAATTGCAGGGAATCCTGCACAAGTAGTAAAAAGAGTTGAAGATACGGATAAAAAATACCTGGAACAGCACCCGGAGTTGATCAATCTATATATGAAATAAAATGATTCAAAAAATTCAGCGGTTAACGACAAGCATAATCAACAGGATCCGGTCGGATTTTTTTATTTGTAATAGAATAGCAGACTATGAGCAAATTATAAAAACGGCAATTGACAAGAATTATGAAGTACTTCCGTTGTCTGAATTTTTTAACGATGCGAGAAACAACCGGTTAACAGGGAGAAAGATTCTACTCATCAGGCATGACATAGATTCAGACCCGACTTATGTATTAAAATGGCTTGCTGTCAATCAAAAATACGGGGTGAGAACCTCTTTTTATTTCCGGTTATGTACATTAAATTATTCTGTGATGAAAAAAGTGCACGATCTGAAATCTGACTGTGGCTATCATTATGAAGAATTAGCCACAATTGCTAAAAGGAAGAAAATTCGGACAAAAAAAGAAATAGAACAACTGTACCCTGAAATCAGGGCTGAATTCATTGATAATTTTAACAGAATTGAACAACAATGTGGCTTTAAAATAAGGTCAATTGCCAGTCACGGGGATTTTGCAAACAGGATTTTAAATACCCCCAACAGAGAATTTATAACAGAAGCTGTAATGGAACAATGTGGGATTGACTTTGAGACCTACCAATCCGAGATTACAAACAATTATTCAATCAATATAACGGATTGCGGATATCCCAATTTATACCGCGGTGATACTTCAGTATTACAGGCAATCGATCAACAACACCCGATTATTCATATATTGATACATCCCAAACACTGGCGTTCCAGTTGGTATTGGAATATTTATGAGAATGGGAAAAGAATAATTGAGGGACTAAAATACAGATAGGGTATGAAGAAGCTACTTTTAATAGGAACCAATACTGTCCATACCTACAATTACCTGGAATTGGTAAAGGATTATTTTGATGCTGTATTGGTGATCACCAACGAGAAGCGGGAAGGGATAGATACTCCTGTTGAAATCGTTGATTTTAAATTGACGGTGAAAAACATTATTCGTACACCCAAACAAATTCGGGAGATAATCACAAAATTTAAACCAACAATTATCCACATACATCAAGCCAATAGCGTTGCCTTTTTCAGTAACCTTGCACTGGGAAGAGGTCCAAAAATCCCGAGTGTTCTGACTACCTGGGGAAGTGATATCTTGTTGGTCCCGTCTCAGAGTTTTTTACTAAAGAAAATGGTAAAATACAACCTTCGGAAAGCAAATGCAATTACATCGGACTCTGTATTCATGGCAGACGAAATTAAAAGAATTCAACCGCTTTCAACACCCGTCCTGATTGCCAATTTCGGAATAGGATTTACTCCTCCTAAACATGTTGTAAAAGAAAAAATAATCTACTCTAACCGTTTACACAAACCGTTGTACAGAATCGATGCGATTATTGAGGCGTATAAAAAAATGAAACAACATCCTTCGTTACAGGATTGGAAGTTAGTGATAGCAGCTGTTGGAGAAGAAACAGACAACCTGAAAAAAATTGTTCAGACCGCGCAAATCGATGGGATTGAATTTGTCGGATGGGTTGATGCGGAAACGAATGCATATTGGTACGCAAAATCTTCTTTTTGGGTATCTATTCCCACATCAGATGCTACATCTATTAGTTTGTTGGAAGCAATGGCGTGCGGTTGTATTCCCATTGTATCCGATTTGCCTGCCAACCGTGAGTGGATTAAGGATGCAAAAAACGGATCGATTGTTAATGATGTGACAGGCGATTTTTTGACGGCGGCAATGCAGCAGGATTTCAAAAATGCAGCAGAGATAAATACACAGCTCATTGAAGAACACGGAACGAAAGCAGCGAATAAAGCAAAGTTTATTGCATTATATGATAAATTACTGAATTGAGAATGGATCAAATCTGCCATATAACAAATATACATGACTGGAATGACACCAGAATCTTCTACAAGGAATGTTGCTCGCTTGCAGATGCCGGTTATCAGGTTAGTTTAGTGGCGCCGAATGCAGCAGAGGGAATACACAACGGAGTGTCGGTTTTATCAGTTACCAGAAAAAGCAAATCACGGATATACAGAGCTAGTTTTTTAGCCTGGGCAGTAATGCGCAAGGCATTAACGACAAAAGCAAAGATTATTCATTTTCATGACCCTGAACTGATCTGGGTTGGCTTGATTCTTCGGTTATTCTACCGGAAAACAATCATTTTTGATGTTCATGAAAACCTGACAGCCCAGATTCAAGATAAACAATGGCTTAAATTCAAGCGACTTATTGCCTGGTTGTATGGTCATATGGAACGATTTGCAAGTCGTTATTTCCATATTGTTATTGCAGAAGAATCGTATCGTTATTTATTTGAGAAACAAGCAAAATCATTAACACCGGTATTCAACTTCCCGGAAGTGGAAAAGTTACAGCAATTTTCACTGGACAACCGGTCTGACCAAAATGGAATTCTATATGTCGGTGTGGTTTCCGAAATACGGGGGATCATACAAATCATTCAGGCATTAGGGATCTTGAAGCGTAAAAATATTCCGTTTGTATTTCATTGTGTTGGACCCATTGAAGAGGGAATAATGCCTAAATTGGAAGCAATGGATGTATATGAAGACGTAAAAGAAAATATTATTTTTTATGGAAGAAAACCATTGTTTGAAGCATATCAGTTGGCTAGCCAATCAAAAATGGCGCTTTCCCTGTTGCATCCTACACCCAATTATATTCGTTCATATTCGACAAAAATTTTTGAATACATGGCAATAGGACTTCCGTTTGTTGTATCTGATTTCCCATTGTATAACTTTGTGAAAGAACGTGAAATAGGAGCATGTGTTAACCCGTTTGATGATGAAAAAATTGCAGAAATTTTTGAATACCTGCTATCAGATGATCCGGAAATTAACCATCAGATAGAGCGTGCCAGGTATGCAGTGAAAAATGACTTCTCCTGGGAATCACAACGCGAGAAATTGTTAGGTTTGTATACCTCAATTGCAAAATAGTATGAAACAGTTTGTAGCCAAATACTCATTGGAATTAGTGCTGTGTCTGGTATTTATTTGCCTGTTCAATTTTCCTAAATTTGCACCGATCTCTCTTGTTCTGGCAGTTGTATGGATTCTCGTCGCTGCAATCAGAAAACAATTAGTTTTTACTCCCAATTATCCGGTAGCAGGTTTTATTCTCTTGTATGCTGCATACGCTATTGGGATTATATGGACGAAAGATATGGAATTGTCCCGGTTTTATTTGGAAAACAAACTGTCGTTCGTCATTTTACCAATTCTGTTTGGGTTTTCTAAGAAATCAGGATTTAATCTTTCGATTGTTTTAAAAGGATTGATCCTATCGGTATTGATCGCTTTTTTCTGGGGAATTGCAAAGGGAATACCGTGCTATCTGCATTACCAATCTTTTCCCTGGTGCTTCATGAAAAGCCATTTATCTTCGACTGTACACCCGACATATATGGCGGCAGGAGTACAAATAGCCATCGTATCTGTGTTTTTATTGTTGGAGAAGAAAGAACTGAATAAGAAGGTTGGAGTCAGTATAATTATACTGCTGATTGCATATATATTTTTATTGATGTCCCTTTCCGGTGTTTTGTTTTTCTTGTTGCTTTCGGCCATTTATATTTTATTTAAAATAGCGCAGCGAAAGAGTCGGGGATTTGTTGTTTCAATTGTAATTGTGCTCATTGCTTTTCTGTCAGGGTTGTTTTTTTTCACCCCTTTTCTGAAAAAGGATCTATATGAAGTAGAAAAAAATATTCAGTTGTTTTTTTCTTCACAGGAACAGTTTGTTCACCATTTTCCTGAAGAACCCTCATCCAGCCAGGTGAGACTGGTACTGTGGCTTGCTTCTATTGAAGAGATACAGGAACATCCGATGGGAGTAGGAACAGGAAATGTAGATTATTACCTGGGGGGAAATCTTAAAGAAAAAGGCTTGCATGAGCTCGCAACACATAACTATAACCCTCACAATCAGTTTTTACATACTTGGCTGGAAATAGGAGCGATTGGTTTTTTAATATTGATGTATATTCTGGTATCGGGAATCAGGTGGGGAATCAAAAAGAAAAACATATTGGCTATTATCTTGTTTGCAAACCTGGCATTTAATTGTTTGTTTGAATCGATGTTGCAACAACAATCGGGAATTCTATTTTATCCCCTTCTGCTAATGGTCATTCATATTTACGTGGAATCAGAAAAAAAAGCACATGACTAGCATTTCAATCGTAATACCATGCCGCAATGAGGCACCTTATATTGAAGAGTGCATTCGCGCCATATATACAGCAGCCATTCCAAGTGGAGTTGAAACCAATGTTTTTGTTGTAGATGGGATGAGTAATGATGGAACAAGGGAGATTGTTCAGCAATTACAAAGAGAATTTTTGACGTTGAAACTAATTGATAATGTAAACCAACTAACACCTTTTGCTTTCAATTTAGGTATCCATGCTGCTTCTTGTGATTATGTTCAAATCATAGGTGCACGCCACATAATATCGAACAATTATCTTTCTACGTGTTTACAAAAGCTAAATGAAGATTCCTCTATCTGGTGTGTCGGAGGAAGATTGGAGAATGAATATGTAAATGAAACGGGTAAGGTTATTGCGCTGGCAATGGGAACGCAACTTGGAATGGGAATCGGAAATTTCAGAACCTTGAGTAAATCTGGATTTACCGATACCGTGACAAGCCCGATGTATCCGTACCGTGTTTTCGAGCAAATTGGTTTTTTTGATGAAGAGTTGATCCGGAATCAGGACGATGATTTCAATTTTCGTGTTACGAAAGCCGGAGGGAAAATCTGGTTTGATGCCGATATTTCATTGAAATATTACGTGCGGGGCAATTATAAGAACCTGTGGAAACAGTTCTACCAATACGGTTACTGGAAAGTATACGTCAACCAAAAACACCGGACATTCACAACAATCCGGCAATTGATTCCACCCTTGTTTGTATTGTACCTGATTTTATTTTTGTTTACCTGGCTGTTTGGCGCTACAGTTGGACTGGCGGGCTCCTTCCCGTTGATTGTTTACCTGGCTTTAACGGCAATAACCACCAACCGACTTGTTCAGCAAGACCATCAGCTCCGATTCGGAGATGTATTCAAAACATTTCCCATTCTACACATTTCCTATGGAGTAGGTTATCTGAAAGGTGTGATTGATTTTGTGTTGCTCAACAAGAAACCATCGGATAAACAAAAACAAATGTCAAGATAACAATAAGAGACAAATCTGTAAAAACAAAAAGAGGCCCTGAATCAGTAGCCTCTTTTTTACTATGTATTGCGTGCATTAAATGCCCCAATCGTCACCATCGTGTTCTGCAATGCTGATTTTTTGGATAATCTCATGTGCTTTTAAATCGGAATAAATTCCGTAGCCGTTTACAAAAATTCCTTTCACCCCGTCTTTTGTATTCCGAAGTGCATACAGAATGGATTCATCATCCAAGTCACTTAAGCCGGTAAACCGGTAAATTCTGTCGATGACAATATCCGTCAGCTCTACTTTTTCTCCCCCCGCAATGTAGGAAATATTTTCTTCGAGCAGGTTAAAATCTGCCGTATATCCTCGTTCGCGCAAAATCGCAATGACTTCTGTAAGGGGCTTTTCTGTAAATTTCATTTGTACGGTTTTTTATTTCCCTAAATGTACGAAAAATGCAGCTTAAAATCGCACGTTACTTAATTAATAACTTAAATCCTTTACCATGGATATTCATGATTTCAATATTCGGATCCTCTTTTAATAATTTGCGCAATTTGGCAATGTAAACGTCCATACTTCTTCCGTTGAAGTAATTGTCATCTCCCCAGACAGCACGCAATGTTGCTTGTCTGTCCAACACTTCATTTTTATTCTTCACCAGTAATTCCAACAACTGATTTTCTTTCGTTGTCAGTTTTTTAGCTTCTCCTTCTGTGTGCAACAAACGCAGTTCCGGTTCGTATTTGATCGTTCCGACAAACAAATCCCCGGAAACTTCCGCTTCGTCAGAACCTGTTCTTCGCGCGATGGCATTGATTCTTGCCACCAACTCTTCCATGGAGAAAGGTTTGGTCAAATAATCATCTGCTCCGGTTGCAAAACCTTCCAGTTTATCTTCCTTCATGTCTTTTGCCGTCAGGAAAAGAATCGGAATTTTTTTATCTAACTCACGGACCTCTTTCGCCAGGCTGAAACCATCAATTTTAGGCATCATGACATCAAAAATGCAAAAATTGAATTTACCGCTATTGAATGTATCCAGTGCGATCTGACCATCAGTAGCCAATGTAACATTGAATCCTTTGGACTTCAGATAAGTGGACAATAGTTGCCCTAAATTTACATCGTCTTCTGCTAGTAGAATAGCTAATTTTTTTTCCATAGTTATTGTTTTATTTCAATTGTAAATGTAGATCCTTCTCCAAATTTACTTTGCACACCGATTTTCCAGCTGTGCATCTCACAAATTCCTTTCACATAACTCAATCCCAATCCGAATCCTTTTACATTGTGGACATTCCCAGTTGGAATACGGTATAATTTATCAAATATTTTATTCAGGTGTTCTTTTTTTATCCCCAGACCTTTGTCACTGACTGCTATTCGTACGATTCCTGATTTTTGCTTCATTTCAATCTTGACCTCCGGTGTCTCCTGAGAATACTTAATTGCATTGTCAATCAGATTCGAAATCACATTGGTAAAATGCATTTTATCCGCATTGATGTATACCAATTCTGTACAAATGTCCACATCGATTTTACCCCCTCCGTTTTGAATGCGGAACTGCGCCCGGTGTACAATGTCATAGATAATTTCATTGACAAGGATTTTCTCAATGTTGAGACGCACTTCTCCTTTTTCAATGGTTGAACTTTGTAAAATGCCATCAACTAATGTCCCCAACCGGTTGTTTTCATCGGCGATCATTTTTACAAACGGCTGTGCCTGTTCAGCTCCCGTTCCCATCATATCCGGATCATTCATAGCCTGGCACGCAAGAGAAATAGTCGAAATCGGTGTACGGAATTCATGTGTCATATTGGAGATGAAGTCGTTTTTCATCTCTGCTAGTTTTTTCTGTGTCAGAATGGTTCGGAACATATAAATCAATGCCCAGAAGATCAATAAGACCAGAGAGAGGTTCACAAGCAACGGCACCCATAATTCCCCCAACAAAATGGTACTTTGACGTGGAAATACAATGTGCAATTCTAAGTTATTGTCGAACAGATTGCTTGGAAATAAATGCGTAGAAAAAGACTTGTCGACTTCCAGATTCGGATCGTAGTGTTCCACAAACACCTTCGATTTTAATGGTTTACCGGATTCATTGGTAACAACAAAGCTGAATTTTGTCGGGAGTTTATCGTCTTTAAACTCGGTTCGGATTACCGAATCCAGAAAAGCAATGTCGAACGTGTTTTCAGGACTCTCAAAGACATTATCACGGAACGCCTGCATCATCATGTCATTGACAAACTTTGCTTTTTCAAACATCTTTTTCACCACTTTCTGATCGAGGTGAATTGAAACGCCCGTTGAATCCCCGGTGGTTTTATTCCCGTAATAGAAATCCCGCAATTGACGTACATCTTTTGCCAGGACGCGCTGTTCTGCTTTCACTCCAACCAGTGAATCGATGCTTTGTCCCTGAATCACCAAATAATTTTCCTGCTGCCCGTTTTCCCAGATAACCGTATCTTTTACTGAAATGGTTTCTTTTGCCGATAACAGGTTTTGAAACTCCTCTTTGAGAATGTCTTTGTAATGTCCGCTGAAATTTGTGTTGGCAATCCGGAAAAATTTTCGGACATCTTCTGCCTTTTCATGCCTTACGGCAATGCGCTCAAGTGTTGTTTCCACTTCAGCTCTGAACTGCCCCGATTTCTTGTCATACAACTGGCGTGTCTGGAACGCCTGTATGATCAACAATGCAATTGATGCAACGATTACGAAAGCAATAATTACATTGACCCTGATTTTCCCCACGCTTTAGTTTTTTACGAATTTAAAAGTTAGGAAACACTAAATCATAGACTTAACGTTTTTTAACAGGGTGAAAAGAAGCTTTTTTGCTCATTTTCAGTCCATTTCAATCACTTTCGGTTCTTTTCTGAAGATGGAAAATAACAGATAACTTACCGCTGTTACAATGATAAATGCGATGCATGCAAGTAAAATGGCTCCAATGAAATACTGAACGGTATTTGCTTTAATGGTTTCCAGGTCAAAATGCAGCAGTTGAGCAGGATCGATGGAATTGGCAATAAAGTATTGTCCTACCAGGAAACTGGCATACACAATAAAAGGGATCATGGGAGGAATGGAAATGTTGGCGGCAGTAATGAAAAGTATTTTATTCAACCGGAACAGAATTGCCAGTGGAATACCGATCATGAGTTGAAAACCCCAGATAGGAAAAATGCCCATAAACACACCAAATCCAAGTGAAAGTGATTTTCGAAAATTGCTTTCCTGCGGCTTGATCGCTTCATTTTTAATGGCAATCCATGTATTTTTAGAAATTAATTTTTTCGGATAAAAATAGAGCAGCGCACAGATAAACAAAACACTGTTCAGTACTGAAATCCTGAAAAAATCCCTTCCCGGTCGAAAATGAGAAACCCGCTCATCCGGATCGTATTTTACCTGAATCGGAACAGGTTTAAATGGAATCCCTTTCCAGGCCAGCCGTACAATAACTTCTATTTCCAACTCAAATTTGGTAGTAAACAACCGCATGTTCTTCAACGGCTTCAATGGGTAGACACGAAAACCTGTTTGCGTATCCGGCAGACTGATCAATGTTTCTACTTTGAACCAAAAATTGGAGAATTTATTTCCAAAAGAACTTTTCCCGGGTACACCTTCCTGTTCCATGTTGCGGGAACCCATCAAAACGGTTTCCGGATTTTCGGAACATTCCCGTATCATTTTCGGAAGATCACTGGGGTAGTGCTGGCCGTCGGAATCCATGGTGATCGCATAGGTGTAACCCTTTTCATTGGCATAGCGAAATCCTTTCCGGAGTGAATAACCTTTCCCGCTGTTGACCTCATTCTTTAATACAGTAATGCGGTTTTCATAGTGGGAGAGAATTGCTGCTGTCGAATCTGTTGCACCATCGTTAATCACAATGACAACATGTTCAGGAACGAACTCCAACACACCGTCAATTACACGCTGCAATGTTTTTTCATTGTTATATGTCGGAATCAACACACATGCATTGATTTGTTCTATTCCTGTTTTTTCCACGATCTCCTGATTAGATGAGCATTTCCCGGCAAAAGTAAAAAAGAAGCACTGAAAAATGATTGATTGACGGCACAAATAATACGAAGTACCGGCATCGTATTATTTCCGGATCACTTCCACCTGTCCGTTCAATCCTATTTTTATGATTTGTGAAGCCTGATTCATCTGTTCAGTGGTCCGTTCCTCAACGATGAGGTCCACTCCTGTTTTGATTTGTTGTGCTACCTCTTGAAAGGAAGCCGGACTTTTTTCTCCGCTGATATTGGCAGAAGTACTCACAATGGGTTTTCGGAGTCCACGGATGAGTTTCAGACAGAGCGGGTCACTGGTGATGCGGATGCCCACACTTCCGTCTTCTGCAAGCACACTGGGAGCTAAACCAGATGCATTCGGATAGATAATGGTGAGTGGTTGTGTTGCCAGATCTGCCAGATCGTAACAAATCGGGTGAAAATCGGCAATGTAACGTTCCAGCATCGGAAAGCCGTCTACCAGGACAATAAAACTTTTTTCGGTCGGTCTGTTTTTTAATTTTAAAATCTGTTGGCAGGCATTCTCATTGGTTGCATCACACCCAAGTCCCCAAATCGTATCGGTGGGGTAGAGCATCGTTGCTCCGGATTTTAACTGCTCAATGATATGCGGGTAATTTGTTTCCATTTTTATTTTTTTCGAACCATTTGGTAGGGTTGTGTTTCTTCTGATCCATCAATAAATCCTGAAACTTCAATGATCATCAACGTATCATTCAATTGATTGTAACGAACATTGCGCGGAAATGACTGCTGTAAGTTTTCTACTACAATCTGGTCCGGTGAATGGAATTGTCCTTTGAACATTTTTGTGTTCAGATTTGCAGGTTTCTCTCCAAGGCTTTCATAAAAAAGACTATCTCCGTTTAAGGTCAGCCGGAGGTGCTCGAAAAACACGGTGTCAGTGTTCTCAATGTAATAACTCTCACCGACAAATACCGTATCGTTTTCCCTTCTCCAGTCTTCGTGAAGCACACTTCCTTCCTCTTTGTAGAACCATTCTCCCAACATCCAGTCAGCATCCAGTTTTTTTTTGACCGGAAACGTAAGTACTTGTTTTGTCGTATGCGATTCCGTGCATGCTGTCATACAAAGCGATGTAATAATAGCAGAACGAAAGAACAGTGTCTTTCCCATAATGATGTTCATTTACTGGTGCAAATGTACTTATTAACTCTTTATTGTCAATTCTATCATCAGAATAGTTTCAGGAGGTTCCCGTTTCCTTTTTATCTTTGTGAAAATGAAAATTCCGAAATACTTAAGGAACAAATATGCGATCGCGATAGGTCTTTTTGTTATCTATACCTTGTTTTTAGATGATGTGGATATTTTTACGGTGATTCGCCAGAACAGTAAATTAAGTGAGCTGGAAGAACAGAAAGTGATCACACAGCGTCAATTGGAAGAGACCCGTGAAACACTGGACAAACTGGAAAGCATCAGTGGTCTGGAGCGATATGCCCGTGAAAAAAAATTATTTAAAAAAGATGACGAAGATATCTTTGTCATTTACTACGAATAAGCCATTATTTTCCTTTTTATAAAACGGTATGCTCAAAAAAGCCATCCATTTTTTATAACTTTGTAGCTTATTGACAAGTTAGAATGATTTTACCGATTGTAGCATACGGAGATCCTGTTTTAAAAAAACAGGCAGAAGAGATAGATAAGAATTACCCGAATCTGAAAGAATTAATCGACAACATGTTTGAAACCATGTATGGTGCACAGGGAGTTGGTTTGGCTGCACCTCAGATCGGATTGCCGATTCGGCTGTTTGTGGTTGATGGTTCTCCTTTTGCAGATGAAGAAGACGAGGAACCGGATCCGAAAGCAGAGGGTATGGACGGTTTTAAGAAAGTATTTATTAATCCCATTATAGAAGAAGAAAACGGAGAAAAATGGGGATTCCATGAAGGATGCCTGTCCATTCCGAAAATTCGGGAAGAAGTGTTTCGAAAAGAGACGATCCGGATTTCTTATTACGATGAGAACTGGAAACTGAATGAGGAGGTTTACACCGGGTACAAAGCGCGGATTATTCAACATGAATACGATCACATTGAAGGGGTTTTATTTACAGACCACTTGTCGGTTTTGAAAAAGAAAATGCTCGCTAAAAAACTCCAGAATATTTCAAAAGGAGATATTTCTGTCAGTTACAAAATGAAATTTCCGGCAGTCAAAAAAGGAAGATGATGAAAAAAACAATCATATTTAGCGCACTAACCATTTTGTTGATTGCCTGTGGGTCAAAAAACGAGAATAAAGTTTCTGTTCACACACGCATTGACCAATACGAGGACTCTATCCAGCAGTGGGGTGGAGGATCGGGCACGAAAGCAGACATCAGTTCATTTGCCAATGATTACATCAACACTTTGCTGGAAGCGTATGAAGAAGAGCCGGAAAATCCAAAAAATCCGGAATACCTGGACCGGGTACATATGTGGTATTCCACAATAGGAAACACTCCGGACGCACTGAAATGGGCATTGGTAGTAGAAGAAAAATATCCGAAATACCCGAACAGGCAAATGGTGCTGGAAAGCATCGCTTCGTTATATGACAATGGAATTACGCCGCGTGACAGTGTGAAAGTACGGGAGTACTATACCAAAGTACTGAAGGAATTTCCAACCATGCCGGAAAGTAAAAAACAAGACATTACTGATCGGTTGAAATACAATAACCTGACAATGCAGGAATACATGCGCGTTCAGGGAGAAGAAGTTACAGAACTACCTTAATCCTAAAAAATAAAAGACGGGGCAATCATTCAGGTTGCCCTGTTTTGTTTTGTAAAAGTCACGTTAATTTGATGGTGATGTCTTCTACTTCAATAACATCCCCGGGAACTAGTTTTGCACGCTTACGTAACTCTACTTCTCCGTTGCGGATAACCATTTCTTCCTCTACGATAAATTTTGCATGACCTCCTGTCTGTGCAATTCCCGTTGCTTTCAATAACCCGATCAACTCAATGTAATCGCCTTCTATTTTAAATGTTTCCATTGGAGAGTTGTTGTATATATAAGGTATATAATTTTTCTGCTGCGGAAAAAGAGGTTTCCTTTCCGTGAATTACTTCGGCATCCAGTTTCCTGAGGTGTTCTACCAGTTCATCGTTTGCATAAAAGCTACGCAGAATATGCTCATTGAGCGTTTCCCGCAGCCAATACTTGTCTTGCTCCTTTCTGTCGGAAAGAAAATGCCCGTTGATTTTCGTCTGATTCTCAAAAGATGTAATCGCTTCCCAGATCAATTCCATGTTGGTATTCGCCATACTTGAGCAGGTAAGTGCTTTTGGAGTCCATCCGTTTTTCTTGGGAGGAAATAAATGCATAGCGTTCTGGTATTCCCTTCGTGCCAGGTTTGCCTTTTTGATATTATCGCCATCTGCTTTGGTAATAACAAGTGCATCTGCCATTTCCATAATTCCCCGTTTGATTCCCTGTAATTCATCTCCTGCTCCTGAAAGCATGAGCAACAGGAAGAAATCGACCATGGAATGTACCAGTGTTTCCGATTGACCGACGCCTACCGTTTCTACCAGTACAGTATCAAATCCGGCAGCTTCACACAAGAAAATACTTTCCCGCGTTTTACGGGCAACACCACCCAACGTATCTCCGGCGGCAGAAGGACGGATAAATACGCTTTTCATTTGCGAAAGTTGCTCCATCCGTGTTTTGTCACCGAGAATACTTCCCCCGGAAGTGCCCGAAGAAGGATCAATAGCCAAAATCGCTACTTTACGCCCGGCATTGACCAATAGTTGACCGAAACATTCGATGAATGTACTTTTTCCGACCCCCGGAACACCTGTTATCCCGATGCGAATAGATTGACCGGTATGAGGAAGGCAACGTTTGATTAATGCTTCTGATTTAACACGATCGACATCCAGCGTGCTTTCGATTAGCGTGATGGCACTACTCAACATAGGAATTTCATGGTTAAGAATTCCTTCATAGAGTCTTTCAACCGTTAATTCAGCTTTTCGCTGCCGGCGTTTCTTCAACCAATCATCATAGTGTTGCTGCTGATCCATCTTCTTACAAAAATAATTGAAAAATTGGTACACGTTGAATAATTGAACCAAAGCAGGAAGAATCAGAAACAGGAACTTCCAGATAGAAAATTAGTAATTTTGTTGCATGGTAAAAATAGGTTTACTTTCCGATACACACGGGGATCTTGATCCGAAGATCTTTCATTACTTCAAAGAAGTGGATGAAATCTGGCATGCCGGTGACATCGGAACGGTGGAGGTCATTGATCAACTGCGTGCGTTTAAGCCCCTGCGTGCTGTATACGGAAACATCGACGGACATGAGGTGAGAATGGAAGTTCCGCTGCACAACCGCTTCCGGATAGAGGGGGTAGATGTGCTGATGACGCACATTGCAGGTAAACCGGGGAAATATGCAAAACCAGCGCATGAGGAACTACAAAAAGAAGCACCGAGGTTATTTGTCTGCGGACATTCACACATCTTATTGGTTAAATTCGACCCGCATTTCAATATGTTATGGATGAATCCGGGTGCGTGTGGCAACAAAGGTTTTCACCAGGTAAAAACAGTACTTCGGTTCAGTATTACGGATGATAGAATTCATGATTTAGAAGTAATTGAACTGGAAAAAAGAGTATGAGATATAATTTTTATCGTTTCTTTGCGTTTGAAATGTCAATGAAAACATCCTTATTATTATTTTCCTTACTCATCGGAAATACGCTGTTTGCACAAATAGGCGGTCAGACGACGTTCGCTCTTCTTGGGTTGCACTATAATGCAAGAAGTTCGGGTCTGGCAGGAAACTTCATTACAGCAAAAGATCAGGATATCAATATGGGAGTTGCAAACCCTTCATTGTTGAATCCTAAAATGCACAAGGCAATCAGCCTTAGTCAGGCTATTCACGCGGGACGGATTAATTATGGAATGCTGAGTTACGGACATGCATTCAATGAAAAGCAGGTACTGTCAGCTCATATCCGGTATGTAGCTTACGGTAAAATGACCCGTACGGAGAAGAATGGTGTGGAGATGGGAGAATTTAATCCCTTTGAATACATTGTTGGAGTCGGGTATGGACATCAATTAAACCCACGTATATCGGTGGGAGCAAATCTGAATATTATCGGCTCACACCTGGAGGTGTATAATTCATACGGGGCCTCCGTTGATTTGTCCGGAACGTATCTGAACAAGTCAGAAACAGTGTTGGTAACGGCTCTGTTTAAAAACGTAGGATTTCAATTCAATGCATACAATGATAAACGTGCTCCGTTGCCGGCAGATTTCCAACTGGGAGTCAGCTACCGGTTAAAGCACGCCCCTTTCCGATTTTCAATCCTGGCACATCACCTGAACAAATGGGATTTGACGTATACCGATCCGAACGCCAAACCCACAGTGGATATGCTGACGGGAGATACCATTCCTGTGAAGCGGGCAGGATTTTTTGAAAAACTGGGTCAACATTTTACCTATCAATTGGAGGTAATTGCAACTAAAAACATTCATATCAGAGCTGGATTTGACTATTATACCCGTCAGTCCATGAAGTTGGAAAGCAGACCCGGAATCGCTGGATTATCGTTCGGATTGGGACTGTATTTTAAAAAGTTTTCCATAGACTATGGATTTACGACCTTTTCGCGGGCGGGATTCAATAATATGCTGTCGATTTCTGTTAATATCGACAAAATAAAAAAATAGACAATCATTTGTTTTTCAGTGTTTTAAATTTAAAAACAGCATTTTAAACATTAAAATGTTGAGATTTTTTGTAACCTTTAACTGAGAAAATAAGTACATTTGCCCAAACCAAACAAAAAAAGAAAAATATGAAAAAGTCTATTTTAGCTGTGGCGGTTGTATTAGGAGCAACTTCTACTTTCGCACAAGATTTGACATCAAGAAAAGGAGAGAACTATTTGCCAGAAGCTGGTGATTGGGCTATCGGTATTGATGCAGTTCCATTGTTGAACTATGTTGGTAACATCTTTGGAAAAGCTGGTGATAACATGCACGCAGGTAACATCTGGACACCAAGCAACCCTAATTTGGTAATTACAGGAAAATATTTTGCTGAAGAAGATTTGGCGTTCCGTGGAGGAATTCGTTTAGGATTCGGAAGCACAAAACAAAGTGTAATGGTTGCAGACCGTCAGTCAGCAGCTCCAACTACAAACCCTTGGCCAGACAATGCTGCTGAAGTTGAAAACACAGCAAAAATCGGTTCTACAAACGTAGGGTTGACTGTAGGTATTGAGAAAAGAAAAGGAAACACTCGTTTGCAAGGTTTTTACGGAGCTGAGTTAGGATTCTTGATTTCTTCTACAACTGCTAAGTACACATACGGAAACGCATTGACAGCAAGTACAGCTGCAGTTCCTGTAGTAGTTACAGCTGCAGACAACTTTGGTACAAACTTGGGTACTGCAATCGACGGACAAGGTAACGCAGTTGATACACGTATCTTGGAGTCTAAGTCAGGAGTAGGATTCTCTTTAGGATTGAGAGCATTCATCGGAGCTGAGTACTTCATCATCCCTAAATTATCTATCGGTGGTGAATTCGGATGGGGTCTTGGTTTGACATTGAGCGGAAAATCAAGCTCAACTGCTGAAACAGTTGGTTTGAGAGACGGTGCAACAGATGCTTCTGTTGAAACGCTTTCTGCTGAAGGAAACAAAACAACATCTTTCGGATTGGATAACTCTATCGTTAATCCATTGTTCGGACCAGTTGGACGTTTGAACTTGACTTTCCACTTCTAAGAAGTAGAAACAATAAAATTAGAGAGGTCTTCGAAAGAAGGCCTCTTTTTTTGTGTGTAAGGTTCCGTTCTAAAAGTTTGTGTGATGAAATCGTGTTGAATAAATTGCACAAATGCTTGAATGTATTGAAACTACTTTTGTACAGCGCTGTTCCATAACCACAGATTCACGTGACTGTTAACCGGTACCATTTTTTCTTTGTTCGTTCTTTTTTAATCCGTGTATCCGTGGTTAAAATAACACCTGATTTTTAGAACAGAGTCTTGTGTACATAATTGAATTGTGTAGACAGAAAACAGATAAGTATTGCTTCTTCTGAAATTGGTTTTTTGATACAACAGGGAAATGAAAAGGTATATTATTCTTCAGACAATGCTTCGTAGATTAAATCCATTTCATACCCTTTTGAAACTAGGTAGCGGATAATTTTAGCTTTCTTTTTGAAGGGATCTTTTTCAGATTTTAATGCTGCTGTCTTTTTTTCCGCCAGTTGTTGCAACGTAGCGTAATAGTCATTTCCGTCAATTTGTGCAATGGCTTTTTTTACACAGTATTCCGGAACAAACTTTGCTTTGAGGTGTTGCCGGATTTTTACCTTTCCCCACTGTTTGATCCGGAATTTTCCGGAGACATAGCTTTCTGCAAAACGTTCCTCATCTAAAAAACGATGTACAATCAGATCAGCAATCAATTGCTCTTTCTGTTCTCCTGAAATGCCCCATTGGGTTAATTTATTGCTGACTTCATAGTGGCAGCGATCCTGGTAAGCACAGTAGGCTTCTATTTTTTGTTTTGCTTCCAGAAAAGAAAAATTGCGCTCTGACATATCAAAGCGCAATTTCTTCATTATTTTTATTGATAAATGAGTACTGCAAGAGGTGATAAGCAGTAACTCCTCTAACAGGGATCCATTTTTTGTATTTAAAGAACCACTTCAATTGTTTTGAAATCAATCCTCGTTTAAAATGCGATTCCAGGTAAGGATGCACCAATAAGGTTACATTGTTTTCTTTTCTGTCTGCAACCAGGAAATTCAGGTTGTTTTCAATTTCCTCTGCAAACAGAATACTTGCCTGTACTTCCCCGGTACCTTTACATGTTGGACATGTTTCCGAAGTGTTGATATCCGTTTCCGGACGCACCCGTTGACGGGTAATTTCAACAACCCCGAATTTGGACGGAGGAAGAATATTATGTTTTGCCCGGTCCGTTTTCATGACCGTTTTTAGATGCTCGAATAACGCTTTGTTGTTGGATTTGTCGTGCATATCGATGAAATCGATGCATATAATCCCTCCCATATCGCGCAATTGAAGTACACGGGCAATTTCTTCAGCAGCTTCCATGTTCGTGGACAGTGCATTGCTTTCTTGTCCGTCCGCTCCCTTTCTGTTTCCGGAGTTGACATCAATTACGTGCATTGCCTCTGTATGCTCAATGATGAGGTAACCACCACTCTGAAGCGGAACCTTTTTCCCGAAGAGCATTTTTATCTGCTTGTTGATGCCGAACTTTTCAAACATTCCGAGTTTGCCGTCATACAACTTTAAAATCTTCTCACGCCCCGGTGCAATTCCACTCACATATTCTTTTAACTCATCAAAAGTTGATTGATTATTGATATGGATATGCGTGAAGTCAGCGTTTAACATATCGCGTAAAATAGACGTTGTTTTGTCCATTTCACCCAATACTCTTTTTGGCGGAGTGGCAACTTTTAAATTCGTATGCATTGTACGCCACTTGCTCAGCAAATCTTTTAAATCCTGGTCTATTTGCTCGACCTTTTTCTTTTCTGCTACTGTACGGATGATCACTCCGAAATTCTTCGGACGGATGGCTTCCATTAACTCTTTCAGACGTTCTCTTTCTTTAGGATCCCGAATCTTTTGAGAAATGGAAACTTTATCAGAAAAAGGAACTAACACCAGGTACCTTCCGGCCAGTGTTATTTCTGCACTTAAACGTGGACCCTTGCTGGAAATAGGTTCTTTTGCTACCTGTACCAATATAGGGGAAGACGAAGAAACGATATCAGCAATTTTACCATCTTTGGGAATGTCTTTTTCTATTTTGAAATACAACAAATCCGCAACACCCTGCTTATTGCGCAAAGTATCTTTGGTAAACTTGTTTAAAGAATTAAATTGAGGGCCTAAATCCAGGTAATGAAGAAATGCATCTTTTTCATAGCCTACATCAACAAATGCAGCATTTAGACTGGGAACAACTTTTCTTACTTTTCCGAGATAAATATCTCCGACAGCAAAATCAGTATTCCCTTGCTCCTCGTGTAATTCCACCAGCTTTCCATCCCGTAACAGAGCAAGCCAGATGCCGTTTGAACGCACATCTACTACCAGTTCTAAACTCACGAAAGCTTAATTTTAATGTGAATAAAACAGAAAAAACTTAGCAAGGCATTCTTGCTAAGTCTTTCTAAACGAATATCTTAAGAATTACTTCTTCTTTTTGTGACGATTTTTTCTTAATCTCTTCTTACGCTTGTGCGTCGCCATTTTGTGTCTTTTTCTTTTTTTACCGCTTGGCATAACTTTATATTTTTAATTATTAATTTCTTATCAACGTTTTATCTCAGTTTTACCGAAAAAAAACACTCCCGTAAATTTAACGGGAGTGCAAAGCTAACAAATTCTGTTGAATAACAATAAATTTATCAACAAAAATAACAACAGTTATTTTACAGATACCTTATTTTTAACTTCCTCAACGAAAGTTTTAGATGGCTTGAATGCCGGGATGTTATGAGCAGGAATGATAATTGTAGTGTTTTTTGAAATGTTACGACCTGTCTTTTCTGCTCTTTCTTTTACGATAAAGCTTCCAAATCCACGTAAATAAACATTTTCTCCTTTTGCTAAAGATCCTTTTACAGAAGTCATAAACGCCTCAACAGTTTTTAATACTTCTGCTCTTTCCAATCCTGTCTCTTCTGCAATTCCTGCAACGATGTCTGCTTTAGTCATTTCTTTAAAATTTAATTACTATTGTTCAATATTGTGATTTTCAACCACAAAAGTATAGCAGATATTCAACAAACATGCTTTTTTGTTTGTTATTTTTTCACAATTTAGCCTAAACAACAGGTTTTCATCTACTAACTGCCGATTGGGATAGACCAACGCAGTAAAAAAGTACGATAAAAATACAGCTGTTATAGACGTATAAAGCCATTCAGGCATGTAAAAGCAGGTACTAAATGACTTGTTTTTCGATGTAAAATGAATTCATTGCCCGCAATGCACCCATGTAATTGAGTGAAAATTCCAGAAAATCACCCACACTGTAGTTGTTGGCATTTGATTGTAAATCCACAATAATCATGTCCGAACTGGCACCGAAAAATTCAATGTCCTTATCGGTGGGAAACAGGTTGGCTTTATCGATGTCCAAAATCCCCAGATCAAGAATGGCCCGGTAAGATGTTTTTCCGATTTCTGATGTGTCAAATGTAAAACTCTTCCCTTCAACATTGGTTCCGAAATCTCCTTCGGGTACTTTGGGTTTTTCAATCAATTCAATGATCTCAGCCTTGAGCGTAAACACATCCTGCTTCAACAACGAACTGGGTTCATCATTGTAGACATTTGTACCCTGGAATAAGGTTTCTCCTACCCGGAAATGGTTCACCCCACCCGGAAGCTGATTGGTAAAAATCAAGGGAATGGTAACGGAGCTCCCTCCTGAAACATAGGCAATTTGCTTATTGAATTTAGCTTCGATCAACTGCTTGTACAATGTGAGTTGGATTAACTTGTCTTCATTTGGCAAAACGCCATACAGACACGACAGATTGGTCCCTATTCCTACAATTTCAATGTTCTTTAATTCAAAAACCTGTTCATAAAACCGGATTAATTCATCCCGCATGACGCCTTCCCGCAATTCTCCCATTTCAACCATGATAATGATCTTGTGAATTTTGCCCTGCTTTTGTGCTTCTTCCGAAAGAGCTTTTATCGTATTGATTTCGGTGTTGATACTGATATCGGCATACGTTACTACGGATGCCACCGAACGCTTCGGAGTTGGTTTTATATAGATGGTCTCCACATCCGGATTGATCTTTTTGATGGTTTTTAAATTACTCACCCGTGAATCACAGACTTGTTTCGGTTCCAATGCCAAAACTTCTTTTAAAAAAAGTTCATTTCCACACAACATCTTTGTCACAACTGACCACTCGATGTGTTTATGGTTAAAAAAGGAATTTAATCGTTCGTAATTGTATCGGAGTTTTGATCTGTTTAATGTAATAACTGCCATGGTTAGTGCTTTTTTAACCGCATTTCCAGGTATTTATTTGTAAACCCCAATGATTCATACAATCCCTTAGCCGGGTTTTCTGGCTCAACATGAAGGGCGATGTCTCCTTCAGCTGATTCAATTGTTTTTTTCATCAGGGTTTTTCCGATTCCCTGACCTCTTTTTTCCGCATCGGTTGCAATGTAAACCAGGATGTTTTCAGGAATATAATCCTTCATCCCCGTTTTATTGACAATGACTGCACCTACCACCTCATTATCCTGGTACGCAGCATTGATACAACCACCAAATGAATCGCTCTCTTTCAGTGCATAATCAGCACATTTCAGAATGTCCTGACGGGGATCTCCGTACTGTTCCAGATTGGCAAATAAAAAATCTACAATTTGTTCTTTTTCTTGTTTGGATGGTTTGTTTTTCTCGTTAAATGTCTTGATTACTAACATGAATTTTGATTTTTTTCGACTTCTTACAAAGGTAGGGAATTTAAAATTAATGGGCTGTTGACCGGTTTTTCCCCTCATTTTATAATGTATCTTTGTCACTAAATTGATTGTTGAAGATGTTCTCAGACCAGCTAACAGAATGGTATAAAATTAACAAACGCAACCTCCCGTGGAGAGAAACAACAGATCCGTATAAAATCTGGCTTTCGGAAATTATTTTGCAGCAGACCAGAGTGGATCAGGGAATGAGTTATTACCTGAAATTTATTGACCACTACCCAACAGTGGATGATCTGGCTGCTGCTTCAGAGCAGGAAGTACTGAATGATTGGCAGGGACTTGGATATTACAGTCGTGCACGCAATTTACATGCAACAGCAAAATTTATATCGCATGAGTGCGGAGGAAAGTTTCCTGCAACGTATGATGAGATTATCCGGTTGAAAGGTGTCGGGCCTTATACAGCAGCAGCGATTGCCAGTTTCGCTTTCAAAGAAGTAAAAGCGCTCGTCGATGGAAATGTCTACCGCATTTTGTCGCGGTATTTCGATATCAGTACCCCGATTGATTCCACAGGAGGGAAAAAAGAATTTCAGTTGCTCGCTGATTCATTGATTCCCAAAGACCAACCGGACCTCCATAACCAGGCAATTATGGAATTCGGTTCACAGCAATGTACTCCTGTCAATCCGGATTGTACGTCGTGTATTCTGAACGACTCTTGCCGGGCATTGATCAATCAAACTGTTTCCAGCCGTCCGGTGAAGGAGAAGAAGACGAAAGTGCGGAGCCGGTATTTTTACTACGCTGTTTTTATGGAAAACAATAAGATTTGTGTTCAGAAGCGGACACAGTCGGACATCTGGCAGCACTTGTATGAGTTTCCCTTGTTTGAAGCTGATTCTGCGTTGAGTGAACAGGAATTACTGCAACATTATGCTTCAACCTATCAGTTACAGCCGGAGAAAATTTCCGGAGAAGTAAAGCACGTCCTGTCTCATCAGCGAATCATCACACGATTTGTTCATTTTTCACACATTCCAAAGGAACTAAGTCCGCTGGCGATTGAATTGACAGCGCTGGAAAAAGTTCCGTTGCCAAGGTTGATTCACCGCTACATTGAAGATGCAGAGCTGGTGATAGCTTAATTGTGATTGTATCAATTTTTTTTTATTTTTGTTTAATAATGATTGCAGACATTACAGGTGTCTGATGTAATACAAAAGAACAGTGGCAGGAAGTGTAAATAAAGTGATTCTTATCGGTAACCTTGGAAGAGATCCGGAAGTCAGAAGATTGGAAAACGGAGGGATCGTAGCGAATTTTCCGATGGCAACAACAGAAAGCTATACGGATCGTTCGACTGGAGAGCGAAAAGAAATTACAGACTGGCACAACATTGTTGTATGGAGAGGTTTGGCGGAAGTAGTAGAAAAATATGTTCGTAAAGGAACGAAACTTTACGTGGAGGGAAGATTAAAAACCCGCTCATGGACAGATAAAGACGGCAATACACGGTATACAACAGAAGTACTTGCCGACAACCTGACCATGTTGTCACGTGCTGATAACAATTCAGCACCTCAGTACAACGAACCGAATTATTCCAATCAGGGAACACCCTCGGCTCCTTCACCGATAGAAACCATTACATCACCGAATTATCCAACTACCAATACGGGTGATGAACTAGACGATTTACCCTTTTAACAGAACGAATGACAGCACCCGCAGACCCTTCCCCCGAACCCCTGGCCAACACCGCACTCATTACGTTTGGCAGTGATGATGTGCTCTTAGTTGTAATCATTTTACTACTACTGGCAGCATCGGCGTTATTTGCCGGAGCAGAAGTTGCTTTTTTTTCCATTACTCATTCTGAAAAAGAACAGTTGAAAAAAAGCGAAGCAAGGGGCGCCAAAATCGCTGAAAAACTCCTGGAAAAACCCAAAGATTTATTGGCAACGATACTCATCGGAAAAAACTTTCTGAATGTCGCTTTTGTGCTGCTTTCAGCCATTGAACTGACGAAATTATTCCTGCTGTTGCAGTTCAATGAAATTGTTGTCCAGGTACTGAACATTGTTATCATTACGTTGTTTCTATTGTTTGTAGGAGAATCCTTTCCGAAGACCGTTGCGTTTAAAAATAAAGCGGCTTATGCAAGATTCATGGCATATTCCATCTATTTTTTCCAGATCCTGCCCCCGTTCTCCTGGTTGCGGATTCCATTGGCAAAAAGTTCAGGTGTGTTGGAACGAAGAGCAAAACGAAAGGGAATAAAACTCTCGCCGGATACGTTGGAAACCGTCTTGACCCTTTCTCAGAATGCCAGTGAATCAAATGGAGAATACACCATTCTTCAAGGGGTCATGAAATTCGGAAATACAGATGTAAAACAGATTATGTGTCCGCGAATGGATGTTGTCGGAGTGGATGAAAAATACAGTCTGACGGAAGTCATGAAGGTGATTGTGGATGCAGGTTATTCCAGGTTACCTGTGTACCGGGAAAGTTTTGATGATGTGGTAGGAATTATTTTTGTGAAGGATTTACTGCCGCTTTTGACAATCGGAAGTGAATTTGACTGGAGAACATTGATCCGGGAACCATTTTTCGTTCCTGAAAACAAAAAAATTGACGATCTGTTGAAAGAATTTCAGAGTAAAAAAGTACACATTGCCGTTGTAATTGATGAATACGGTGGTTCGAGTGGAATTGTAACACTGGAAGATGTATTGGAAGAAATTGTGGGAGATATCATTGATGAATACGACGACGATGAAGTAACCTATACCCAGGTGAATGATGTTACGTTCTTGTTTGAAGGAAGAACTCCGCTAACTGATTTTTACAGAGCACTGAACATTGACGGAACCGCATTTGAAGAAATCAAAGAAGATGCCGAATCACTGGGAGGATTTATCGTCCAAACAGCGGGAAGAATTCCAAAGAACAACGAATTCCTGACGATCGGTAATATCCGGTTGATTGTGGAATTGTCCGACAAAAAGAAAATTAAAAAGGTAAAAGCGGTGATTGAACATTAAGTAAAGACAACCGTAACACCATTTTCCCGGTAATATTGTAACGTATAAAATTCCTGTTCAAACATTACCTGCAAGCAATTGCCCGGTTCAATGGAGGTCAGGGTAACTTCATTTTTCAGGTCGGAAACAGCACCTTCTTTTAATTTGTAGAACGCTTCTTTGGCTCCCCATATCAGGTGCAAATCAGGCAAATTGCCAATAAATGATTGTTCCTGCTCGTTTACGAAATAAGAAGCTCCCTCTTTAATTCTCGGGTTTTCTACCTCAATGTCAATCCCAACAGGGTGAACAGCTACATACACAGCAAACCATCCTTTGGAATGAGAAATGGAGACAAAGAATTCCGGGTAATGTTCCAGGTATGGTTGCCCGCTTTCGCGGTATAGAACAGCGGTATCAAATCCTAATTTCAGAAGTGATTCCCGCACTCCTTGTTTTTCCAGTTCGCGTTTGTTTTCACCACTTTTTAAACGCTGCTCATATCCTTCCATCTTAAGAATCGAAAGGAACGGACGATCTTGTCGTAAGTTATCCGGAAATTGAACAAACATATGGCGGAATTGAGGGCACGGCTTCTTCATAGAACCTGCACAGGTTAACAGACACAAAATTCATAAAAAATTTGATTAGCCGCACCTTTTTTTGTAACTTCATGAAAACCTATCTTTTACACGATGACAGAAGCATATATTCACTTCATCTGGAAGTTAAAACGACTGCCTTTCCATGAGTTACAGACCACGAAAGGAAAGTCAATTCGCATACTCAACAATGGAACGTACAACATATCTGAGTCAGGTCCCGATTTTTTCAATGCCAGAATGTACTACGACCACATGGAATGGGCCGGGCAGGTAGAAATGCACGTCAAGAGTTCAGACTGGTACCTTCATGGACATCACCGGGATGAAGGATACAACAATGTAATGCTGCATGTTGTGTACGAGCACGACCGGGAGGTCATTGTAAACGGAGCAGAGTTACCAACCATAGAAATAAAGCACTTGATTGATGAAGAACATTATCAAAACTGGGAACAATTTGCAAAAGCAATGAAAGCCATTCCATGTGAAGACTCAATTCATCAGGTTGACCCGATTTTTCTGAAGGCAATGTTTCACCGGGCTGTTACAGACCGCTTTGATCGAAAAGTGAACCAGTTACTATACCTGTATGATGGCCTCGACAATCAGGCAGTGCTGTACAATTTCATTGCCCGTGCATTCGGAACAAAAGTAAACGCTATTCCGTTTGAATTGCTTACCAACCAATTGCCACTGGTAGCATTGAAACGATTGAATAAATCATTGCAACGGCAATTACTACTGAAGGCAAGTGGTTTATATCCGGAAGAACAGATTCCGGAACTACCTGATTTTTTCGGCACGCAGCAATTGGATCCGTCCGTATGGAAACGGAAAGGGCTTCGTCCACCTTCTTTTCCCGAAAAGCGGATTTTACAATTTTCAGCATTTGTCGCTGGTTGTGATTTTGATTTACTGGCAGAATACCTGTCACCCGAAGAAGCATACAAATACATTGGTGTACTCACAGCAAAAATGAATCAATCCCGGGAAGAAATACTATCAGAGAACCTGGTGGATCAGCTCCTCATCAATGCGATCTTTCCTTATTTTTGGTTTAAATCACTCCGAACGGGAGATGAACAGTTGCAGGAATTTGTTGTTGCATTGATGGAACAAATCCGGCCGGAAGATAATTTTATTTTGAAAAAATGGAATAAGATCGGAGTGCATGCTATAAGTGCATACGAGAGTCAGGCCCTGATAGAATTGTACAACGAATACTGTTCCCGTAAAAAATGTTTGGATTGCCAGATTGGGGTGAAATTATTGAACAGATAATAGGAAACGGTTCAACCGAAAATGCGTAATTTTGCTAAAAACCTCGTTATGCGTTTTATCAAAAAACTTACTTTTTTCTTCGAAATGCGTTCCTATGGTGTGTGTGAATGGTGGGCAAGAAAACTGGGAATTCAGACAGATCGCGTACGCGTGGGTTTTGTTTACGCTTCCTTTTTTACATTTGGTTCACCACTCATCATTTACCTGATCATGGCGTGGATTCTTGAACACAAA
The DNA here is from genome assembly GCA_002409405.1 of Flavobacteriales bacterium UBA5422. GTDB lineage: Bacteria > Bacteroidota > Bacteroidia > Flavobacteriales_D > Crocinitomicaceae > Taishania. The sequence goes on along the minus strand of DHNG01000030.1, from coordinate 9,433 downwards.
CACTACTTTAAACTGCAACGGAAAAAACCAAAAACATCCATTTGGGACTTGTAATTTTTCAATTAGAATCACACAATGAACACACTCATTACCGGAGCAAACGGTCTTTTAGGACAAAAAATCGTGCGGCAATTAATGAAACGAAACATTCCGTTTCTGGCAACATCCAACGGTACAAATAGAAATCCGGATTGCCCGGATACGAATTACAAAACAATGGATATTTGTAATGCGACAGAAGTAACAGCAGTTGTCGTCTCCTACCAGCCGACGCACATCATACATACAGCTGCTATGACCAATGTGGATGCATGTGAGTTAAATCCGGAAGCATGTCAGGCGGTTAATGTGGAAGGAACGCGGAATGTAGCCGATGCAGCACGCTTCGTCAAAGCACATTTCCAGTTATTGTCAACGGATTTTGTTTTTGACGGAGAGAAAGGCAATTATTCAGAGACAGATGAGGTGGGACCATTGAGTGTGTATGCCCGATCAAAAGTAGATGCAGAACAATTGTTGCTGGGAAATGCGGATCACAATTATTCAATTGTCCGGACGATCATTGTGTACGGAACAGCGCACCATCTTTCCCGTTCTAATCTATTTTTATGGGCAAAAGAAGCCTTGCCGAAAGGCGAACAGATGAATGTGGTGGACGATCAGTTTCGCGCACCGACCTGGGCAGATGACCTTGCATGGGGATGCATCCGCATTTGTGAACTAAATGAGACAGGAATCTATCACCTGAGCGGACCGGAAACCTATTCTATTTTTGAGATTGTACAAAAGGTAGCAACCTACTACGGATACGAAACAAGTTCATTGAATCGGATTGCAAGTGCTACATTGAATCAACCGGCAAAACGACCTCCCAAAACAGGTTTTGATCTGTCAAAAGCGAAAAATAAATTGAATTATCACCCGAAAACTATTGAAGAAACATTAAATTTGTTTTAAACACTTGATAATTAATGTTTCCCAAGAAGTTGTCCAAAAGGAATATTCGCGGGCTTGTTGTCCTGATTAGCTTGCTGGCATTGATCACAATGACACCAAGGGTGTACAGTTGGTTCCGATCCGGAGAACCCATCCAGTTAAGCATCGAGGAACTCAACAGAGGTGTTAAAGAGCTGGAGTTGCAGCAATTCTCATCGGACTCAAAAAAACAGGAAAAGAAGAAGGGCAACAGGTACCATGCCCCACCCGTTGGTTTTGATCCCAATGAATACCGGAAGGAAGATTGGATGGCCCTGGGATTGTCAGAAAAACAAGCAGCAGTTGTGCTACGATTTGCCGAAAGAGGAATTGCCGATAACGAACAGCTACAGCAAATTTTTGTCATTGATGAAACATTGTTTCAACTGATCAGGGATTCAACGCGTTATCCTGAAAAAAAGGACTGGAAACAGGAAAGCAAGGTACCTGAAAAGAAAGAGATAACCAATGTCGAACTGAATACCGCTTCAGTGGAAGAGTTGATGGAATTGCCCGGAATCGGGACGTTTTATGCCAATAAAATTGTTGAATACAGAGATAAATTAGGAGGATTTCACCAAAAGAAACAATTGCTGGAATTATGGAAATTTGATGCCGCCAAACTGGAGATGATCAGTTCCAAAATCAGCATTGATAAGCAAGTCCTCCGGCGCATCGATATTAATACAGCAGCTACCGAAGAGATCGCAGCACACCCGTACATTAGTTGGAATGTTGCAAATTCTATTGTAAAAATGCGTGTAAAAATTCAAAAATATACTAATTTCGACGCGCTTTTAGAATCCGAACTGATCGATAAAGAACTGCTGGGGAAAATAAGGCCATACCTCGTTATAGAGGAATGAAGATAAATAAACCGGATAAGTGGTAACAGACATTTCATTCGGGATAAATACAACATAATTAAAAAATGACAGTAGAAGAAACATTAAAATCAGTCATTCGTGACGTTCCTGACTTTCCGAAACCGGGGATCATTTTCAAGGATATCACACCGATTATGCTCAACCCGAACGTTTCTGAAGAAATTCTGGATCACTTGGTAGAATTGTACAAAGATCAAAACATCGAGATCGTTGCAGGAATTGAAAGCCGCGGATTTTTGTTCGGATTTCCCCTGGCAATCAGATTAGGCGTTCCGTTCGTTTTGATCCGTAAAAAAGGGAAATTACCCTACAATAAAATCAGTCATGACTATGAACTGGAATACGGGACATCAACAATTGAAATGCATGTTGATGCTGTAAAACCAGGTCAACGCGTCCTGATTCACGACGATTTACTGGCAACCGGAGGATCTGCTGAAGCTGCTGCGCACCTGATTTGCAAATGCGGAGGAGAGATCGCCGGATTCAATTTTTTGGTCGGGTTGGATTTTTTAGATGGAAAAACAAAATTGAAGGATTTTTCAAACAATATTATTAACTTAGCGACCTATTAATCGAAATTAGGCACAGTTAAGTACCCCAAAACTGATAAAAAAGATGGACTTTGGTTTAAACGAAAATCAAAAAATGATCGCACAAATGGTGCGTGACTTTACAGAGAAAGAGGTAAAACCTTATCTGAATCAATGGGATGCCGATGAGTATTTCCCCGTTGAAACTATGAAAAAACTAGGTGAACTGGGTTTACTTGGTATCTACGTTCCGGAAGAATACGGAGGAAGCGGTTTTTCATATGACGAGTATGTAACAGCGTTGATCGAGCTTGGAAAAGTATGTGGTGGACTCGGATTGAGTGTTGCGGCACATAATTCATTGTGCACAGGTCACATTTATTACCATGGAAGTGAAGAACAAAAGCGTAAATACCTTCCGAAATTAGCATCAGGAGAGTTTATCGGAGCATGGGGATTGACAGAGCCAAACACGGGATCTGACGCGATGCGTATGAAAACGACAGCAAAAAAAGAAGGAAACGAGTGGGTGATCAACGGTGCAAAAAACTGGATCACACATGGACTTTCCGGAGATGTTGCTGTTGTTCTGGTAAGAACAGGAGAATTATTGGACAGCCGCGGAATCACAGCGTTCATTATTGAGAAAGGAACACCGGGATTCTCTGCAGTAAAGATCAAAGATAAATTAGGAGTACGTGCTTCTGAAACAGCGGAATTGATTTTTGACAATGTACGCGTTCCGGAAGAGAACGTGATTGGTGAAGTGGGAATGGGATTCATTCAGGCCATGCAAATTCTGGACGGAGGACGTATCTCAATCGCTGCATTGAGCTGTGGTGTCGCACGTGGTGCTTATGAAGCATCTGTAAAATATGCCAAAGAACGTGAGCAGTTTGGAAAACCAATCGGTCAGTTCCAGGCTATCGGGTTCAAACTGGCAGACATGGCAACAGAAGTAGAGGCTGCTGAATTGTTGACATTCCAGGCGGCGTATTTGAAAAACAATAAACAACCAATGACCCGTCAGGGAGCATATGCGAAGTACTACGCATCTGAAGTTGCAGTGAAATGTGGTAACGAAGCAGTGCAAATCATGGGTGGATACGGATACACAAAAGAGTACCCGGCAGAGAAGTTTTTACGTGATGCGAAACTGATGACAATCGGTGAAGGAACTTCCGAAATACAAAAATTAGTTATTTCGAGAGAAATTTTAAAATAAACACTTGATTGTTTAAAAAAAATGATATCTTTGCCGTCCGATTTAGAACAAAAAGATAATAAATAAAGTTTAAAGATATGTTGATTGTACCTGTAAAAGAAGGAGAAAGCATCGAAAGAGCGCTTAAGAAGTATAAGAAAAAATACGACAAGACAAACGTTGTGAAAGAATTGCGTAGCCGTAAAGAATTCATCAAGCCGTCTGTTACTAAGCGTCAAGCGAAAATTAAAGCGGTTTACAAGCAAAAAATGCAATCAATAGAGATTTAAAATATAACTTTTTTAAATTATATTCGTAAAAGGAGTCAGAGATGGCTCCTTTTTTGTTTTCCATAGAATTTGAAACATACGTCCGATCAGAAAAAAGATATTCCGGACATACCGTTATTGCCTATCAAAATGACCTGACACAATTTTTTGAATATACCGGAATTCAGCACCTTAGCGAATTACCTGAAGTGACCTCCAAAGTAATCAGAGGATGGATGGTGATGCTCGTCAATGAAGGATACACCAACAAAAGTGTCAACAGGAAACTATCAACCCTCAGAACATATTTCCGCTACTTGAAAAAAACAGGAGTGGTTGACAAAAACCCACTCACGGGACTGAATGGGCCCAAGATTGAAAAGCGTTTACCGCAGTTTGCCAAAGAATCAGAACTTCGGGAAGACCTGCTGACAGAATCCCTGGGTTTGCGGGATGCCCTTATTGTCGAACTCTTTTATCAAACAGGGATGCGTTTGAATGAGCTAATTGAGTTGACAACAACCAGCCTGAATGACGGAAAACTAAAAGTGAAAGGAAAACGTGACAAAGAACGAATTATTCCCATTTCAGAAGCATTGCAGGAACACATCCGAACATACCGAAAAGAATGTACAGAAAACGGCTTTCAGAGCAATTCACTTATTTTAACAGACAAAGGCAATAAATTGTACCCGAAATTTGTCTATCGTAAAATAAATGCTTATCTTGCTTTGGCAACGGAATTGCAAAAGTGTAGTCCTCATGTTCTTCGCCACACGTTTGCGACACACATGTTAAACAACGGAGCCGGCTTAGAAACCATTAAGGCACTGTTGGGACATGCAAACCTGGCGGCCACACAGGTCTATACCCACAATTCTTTTGCGCAATTAAATAATATTTATTCACTTGCCCATCCTCGTGGGCGCAAAACAGGTTAGCCATGGATATTAAAGTAAATTCGGTAAACTTCACAGCAGATCAAAAATTGATTACATTCGTGAATGAAAAGGTAAATAAGCTACAACTGTTTTTTGATAACATCGTTGCAAGCGAAGTATTCCTCCGGGTAGATAAAGATCAGGAAAAAGAAAATAAACTGGCAGAAATCAAAATATTGATACCGGGGAAAGAATTGTTTGCTAAGAAACAATGCAGAACATTTGAAGAAGCAACGGATTTAGCAGTAGAAGCGCTGAGAAGACAAGTGCGAAAACACAAAGGAAAATTAGTCGATTAGACAACTAAGATAATCAGTTAAAAAAACGGGGGATCAATTTTGATCCCCCGTTTTTATTGTAATGTGTATTCAGTTCAAATCACTAAAAAGCAACTGCTATTAAATTACACCTTTGCGCCTTCGCGTCTTTGCGCGCAAAAAAGAAGTTAAAGAAATAGGGTAGGATTCTCACTCTATCGATTTATGACATCTGGATTTTGTCATTATTTGCTTTTGTAAAAAAGAGGTTCTCTCACCAAGTTGCAACGGGAGTTGTTTTATTAAATATTACGTCTTTATTTTACAAACGCGCGAATCTCGAGTAAATGTGTTTTGTCTTCTGTGTTTGCTGTTACAGTAACCGTTTTCTTTTGTTCTCCGGATTGACCTGGATTGGATTTAAACGTTACAGTAATGTCATCGGATTCTCCGGGTAAAATCGGTTTCTCTGGTTTTTTAGGAGTCGTACAACCACAACTTGCTTCTACATTCTCAATAATCAATGGTTTTGTTCCGGTGTTTTTAACCCTAAAAGTTGTTGTATTGGGAGTTTCCGGTTTTACATTTCCAAAATCGTGTGTCAGTTTATCAAATTCCAATGTTGTTTGCGCTTCCTTTGCTTTGCGCTCTTTTTCTTCTTCTTCCTGGCGGATTTTAGCGAGACTTTCTTCCAACTCTTTTTGAGAAAGCTCATCTGCGGCAATGGTGCTGGAAACTTCCTTTCCTCTCATGTCTTTTAGTTCAGAATCAGAACTGCAAGCATACAACAGGGAACATAAACATCCGAAAACAACTATTTTTTTCATATGTGTGATTGATAAATATATATGTTAACATGGTCAAACGGTTCATTGAATACTGCCGTTCTGACCAATGATAAAAGTAGACAGATTTTGACAACTATCCAATAAAAACAAAGAGGAAATACTATTCATTGATCAACAATTCGATCAGCTGTTCCGTTTTTTCTTTATAGTCGGTGTAATATTTTCCGGTAGAAGGACCTGAAAATCCGGTATGTATGCGTACAACCCGTCCACTTCTGTCAATAAAAATCGAAGTAGGAAAGGATGTAAAGTCAGAAAGAAAACCAAAATCACCTTTCGCGCTTGACTTATTGGCTGAACCACCAACGACAATCGTATGCTTGAGATCAAATCGCTTTTTGTAATTAGACAGGTGTTTTGCAAAGTCATCAAAGTCTTCTCCCAATTCATATCCCACGGAGACAATCTCTAATCCCTTTTCATTGTATTTTTTGTGCAACTCCTTAAAATAAGCTGTCTCATCCATGCAGTTGCCACACCATGTTCCCATGATCTGTATGATCACTACTTTTCCGTTAAGTTGATCGTTGGGATACGAAAAAGTCGTTCCGTCCAGGTGTTTGAACTGTAATGATAAATCATTCGGACTTCCAACCAGACGGGTCAGTGAGTCGGGATGACGCAATTCAAATGTTTCATTTCTTTCAGCCTGCCAGTTTGTTGTATAATGCTTTCCACTGAGAAATTTCCCGTCAATTGTTCCATTAAGGTCTAACTTGCCTTTGAATAAGAATGCATGACTACCATCAAAACCGGACAAATACAATTGGTTACCTTCTGTATTTCCGGACAAGAACCGGTAGTCTCCTGTCTCCGTTAAAAATGTACCCGTTAAGTTATTTCCTTTTTGATCAAATACACCAATGGCATCAAATGATTTTTCCCCCGGAGAGAAAACAGTTTTCCATTTCCCGGAAAAATCAATAGCAGTTGCTTCTTCGGTAACAGGAAAAATAGACGTATTACTCAAGGACGCCCGAAAAGGGATTGAATAATTTACTTTGAGGTGGTTGACCCATTTTCCCTCAATGCTTTTTTTATTCTTTACCTGAAAGACCAATTCAGAATTAAAATTGGTAAAGAAGATATGAATGCTGTCTTTTTCCACATACGGGCGGTTCATCGGCACCTTCTCTTTTCCGTTCAAAACGGTAAATGCATAGGCGTTATCTTTTTGATGGAGCTCCAACTCGAAAAATAAATGATCATCGGAAGAAAGTTCCAGAGATCCTACCCATCTTCCTTTTTTCAAGGCCGGTATTTTTTGTGATAATGTATGAAAACCCGTAAAAAGGGCAATAAATAATGGAAGAAGAAGTTTCATTTATTTTTTGGAATGCTAATTTAGTATTTTGGGAACGCAATTTACAAATTTTCAAATAGCATGCAACTATATTCAAAAAAATGTAGTCTATAATACGAGTTGAATGATGGATGAGCAGACATTAATAAGAGATTGTTTGAAGGGAAGTCCCATCGCTCAACGCAAGTTGTTTGAAACGTTCGCGCCCAAAATGATGTCCGTATGCCTTCGGTATATGAAAGATCATCAGGAAGCGGAAGATATCCTTCAGGATGGATTCATTAAAGTATTTCAGAAACTGGGAGCATATGAAAGCACCGGTTCGCTGGAAGGATGGATCAGAAGAATTGTCGTGAATACAGCATTGGATCAGATTCGTAAGAATTCCAAGTTCGGTTACACAGAAGATGTTACTGAAGTGGGGTACAAGATCGAAAACAATGATTTTGCGTTTGAGGGATTAGTGGCGCAGGATTTGATGAAATTAATCAATCAAATGCCTGAGGGGTATAAAGTAGTATTCAATATGTTTGCAATAGAAGGTTATTCACACAAAGAGATTGCAGATTTGCTGGAAATTACGGAAAGTACATCCAAGTCACAGTATTCAAGAGCGAGAGCTTATTTGAGAGAAAAATTAGAAAAGATAGAAATTGAACAAGGAAGATAAAATAAAAGAACTGTTTGCGGAAAAACTGGGAGCACACGAAGCTCCGGTGAATCCTGATTTGTGGAACGCAATTGCTTCACAATTGGGAACTGCTGCGACTGTAACTTCCACCGGATTATCTATTGTTACAAAAATTATTATCGGTGTTTCTGCAGCAAGCGTAATTGGTACAGGAGTATATTTCATATCGAAAGACTCTGATTCCAAACAGCAAAAAGAGCGTGTGCAACATTCACAGTTGATAGAAAATACAGATGAAAAACAACAAGTGGTTGATTCCAAAGAAATGGAATTAACGACAAATGGTTCTTCCGATCAACAGAAACAGACAGACGATGGTGGAAATGTAGTTTCCGAACCAACAGTCATAGAAAACAAGAAAGCAGATGTACAAAGACAGGTGGAAGAACCAACCACATCCGCTGCTGTAAAAAGAGAAGAAAAATCAACTTCTCGTCCGCATGAAATTACGATGCCGTATAGAAATGAACCATCTCCGAATTTGATCGGAGAAAAGCCGGCAGTGGTGATTCCTGAAACAAAAGCTCCTGTGAAAACAGAAGAACGTCAGACTACCCGAAGACAAGAAGAACAATTGGCGGAGAGACCGGTATTCGGACAGGAAGATCAAAAACAAACATTTGAGATTACTAAATTGCCGAATATTTACGTATTGAATGCAAGTGGTTATTTCTCCATCGGGCATAAAGGAGAATACAATGATTTCCAATTCACAATCATGGATACCAAAAACAACGTTGTTTTCAGAAGCGACAATCCTGATTTTGAATGGAGAGGAACGGATCTATATGGAAATTCCATCGAACCGGGCAATTACATCTATATTGTGACGGTAAAAGACAAAAACGGCAAAGCAATCAATAAATACAGTGCATTGACGGTAATCAATCAATAAGTAACCAGATACAAACAGGCAATTACCACGGATTATTTTTTAGCTTTTCAGCAACGAATTGATCTATCGGAAATGTGAAATGATGCGCTCCAATCTCATCCAAGGGCAACCATCTGAATAATTCACGCTCTTCCCGCGAAGGAAGCGGATACAGTTCAAATGTTAACTCATTCACCCGGGGATAGTTCACCATGTAATACACACTGATTAATTGGTCTGTTTCTTTCCAGGCGGATGCAACAAAAAAGTCCGTGCAATAAAACAATTCCCCTGGTACGATATCAATCGACAATTCTTCTTTGAATTCACGGATAAGGCAATCCTTAAGCCCCTCTCCCCATTCTAAGCCTCCTCCCGGAAATTTAGTAAAAAACAAACCACTTCGGTATTCATCTGTGATAAGCACTTCATTTTTTTCATTGATTAATAGACCGTATACACGAATGTTAAAACGATGCTGTGACATGGATTGAAATTTGAACCCGAAAGTTACGATTAAAAGCAGTTGTTTATTTCAAAATGAAAATGGATTTTTCAAAATAGTAGAATATTGATGTTTGGCATAAACCAAATAATCTATAAAACACTTAAAAACAGTGTGTTTGTGTTTTTTCAATCTGATGGCATGTA
>DHNG01000008.1 GCA_002409405.1 Flavobacteriales bacterium UBA5422 | reverse complement strand
TTTCAACTTTTGAATTCATATTGATTTTCTTGATTACATTCAAATATAACAAAGATTATCGAAGTTGTAAAATCTTTCGCCTAATTTATAATGATTGTAAAGAAAGAAGTGGATAATGATTTGTTTTTGAGGAGTCTTTCTGTTTTCTGTTGAGATGTTACATTTTTTGTAATTGAATAACTGTCCCGTTTTTGTCTCGTAGTGAGGTGCAACTTTATTTTTTATGACAGCGTTATGACCCAAACACAATCGTTATGAAAACATTTTTTACAATTTTAATTACTGCAAGCGTACTTATTCCATCAACTGTCCGATCACAATGTATTATGAACGACTTTTATATTGAGTCATTTGAATACACGACTCCCATTCCCGGTTTACTTCCCAATAAAGTGTACCACGTTACTCCGCAGACAACAAGCCTTGCCGAAGCTGTTTATTCGGGAAATTATGGTATGTATATGAACATTCAGGATGGTCAAATGGGAGTTATATACAGCAATCCGATTAATGATTTATGCATCGGAAGTACCTACGAATTTTCGTTTGCCTACCGGAATGCGACAAGTGTGCTTCCGAACCCTAATTTTGTTGTCCGCCTGTACGATCAATCCGGTACATTGATTTCAGCAGTAACGCTCACTGCGAGTAACACCTGGCAAATTCAAACATTTCCTTCATTTACGGCAACTACAACAGCTGTTACCGTCGAAATTGAATCATTGATCCCCGGAGGGCCCGGAAACGATCTCGGAATTGACGACCTGACACTAAAAATCTGTACCAACAGTCTGCAAAGTAAACAGCTCACATTGTGTACTGCTACTCCTGCGGTAAATCTGTTTGATGAAATTGATTCACCTGCTTTATCCACCTTGGGTACATGGACCGGAGGACTTTCAAACGGACACCAGGGAACATTTACTCCCGGAGTAACAACTCCCGGATCATATAGTTATTACATCGGTCCGGATCCTTCCTGCGCTGATTCCGTTGCAACAATTACTGTTTCGGTGATCAACGAGCCGGAAATTGACCCGATCAGTGATGTAACTTCGTGTAATACGTATGTATTGCCTTCCATCAGTGGAAATCATTTATCATCTACTCAGTTGTATTACACGGGGTCGGGTGCAACAGGAACCAGTTATGCTCCCGGAACGGCCATTAACAGCTCTCAGATACTGTATGCTTATTCAGGTGGTTCCGGTTGTTATGACGAACAATCGTTCTCAGTAACAATTGTTCCCAACCCGGTTATTTCAGCAACAGCAAATGATACGATTTGTGCCGGAGAATTGACATCCATCATAGCATCCTCTTCAACACCTAATCTGGTTTATACCTGGAATCCCGGAAATATCCAATCTTCGGAATTGGCTGTTTCTCCTGCTTCAACGATGTTTTACTCCGTTACGGCGACAGATGCGCATGGATGTGTTTCTAACCTGATCAGTCGCCTGGTGGTTGTACGTCCTGCTCCGACTGTGACAATCACAGCTTCGGATAATCAGTTGTGTTTTGGAGATTCCGTTACATTGACAGCAAATGCATCTGTTCAGAGTGTATCGTATAACTGGCTTCCTAACGGCGAAACAACTTCACAGATTTCAGATATTCCAATCACATCAACACAATACGTTGTTGCGGTGACGAATCAACAAGGGTGCTCCGGAACAGATACGACAGTTATTACAGTTATTCCTGAATTGGGATTAACGTTTTCCGGCAATACAATTATTTGTACCGGAGATACAACTATGTTGACCGTTTCCGGGAACATTCCACAGATGCAATTTGTCTGGGAAGGTTCTGTTTCAGGAGCGACATATAGTGCTAATCCTACCCAAACCGGTTATATTTATGCGACAGGGTCTTATCAGGACTGTCCTCAGGTAACAGATTCATTAATGATAACGGTGAATCCTCTTCCTGTTGTTATTGCACCGGAGTCGATTCAATTGTGCAGGGGAGAAGCATTCAATGTTACTGCATCTGCTGTTCCGTCAGCAAGTACAATCTATTGGAGTTCTCCTGCAGGTGCAACAGGAGGGGAACAGACAATTATCGCGATAAATGCTGAATTGATTCATGTATATGCGGAACACATGGGCTGTATTTCGGAGTCGGATTCATTTTACGTTGATGTATTGCTTAGCTGCGGAATAGAAATTCCAAATGTATTTACGCCGAATAAAGATGGAATCAATGATGGCTTTACACTTATTTCGTCAGATGGAATTGAGCAGCTAACAGTAGTTATTCTGAATCGTTGGGGGACAGTAGTACGTACATTTAATCAACCTGATTTTTCATGGGATGGTCGGGATGAGCAAGGGAATGACATGATGGAAGGTGTTTATTTCTATTTGATTACAGGAACATTCTTGGGAGGAGAATCATTCGAAAAGCAAGGATTTGTTTCTATTGAACGATAAGTATGAACATAGATGTGAGTTACAGATGTAAGGTGCTGTATTGCTCACTTCTTACCCGAATCTTTTGAGGTTCGGGTTTTTTATGATCAGTTCTTTCAAGTTTTTCCCAAAATACCTTTTTTGAGGGATTGTGGATACTAGATTCTGAATCTACTTTTGTTGTTTAGAATTAATCTTAATAAAAATAACTCATGAATATCAATTTTTACCTATTAACTGCTTCATTACTTACGTTTAGCTTTTATTCCAACGGGCAAAACTGTACCAATCAGCAGCTCGAAAATCAATCACTGTGTAGTCCGGCGACGTATACATTTCAACCAACATCCGGAAAGATCGCTGTATACAATATCAATGATACGTCAGTTCTTTCAATTGCTCCGGATGTTACAGTGAATCCTTCTGCAACAACAAATTATTTATACGCTCAAACGGAGCAGATAGGTCCTGCTGACCACACAATCGGAAGTGGTGATTTTTATACAACCGTTGATAAATACGTGTCATTTACTGCCAATCACAATGTGTTGATAAATACAATGGATATTTATCCGCAGAATGCAGGAACGGTGACGATCAAGTTGGTGAAAACTGCTTATTTCGGTTTGAGTCAGACAACAATTGATACCCGATCCATAACGGTTTCCGGCGGAGGTATGCAAACGGTTCCTGTCGATTTTTATGTTCCCCAGGGAACGGATTACCGCATTGTTCTGCAAAGTGAAACATGTGGCGGATTGTTCAGAAATGCAGCAGGAGAAAATTTTCCATATACATCGCCTTCCGGAGCGATTAACATTACCGGCGGAGATTACGATTTTATGGGGTATTATTATTACTTCTACAATTGGAACATTACACCGGTGGCCTGTATCAACACACTTGAACTGAGGGTTCTTACCCCTCCTGTTGCTGCGGTCTTGCTTCATCAACAAGGATTAATTGCAAGTGAAGCAGGAATGACATATCAATGGATGAATTGCACAACAGATGAGGTGATTCCCGGAGCAACCGGACAACAGTTTACACCATCCGAAGGTGGAAATTATGCCGTGGTTGTTTCGAATGGAGCGTGTGAGGAAACATCGGAATGTATTGCATATACGGGTAACACAACAGGAATTGAAGACGTGGGCAATGCCGGTGTGAACGTGTATCCGAACCCTGTAGAGAATGTTTTGACGGTACAAGCAGAAAAATCGATTAATCAGATTGCTATTCAAACAGCCAACGGACAAGTTGTATACGAGAGCGGATCTGTTACTGTCGTAGATATGAGCTTTCTTCCATCGGGTATTTATTTTGCAACAATTCGTTTCGAAGACGGAACAGCATCAGTTGTTCGGTTGATCCGAAAATAAAGAAACTACGTACTACTACTTTATACGTAAGAGTGGGGCCGGGAAACCGCCCCATTTTTTTATAGGTGTATGCTGTAATGTGCAAGTTGTTCTTCCTCCAGGTTCCTGATAAAACCACATTTTTTGAACAACTGAATACTTGCGTGGTTGTGCAACTGAATGGTGCAGTAAAGTGTTGACAGGTGCAATTCCGATTGTGCAATGGTTTTTAATAATTCCAGTGCTTCCGTTGCACACCCTTTGTTGCGATGTTGTACATCATTAATCAGAATACCAACCCCTGCGATTCCCCGTGTTTCATCGATTTCAAATAAATCAATGGCTCCGACAGGGATTTGGCGCTCATTCAGACAGATCATCAGGCGGAGTTGTCGGGTTGATTTGTAATCCATCTGTTCGACAATAAAATCAATCATTTCTTCCTCTGAAAAAGGTGTCGTTGTACCGCTTACCTCCCAGTTATCCGGATTGTTTTCCCATTCCAGTAAGATCCGGAGATCGGTCAATGCTACCGGACGCAAGAAGACGCTTGTACCTTTCCACATGTTAACGATGGTATTTTATTAGCAGCCACAGACGCCATAGATGGTATGAACAGAATGTTCTCCTGTCACTTTATTTTTAAACGTAATCGATCCTGTATAGTAGAACGTATAGTCTAGGCTGTCATAAGGTTCTGAAGTTACAACCAGAATCTCATATATCTCATTTTCGTATGTATCGCCTACATGTTCAATTTGTTCGGAATCTATATTTTTTTGTTTCAAGAAAATATCTTCTCCTTCAACGTTGATAACAGCGGTTTCATTGTAATCTGAAACAAAAATATATGCTCTCTTTGCTAAAGCAAGAGTGTCAGATGAAAAATAACATCCTGCCCCGTCAGTAAAACTTGTTCCTTTTATGATCTGTAGAGGGATTGGTTTCTCTTTACAATTTAAACAATTTTTCTCTTCATTTCTTTTACAGCCGGATAACAAAAGGACAGCTGTCAGAAGAAATAATCCTATTTTCATGTCATTTGCGATTTGGATAATTCCGAAATATAGGAATAAATTTCATCAATTGAATAGACAGGAAGGGCCGTGTAGTTTTCCGGTAGATAGACTCCTGCTGTTGTTTCGATTGCGTGATCAATCCGGTTAAGTAAGTCCGATAACTGACGTGCATTCGTTTGTTGTACTAATTCCCGGATAGGAGTCAGGCAAGTAATCGAACCGTAAACAGCACGTTGATATTTTTGATACGCTTTCTCGACTTCTTGTAGGGAAATAGCTGTTTTTAATTGAATAAACAGGGACGGAATTTTTTTTCGGTGAATCAATTCCAATACCTGCTGAACATTCAACTGTTCATCTTTACCGGAGACTTTCAGGCTGTAAAACCTGTTTTCCGAGGAAAAACCAATGTGCGGAGGAATTTTATCGGCATGAAACACCCAGATCACGTTGGTTGAAAAATCAATTTCGGAAGGATTACCAATATGTTTAAATGTGTAACTATACATCAATTGTTCCTTCAAAAACAAACGTTCCCGGTCCGATCAGCCAGACATCTGTGTATTGCTCTCCATCGTAATGAAAGCGTACGGAAAGTTCCCCGCCCATCACACGAACGCGGATGTTGTTTTCCCCGATTTTATTGTGATGATGCGCATAAGCAATTGCACAGGCTGTTACTCCTGTTCCGCAGGCAAGTGTTTCATCTTCAACACCACGTTCATACGTACGTACAAACAGGTAGTCATTTTCCAACTCTTCAACTACATTTACATTGATTCCTTCCTCGGCATATTGGTCATTGTAGCGAACCATTCTTCCGAATGAATAGATGTCAAACTCCTGAATGGCTGTTGAAAAATGAACATAGTGCGGTGATCCGGTATAGAGCTCGTAATTCCCGTCTACGGATTGGATGTCGGAAACATTGGTCATTTCCAATTGAATGATTCCATCCTGTAAATGTGCCAGGTGCTCTCCGTCAAACCCCAGAAAACGGGTTGTTGTAACATCCATTCCCAGTTTGTTAGAAAAGGATACGGCACACCTTCCGCCATTTCCGCAAAAACTTTTGGAACCGTCCGCATTGTAATAATCGGCTTCAAAGTCCAGAGTGGGGTGGGAGTTAATTTTGATTAAACCATCTGCCCCGATTCCGAATTTCCGGTCACAAAGTTGTTGTATCGTAGAAATGTCCAGTGCATTATACCTGCCATCTCTGTTGTCCAGCAGAATAAAATCATTTCCTGCCCCTTGATATTTTGAAAAAGAAATTTCCATTTGATCTCACAAAGATACGGATTTCTTGCATTCTGTTTGTGGAAACAGATGAAGTATTCCGGGAAACAAAAAACGGCAACCGAGAGGCTACCGTTTTAAAACAAACAATAAATAATGAAAAAAATTATAAACGCTGGTATTCAAAAGTAGGAGTTCCTTTTTCTCCGATTTGGTTGTAAAAGTCTATAAAACGTAGTTTATAGAAATAACCTTCACTATCTTTTACCACATACACTTTTTCGTAGTGGATCTGATACTTATTCTGATCGTACAGGAATGTTTTCCAGTCGTAACCAATTTCGTTTCTGTCATTGGAGAGTATCAGGTTTTCTGCATATTCCAGGTTGATGTCTTCAAATACTTTATCAGTAACGCGAAGTGCAGTCGTATTGTATGTATTTGTCAAACATCCTACAACACTGTACGGCATGTACTCCGGTTCGTGAAAAATTTCAGTATATTGTGTAAAAACCAAATCCCATGATTCTTTTAAGGGTTCGATGCCCGTCGGGATGGTTACAGCTCCTGAAGCATTCCATTTCATGTAAACGAAATTATAGTTGTCGTCTTTGGTAATGGTCACTGTTTGTTGGTTCGATCCGTCCATGTTCGCAAAACGACCTTCAAATTGTGCATTCGTGTGCTGAACGATTTCCATTTTAAAATATCCCATGTGCGTTCCGCCGTTGTCATATCCTCTGTCCAGAACGTATACCGTTCCGCCTTTGATGGCTAATGAATCCATGCGTCCGGTCGGATGCTCTGCTTTGAAACTCAGTCCGGATGTGCTTGTTACCTGTTCGAATGTTTTTCCGGTTGCTTCGGCAGCTTGCATGATCTTCGCGTAATTGATAATGATATACGGTGTTCCGCTTGCACATGAGAAACCAAGATCCCAGTTGGTTTTTACTGTTTCTCCGACATTGGTATTTGTCCCCAGATCGAAATAAGCTATTTTTTCATAGTTTGAAGACAATTCGATGGCTGTCGTTGTTACATCTCCAATGTCAGGTGGTCTAACAGGAAGCTCATCTTTTCTGCAACCTGACAGGATAACTCCTGAAAAAATTAAAAGTGTAAGAATCTTATTCATACTGCTGATCATTATTTCTTTGTGTTAAGATTGATTGTCAACGAACAGAAATAGGTTCTACCCATTCCGATTTGAATCGAATTTGATCCTGCTGAATGCGCACCATCTCCTCCGGATAATCCGTTAATTGTTGTAATATCCAGCAAATTTTTCACTCCTAGTGTAATTCCGATTTTACGTTTCCAAAAATACGATGAAGCGGTTACATCCAACATGTGAAATGCATCTCTTTTGGATTCGAACACCGTTCCGTCATTTTGGACGACAAAGTTAGGTAATTTACCTGTGAATTTATAGAAGACAGCAAAGGAAGTATTGATTTTATCGATCGTATAACTTGGATTTACCTTCACTTCCGGATAAACAGATGTTGCCCGTGGTGCTTCATCTGCGTAGATTTGTGTTTTTCTTCCTTTTACAGAAACTCCGGCGTCGACAGACAACCCTTTTCGGATGAAGTTTGCATTCAGTGTATATCCGTATGTTTGTGCCTTGCT
The DNA here is from genome assembly GCA_002409405.1 of Flavobacteriales bacterium UBA5422. GTDB lineage: Bacteria > Bacteroidota > Bacteroidia > Flavobacteriales_D > Crocinitomicaceae > Taishania. Next base: position 5,922 of record DHNG01000008.1, on the reverse strand, counting down.
CAGATTCACATAACTATATTCCGTAGTGGTTACTTGTGCCAGGGTGATAAGATTTGCCAGGTCGTTGAGGAAGAATTGGTTGGTAATGACCAGGCGGCATTTTCCTTTTTCATAATCGGTTCTCAATGACAATTGATAGTTATTAGAGGTTTCCGCTTGTAAATCTGTATTTCCTTTGATATTGTGATTAATATCTACAAAGTAAAAATACAATTCTTTCAGAGATGGAGCACGGTATCCTCGGCTATAGGACAGGCGAATGTCATTGTTCTTGGAGACTTTATACTTGAAGAAAATAGAAGGGATAATCGGTGTTTTGTACACGGAGTTGTATGCTGCCCGAAGTCCCGGTTTAATTGTCAATTTATTCCACGCTGTGTATTCAGATGTTACATACAGTGCGTAGTCACCCATTGCCTTTGTCTGATTTTCAATTCGCTTTCCTCTCGAACTTTCATAGTTGACATCGTATCCAACTTCCAGCATCCAGTTTTTGGAGTGATTGTAAATAAAACTCGTACGACTTAAAAACAAATCGAATGCGGAGGTATCTTGTTCATTTGCTCCTGCGATTGTTTGCTCCAATGTTGTCAAATCATTGATGTATGTCGTTTTTTTCCGTTCGAAGAAATTGTATGAATTGGTAGAGTTGACAGACCATTTTTTTGTCATTCTTCCAATAACAGAAATACTGTTATCCCATCGCAATGTATTGTAGTAATCATCAAATGCTTTGATGAAGTACGGTTTGGAAGGAACACCTCTGTTTTCAATTTCTTCCTGGAATATACGAACATCAGCTGTCAGGTACAATCCTTCCACATGATTGGAACTATTGATGCGTTGACGCAGTTTCAATCCTCCGAAGATTTGCTCACGCGGTTTGTATTGTTTGTTTCTCAGTGAATCTGCAATTCGTACTTTCTCTACATGGAATGGTTTTTCATTCGGATTCCACCCGTCGAAGTAGTTTCTATTGATGTCTGCGGAAATCTGAGTGTTCTTAAATTTTGTGGAAAGATTCAGCTGTGTATTGTATGTCCCGTTGCTTTCGTAATAAGCGTAAGCTTTTCCTGCTAACAGGTTGGATTGATTTTTTTTGGTAATGATATTGATGGTTCCTGCTAATGCATCGGAACCGTAGTTCACCGAAAGCGGACCTTCAATGATTTCAATTTTTTCAACGTTCTGAATATTAATCTGATCCAGGTCTACTGTTCCGTTGAGGCGTCCGATAATGGGAACACCGTCAACTAATATCTTAACATTTTCACCGGAAATTCCCTGAAGGCTCATTCCTGATCCGAGTATGGCATCCGTTGAAAGTTGTATATTTAATTCATTTTTGAAGAGCTGCGTGAGGTTCTGAGCCCCCATTTGCTCAATTTTTTTGGAGTTGATGATCCGTACGTTTTGAACGGCATCACTAACGCTTGTTTGTTGCATTTGTCCTGTGACAACCATTTCATCAAAGCGTGTTGCAATTTTGTGCAGATAAATAACCGGTGTAATGGTTTCCGGCATGGTAAAGGTCTTGTCTTCGTAACCGGTTGCGAGTACTTCTACCAGTTGTCCTTTTCTGATACTTGAGAAATCAACTTTTCCGTTGATGGATTTTACTTCGTTGATCTTTTTGTCGTTTTCAAAAACATATATTGAGACCCTTAAGGTAGAGGAATCTTCAGACGATTTGAATTCAACTTGTTGGCCGTAAAGAATAGATGATAGGTAAACAAAGGGTATAACTAAAAAAAGTCTGTATAAAATATTATTTTTTGTCATCATTAAGCAAGTTATATGCTGAAAGTAAAATGTTTGCTTCTTGCACCAATTCGTTTAATTGTACTAATTCATTTTTGCTGAGTACAAGCGAGAATTCCGGCCGCATCGGATGAGCGATCTGAATGCTTTTGGAATTAGGGTTAATTCGGTCATTTATATGCTGGACATCATAGTAAATTTGTGAACTAATTTCCGCGTATTCTTCCGTTCTCAAACTTAAAAGTGCAGTTCCGAATGCCAGGTGAATGTTTTCACATTCAGCACACTGGTTAATAAAACCTGCCTTTGAGCGCGCTAGAATTCTCGTTGTACACATTGCACTTATTTTATGGTAACATGTTCGTCAATAATTGTTTGAATTGAAGAACGAACCTTTTTCGCGTCAAATTTCTTTGCTTTTGCCGTTTCATTGCTCAGCTCGAAAAAGCGCATATAAATTACATTTCCATTTTTGAAAAGTTCGATGTCAACTGTTCCTTTGGCTAATTTTTCAGTCCAAACCTCACGAACAACTTTCCAGAACTCCTGGTTTTTATCCCAGTATTCTACAGCTGCTTTACAATTGTAGTCACCAGACCAAAAACGCTCAATACCTTTTTCTTGTGCGATTAATACATCTTTTTTACCTGCTTCACGGAGAATCTTATCATTGTCCTGATCCAATACCCATCCATCGTTGTAAATTTCAATGTGAGAAAAACGACCTGTTACATTGTAGTCATCACGCTTTGTGTGTTCACGACGAGGAAGTGGGGCGTCTGCCTTTGATTCCCAGAAAGAACGTCCGTCTACGTGTACCCATGTACCATATCCTTCGTAACGGGGACTGTCATCCACCTGGAAAACTTTTTGAGTCCACGTTCCTTTTGCTTTGTCGGCAGGAATTGTGATGTTATTCCATGATTCTACCTGACCTACTTTTTTGTCGTATGTCAACAAAGCAGTGTTTTCAAATAACCAGTCTTGTCTCCAGTGCTTGATGATCATCGTATCATTTACGATCAGTAAGTGTTGCAAGACAACCTTGTTTTCTGTGTTTTCCACCACTTTAACGTACTCAATTGCTTGCTCGTACTTTCTGTCATTATGATATTCATAATCCTTGTTCGGAGAGAACGTTTCTGCGAATGAGAACGTTACTTTGTAGCACCCTTCCATTTTCAGGATGGCAGCTCTGTCCTGGTCTTTCTTTGTTTGTCCAAATACAGCACTGCTTGCAACAAGCAGTGCTGATAAAAATACATGTTTCATTACCCTAAATAAGTGTTTAAATTGTTAATTAATACTTCACTACATTTTTAACTGTAGAGAAGCCATTTTGGTTTACTTCTACGAAGTACACACCGTTAGTTAAAGCAGAAATGTCCAGTTTTTGCTGTGTAACTCCGGTAGTTGTATTCAAGCTTTCAGCCGCAACGATTTGCCCCATTTGGTTGCGTACAATAATTTCTGCATTGCTTGCTTTTGAATCAAAAACAACTGTCAATTGATCTTTCGCAGGGTTCGGATAAATATCAACGAACTGAGTTGTCGCTGTTTCCAAACCTGCAGTTGCCATTTTTTGTTTGTAGAATACTGTTTTTCCTTGAGAAGTTCCTACAAATGATGTCGGGTACCATTTCCAAACGTCACCAGCTGAATTACGCAAATAATAAACATCTGAATCTGTAACAGTCCAGCTCATACCGTTTAACGACTTATAGCTTTGCCCGATTGCATTTTTCTTATCTCCTTCATATGTTCCGGCAGTAAAATCAATATGAGATGATTGATTTCCCGTTCCAGCGTCAACAACAGCAACTTCCCATTTAGGGTGTGTTAAAATCCCTGTAACTACCTGGTTTGGATATGCGCCATTGTACCAGTCATAGTATTTTACAGCCCATAAATCCCATCCTGCCAACTCTCGGTCTTTGATTTGTCCGTCTACCAGGTTAAAGAATACAAACTCTTTTGTACTATAACTTGAAGCAGGAATTGTAATCTCAGGAGCTGTTGCGTCAGCTACATTTGCATAACGGATTGTGTACGTTCCTGATTGTCTTTTAATAATGTCCAATTTGTAAGCAACAGTACCTACTTTTACAATGTATACAGAATCTCCTGATGCAATATGTGTAGCCAGGTTGTAAGTTCCCCAACCGTAATCCATTCCGCCAGTAGAATTTTGGTTAAAAGCCCCCAATTCAAAGCTCAAAGAATCATCATACAATTTTGGCCAGGTAGAAAAACCTGCTGTATCAACTGTCGCAAAATCTGCATTTGTACCTCCGGGCCAAACAGCGATACTCATTCCCGGAGCCCCCATTCCCGGGCTTGGAAGACCGGCATTGGTAATAATTGCCGCAGAATAAGCATCTGTTGCAAATCCGATATGCCAGTCTGTTGCTAGTTGCTCTGATTTAGCACCGCTTTCTAAAGTGTAATATACTTCATTTGCATAACCGGCACCCATAATGATCGAATCCTGAACTGCAGTTTGAGCGCTCAGACTCGTTGAAATTGTAAGTAATAATGCGCAAAATGTAAATTTTTTCATGACGCTCTTTTATTAAGATTAAATATAAATAAGCGCAAAATTAAATCTTCGATGAAGGTTCTGCAATACCACAAAAAGGGTATTTTTGTTGACAAGTATAATTATTCACACAATCATGAAGTCGATCTTAACATTAAATACTGTGCTGTTCAGCATCCTGAGTACCGCTCTTTTTTCACAGTCTGATACACCCAAATTAGTTGTGGGAATTGTTGTAGATCAAATGTGTTATGAATACTTGTACCGCTTCCAGGACCAGTATACGGAAGGTGGCTTTAAGCGCTTGATGAACGAGGGAACCAATTGCAGAACGACACATTATAATTATGTCCCTACTTACACGGGGCCGGGACATGCATCTATTTATACGGGGACAACGCCTTCTAATCATGGAATTGTTGCAAATGACTGGATCGACAGGATTACAAAGACAGCTGTTAATTGTGTAGAAGATAAACTGGTACAAACGGTTGGATCTGATTCTAAAAAAGGAGAGTTTTCTCCTGTAAGGTTAAAGGTAAATACAATTACGGATCAGTTGAAACTGGAACGTCCTGGTGCAAAGGTCATTTCCATGTCGATTAAAAACAGGGGAGCCATTCTTCCCGGAGGACATATGAGTAATGGTACTTATTGGTTTGACAGCAAATCAGGAGATTTCATTACCAGTACATTTTATACAACAGAACTACCGAAATGGGTAACTGACTTTAACAAGAAAGACCTTCCCGAAAAATCTATGAAACAGGTATGGAATACATTGCATCCGATTGAACAGTATGTGCAAAGCGGACCGGATAATTCTCCGTATGAGCATTTGCTACCCGGAAAAACAGAGCCTGTATTTCCGTATGATTTGCCGAAAATAAGCACAAAAGAGAATGTCTATGATGTATTTACCTGTACGCCGTTTGCCAATACATTTCTGACAGATTTTGCAATTCAGGCATTACATGCTGAGAAAATGGGGCAGAACGGATCTACGGATATACTCTGTATTAGTTACTCCTCGACAGATATTATCGGACATGAATTCGGACCGCAGTCAAAAGAAATTCAGGACACGTATTTGCGTTTGGACCGGGAACTAGAGCGCTTACTCAATGAATTGGACCGGACACTTGGGAAAGGTAGTTATACCTTGTTTTTGACAGCAGATCATGCGGTTGTTCCTGTACCGCAGTTACTGATTGATAAAAAATTAGCAGGTGGATATGTTTTTCTTTCCGAATCCGTGAAGCAGCTAAAAACAGCTGTCATGGATAAATTTGGTGCAGCGTTGATCATGGAGGAAGAAAACCTGAACATTTATATAGACAGAGGGCTGATGCGCGAACACCAGTTGAATTACGATGAAGTGTGCCGGTTTGTCAAAGAGCACATTCGTGAATGGAACGGTGTTAAAAACGTATATACCTCCAGTGAATTACAAACTGGTTCCGGTGATAAATGGTTTGAAATGGTAAGAAGCGGTTATCATTACAAAGAAAGCGGAGATGTTATTTTTACATTGGAATCGGGCTATTTACCTAAATCAAAAGATACGGATAAAGCAAGAAAGGGGACAAGTCATGGCTCTCCGTATCTTTTGATTTAGGTAA
>DHNG01000045.1:103479-119783 GCA_002409405.1 Flavobacteriales bacterium UBA5422 | reverse complement strand
CAAGTAAACGTAATCGATACTCCTGGACACGTGGATTTCACGGTTGAGGTAAACCGTTCGTTACGTGTACTAGACGGATTAGTTTTCTTATTCTCTGCGGTTGATGGTGTTGAGCCTCAATCTGAAACAAACTGGCGTTTGGCTAACAATTATAACGTTCCTCGTTTAGGATTCGTAAATAAAATGGACCGCCAGGGAGCTGACTTCATGAACGTTGTTCGCCAGGTAAAAGATATGTTGGGAAGTAACTCTCTTCCATTGCAGTTACCAATCGGTGCTGAAGATGATTTCAAAGGAGTTATTGACTTAATCAATTTCCGTGCTATTGTTTGGAACGAAGAAGATAAAGGAATGACATTTACAGAAATTGAAATGCCTGCTGATTTGGTTGACGAAGCGACAGAAATGCGTGAGCACTTATTGGAGCAAGTTGCAGAATTTGACGACAATTTGATGGAGAAATACTTCGAAGATCCGAATTCAATTACGGAAGCAGAAGTATTGGCTGCATTGCGTCAAGCGGTAATTGCTGGTAAAGTGGTTCCGATGATGTGTGGTTCTTCTTTCAAAAACAAAGGAGTTCAGGCAATGTTGGACAACGTAATGGCATTGTTGCCATCTCCGTTGGATCAGGAAGCAATTACAGGTACAGATCCTAAAACAGGAGACGAAATCAGCCGTAAGCCTTCTTACGATGAGCCTTTCTGTGGATTAGCATTTAAAATCGCAACAGACCCGTTCGTAGGTCGTTTGTGTTTCGTACGTGCTTACTCAGGAAAATTACCTGCAGGATCGTATATTTACAACCCACGTACAAACAACAAAGAGCGTATTTCACGTATCTTCCAGATGCATGCAAACAAACAAAATCAAATTGATGAGTTAGGAGCAGGAGACATCGGTGCGGTTGTAGGATTTAAAGATATCCGTACAGGAGATACATTGTGTGCGGAAGGTCACGGAATCATTTTGGAATCAATGGACTTCCCGGATCCGGTAATCGGATTGGCAATCGAGCCTAAAACACAAGCTGACCAAGATAAATTAGGTGTTGGTTTGAATAAATTGGCAGAAGAAGATCCAACGTTCCAGGTACGTACAGATGAAGAAACAGGACAAACAATCATCTCAGGAATGGGTGAGTTGCACCTGGACATCATCGTTGACCGTTTGAAGCGTGAGTTTAAAGTGGAAGTGAACCAGGGGGCTCCTCAGGTTAGCTACCGTGAGAACATCACTGCTCCGGTTGATCACAGAGAAGTGTACAAAAAACAATCAGGTGGTCGTGGTAAATTTGCCGACATCGTTGTTAAAATTTCTCCTCAGACAAATCCTGAAAAATCCGGATTGGAATTCATCAACAGCATTAAAGGAGGTAACATTCCGAAAGAATACGTTCCTTCTGTTGAAAAAGGATTTAGAGAATCAATGAAAAACGGTGTATTGGCTGGATATCCAATCGATGCTTTTGTAGTTGAATTGTTAGATGGATCTTTCCACGCAGTTGACTCGGATTCATTGTCATTTGAATTGTGTGCGAAAATGGCTTATAAGGCAGCTATGAAAAAAGCAAGCCCTGTATTGTTGGAGCCAATCATGAAATTGGAAGTTGTTACTCCGGAAGAAAACATGGGAGACGTTGTAGGTGACTTGAACCGTCGTCGTGGTGTGATCAGAGGAATGGACGATAGAAACGGAGCGAAAGTAGTTAAAGCAGACGTTCCATTATCTGAAATGTTCGGATACGTAACTCAATTACGTACTTTGACTTCAGGTCGTGCAAACTCTTCAATGGAGTTCTCACATTACGCTGATGCACCTAAAAATGTTGCAGAAGAAGTAATTGCAAAAGTTAACGGAAAAGTGAACGCATAATACAATAGTATAATGAGCCAAAAAATTAGAATTAAATTAAAATCATACGATCACAATTTGGTTGACAAATCAGCTGAAAAGATTGTAAAGACAGTTAAAGCTACAGGAGCGGTTGTTAGTGGACCAATTCCGTTGCCGACTCACAAACGTATATACACTGTATTGCGTTCTCCACACGTAAACAAAAAAGCACGTGAGCAGTTCGAATTGAGCTCTTACAAGCGTTTGTTGGATATCTACAGTTCTTCTTCTAAGACTGTTGATGCCCTGATGCGTTTGGAGTTGCCAAGTGGAGTAGACGTTGAAATCAAAGTCTGATCGATTTTAAATTAGAAAGATATAAAGGCGTCCCGAAAGTTTTCGGGATTGCGCCTTTTGTTAAGTAGTAATAATTAAATAAGTAAAGTAATGCCAGGAATTATTGGTAGAAAAGTCGGAATGACTAGCATCTATAGTGCTGAGGGTAAAATTTTACCATGCACGGTGATTGAAGCTGGTCCTTGTGTCGTTACTCAGGTAAAAACACAAGACAGAGATGGTTACGATGCCGTTCAACTTGGTTTTGGAGACCGTAAAGAAAAAAACACTCCAAACGCGTTGAAAGGTCACTTTAAAAAAGCTAACACAGACCCAAAGTCGAAGTTAGTGGAATTTAAAGGTTTCGATAACTTGAATTTAGGAGACGTTGTAACAGCTGAAATCTTCGAAGAAGGTGAGTACGTTGATGTCATCGGAACTTCTAAAGGTAAAGGATTTCAAGGGGTAGTAAAACGCCACGGATTTGGTGGGGTTGGTCAATCTACTCACGGTCAGCACAACAGATTGCGTGCACCGGGATCCATTGGAGCAGCTTCTTATCCTGCGAAAGTATTCAAAGGAATGAGAATGGCCGGTCAAATGGGGAACAAACGCATCACAGCTGAAAACCTTCAGGTATTGAAAGTGTTAACTGACAAAAACCTGATCATCGTTAAAGGTTCCGTTCCAGGAGCTAATGGTTCAACCGTAACAATTCAGAAATAATGGAAGTAAAAGTATTTGACGTAAAAGGGAAGGCTACTTCGAAAACTGTTAGCTTGTCTGATGATGTTTTTGGTATTGAGCCGAACGATCACGCAATTTATCTGGACGTGAAGCAACACTTGGCAAATCGTCGCCAGGGAACGCACAAAGCGAAAGAAAGAGCTGAAATTGCAGGATCTACAAGAAAGATTAAAAAGCAAAAAGGAACAGGTGGTGCACGTGCTGGTAGCATTAAATCAGGTACACGTGTAGGTGGTGGTCGTATTTTCGGACCAAGACCAAGAAACTACCACTTCAAATTGAATGTAAAATTGAAACGATTGGCGCGTAAGTCTGCATTTGCATACAAAGCGAAACAAGATTCAATTATTATTTTGGAAGATTTGAATTTCGACGCAGCAAAAACAAAAGATTTTAAATCATTGTTGAGCAGTTTGAATTTGGACAACCAAAAAGTATTGTTCATTTTGGGGAATGAAAACGAGAACGTATACAAATCGTCTCGTAACCTTGATAGAGTTAAAGTTGTAACTGCTGAGTCTTTCAATACGTACGACGTATTGAACGCGAAGAAAGTGGTTTTGGCAACAAGTTCAATAGAAGCAATCGAAAAGATTCTAAATTGATTGAAAGATGAAAGCAATTATTAAAAAACCGGTTATTACCGAGAAAGCAACAAGTCAAAGCGAAAAATCAAATCGTTTTTCTTTTGTAGTTGACAGAGCGGCAAATAAACTGGAAATTAAGGAAGCTGTCGAGAAATTGTACGGAGTTCAGGTGACTGAAGTTCACACAATGAATTATGGTGGCGGTAAATCCTCTGTAAAATATACAAACAGAGGTGTCGTTGAGCAACGAAACAAACAATGGAAAAAAGCTGTTGTTACAGTTGCAGATGGAGAAACGATTGATTTATTTAGTAATTTTTAAGTAGTTAAACGAAATGAGTCTTAAAAAATTCAAGCCTACAACTCCAGGGCAAAGACACAAAATCATCAGCGATTACTCTGAAGTAACAGCAGCAAAGCCTGAAAAGTCTTTGGTAGTTGGAAAGAGCAAATCTGGTGGTCGTAATCATGACGGTAAAATGACGATGCGCTACATTGGTGGTGGTCACAAACAAAAATACCGGATCATTGATTTCAAAAGAAGTAAGCATGGTGTTCCCGCTACGGTAAAAACGATCGAATACGATCCGAACCGTACAGCTCGCATTGCTTTGCTTTATTATGCAGATGGTGAGAAAGCATACATTATCGCTCCTGAAGGATTGAAAGTAGGAGATACTGTAGTAGCTGGTAAAGATGCCGCACCAAATGTAGGAAATGCACTTTTCTTAAGTGATATTCCGTTAGGAACTGTAATTCATAACATTGAATTAAAACCTGGTAAAGGTGGTGCTATTGCTCGTGGAGCTGGTACTTACGCTCAATTGAACGCGCGTGATGGTCGTTATGCAATTATCAAATTACCTTCTGGTGAAACCAGAATGATTTTGACAACTTGCCTGGCAACAATCGGTGCAGTATCCAATTCTGAACACAACTTGGCAATCTCCGGTAAAGCTGGTAGAAAGCGTTGGTTAGGCCGTCGTCCACGTGTACGTGGTGTTGTTATGAACCCGGTTGATCACCCGATGGGAGGTGGTGAAGGACGTAACGCAGGAGGTCACCCTAGATCACGTAAAGGTATTCCGGCTAAAGGATACAAAACACGTGCTAACAAGAAGTATTCAGATAAGTTTATTATCGAAAGAAGAAAAAAATAATTAGGATATGAGTCGTTCGTTGAAAAAACCGCCGTTTGTACACTACAAGTTAATCAAGAGAGTGGACGAGGCGCAGGAATCAGGAAGCAAAGCTGTTATCAAAACATGGTCGAGAGCGAGTACAATTACTCCTGACTTTATCGGGTTAACGTTTGCTGTTCATAACGGGAATAAGTTTATTCCTGTATTTGTTACCGAAAACATGGTCGGACACAAGTTGGGGGAATTCGCTCCAACGCGTAATTTCCGTGGCCATGGAGGAAACAAAAAAGATAAGAAAAGATAGAATTTAATATAGCAAAGTCATGGGTGCTAGAAAACAATTAAGAGCAAAACAATTAAAAGCGGAGAAAGCGACAACTGCGATTGCACGTTTGAATGATTCTCCGATCGCTCCAAGAAAGATGAGATTAGTTGCAGATCTTGTAAGGGGAGTAGAAGTAAATAAGGCTCTGAACATATTGCAACACAATTCCAAGTCTGCTTCGGTTAGTCTTGAGAAGCTATTGCGTTCCGCAATCGCAAACTGGGAGCAAAAGAACGAAGGGAAAAGCATTGAAGAAGAAACATTGATCGTACGCTCAATTGAAGTGAACGGTGGTCCGATGTTGAAACGAATTCAGGCTGCTCCTCAGGGACGTGCTCATAGAATTAGAAAAAGATCAAACCATGTTACCATTATCGTTGATGGTGTTAAATAAGTAAGAGAATGGGACAAAAAACAAATCCAATAGGAAATAGATTAGGTTTCATCCACGGATGGGAGTCTAATTGGTACGGTGGAGATAACTACAAAGATAAATTAGTAGAGGACGATAAAATCCGTAAATATCTTCACGCTCGTTTGTCTAGAGCTTCGATCGCTAAAATTATTATTGAGCGTACATTGAAGCTTGTAACTGTTACTATTAACACTGCACGACCAGGAGTTATCATCGGTAAAGGTGGACAAGAGGTTGACAAGTTGAAAGAAGAGTTGAAAAAATTGACGAAGAAAGAAATCCAAATCAACATTTTCGAGGTAAAACGTCCTGAATTGGATGCTCGTTTGGTTGCAGATGGTATCGCGCGTCAGTTGGAAGCACGTATCTCTTTCAGAAGAGCAATTAAAATGGCTATTGCGAGCACAATGCGCATGGGAGCTGAAGGAATCAAAGTTAAGATCTCCGGACGTTTGAATGGTGCAGAAATGGCTCGTTCAGAGATGTACAAGGATGGACGTACTCCGTTACATACGTTCAGAGCAGACATCGATTATGCAATTTCCGAAGCACACACGACTTACGGTCGTTTAGGTATCAAGGTGTGGATATGTAAAGGTGAGGTTTACGGAAAACGCGATTTGTCACCAAATGTTGGGCTAGCTCAATCTTCTGGGAAAACAGGAGGACAGGGTAGAAAACCTGTAGGTGCTAAAAGAAAGAAAAAGTAATTAGGACAGTAAAATTTTAGAAAAATGTTACAGCCAAAAAGAACCAAATTTAGAAAAGCACAGAAGGGAAGAAACCGTGGTCTTGCTCACAGAGGAAGCACCGTAGCATTCGGATCTTTTGCGCTGAAAACTTTGGAACCGGGATGGATCACATCCCGTCAGATCGAAGCTTCCCGTATCGCAGTTACGCGTTACATGAAGCGTGAAGGTAAAGTATGGATCCGTATCTTCCCAGACAAACCAGTTACGTCAAAACCAGCTGAAGTACGTATGGGTAAAGGTAAAGGAGCTCCTAGTCACTGGGTGGCAGTTGTTAAACCAGGACGTATTTTATTTGAAGCGGACGGAGTACCTTACGAAATTGCAAAAGAAGCAATGCGTCTGGCAGCTCAGAAATTACCTGTTAAGTGTAAATTCATTGTCCGTAATGATTTTGTAGTTCCAGAAAAATAGTCGTAAAATGAAGCAGCAAGAAATCACAAAATTATCTCTTGAAGACGTGAAAAACCGTATTGCGGATTTGAGCGGACAATTGTCGAAAATCAAGTTAAATCACAAAGTTTCTCCATTGGAAAATCCACTTCAAATTCGCAAGATGAGAAGAACGGTTGCCCAGTTGAAAACTGAGTTAACAAAACGTGAAAAACAAGCTTAATCGCTTGTCATTCAAAAAAATGATTACAATGGAAGAGCGTAATTTAAGAAAAGAACGTATCGGTGTTGTTACAAGTGATAAGATGGACAAATCTATCGTTGTATCCGTTGAAAGAAAAGTAAAACACCCTAAGTATGGTAAGTTTGTCAAAAAAACTACTAAATTTGTGGCCCACGATGAGAAAAATGACTCCAACATCGGAGATACAGTTCGTATCATGGAGACACGTCCTTTGTCTAAGACAAAGAACTGGAGATTAGTAGAAATTGTTGAGCGAGCTAAATAATTTTAAGTAATGATACAGAGTGAATCAAGACTTACAGTAGCAGATAACTCCGGAGCGAAGGAGGTGTTGTGCATCCGTGTATTGGGTGGTACAAAACGCCGTTACGCTTCTGTAGGAGACAAAATCGTAGTTGCTGTTAAGAGCGCAGCGCCCTCTGGAGCCGTTAAAAAGGGATCGGTTGCCAAGGCAGTAGTAGTAAGAACAAAAAAAGAAGTACGTCGTGCAGACGGTTCTTACATTCGTTTCGATGATAACGCTTGCGTTATCTTGAATCAGGCGGGGGACATGAGAGGAACCCGTATTTTCGGACCAGTTGCTCGTGAGCTACGTGAAAACGATTATATGAAGATCGTTTCATTGGCTCCTGAGGTACTTTAAATGAATGGAAGTTATGCAACAGAAATTACACATTAAAGTAGGTGACACTGTTAAGGTTATTAGCGGTACGTCACGTAATCAGGAAGGAAAAGTCCTTGCGATTGACAGAAAGAAATCCCGTGCAATTGTGGAAGGAGTGAACATCGTTAAGAAACACTCTAAGCCAAGTGCACAAGACCCTCAAGGAGGAATCGTGGAGAAAGAAGCAAGTATCCACATTTCGAACCTTATGGTTGTTCACAACGGACAAGCTACACGCATTGGACGTAAGTTGAACAAAGATGGAAAATTAGTTCGTTATTCAAAAAAGTCAGGGGAGGAGATTAAATAATGAGTTATACACCACGACTTAAGGAAAAGTATAAAGCAGAAATTATCCCTGCTTTGACTGAACAGTTCGGATACAAGTCAAGTATGCGTGTACCGAAACTGACAAAAATTGTTTTGAGCCAAGGATTGGGTGACGCTGTAGCTGACAAGAAAATTGTTGAAACTGCAGTAGATGAATTATCCAGAATCGCCGGACAAAAAGCAATATCGACAAATTCTAAAAAGGACATCTCTAACTTTAAGTTGAGAAAAGGAATGCCGATCGGAACAAAAGTAACGTTGAGAGGAGATAACATGTATGATTTCCTGGATCGTTTGATCTCTATCGCACTTCCAAGAACTCGTGACTTCAGAGGAGTAAGCCCGAAAGGATTTGATGGACGCGGAAACTTCAACTATGGAGTGAAAGAACACATCATTTTCCCGGAAATTGATATCGATAAAGTGAACCGCATTTTAGGAATGGATATTACGTTCGTGACAACTGCTGAGACAGACGAAGAAGGTAGAGCATTGTTGGATGCATTCGGATTCCCATTTATAAAAAAATAAGAGATGGCAAAAGAATCAATGAAAGCGCGTGAGCGCAAAAGAGAAAAACTTCATGCACGTTACGCGAAAAAACGCGAAGAATTAGTAAAGGTGTTGAAATCTGCTGATAATTCGGAAGAGATCGGAGCGGTGAAGTGGGATGCGATGATTGCATTGCAAAAATTACCTGCTAACTCAGCAAAAAACAGACAGCACAACCGTTGTGGTCTTACAGGACGTCCAAGAGGTTACATGCGTCAGTTTGGTATTTCACGTGTTACTTTCCGTGAAATGGCATTGTCAGGAAAAATCCCGGGAGTAAAAAAAGCAAGCTGGTAAAAAATATTTTTATATATTTGCAGCCCAATTTTGTATTATTAACTGATTAAAGGTTCGGTATGTCATTTTTATGGCATACCGAAAACCATAATCGCAATTTTTTTTATATGTATACAGATCCAATAGCAGATTATCTGACGCGTATTCGTAACGCAAGTTCTGCTGGTTTGAAAACAGTTGAGATCCCTGCATCTAACACAAAAAAAGCAATTACGCAGATTTTGTTTGACCAAGGGTACATCACCAACTACAAATTCGAAGATGATTCAAAGCAAGGGATTATTAAAATCGCTTTGAAGTACAATCCTTCGACAAAAGTTCCTGCGATCACTAAGATCCAGAGAGCATCAAGACCAGGTCTTCGTAAATATGCAGGAGCACAAGAGCTTCCACGCGTAATTAACGGACTTGGAATTGCAATTGTTTCTACTTCTCACGGAGTAATTACAGACAAAGAAGCAAGAAAGCAAAACGTAGGTGGAGAAGTTCTTTGCTACGTATATTAATCTTTAACAAAAAACAAAAATGTCAAGGATAGGTAAATCCCCAGTTAACATCCCGAGTGGAGTAGACGTAAAGTTTGACGGTAAAGTTATTACTGTTAAAGGTTCCAAAGGAGAATTGACTCAGGTTATCGATACCGATAGCGTGAATTTGTCAATTGAAGACGGAACAGTAACTTTCAGCCGCGCATCAGACGCACCTGCCCATAGAGCAAAACACGGTTTGTACCGCGCATTGCTTCAAAATATGGTGGTTGGCGTTTCAGAAGGGTTCAAAAAGGAATTGGAAATCGTAGGGGTTGGATACCGTGCTACAGCAACAGGGCAAACCCTGGAGCTTGCATTGGGGTATTCTCACCCGTATGTATTCGAAATTCCTAATGAAGTAAAGGTATCTGCAGATACCCAAAAAGGTAAGGCACCAGTTGTGACACTTGAGTCTCACGACAACCAACTTTTGGGTCAGGTTGCTGCCAAAATTCGTTCCCTTCGTAAGCCAGAACCATACAAAGGAAAAGGTATTAAGTTTGTAGGCGAGGAAATCAGAAGAAAAGCAGGAAAATCTGCAGGTAAAAAATAAAACTTAAGTTATGGCATTTAGTAAAGTAAATAGAAGAGCAAAAATCAAAAGAAGAATCAGAAAGAAAATTTCTGGTACTTCTATGGTGCCAAGATTATCCGTTTTTCGTAGTAACAAACAAATCTATGCGCAAGTAATTGATGACGTTACAGGAAAAACATTAGTATCTGCATCTTCTTACAACAACAAAGCAGCTGAAAAGAAAAATAAGTCTGACCAAGCTGCAGTAGTAGGAAAAGAAGTTGCTGAAAAAGCAGTAAAAGCCGGAATCGAGAGCGTTGTGTTTGATCGCAACGGATACTTGTACCACGGTAGAGTTAAATCATTGGCTGACTCGGCAAGAGAAGGCGGTTTAAAATTTTAAGAAATGGCGACACAAGCAGTAAACAAAGTAAAATCTTCGGATATAGAGCTTAAAGATAAGTTGGTGGCCGTAAACCGCGTTACGAAAGTTACAAAAGGAGGACGTACATTCTCTTTTTCAGCAATCGTTGTAGTTGGTGATGAAAACGGAATCGTTGGTCATGGCTTAGGAAAAGCAAAAGAAGTTACAGAAGCAATCACAAAAGGGATTGACGACGCAAAGAAGAACTTGATTAAAGTTCCTATTTTAAAAGGTACAGTTCCGCATGCTCAAAAAGGAAAATTCGGAGGTGCAAGCGTATTGTTGAAACCGGCTTCTGAAGGTACGGGAGTAATCGCAGGTGGTGCGATGCGTTCAGTATTGGAAAGTGTAGGAATACACAATGTATTGGCGAAATCTCAGGGCTCATCAAACCCGCATAACGTAGTGAAAGCAACAATCGATGCATTGTCTCAAATGAGAGACGCAGTATCTGTTGCAAGACAACGTGGTATTTCGTTGGATAAAGTATTTAATGGTTAATAGACAAAGACATGGCTACAATTAAAATTAAGCAAGTAAGAAGCGCTATTAATCGTCCGGCGGTACAAAAAGCTACGATAAAAGCGTTAGGATTGAGAAAGTTGAATCAAATAGTTGAAAAAGAAGCAACTCCTCAAATCTTGGGAATGGTTAAAAAAGTTCAACACTTAATTGAAGTTGTTGAGTAACTTAAAAAATCGATTTGATATGAGCACTTTACATAATTTAACTCCTGCGGAAGGATCTGTTAAGGACAGAAAAAGAATCGCAAGAGGTCAAGGGTCCGGATACGGTGGAACATCTACACGTGGACACAAAGGAGCGAAATCCAGATCAGGGTATAGCAAAAAGATCGGATTTGAAGGAGGGCAGATGCCACTTCAAAGACGTGTACCTAAATTTGGTTTCAAAAATATAAACAGAGTAGAATACAAAGCAATCAATTTGGATATTATCCAGTCACTGATTGATCGTAAGAATGTAACGGAAATTACTCCTGAAGTTCTACGTGAAAACGGATTGGTATCCAGAAATGAATTGGTAAAAGTTCTAGGAAGAGGTGAGTTAACTGCAAAGATTAATGTAACTGCACACAAGTTTTCAGCATCTGCTAAAGAAGCAATTGAAAATAAAGGTGGGAATTGTTCAGAAATCTAATTAACTTTGCCAACATTTTTATAAAATGAAGCGTTTTATACAGAACATAAAAAACATCTGGAAAGTGGAAGAGTTGAGAAAGCGAATTCTCTTAACTCTTTCGCTTATTTTGATTTACCGTTTGGGGTCATTCATTATCATTCCGGGTGTAAATTATACTGCGTTAGCACAGGCTAACCAAGCTGGTTCAGCAAATGTACTGGAAGATTTACTTTCTCTCTTCTCGGGAGGAGGTTTTACCAATGCCTCAATTATGGCACTGGGGATCATGCCCTACATTAGTGCATCGATCATTATGCAGCTTTTAGGAATGGCGGTTCCTGCCGTTCAGAAAATGCAGAATGAAGGTGAATCAGGTAGAAAACGTATCAACAACTACACACGAATTCTAACAATCGGGATCTGTGCTTTACAGGCTCCGAGTTATCTGGCCCTTTACGTAAAAAGTAAAGGAGCTATGCCTGCGGATGAAACTACTTTATGGTGGGTTCAGACGATCCTGGTATTGGTTGCAGGTGCAATGTTTGCTGTGTGGTTGGGTGAGCGTATAACAGAGAAAGGAATTGGTAACGGTATTTCATTATTGATTACTGTCGGAATCCTTGCTCGTTTGCCGCAATCGTTTATTTCCGAAGTTGGTATCAACGAAGGAAACCTGATTAAAATTATTCTTGAAATCGTAGCGTTCATGGTGGTTGTTATGGCAACTATTTTCATTGTGCAGGGAGTTCGTAAGATTCCGTTAAACACCGCGAAAAGAGTTGTTGGTTCCCGATCTGTTGAAGATGCACAGGGAGCACGTAACTACTTACCGATTAAAGTGAATGCTTCGGGAGTAATGCCGATCATTTTCGCACAGGCAATTGTTACCATCCCAATGATGTTATTTGCTTCCAATACAGAAACACCAAGTAAATTGCAAACAGCAATGAGCGATCCTTACGGATTGTGGTACAACGTAATTTTGGCAGTATTGATCATCGTATTTACGTATTTCTATACGGCGATCATGATCAATCCGAAGAAAATTGCGGATGATTTGAAACGAAGCGGTGGATTCATTCCGGGAGTAAGACCAGGAGAAGAAACGGCTGATTACATAGATTCATTGGTATCACGCATCACGTTCCCGGGATCATTGTTCCTGGCAGCGATTGCGATTATTCCTGCAATTGCTTCCTTAGCCGGAGTAAACGGTCAGTTTGCAATGTTCTTTGGAGGTACTTCTATTTTGATCATGGTAGGTGTTGTATTAGACACATTACAGCAAATCGAGTCGTATTTATTGAACCGCCACATGGATGGATTAATGGAAGGGACACGCGTGAAAGGTAGAAGATCTGCAAACGAATTATCCGGATTCTAAGGTATGGCGAAGCAGACATCAATTGAACAGGACGGAACGATCATCGAAGCATTGTCAAATGCGATGTTCCGTGTAGAGTTGGAAAACGGTCACGTAATTACAGCTCACATTTCAGGTAAGATGCGGATGTTTTACATCAAAATTTTACCTGGGGACAGAGTGAAAGTAGAAATGTCACCTTATGACTTAACAAAGGGACGAATCTCTTTCAGATATAAATAAAAGTAGAAGCTCAAAATATTAAAAAATTAGTAAAATGAAAGTTAGAGCATCAGTAAAAAAACGTACTGCAGATTGCAAGATCGTTAAAAGAAAAGGTAGAGTTTACGTGATTAATAAAAAGAATCCGAAACTTAAACAAAGACAAGGATAATTATAGAAGATTATGGCACGTATTGCAGGTATAGATTTACCAAAAAACAAAAGAGGTGTAATTGGATTAACTTACATCTTTGGTATCGGAAGAAGTACAGCTTCTCAAATTTTGAAAGATAACAACATTGATGAGAACATCAAAGTATCTGAATGGAATGACGATCAGATCGGTTTGATTCGTGAAGCAATCAACACAATTAAAGTGGAAGGAGCGTTGCGTTCTGAGATCCAATTGAACATTAAGCGTTTGATGGACATCGGATGTAACAGAGGAATTCGTCACCGTGCTGGTCTTCCGTTGAGAGGACAACGTACTAAGAACAACTCTCGTACACGTAAAGGAAGAAGAAAAACAGTTGCAAACAAGAAAAAATAATTAGATTTTTTCTTCACCTGTTTTTAAGTTTAATACAAAACAATAGCTAGTTAAAATGGCAAAGTCGAATCAAAAAAAGAAGAAGAACGTCAAAGTAGATGCATCGGGCGAAGCGCATATCCAAGCTACCTTCAACAATGTTATTATTTCTTTGACTAACGGAGCTGGTCAGGTTATTTCCTGGTCTTCTGCCGGTAAAATGGGCTTCAGAGGTTCTAAAAAGAACACTCCTTATGCTGCATTAGTTGCTGCTGAGGATGCTGCAAAAGAAGCACATGACTTCGGATTACGTCGCGTGAAAGTGTATGTGAAAGGACCAGGAGCAGGTCGTGAGTCTGCAATCCGTTCTATCCACAACTCTGGTATCGAAGTAACTGAAATCATTGATGTAACTCCATTACCACACAACGGTTGTCGTCCGCCGAAAAGACGTCGCGTATAGTAAATTAATAACGGAAAAGGACTAACGTCGTCGAAGGAAAAGCCTTAATTCACGACACCTTTTCATAAACAAATAGTAAAATGGCAAGATATACAGGTCCAAAATCAAAAATTGCACGCCGTTTCCGTGATCCTATTTTCGGTCCGGATAAAGCGTTGGAAAGACGTGCTTACGGTCCGGGACAACACGGTCCGAACAAGCGTCGCGGAGGAAAACAATCTGAATACGCTATTCAGTTGAGTGAAAAACAAAAAGCAAAATACACATACGGTATTTTGGAGCGTCAGTTTTCTAACATGTACAAGAAAGCAAACGCGAAACCAGGAATTACCGGTGAAATTTTGTTACAATTGTGTGAAACACGTTTGGATAACACTGTTTACCGTTTTGGTGTAGCGCCTTCAAGAAGAGCTGCTCGTCAGTTGGTAACGCACAAACACATCACTGTTAATGGTGAGATTGTAAACATTCCTTCGTACCAGTTGAAGCCTGGAGATGTAGTTGGAGTAAGAGAGAAGTCTAAGTCATTGGAGACAATCACTGGAACACTTTCTTCCAACGGTAAAAAATACGATTGGTTGGCTTGGGATACAGCAACAATGTCAGGGACATTATTATCTGTTCCTGCTCGTGAAATGATCCCTGAGAACATCAAAGAGCAATTGATCGTCGAATTGTATTCGAAGTAATAAATTATAAATTAATCATTGAATTGCAGCTAAAGGGTTTGATTGACTTTCTTCATTCTTTCCGACCGCGCAACTGCAAGACAATTAAAAAAGAAGAACAAACAAAATGGCAATTTTAGATTTTCAAAAACCGGATAAGGTTATTATGATCCAATCCGATGAGCACCACGGACAATTTGAATTCCGTCCGTTGGAGCCAGGATATGGTATCACAGTTGGTAACGCGTTGCGTCGTATTTTACTTTCTTCATTGGAAGGATTTGCTATCGCTTCTGTAAAGATGAAAGGTGCGGACCACGAGTTTACAACAATCAAAGGAGTGGTAGAAGATGTTACTGAAATCATCCTGAACTTGAAGCAAGTACGTTTCAAGCAGCAAATTGAAGGGACGGATAATGAAGCTGTAACAGTGACGATTTCCGGACAAGAACAATTGACTGCAGGAGATTTGGGTAAGTTCACATCTGCATTCCAGGTATTGAACCCTGATTTGGTTATCTGTAATCTGAATGCTTCTGTTAAATTGGAATTGGAATTGACAATCAACAAAGGACGTGGTTATGTTCCTGCTGAAGAGAACAAAACAGGAAATGCTCCGTTTGGAACTATCTTTGTTGATTCTATTTACACGCCGATTAAAAACGTGAAGTATTCAATCGAAAATTACCGTGTGGAGCAAAAAACGGATTATGAGAAATTAGTATTGGATATCACTACTGACGGATCAATTCATCCGAAAGATGCCTTGAAAGAAGCAGCGAAAATTTTGATCCACCACTTTATGTTGTTCTCTGACGAACGCATCACACTTGACAGTGAAGTGAAAGCTGAAACAGAAGAGTTTGATGAGACTTCATTGCACATGAGACAGTTGTTGAAATCTAAATTGGTAGATATGGACTTGTCTGTACGTGCATTGAATTGTTTGAAAGCAGCAGACGTTGAAACATTAGGTGATTTGGTTTCTTACAACAAGAACGATTTATTGAAGTTCCGTAACTTTGGTAAAAAATCACTGACGGAGTTGGAAGACCTTGTTGAAAACAAAGGATTGAACTTCGGAATGAATGTTTCTAAATACAAATTAGACAAAGATTAGTATCGCAATTAATAATGTAAAATGGCGTAATAGGTGGTAAAATCCATGCGATACAAAAAGGATTTTATTAACCGTTACTTACGAAATTAAATAAAATGAGACACGGAAAAAAAGTAAACCATTTGGGTAGAACAGCTTCTCACAGAAAAGCGATGCTGTCTAACATGGCTTCTTCGTTGATCTTGCACAAGCGTATCACTACGACTGTTGCAAAAGCGAAAGCCTTGAGAACGTATGTTGAACCATTGTTGACAAAGTCTAAAGACGACTCTACTCACAATAGAAGAACAGTTTTCAGCTATTTGCAAAACAAAGACGTTGTTACTGAGTTGTTCAGAACAGTTGCTCCTAAGATTGCTGATCGTCCGGGAGGATACACACGTATTATCCGTACAGGATACCGTTTGGGGGATAACGCTGAAATGTGTATGATCGAGTTGGTTGATTTCAACGAAATCTATACAAACGAAAAAGCGAAGAAAACAACACGTCGTTCAAGAAGAGGAGCGAGTGCTGCTAAAACAGAAGCAACAGCAACAGAAGAAGTTGTTGAAGCAGTAGAAGTAGAAACAGTTGAAACAGCTCCTGAAGCTGCTGCTGAGGAAACTCCTGAAGCATCAGAAGAATCTTCTGAAGAAAAAGAAGATAAAGAATAATTAAATTGTTTATAGAAATAAGAAAGGATTGTCAGTTTGGCAATCCTTTTTTGTTTTT
>DHNG01000045.1:75350-103418 GCA_002409405.1 Flavobacteriales bacterium UBA5422 | reverse complement strand
TCGAGTCGTGTCCCCGCTACTAAAGAAAGGATTGTCAGTTTGGCAATCCTTTTTTGTTTTTAAATAAATGGGTCATTTTTTTAGAGCGTAGTTAACTAATTAAGTTTTTGCTTGTTTTCTTAATTAGCTGAAGATCTTGAAAAACTAAATATTTATATGAAATAACAGGTGCAAAAAGAGGTCGATTATATATGTTTAAAGATTATGTAAACCTTTTCAGATAACAAAAAATAGCACATCAAAACTTCTCCAAAATCCTCCACTTATCTTCATCCTTTAGGTAATCCCTTTGCGTCTTCACGTCTTAGCGAGAAATAAATTGTATCAAAACTTCTCAAACGCCCCCAAACCAAACAACGCAAAATCGTACTTTACAGGATCTTTCTCATCAAACGAGCGTAAATGTCCCATCAATTCCTCCAACGCCTTCCAATCATCTTGTTTGCGGCTTAAAATACCAATCCTGCGGGCATTCTTACTCGTGTGAACATCCAGTGGAAGATATAATTCAGATGCATCAATGGATTTCCAAATCCCGAAATCAACCCCTTTTTGTGCATCGCGAACCATCCAACGGAGAAACATATTCAATCGTTTGCAGGCAGAGTTTTTCAGCGGACTGGAAATGTGTTTTTCAGAACGTGACTCATGGTCAGCAGATAAAAACTGATCTCTAAAATTGACAATTCGCCCCTTTATCCCTGCAATTTCAGGATGCCCGGAAAATGCCTGTTCCAATCCTCCTGAATGATACATGTTTTTCAGCGAACGCAGATAAAATTCCAGATCCTGGGAATTGAATGTCCGGTGCACAAATTCCAGATCGCGTGAAGTGAAATCTAAAATGTATTGATGCGGATCCTGTTCCATCAACTCCATCAATTTATTCCCGTTCCGGATAATCATCGTACGATTTCCCCAGGCAATAGTCGAAAGCAAAAAGCCACTGATCTCAATGTCCTCTTTCTTCGAGAACCGATGTGGAATCTGTATCGGATCTGTTTCAATGAAATCCGTGTTTTCGTATTGTTCAGCTTTGAAGTCGAGAAAGGATTTTAATTCGTCGGGAGTCATTGATTATTTTTTGATACCGTAAAAATACATACTATTCTACACTGAACCGCGCCTTTGCGCCTTTGCGAGAAACAAAACAGATATTCGAATTAATTATTCGTGTGCTTATTAACAAGAAAATCAACACAAAAACAAAAGAAGCTTGATAACATTAACCAATCACCAACCCGTCTTTCATCGTAATCATCCGGTCGGCCATTTTTGCCAGGTCTTCGTTGTGGGTAACAATGACAAACGTTTGCTTGAATTCTTCACGCAATTCAAAAAACAAGTTGTGAAGCAAGGTTGAATTTTCCGTGTCCAGGTTTCCGGATGGCTCATCGGCAAAGATAATACTTGGTTTGTTAACCAATGCTCTGGCTACGGCAACACGTTGTTGTTCACCGCCTGATAATTCATTGGGTTTATGCTCACTTCGGTGACTCAATCCCAGGCGATCGAGTAGGGGGAGAGCAAGTTTTTTTGCATCTGCTATTGATTTACCGTTCATCATCGCCGGAATACAGACATTTTCCAGTGCTGTAAATTCGGGTAATAACTGATGAAACTGGAAAATGAAGCCAATGTGTTGATTGCGGAATGCAGCAATTTTTTTGGGAGATAACTGAAACGGGTTGATTCCGTTAATCTCAAGGATACCCTGATCAGGTTTATCCAATGTTCCTAATATCTGCAGCAAAGTAGTTTTACCCGCACCTGAAGATCCGACAATCGAAACAATTTCACTGTCACTCACTTCCAGACTGATCCCTTTCAGGATTTCCAGGTGGTCATATTTTTTATGTATGTTCTTTGCAGTAAGCATAAGGAGTCGTCTTTTAGAAGGTTCATTCCTCCCGTTACTCAACGTTACCGGGAGAAATCATCACCAATTTATTTTTTGACCAGTTTGAGTGAATGACCCATTTTATCGCGTTTTGTCTGTAGATAAAATTCGTTGTGGCTGTTGCTTTCAATTTCGATTGGCACATTGTCTACAATTTCCAACCCGTAACCGACCAATCCGGTACGTTTCGTTGGATTGTTGGACATCAGTTTCATCTTGGTAACCCCCAGGTCACGCAGAATTTGTGCTCCGACACCGTAATCGCGCTGATCGCTTTTAAATCCAAGCTGTAAGTTTGCTTCTACGGTATCCAATCCTTCTTCCTGTAATTTGTATGCCTTTAATTTATTCAGCAAACCAATTCCACGTCCCTCCTGGTTCATGTATACGATGACACCTTTTCCGGCTTCTTCGATCATCTGCATGGCTTTTTCCAATTGAGGACCACAATCGCACCGGCAAGAACCGAAAATATCTCCGGTCATGCAGGAAGAGTGTACACGCACCAATACCGGCTCGTCTTCTTTCCATTCTCCTTTGATCAGTGCCAGGTGATCCTGATCCGTCAGTTTTTCCTTGTAGGCAACCATTCTGAATTCACCTGCTTTTGTCGGCATTTCAACTTCCACTTCCCGCTCGATCAGGGATTCATTGTGCATACGGTATTCAATCAATTGCTCGATGGAAATCAGTTTCAGGTCAAATTTCTTTGCAACATCTACCAATTGAGGTAAACGTGCCATTGTACCATCTTCATTGAGAATTTCTACCAGAATTCCTGCAGGTGCAAATCCGGCTAAACGAGCCAGGTCGACAGCAGCTTCTGTGTGTCCGGTTCTTCTGAGAACACCGCCTTCTTTTGCCCGCAATGGGAAAATATGTCCGGGACGTCCTAGGTCCGAAGGTTTTGTTGCCGGATCTACCAATGCTTTGATGGTTTTTGCCCGGTCGTGAACAGAAATTCCTGTTGTACACCCGTGCCCGATCAGATCGACAGATACCGTAAATTGCGTTTCGTGGAGTACTGTGTTGTTTGTGACCATTTGGTTCAATGCCAATTCATCGCATCGTTCAGCGGTTAACGGTGTACAGATCAGCCCGCGTCCGTGTGTAGCCATAAAATTGATCATTTCCGGCGTAGCACATTCTGCTGCTGCAATAAAATCTCCTTCATTTTCACGGTCCTCGTCATCTACTACGATCACGACTTTTCCGTTTTTAATGTCTTCTATTGCTTCTTCTATGGTATTTAGTACTGATGACATAATTGTTGTTCTAATGAGAGATACAAAATTACTCTAAATAAACCACAGCAATGCAACCGAAGGGAAGTTTTTTGCGCCTTTAACAATCTGTTAGGATTTGTAATTTTTTAGGTAGCTAATCAGTTGTATACTCAGGAGAAGATGAAGGGGAGTAACTATTCTAGTCAGTTGCTCCCCGATTTTTATCAAATTCTAAAGACAATCAATCATCCAATGCTTCGCGCAACTTTTGTCTCAGCTGGCGGTTGTATGTTTCTTGTAAATATTTGAAATAATTATTGGTACTTTTAGAGATACACTTCGTGTACTGTTTCAGGCGGTGTTCAATATGATCCTGCAAGGCTTCCTGGATATCCAGCGCATCGTAAAAATCTCCTGAAGCACTTCGAATCACTTCGAAATGATTCTCCAATGACTGATCAACAGCAGCTTTTCCTTTGTCTCCGGAATCCAAACATTCATAATAAATGTCTTTCATGTTGAATTCCTCCAGCTTAACCGTATCAATGAGTTCCGTTAACTTTTTAGGAAATTCAAATTCCACCTCAAATTCCACATCATCCGATTCTGACAAGCGCGACTCCAGGAAACGATCCGGAAAACGGAAAGCGTCCTGCCAGTTGATGTAATCCTGCCACAATCCGAAACGACGGACGTTATTCCCCAGGTCAATGACTTTGAAATTGTCTTTTTTCGGTAGTTTTCTCGATCCCCTTCCGATCATCTGGTGATACAAGGTTAGGGAACGTGTTGCACGGTTCAATATAATAGTTTCAACCGTTGGTTCGTCAAATCCTGTGGTAAGAATCCCTACGGAAGAAAGAATGGCATCCTTGGTTTCTTTAAACCATTGAAGAACATCTTTACGATCTTTGTCCGAAAATGTTGAGTCCAGGTGACGTATCTGGAATCCTCTTTTCTTAAAAGTCTCTTCTACACGGATAGAGGTTTCAATTCCCGGGTTAAAAATCAATGTTTTTGTCCCCACAGCAATTTCCTCATAGGCAAACAACAGTTTTTCCTGCATAAAGTAATTGCCGTAAACAACATCAGAACTGCTAACAGTAAAATCACCGTTTGTACCGATTTTTAATCCGTGAAGATTGACATCGTAGGTGTATGTTTCAGCATTTGCCAGGTAATGACCTTCAATCAATGAGGCAATACTTTCTCCAACCAGAAGTTTGTTGTAATTGTCATTTAATGGAAGTACGCGGTTACTGCTCAGTGGTGTTGCCGTTACTCCCAAAATGTTTCCTCCTTTGTAGAACTGAAAGATTTTTCGGAAGCTATTGTAATGGGCTTCATCCACGATAACCAGACCGATGTTTTCAATAAAGTTTTCATCTTCCTGCAGACGGTTATTCAGTGTTTCAACCATTGCGATGAAACAGGAATATTCATGCTGATCCGGAATGGTCTTTACTTCCGAATTGATGATTTTATTATTGACGTTAATGGCGTACAATTGCTTCGAAGTTTGAACTGATAATTCAATTCTGTGCGTCAGGATCAGTACTTTTTTCCCCCACAACTCAATGTAACGTCTTGCTATTTCTGAGAAAATGACAGTTTTACCTCCTCCTGTCGGTAGCTGGTAGAGTAAATTAAAATTATCTCCGTTGGATTTCAGCTCTTCGATAATGGTGTTTACTGTGTCTTCCTGGAAAGGATATAATCTTTTTGCTGTTTCTAAATCCGTATCGATCATCTGTTGTTAAAAATGGGGTACAAAATTACCGCCTTTATTCTGATTTAGCAAATTATTATCGATAGATTACTATTTATTTTTTCTTCTGTAGTAATAATTGATTGTTGAGATACAACAAATGGGCTAAAAATACCGTTATTTGTGAAAATTAATGGCATCTTTGCAGGAAATAACACGATGAAATTCAGATTAGCAGTTTTATTTTTACTTTGTATACAGGTCTCTTTTTCTCAAACCGTTAAAGAGAAAATTCCTACTTATTTCGGGTTTCAGGTCAAACCGATTTTTCCGGGAGTATTCATCGGGACAACAACATTTGACAGTAATGTGGAAGGATTCAATACAACATTGACACAAGCCACCGGCTATTCGTTTGGTGGGGTTGTGCGTATCGGATTAACAAAATTAATTGCCCTGGAGACAGGAATTAATCTGACACAACGAAATTATTTGATCGATTATTCGATTCCTGATTCCAACCTGTTTTTAAATTCAAGACTCAGATACCTGACGTATGACATCCCGGTAAGTGCCTTGTTTTATATTCGTTTAGCAGAAAGAGCTTATATGAACGTTTCTGTCGGAGCGGCTCTATCATACAATCCAACAGTATCGGGAGTGAAAAATATGCCGGATAACGACCATACGTTTGAGCAAAGGGCATTAGGAAAAAAAGTAATCGGTGAAGCAATTGGTAACATCGGATTTGAATACCGAACACCCAAGGCAGGAACATTCTATCTGGGGGCAGCAGCCCGTGTACCGTTTGAATCACTATTCTATCTGAAGTCTACGTATTCATATGGTGGCTTTTACCTGGAAACAGATGCAGAGAATCAAGGTCGTGTAGACGGATCGTATATCGCACTGGAGATAAAATACTTTTTCCCGTTGATCAAAATCAAAGGAAGTCCTATCAAAACACCAATTGAGTAGATGAATGCTGCGATTCAGAAAATTGTAGAGGAATTAAAGATGCAAGCACATCCGGAAGGAGGGTATTTTGTGGAAACCTATCGTTCGGAGATTACATTAGAACAGACACAAAAATCGCTTGCAACGGTCATTTACTTTTTATTGCCTTCTTCGGAAACTTCCAGCTGGCACCGTATCAAAAGCGATGAATTCTGGTTTTATCATGCAGGAAGCCCGATTGTAGTGCATACGATTGAAAACGGAACGTACAAAGCAACAGTTGTTGGTAATGCATTGGAAAATGGGGAAATTCCTCAATATTTAGTTCCTGCAGGTGCTGTTTTCGGTGCTTCTGTACAACAAGAAGATTCCTACTCATTGGTATCGTGCGTCGTTGCCCCTGGTTTCGATTTTGAAGACTTTGAGCTGTTCACACAGCAACAAATGCTTGGACTGTTTCCGCAATTGGAAAAAGAAATCGACCTGTTGTTTTAAGTCAGAATGGAGAATGCGTGATTTTCTTCATCATCCGGAAGTTCTCTCCGCTGATTTCCAATAAGTAATTTCCTTTGTTTAACGCAGTCAAGTCAATTGACGCAATCGTTTCTGCTTCAATTGTTTCCATCAGACGACCTTGTAAATCAAAGATACGAACACGTTCAATACGCAGTTCTGAATCAAAATAAATGGTTCCTTCTGAAGGATTGGGATAAATTGCAAAATCTGCTGTTGGGATTGTTGTGACTCCCACTTGCCCGGATGATTGGTATTGACTGAAAAAACGCCAGATTTCTTTGCTGGCATTAAAATCCATACATGTATTTCCAGCTCCCGGTAACGGAACCGGTGCTCCCGGCCATGTATGCCCTCCACCTGTTACTTTAAAGAACTCCACGGTGTGTCCGTTTGTTCCTCCTGCATACAGGTAGCGTTCTGCAGTTGCTCCATCAGTTGTATTGGTATTGGGAACCGATGTGATAACCGGAGTCAGGTTACATGCATTTTTATCTGCCCAGAAAAGAACAACATCTTCTACCGGTTTTGATGTTGAATTGCCGGAATAAGGAACCGTTGGGTCATTCGTCCCGTGAATTTGAATCGTTGGAATCGGGTTGGAGGGAGTGCAGGAGTTGTACATTGGTACGGACATCGATCCCGTTACCGATCCTACAGCAGCAAATTTATTGCTTTGGCAAGCCAAATAATAACTCATGTAACCTCCATTTGACATGCCCGTACTGTAAACACGATTCGGATTGATCGTGTAATGAGCGGAAATGGTATCGATGAGTGCTTCCAGAAAACCAAGGTCATCTACCGTAGAACCAAAAATTCCAAAATTCCAGTACCGTTGACTGGTCATCTGATCAATTGTTCCGTCCGGATGCACAACAATAAAATTAGCAGTATCCGCGATGGGCTTAAAATTCCCGTAAATGGATTGCTGAGAACCGTTGGACGTATAACCATGTAAATTTAAAACCAAAGGAACAGCCTGACCGGGTATGTAAGAAGCAGGAACGTAAAAGGAATAGGTACGCGTAATACCTCCATGTACGAATGAACCGTTAATCGTTTGAGCATTTCCGTTGAACGTGGCAATCAGTAACACAATAAATGTGTACCGGATATGAGAAAGAATGTATTTCATAAAGTCAGTAATTTGCACTAAAGTTAGGACAATTTTGGTGTGTAAGATTCGCAAAGCAGAAAAAAGTTGATCGGTTACCTGTTGTTTGACAGTTAAATGCGTCTAAAATTTAACAATTCTACGAACATAACTGCCATTGGAAGTGAAAATGGTTGCAAGGTAGACGCCGTTTCGCAGATAGTCCTGATCCGTTAAAACAACAGACTTGTTGTTGTATTCTCTTTCAAATAATTGTTGCCCTGTATAGTCAACAAGTACAATTTTCTGGATCAATTCATTTTTTGTTACGGTGCGAAACGTCAGCTGTTCATGAAAGGGATTGGGGTAGATTTTCACCAGATCGTAGGCATCTTCTATGATTCCGTAATCTTCTTCCATATCCAGTGCCAGTTCTGCAAGCGTTGCAATTCCGAGTTTGGCGCATCGCAGAAAGTAACTCATGTTGAAATGACTCATCACATCACTTGCCGAATGGTAATGCGGATTCAGGTCCTGCAGGTAATTTTCATTGATTGCAATTGCTGAATGACCGTTTTCCCAAAACGGAAATTGATCGGAATAGTAAAACCCCGGATCAACCACATTCAAGGTAACTTGAAGGTCATAGACCGAATTGCAGTAAATGGCTTTGTTTTTTAATGCATCCGAATGATTAATCTGTTTGACGTGCAGGTCAACAACCGAATCATTGTTTCCATCCCAGGCGATCATATCCAGGTTGATGTATCCTGCCAGTTTTTCACCTTTCGACCCGATCCGATGCATTTGCGCAGTACTCCCCAACAAACCGGGCTCTTCTTCATCCCATAAAGCGAGTACAATGGAATAGGGAAAGTCATAATTTGAAAGTACCCTTCCTGCTTCCAGTACTGCGGCACATCCACTGGCATTGTCATCTGCTCCCGGTGCAATTGTTGTCAGTGGTAAATTGTCGTAATGGGCTCCGAGCATCAACCACCTGTCCGGATATTCATATCCCGTTTTGATGGCGAACAGGTTTTTGCCCCCCGAACTGAATTTAAAGGAGTCGATGGCATAACCGTATCGTTGTAATTCCTGTTTCATGAACTGAAATGCAATTTCATTTCCCGGCTTCTGGTATTGGCGCGAACTAATTGTTGTCGATTGCCCGTTGACAACTACAGGTTTACTTCCTGTTAACTGTTCAACAAAATTGACGAGTGAATCCAGTTTGATTTCAGTAAGTATGTGCTGTACGATAGGATGTTGTGCATGTAGTGAACTACAGGACAGCAATATAAAAAGAACCGTTTTTAATCTGTTCATGGATATAAAATCATACAACCTCTCAAAGGTAGGATTTTTTGAAATGATAACCGGTGCTTTTAACCGGATGTACTCTTATTATTTAGTGTATGGGTGCTTGCTCTTGTTGATGAGTGCATAACAATCAGAATCTTCAAATACCCCGTTGACCAGGTAATGTTCTTTCAATGTTCCTTCCTTGATGAAGTTATTTTTTAACAAGAGTTTCACCGATGCAATGTTCCAGTCAGCAACAAGGGCTTCAATGCGGTGCAGTTTCATGGTTTTAAATCCAAAATCCAGCACAACGGGAAGTACTTCGCTCAGATAACCTGTTCGTTTGTCTGATTCATTTTTTAGTGAGTAGAATACTTCTGCTCGTTGATGTGCTTTGTTCCAGGTGTGAAATCCGCATTCTCCGATGAGCTCATTACTTTCTTTTTTGATCAATAAAAAATAGAGGAGTGAAATGCGGTGTGTTTCCATCCCCTGTTCGTACATATTCAGAAGCTTTTCATACCCGGATTCATCCAGGTTCATAACTTCTTTTAGTTGTTGTTCTGAATGTGTTTCAACGAGTTCCCTGACCACGTTCGGAGTGATGATCTTCAGACGAATTCGTTCTGTTTCAAGTACTGTTGTATCCATGTTCCGGAAATTTGACTTATTCTCTTTTCAATACAAAATCAACCCGCATATTGGCAAGTTCGTCAGCTTTTGTTTTCTCAGGAAATACAACTGGCATGGAATTTTTCATTCCCACAGTGGTAATTTGTTCCTTGTGTGTTCCGAACAATAGCAGGTAATCACGCACTACTTTCGCACGGCGTTTGGCCAGCCCGTTTCGTTTGACACAGCACACATGTCCTCTGATTGTAACATGTAAATCCGGAGTTTTTATTAAGCTGTCAGCCAGGCGGTAAATCAATGGAAGGTATTCCGGTTTTAATTCTGCTGAAGCATCTTCAAACTGGATGTTGAGTTTGCTGAAATCAATGTTTTTGGAATAGTTTTGAGCAGAACTCCAACTGAGAACCAAGGACAATATGATCAGACAGATGTACTTCATTGTTTCGCAAAGTAGCAAAAAATAAAAAAGGCTTGCAATAATTTACAAGCCTTTTTCTATAGCAACCTAAATCTGGTTAATTGTCAATTGATCCGGTAACGCGCTTCATGAAGTCATTTAAGGCATCCCGTTGCGATTTCCCATTACTTTTCATATCTCCATGCACCTCAATGGCACCTGAAAAGTTGGAAAGCAATTCCCCGATCACATCCAGTTCTTCATCTTTCAATCCCGGTGCATCAATTAAGTGCTCCAGTGTTTCCAATGTTTCATGGATATAGTCTTCATCATTTTGCTCGATGAAGCCAATCATGTGTTTAATTACCGGCAACCGCATCTTTGATCTCCTGAATGATTTCTACTTTGTTTCCCTGCGCCTGTTTTACCAATTTTCCGTCTACAAAGCCTGCGAAAGTAGGCAAGTTGGAGACATCCGCAAATTGACGTGAATTCGGCAATTTCTCCGCATCTACGTAGTAAAACTCGATTTCCGGGTTCTCTTCCGCCATGCGTTTGAATTTCGGTTTGGTGATTTTACAGTTACCGCACCACGATGCTCCGTATTGAACCATCACTTTGGTGTTGCTGTTCAATAACTGCTCTAATGTATCTTCCGTTAACTCTGTAAACATGTCGTTTAGTTTTTAGTTTTTGCTCAAGTATTCAGCAGTGCTGATTCTGTTTGCTTTCATTGCTTCTTTTCCTTCTTCCCAGTTTGCCGGACAAACTTCTCCATGTGTCTGAACGTGTGCATATGCATCAACCAAACGAATGAATTCAGCTACGTTACGTCCCAATGGCATGTGGTTGATTGATTCGTGGAATACCGTTCCGTCTTCATCAATCAGGTACGTTGCACGGTAAGGAACATTGTCTCCTTCTGATTCTTCGTCAAACTGGTCGTAATCCAAAATCCCCAGTTCTTCTGCCAATACACGTGTTGAATCTGCGATCAATGGAAAACGTACTCCTTCAATTCCTCCGTTGTCTTTTGTCGTGTTCAACCATGCGAAGTGAACTTCAGCTGTATCACATGAAGCACCAATTACGATCGTGTTTCTTTTTGCAAATTCAGCAGCAGCTTCCTGGAAAGCGTGAATTTCTGTCGGACAAACAAATGTGAAATCTTTTGGATACCAGAATAACAGTACTTTTTTCTTCTCATTTACAGCTTTTTCAAATACATTGATTTTGAATGTATCTCCCAATTCATCGATTGCATTTACTGAAAGAGACGGGAATTTTTGTCCTACAATACTCATAACGTTTTTGTTTTTATTGTGATTATTAATTTATTTCCGAGACAAAGATACACACCTTTTTCACTTGGGTTCAATTATAAAAAACAATAAGTATATAGATAAAATCTATAGCTATCAGAAGAGCTATTTTTTTCTTCTATGAAGTAGTGAATTTCTGAAAAAAGAGCATCCTGAGTACGTGATCAATTGCTGTTTGTTCACATATTTTTGCTTTAAAAAACAACATCTTTGGCGAACGAACGCTTTTTGGTCGTATCTTCGTGTAACCAAAATATCACAAACTGTTGGAATATGAAAACCGATCCGGAATTACTCAAACATCTGATGCAGCAAGGGAGTTTACTTCCTCAGGAAGAAATGCTTGAAATCGCGCGAAAGAAAGGGAGTTTGCACATTGGTATTCCAAAGGAAACATCTTTTCAGGAAAATAGAGTAGCCTTGGTTCCGGAAGCTGTTTCTTTGCTGGTTTCCAATGGTCATCGTGTTAAAATTGAGACAAAAAGCGGAGAAGGAGCCAACTTTTCAGACCGGGAATACAGTGAAGCAGGAGCAGAAGTTTGCTATAGCAGGGAAGAAGTTTTTAAATGTGATATTATCTTCAAAGTAGCTCCACCGTCCGAAGATGAAATCGATCTGATGCCGGGAAACCAAACCATGATTTCCGCACTACAGATTTCGATTCAACCCAAGGAGATTCTTCAGAAATTAATCAATAAAAAGATCACTGCAATTGCCTGGGATTACATCCGCGATGAAGAAGGTGTATTTCCTGTTGTACGTACAATGGGTGAAATGGCAGGTACGACTTCCGTATTGGTTGCGGGAGAATTGCTTTCCAAGTACAGTAATGGAAAAGGGATGATGCTGGGAGGTGTTTCCGGAGTACAGCCTGCAGAGGTGGTGGTTATCGGAGCCGGATCAGTGGGAGAATACGCAACCCGCGCAGCACTTGGTCTGGGGGCAAATGTCAAAGTCTTTGATAATTCACTGTCTCGGTTGAGACGCTTGCAGAATGACATCGGAGCACGGATTTATACGTCTGTGATCCAGCCGAAAGTACTGGCAAAAGCACTGATGCGAGCAGATGTTGCAATTGGCGCATTGCGTGCTCCGCTGGGGCGTACACCATGTATTGTTACAGAAGAAATGGTGCGTGAGATGAAACAGGGATCCGTTATTGTGGATGTAAGTATCGATCAGGGAGGTTGTTTTGAAACATCCCGGGTAACCAATCACAAAAAACCGACGTTTGTTGAGCATGGCATTATTCATTACTGTGTTCCGAACATCGCATCCCGTATATCCCGGACAGCTTCGTTTGCACTCTCCAATATTTTCTCACCTATTTTATTGGAAATGGGGAATGCAGGAGGTTGTGAGAATTTGATTTCGAATGATCTTGGTTTCAGAAGCGGAGTGTATATATACAAAGGAAACCTGACGAGTGAAGTACTCGGAAAAGTATTTGATTTAAAATACAAAAGCATTGAATTGTTATTGATGGGATTGAAAAGAGGGCAGTAATGAATGTCATTCAACCATTGAATTTACCGAAAGCACCATTGAAACTTGAAAAAAGGCAAGGTGAATTGTATGTTTGGTGTGTTGTACGTAAGAAATCACTACTACTTACTCCTGAAGAATGGGTGCGTCAGCATTTAATTCATTATTTGATCGCAACCATCCGGATTCCCGTTGAACGAATTGCCTCTGAATTCAGTATTCGGGTAAATGGTTTGTCGCGGCGTTGTGATATTGTTGTGGTAGACAAAAATGGAAAGCCGGCAATGATTGTCGAATGTAAAGCCGTATCTGTACCGGTAAATAAACAAGTGTTGTTTCAGATTGCTCAATATAATCGAGAATTACAGGTTGATTACTTGCTGCTGACAAATGGAATGGATCATTTTCTATCAAAAATCAACACGGAAACAGGCGAGTTGGAACTACAGGAAACGTTGGAAAAAGAATGGCTTGATTAATTATCAATTATAAATGGTGAATTATCAATTATCAAATGTTGGTAAGCCGATTCTTTGTCCCGAAGTTTTGATAATTAAACATTGATAATTCATCCACTCACTTTCCACTTTCAATTATGAAGTATGAATGCTCAAATGTTACAAAGGAATTTCTTGTTCCCAAGTTTTGATAATTGAACATTGATAATTCATTCATTCACTTTCCACTTTCAATTATGAAGTATGAATGTTCAAATGTTACAAAGGAATTTCTTGTTCCCAAGTTTTGATAATTGAACATTGATAATTCATCCACTCACTTTCCACTTTCAATTATGAGGTATGAATGCTCAAATGTTACAAAGGAATTTCTTGTTCCCAAGTTTTGATAATTGAACATTGATAATTACTCCCCCCACTTCCAACTCCCCACTAAATCACTCTCCACTACTAACTTCCCAAACAATTATCCGTGCATCATCCGAAGCCGTAGCAAATGTTCTATCATTTATTTTTACTGCACAATTGACCGAATGCCGGTGTCCTCCTTTTTTAAGGTCGAGGCGTTGCAAAACAGACCAATCTTCCGTATTCCATATTTTGATTGTTTTATCCCTGCTTACAGAGACAACCAGCTGATCTGTAAGTCGAATAAGGTCATAAATCATATAGTTGTGGGCAGGGATTCGTTTAAAATAAGATTTAGAAGGAATATCCAGCAGATTAATGTGGGCATCTTTTCCCCCTGTAAGCAGTATCTGTTTATCCCATTCCAGTACTGTTCCAGTACCACCTTCGTGTGCAAAAAACACATCGATGAGGTTGAAATACGTTGTGTCAATGCATCTGATATTTCCATCCTGGCAACAGATGTAAACCAGAGAGCCGTCTTTTGAAGGAATGATTCTCCTGATTTTACCACAATCAAAAGGAAGCTGGATTAATAATTCCAATGTTTGCACATCCCAAACAGATAAAGTTCCGTCGCCATCAGCGCTGTAAAATTGCTGCTTCAACGGATTTTCCGCCAGTGCAAAAACACCTTTTTTATGAAGTTTGTAGAATTTCAGTTCTTTTCGTTCCGCCAGGTCAAAAATGTGAATGTCTCCGTTTGATAGCCCGGCGATGAGTTTTGACTGCTGATCAATTAACTGAATGGAGTAGGGGGTAGCGGGCAGGCGAATAGCAAATTTGTCTTGTTCTCCTGTAGCTAAATTCCAACGAACAACATATTTGTCAGCACTGGCGGAATAGATGAATTGCCCGTCGTATTGTAGCGAATAAATCGCACCGGAATGACCTTCAAAAACCAGTTTTTTAGAAAAATCAAGTGTTTCGACCATAGCTTATCCATTATTTAATGCAATAATACATGCTTTTTATGGTTTCGGTGTAAATTGTGTTTTTTCTTTTCTATAGCGATACCCAATAAAAGAAAACAAGCAATTGAGAAACAAGAATAAATGCAAAAGAAAAAGAACACAATCGTTCATAAATGCCCATAAAGAAAAAGAAGAATCAAAATCCATTTTAATTCCAAATCTTTCTACAACTGCGCTTGCGTTATTGTGGTCTAAGTCCCACCTCATAGTTGGAATGATTGTTTGCTTCCATCTTTCAAATTCATCATCTACAGATTTCATAATGTAGTACATCACAAGATAAACGGCTAGATAAATAGAAATTGTGCATATAAGCCAAATTTTTCCTTGGTGTTTGTATAACAGGTTATAAAAAATTATCTGAACAGGAATGATGTAAAATGGCAACGAGAGAACCACATTGTACCGGATTCCCCAGGGAGCGATGACGATACCGCTATAGATGAAAAAGATAATGAGTGCGGCAAGAAGAAGAGTACTATTAGTACTAATTTGTTTCAGAGTTGGTTTGGGTCTCTCAGCAAAAGAAATGGCAATTATAAGGCTTATTGAAATGAGCCAAAGTAATACATTTAGGTTTGTTTGTGTCTTTTTCTCAAATTCGTTGATAGGATTCGGTTGTTGCGAATCAATGTACCCATATCCTAATTTGATGACAATGAATGTAAGTAAAACGGTGCTAAATGTCAGTAACAGTATTCTTAGAACGGTTGAATTTTTTTTGTCGGATGTATCCATCAGGTAATGATCTTATTTGCAACGGTTGATTTAGGAAGCAATTTTAATAGTTTATCAGGCATAATTTATAATCACAGTTGTTCCTTTTCCTTCTTTCGATTCAATCGTGATTGTTCCGTTAAATTCTTTCACACGCTGCTCCATGTTTTGTAATCCGTATCCTCTTTTTGCTGTTTCTAAATCAAATCCTTTTCCATTGTCCATGATTTCTACTCTTGAAGCATTGATCAGCACGCGTAACTCTGTGCAGCTGGCATATTTTGAAGCATTGTTGATTGCTTCCTGAATAATTCTGAACAAGTGAAGCGCCAATGCAGGCGAGAGAACGGTATTTTTATCTGTAGCAACAACAGCAACGCGGATTTCTCTTCCCCCGAGAATCCTATTTGCATATTCTTCTGCTTTGCGATACAATTCGTCGATTGTTAATTCCTGTTTATGGATAGACCAGATGGTTTCCCGCAGTACAAAATTGGCATTGGAGGAAATGCTCCGGATGTCTTCCAAATCTTTTTTATCCGCTTCGTTGGTCGTACGGAATGCTTTCATGTCTAGTTTAGAAGAAATCATGGTTAATTCCGCTCCCAGGTTATCGTGCAAATCCCGTGCAATACGGTTCCGCTCAGTTTCCAGGTTTTGCAAACTGGTAATCGTCGATTGTTGACGATCCATTTTCCTGCGTTGAATGATAAGTGCTATAATGACAATGAGAATGACAATCGCACCGATCAATACAAGAAGCAATAAGGTCTTATTTTTGTTTTTAATGATTTCTTCCTGAAGTGCTAATTCTTTTTTCTCGGTATCAAACTTCACTTTCATTTCCGAAATGGCTTTGTTGGACTGTTGGTTATAAATGGAATCCATTTGTGCAACGTACAGTTCGAAGTATTCGTCGGCTTTTTCATTATTTCCTTTCAAGGTTTCCAGGCGAAACAATCCTTTGTAGGCATGACGGATATTATAATTCGATTCCATTTCCAATGCAATATCCAGCCCCTTTTTCAGGTATTGTTCTGCTTCCGGAAAGTTTTTCTTATCCAGGTAACTCATTCCCAGGTTGACAGCTACGAGAGAAATACCACTGTTGACACCGACCTCTTCGTATTTTTCCAATGATTTTTTATAATACTCAATTCCCTTTTCCAGATTTCCCTGTTCACGCTCCAAAACCCCTAGCCCCTGGTAAACTCCAGCAAGGTATTCAGTGTGTTTAATCGCTTCAATTTCAGGAATAAGCTCCAGGTACATGTTCCGGGATGTTGTTGCATCACCTAATTTCCGATAACAATTTGCAGCGTTGATCTTGGAAGTAATGACACCGACTTGGTTGCCATATTTTGTCAATAATTCAATCGCTTGCAGGTGAAATTTCAATGCTTCTTCATACCGGTTGATCCGTTCATATACATTGGCGATATTGGTGTATACCTGGCCGATTAATTGCTCTTGTCCAGTCTTTTTAAAATAATCTAAGCTCAATAAATTGGCTTCAAGACATTTATCGTGCAGCCCTTTTTCGTAATATGTGTTTGCAATCTTATTCAGCGATTTTCCCATTCCTACGGTATCACGCAACCTGGTTCGGTATTCGAGTGCCTGTTGATTGAGGAGTAGCGACGAATCCAGATCACCACTGTAGAAATAAGCAAAACTCCAGTCGTTCCAGATAGTGGCAAGAAAGGCTGAATCTTTTAAAACTTTTGCTTCTTTTTCCGCCATCCGGCCATATTGTTTAGCTTCTTCCGGATTAGATGCCGCCAGGTAAAATGATAAATCGACAAGTGTTTGCGCTTTTTCTTTTCCTTTTTGTTTAGGGAATGCTTTTTTTAAGGCATCAATTTCCGGTTGACCCATAACTGAAAGAGAAGTAATAAATGTCAGAAACAGAACAAATGAGCGCATAGGTTTAAAAATGAAAGTTTTACACCAAAAGTAAAATTTTTTTAGATAAAACGGTTTCGGTGACTGGCAAAAGAATGATTGCAAAATAGTTGATTTGTGAAAATCAGCTGTTTTTTGTTAGATTAATCCGCCTTTTTTTGCTTTTTCCAACGCTTCAACTTTGTTGTGGACTTTCATTTTTTTATAAATGTTTTCGACATGCTTTCGTGCCGTTCCATAGCTGATGAATAAATTGTCGGAGATTTGATCGTAACTGAGCCCCTTGGCAATTTGTTCCAGTACTTCCAGTTCCCGTTTGGTTAACTCATAATCTTTTTCAATAATCAGCTCACTTGGTTTTCCTTTTCGAATCAGGGTCAATGATTTTTTTGCAATCATCGGACTCATCGGAGCACCACCCTCCAGCGCTTCATAAACAGATTTGTGAACTTTGACCGGTGGTTCATCTTTGAGAATATATCCACTTGCGCCTGCCATAATCGCTTCAAATATATTTTGTTCATCGTCAAAAACCGTACACATGATGATTTTGATATTCGGCCAGCGATTGGAAATAATTTCCGTTGCCTGCACACCATCCATTTCCGGCATGTTGATATCCATGAAAATAACATCAACAGCATGATTGTTTTCCAGTCGTTTGACCATTTCAGAACCATTGGAGACGATTTCTACTACTTTGAATTCAATGGCCAGTTCTATTTTTTCCTTTAAGGCCTGAGCGAGTTTGGAAATGTCTTCAGCAATAGCAATTTTTATAATCTGGGTCATATTCTACTGTTTTATTAGTACAAAATTGGAAATTTTAACCAATCTTAAAAATACGACAAACTTCGGATTTTTTGTAGCAGTTTATAAAATTGAAAGTGGAAAATGTGTATAATAACTCACTTTCCACTTTCAATTTTCCACTTTCAATTTTTCACTTTCGACTCACTTAACCGTTAATCGCAACCACCTCCGTTACTTCGGGGATGTATTGCTTCAACAGGTTCTCAATTCCACCTTTCAGCGTAGCTGTAGACGAAGGGCAGCCGGAGCATGAACCTTTCAGAATCACAGATACAGTACCGTCATTGAAGCCTAAATAATCGATTGCACCACCATCATTTTCTACAGCCGGACGTACATATTCATCCAGAATGTTGGAAATTGCATCATCAAACTCAGATGGAGAAAGATTTGCCAGAATGGATGCTTTTTCTTCTGTTTCTACCTTTGCTTCAACATTTGCCGTTTTTTGAGGCATAGCAATTAATACATCGTTTCCGTCTTCGATCCATGTTTTGATAAACTGACGTAGTTCCATCGTAATAAAATCCCATGGAACATTATCTGTTTTTGTGACAGTAACGAAGTTAGCGGCGATGAAAACACCATCTACAAAAGGAAAGGAAAACAATTCTTCTGCCAGCGGAGAAAAACCTTTTGCTTCTGATTTGTTTCTGAATTCTGCAGAATCTCCTGTTCCAAGTAAGTACTTATTGGCAACAAATTTCATTGTCGACGGATTGGGAGTCATTTCTGAATATATGGTAACCGGAACTTTCATATTGATTATTTTTTAGAGATACAAAGGTACGGATTGTTTTGATGAAAATGAATTGGAATGTTGTTTTGTTCGTTAGATTTTACTCGTTAGCTGTAGATTCAATTGGTAGAACTTACGAATATAAAATCATCGAACCATCCGGCGGGCAAATAGAAGATGGATATTCTACTAAGGAATACGTTCACCAGGTAAAAAAATCAATGCCTAAACGGTTGAAATGCTACATATTTGTTAGGTTTGCCTGATAAAACCACTGAAGGATATAAAAAATACAGCAATTGCAGAGCCAATTGCCAGGAAAGGAATCGACATGGAAAATGAAACAGACGAAATAAGGCAACATCAATTATTCGCGGAAATTA
Organism: Flavobacteriales bacterium UBA5422; assembly: GCA_002409405.1. Classification (GTDB taxonomy): domain Bacteria; phylum Bacteroidota; class Bacteroidia; order Flavobacteriales_D; family Crocinitomicaceae; genus Taishania. Next base: position 84,479 of record DHNG01000045.1, on the reverse strand, counting down.
AGCGTTTTGAAAGATGGAGGAATATGCAACCCGCTTCAGTTCTCAGGGAATTTAATTACGAACATTGGAGTCAGATATACCAGGCATTTGAAGAATTCATCCAAAGTACAGATCCTGATGAGTGGTCAACAGCAGAAACACAGCAATTGCTGTTTATTATTGCGAAAGATTATGAAACCCAAAATCTAACCTATTGCCTGAGTGAAAAAGTTATTGTTACATTGGCGAAAGAAAGTGTGTTAACCGCAGAAGGAGATGCAAAATGGCAGATGGCGTTGCAATTACATAAAGTGACAGATACAGTGCTTGCTCATGAACTACTTGAACAGTTTGTCAATGATGAAGATGAGTACGTCAGCAGGAGATCGTTAATGGAGTTTGCAAAATTACAGCCGGATAAAACAGAAGCGTATGCAGTTGAGTTTTGGAACAGAAATATACATGGGGAAATGGATGAGTACCAGAAAATGGCTGTTTTACAGGCATTAAAAACGATTAATTCTCCACTCTTAGAGCTATATATCGGACAGGCAAAAACAGACAGTAGAAAATACCTTTCTGATTATGCCCGTAAAATGGAAGATAGCGCGCATATGAACGGATTCAGTGAGAATTGAAGTAAAACCCAATGACATACAAACAATACATTCAACAGGTACTACAGCGCAACAATTGGGAAATTACAGAGATTGGTTCCGGACTTTTCTGGTGGGATCTGGAGCATTGGAAGATTCGCAGGTATGCACAAGCGGAATTGGTTGTTTGTTTCATGGCGGATCCGCTTGATGAAGTTCATGTTCAGCATGTGCGATTGTTCCCGCAATTTCCTGTACATTGGGACGAACAGGGAATTGTGTCTATCTCTCTGAATGATGGATTATTCAATGAACAATTGAACCTGTTTGAAGCAAAACTTATCCAGCTTAAATAAGGAACAAACGAGTGGAAACATGGTAGAGAAAACGTATACAATCATAGATGCCTGGGACACTTCTAACGTAGGAATCATCGCTGAATTGGAAAATCAGTTCGGAGGACTTGCGTATGGAAGTGTTTTGAAGTCGTTGAGATCCGGATATAGTTGGACCGTATACAAGCGAATCATCCCCGGGTTTGTTGCCGATGAGGTAACGCGTTATGAAAATGAGGCAGAAAGCCTGATGCATTTTCGTTTTTCTTCAGTTCTGGCAGCTGAATCTGCAAAACAACAATGGCTAGCAAAAGACAATAAACATATTTTCCAATACCAGTTGGAGCCAAACGGGCATCGTGAAAAACCAGAAGCAGGGGAAATTCTTAAATTGCTTTCCTTTGAAGACCAGAAAAATGATTTACTGGAAGCCTACAGAAAGGGACAACGGTATTTTGAATACCTTGATCTGGAAGAGGTGTCATTTGATAATGAAAACCTGGAAGGAATTACGTTTGAAAATTGTTCATTGTATGTAAGCTTCCGCAATGCAAATTTGCGTAATGCCACATTTTTGAATGGCGGTATAAAAACCTGTGACTTTACAGAGGCAGATCTCACAAATGCCCGGTTTGAAATGCTGACAATAGAATCTGCTGCGTTTGCGTTTGCAAAGATGGAAGGTGTGCAACTCAAAGACTTGTTTGCATACAGTCAGGAAGTCTCAGAAGAAATGTTTTTCAGGATTAAAGAACAACAGGAAGAAGAGTTAAGAAATAAGTAACATCAAAAAAAATTGCATGGCATACATCATGGTAGACATCGAAAGCGACGGACCGATTCCGGGAGATTATTCAATGATTTCGTTTGGTGCAGTCCTTGTTGATCAGCAGTTGGACAAAACATTTTATGGGAAACTGCGCCCTGTTTCCGATCAGTTTATTCCTGAAGCATTAGCTGTTTCCGGACATTCCCGTGAAGAAACCTTAACCTTTGAAGAACCGAAAATCGTTATGGAAAATTTCGCAAAATGGATTCGGGAAGTTTGTAAGGATCAACCGATTTTTATCAGTGACAATAACGGGTTTGACTGGATGTTTATCTGTTGGTATTTTCATCATTTTACAGGTAAAAATCCCTTCGGATTCAGTTCTCAAAACCTGGGGAGCTTATACAAAGGATTAATTCAGGATACGTTTAAAAATTTCAAACACCTGAGAAAAACAAAACACACCCACAATCCTGTCGACGATGCCAAAGGAAATGCCGAAGCATTATTGATCATGAAACAAGAGTACGGACTAAAAATCAAACTATAAGACCGAGGTGATTAACCACCATCATTTCACTCCTAACTTTCCATTCTCAACTTTATCACTCTCCACTTATAACGTCTAGTGTCTATCTTCCAATATCTAACGTCTACTATCTAGCTTCTAACATCAACACTAAGTTGTTAACAATATTTAGAATGCCTGTTGGAAAATATCTGCCTGTTTTGGACGTTCATCCAAATAGAACCGCTAAATTTGTGGCGAAAATAATAGCATAGCTAAAAATAGGATACAATTATGGATATGTTTGGAAAGTTGGGTAAAAACACAGATTTAAAAACATCTATCGGGCTCGATAAGTTGGGCAATCAATTCTGGAATTTAACCCCTGCAGAATTAGTGGAAGACACTATTTTACTGGGACAAGGAATGTTAACTGATACAGGAGCAATCGCTGTAGAAACAGGTGAATTTACCGGACGTTCTCCAAAAGACCGTTTCGTGGTATGTGACGAAAAAACAGAAAATGCAGTGTGGTGGGGAGATATCAATATCAAGTTCTCACCTGAAAAATTTGATGCATTGTACGATCGCATGAAAGAATACCTGGTTGAAAAAGACGTGTATGTGCGTGACAACTATGTATGTGCAGACGAAAATTTCCGTTTGAATGTCCGTACAATTACCGAATTCCCTTGGTCAAATCATTTTGCGAACAACATGTTTTTGCGTCCTACGGATGCTGAATTGGAAGATTTTACACCGGATTGGCACATTGTATGTGTACCTGATTTTATGGCAAACCCTGAAGTAGACGGAACACGCCAGCACAATTTCGCTGTATTGAACTTCACTAAGAAAATGATCATCATCGGAGGGACAGGATACACAGGAGAAATTAAAAAAGGAATTTTCTCTGTGTTGAACTTCATCCTTCCACACGAAAAAAACGTATTGTCCATGCACTGTTCTGCAAACATTGGTGAAGGAGGTGATACGGCAGTTTTCTTCGGATTGTCAGGAACAGGAAAAACTACCTTGTCATCCGATCCGAACAGACGTTTGATCGGTGACGATGAGCACGGATGGGCTGATAACACGGTATTCAACTTTGAAGGAGGATGCTATGCAAAAACAATCGACCTATCCCGTGAGAAAGAACCTCAGATTTACGACGCAATTAAATTTGGTGCGATTCTGGAAAACATTGGCTTTATTGACGGAACTTCCACTCCTGATTATGAAGATAATTCAATCACAGAGAATACACGCGTTTCTTATCCGTTGGAGCACATCGAAAACACAGCAGTACCGTCCATTGGTTCTGCGCCTAAAAATATTTTCTTCCTGACATGTGATGCATTCGGAGTATTGCCTCCGATCTCCCGTTTGACAAAAGAACAGGCGATGTATCATTTCATGTCCGGTTATACGGCGAAAGTGGCAGGTACGGAAGTAGGAGTAACAGAACCGACAACAACATTCTCAGCATGTTTCGGGGCGGCATTTTTACCGTTACACCCGGCTAAGTATGCTGAATTGCTTGGGAAGAAACTGGAAGGAACAGATATTAAAGTATGGCTGATCAACACCGGATGGTCAGGAGGATCTTACGGAGTAGGAAGCCGTATGAAACTGAGCTACACACGTGCAATGATCACTGCAGCATTGACAGGAAAACTAGACAATGTTTCGTATGAAAAACTGCCGGTGTTCGAATTGGAATTCCCGACTTCTTGTGAAAACGTTCCGTCAGAAATTTTGAATCCGCGTGAAACGTGGGCAGATAAAGTTGCATACGATGAGAAAGCAAATAGCCTGGCAGGGCAGTTTGTGAAGAACTTCGAAAAATATGCTGACCAAACAAGTGATGCGATTAAGAATGCAGCACCGAAAGTGTTGGCATAAATAATAATACTGACAAGTAATGGAAAAATCCTTCAGTACATCACTGAAGGATTTTTTGTTTACGATTACCTCTTTTTCATGCAACATCCGAGTTCAGACAATAGAACTTTAATTATTCACTATTGTTCATTAAGAAGGATATAAATAGTCAAATTAATTATGTACATTTCCACATACATCATTGGTCATTCATAATCCATACATTGATAACTAATCATTCAACGAATCAACATGAAAACACTCATCTTCCTACTGATCTTAACAAGTACCACTTTTCATTTAAACGGGCAGGATGTAATCCGGGAGCCTCAGCCCCTGAGTGCGGAAGCAGCCAAAAGTGATTTCCGTTCACTCATAGAAGCATTGCGTGAATACCATCCGGCACTCTATCAGTTTTCAACTGAAAAAGCCCTCGAAGAATACGCTGATACCTTGCTGAAGGAAATAAAAGATAGTATTTCTGAATTACAATTGCATCAACTTATTCGAAATTACCTGGCGAGAATCGGATGCGGACACACGGTTGCAGTTCCTTCTGAAACAAGTTATGCATATTTCCGCGCAACTTATGCATTCATCCCGTTTGATGTGTACTACGTGGCGGGGAAAATGTACATCAAAGAAATGCATGTGGATGGAATGAATCAGTTGATAGGAGCAGAGTTGGTTGCCATTGACGGTAAACCAATAACGGAAATCATCCGGGAATTAGAGGATATTCAGCCGAGAGACGGTTTACATGAATCATTTGTTGATTACAGTATTCAGGATAATTTCCGGACGTATTACCGATTTTTGTATGGACACAAACCGATGTATGACGTGGAATATAAGCAGAAAGGTACTGCTGAAAAAATAATAATTCCTGCCGAAACAATGCTTCCTCAAAAACAAGAAACAAAGCAGTTGTTGGATACCACTCGCTGGAAGCTCAAACAAGAATATCAGCATGTGGAATTGTATGCGTTTCAAAGGGATTCAAAATGGAGTGTTCTCCGGGTGAAAAGCTTTGACACACGCAAATTTAAAAAGACATACAAGGCAATTTTCAAAGAAATCGACGAAGCTGGAGTTGATCATCTGGTGATTGACCTGCGTGGAAACGGAGGAGGTTATTTCCCCAACGGAAATTACTTCCTGCGGTATTTGATGCGGGAGAAGTTCAGCTATCATTTCTACGAATCCGATCGAAAGAAATCCAAAGATGTGTTACAACCAAAAAGTAAAAATTCATTGACTAAATTTCTGTTTGCATTGATTCCTGACAGAAAAGATTCTACCGGCTACCGGACAAATAGTCTGGTCTATAAACCGATCCGGAAACATGCATTCAACGGTTCAGTTTTTGTATTGACAAACGGAGGTACGTTCTCAATGGCTTCTTCGGTTTCATCTTATCTGAAACACAAAACAGCAGCTCAGTTTATCGGAACGGAAACAGGCGGAGGGGATGAAGGTTCCAACGGGATTCTGATGAGTTGGTTTGTGTTACCGAAGTCTCAAATCAGGGTGATGGTTCCGTTTTTTCACGTAGACCATGCATTTCCGGGTGTTGAGAAGGGAAGAGGCGTACTGCCGCACGTAGCGATTGACTATTCTATTGATGACTTGCTTGAACAAAAAGACAAGGAACTGCAATACATCGAAACGTGGATCAGTAAATAACCAATCTCCGGTATTGAACTTATCTGACTTCATCCTGCGGGATACCTCCTATCTGAAAGATTTGTTGTAATTTTGAGTATTCAAAAGAAAAATGGCAAACATTCCCCCGCATATTGTTGATGACATCATGCAAACCGCTCGTATTGAGGAGGTAATCGGGGAATTTGTAAGCCTGAAAAAAGCAGGGTCAAACCTCAAAGGGTTATCTCCGTTTACAGATGAAAAAACACCGTCTTTTGTGGTGTCCCCCGGGAAACAGATTTTTAAATGTTTTTCTACGGGAAAAGGAGGAAGTGTGGTGACATTCCTGATGGAAAAAGAGCATTTCTCGTACCCGGAAGCACTAAGATGGCTGGCGGATAAATACGGCGTTCAAATTCCGGAAGACAAACCACTGACATCAGAAGAACAAGCTGCAATTTCTGAACGGGAAAGCCTGCACATCATCAATGAATTTGCCAAAGAGCATTTTAAGAAAAATATCACTGCAACAGAAGAAGGAAAGTCCATTGGATTGTCCTATTTTATTGAACGGGGTTTCCGCCCGGATATCATCGAGAAGTTTCAGTTGGGATATTGTTTGAATTCAGGAACGGATTTCACAGAAGCAGCAAAAGAAAAAGGATACAAACTCGAATACCTGGAGAAAGTCGGATTGGTGAAAACCAAAGACGACCGTAATTTTGATTTTTTCCGCGGACGGGTCATGTTTCCAATCCATTCTGTTTCAGGTCGTGTGCTTGGCTTTGGAGGAAGGACGCTATTTACAGACAAGAAAATTGCAAAGTACTTCAACTCCCCGGAGAGTATCATTTACAACAAAAGTGAGATTCTCTATGGATTGTACTATTCCAAAGGTGACATCATTAAATACGATAACTGTTTCTTATGTGAAGGATACACCGATGTGATCAGTATGTATCAGGCAGGAATCCAGAACGTGGTTTCTTCCTCCGGAACATCGCTTACCAAAGAGCAGATTCGTCTGATCAAACGATATACGAATAACGTCACCATCCTGTACGATGGAGATGCTGCCGGTATTAAAGCTTCCTTCAGAGGAATTGATCTGATTCTGCAGGAAGGTTTGAATGTAAAAGTGGTACTTTTTCCGGATGGAGAAGACCCGGATTCATACTCCAAGAAAGTAAGCACTTCAGAATTGGAGTCCTATATTAAAGAACACACACAGGATTTTATTTCTTTCAAGGCAGATATCCTTTTGAAGGATGATGGTGATGACCCACTGAAGCGTGCGGAATTGATCAAAGACATTGTTCATTCGGTCGGGTTAATTCCTGATTCGATTACCCGGACGGTATTCATTCAGAAAATAGCTGCCGAGTTCCAGATTCAGGAAGCTGTACTGGATGCCGAACTATTGAAAATCAGGAAAAATACCCTGGCGAAAGAATTCAATGAACCGGAAATCAGAGATCTTCCGGTTGAACATCAACACGTAGAACCATATCCTGAGCTGACTCCTGAATTTCAGGATCCCGTTTTAGGATCTAAAATACAACCGGAAGAATTCGCTTTAATCCGTCTGATGGTGCTTTACGGACCATTGGCAACAGAAGTCACGGCATTGAATGAACATGGACAGATGGAAGAAACGGAAATCTCGGTTATTCAATACATTTGTAATGAACTGGAAGAAGATGAATTGTTTTTTGATACTCCGATCCTGTCCAAAATTCATCAGGTGTATGCAGAAGGATTGGCAAATAATGAACTCTACCGTTCGTCTGTACTCAAACGACAGGAAGACCAGGAAATTGTTCGCCTGGTAAGTGATATTGAAGCCAATGAACATGAAATAAGTGACAATTGGTACATCAAGCACCACATCGAGACACGAAAAGACGGAGATCGTCTGAAGCAGGCTGTTCCCCAGGCAATCTATGCATTTAAGCTGTATAAATTGGAAAAACGGATCAATGAAATTCGTCAGGCATTGAAAAATGAAGTGCCGGACGAAGAGGAGTTGACACTTTTATTGGTGGAACAAGTGACATTGGAAAAAATCAAATTACAGTTTACAAAAGAATTGGGACGGACGATATTGAGATAACATTATGAGCACAGTACTTTTTCATTTAGGACCTTTCGAAATTACCATTTGGAATATACTCTTGACAGTTGTCACACTGTTGTTGGCATCTGTTTGCCGAAAATTGATCAACAGAAGATTGAAGCGGTACCTGGCGCAATCCAATATCCGTGTGGAAGGGCAACGGGCAATTGTTATGCGATTAGTTGGTCAGCTCATATACCTGGTTGCCGGTTATGTCATTTTCCTGGTGCTCCAAACACAAAATCCGGATGTCAGTTTTCGGATGTTTCTGGAATATAAAATCATTGAAACGAAGAACTTCCAACTAAGTTTTTCCCATATTATTGTTGTTGTTGGTGTGTTTTACCTGGCAAAACTTGCCGTTCGTTTGTTTCAGCTCATCATTACCCAGCGCCTGAGAAAACGAAAGGATTACGATGCAGGATTGGAATATGTGTACGTTCAATTCAGTAAATACGTCATCTACATCATCGCGATCATCATCGCATCCAAGATTTTGTTCAGTAACATTTCCGGTTTGTTGACAGGGTCATTAGGGATTTTAGTCGGAGTGGGATTAGGGTTGCAGGATGTATTCCGGGATTTTATCGCGGGAATTGTACTGTTAGTTGAACGCAACCTGATGGTGGGAGATATCATTGAATTACCGGACCAGGACGGACAGGAAATGCTGGTCGCGAAAGTGGTAAAGATCGGTGTTCGTACATCCAAAATTGAAACACGTGAAGGAAACGTTCTGATTCTACCCAACACACAGTTGACACAAAATCGCATTGAGAATTGGAGCCACGGAAGTCTGTTGTCACGCTTTTCAATTGAAGTTCCGATTGCTTACGGGGCAGATACCGAATTGGTAACGCGATTACTCAAACAAGCAGCGTTGAGCCATACAAAAGTGAGTAAAACAAGCGAAGTCATTGTACGATTATCCGACTTCCAGCAGAATAACCTGAAATTTGAACTCCTTTTTTGGGCAGACCAAAGTTGGCAGATCAATAACTTCCGTTCCGAGATCCGAATGGAAATTGACCGGTTATTCCGTGAATACAAGATCAACATGCCCTACCCGCAACTTGATTTACACATCGCTAGTGATAAACGTGATTCCGGCAGAAACACAGGGCATTACGACCAGTAATTCAGGCAATTTTTTCATCAAATACAAAGAAAAATTTGGAGATTATTTTTTTTCTTCATTATTTTGCTCCATCATTTCACAACGGTGAACGGCATTCTTTGCCGATATGATTTATACAGAAGAGGTGAGAGACAGGCTCTGTGACCCTCTGGCAACC
>DHNG01000045.1:25612-75281 GCA_002409405.1 Flavobacteriales bacterium UBA5422 | reverse complement strand
TTATACAGAAGAGGCGAGAGACGGACTTTTAGACCCTCTGGCAACCAACTTTAAGTCCGTCCATTGACGGGTTGGAAAACCGGTGCCAATTCCTGTTCCGGGCAATAGTGCTTCGGAAAAATATAAATTAAAGTAAGATGAAAAAGCATTTTTCAAAACAACCGTTTTCTTCAGCTTCGTTCCAATCGAACAGTAACCTTTTGCATGAACAAGGTGTCATGTGCTGTTGTTGATCATTTTTTGACTCAGAACTAAACAGTACGGCAGGTATATCGTATTCCTGCTTCCACATTTAAACACAACTTTTCATGCATAGTTATACAACCAAAACTCCTTTACATCTGGAGAATGGGGGAGTACTCGAACATCTTTCTATTTCCTATCATACGTACGGGAAACTCAATACATCGAAAAACAACGTCGTATGGATTTGCCATGCGTTGACCGCAAACAGTGACGCACAGGAGTGGTGGTCAGGAATCGTCGGAACAGGAAAACTGTACGACCCGAAAGATCAGTTCATTGTTTGCGCAAATACGATCGGATCACATTACGGGACAACGGGCCCGCTAACCGCTCAACTAAACCAGCGTCCGTTACTGGACAAATTCCCGGGTGTTACCATCCGTGATATGGTCAATGCCCATATCTTATTGAGAAAACACCTGGGGATTCATTCAATCAACACACTAATTGGTGCATCTATCGGTGGACAGCAAGCAGTGGAATGGGCAATTACTGAACCGGAATTGATTGAACAACTGATTTTGATTGCAACCAATGCCCGCCACTCCGCTTATGGGATTGCATTTAATGAAAGCCAGCGCCTGGCCATTTATGCAGATCCGACTTACGGAAATGATAACCCAAAGGGAGGATTGAAAGGTTTGATAACAGCCAGGAGTATTGCATTGCTCAGTTATCGTTCCTATTCCGGTTACGCAGCTAATCAGACAGAAAGTGATAACGAACGAACAGATGATTTTCTGGCAAGCTCATACCAGCGTTACCAGGGAGAAAAACTTGCAAAACGATTCAATGCATACAGTTACGTGCTGCTTTCCAAAGCAATGGATGCGCACAATGTGGGTAGAGGACGAACATCTGTTGAACATGCGCTCACTCAAATCCGTGCAAAAACGCTGGTCATCGGGATCGGGTCGGATGTGTTATTTCCTGTTTCGGAGCAACAATTTTTAGCAGAACACATTCAACATGCGCGGTACGAACAGATCACTAGTGATTTTGGTCACGATGGATTCCTGTTGGAATATGAGCAACTTACATGGTGTATTTCTGCTTTTTATGCAAATGAATTACCTGTGAATTTATCAGGTTTGCCAACGATCAATTACAATTAATAACCACTAAAAAATAATAACATGAGTACTAAAATAACAATAGGATTGTTCGGGTTCGGAGTTGTCGGAGAAGGATTATACAATGTCATTAACGAATCTAAAATCCAGAATGCAGCAATTAAAAAAATCGTTGTAAAAGATAAAAATAAACCGCGTTCAATTGGTAAAGATCACTTTTCGTTTGCACCAAAGGATATTTTGGAGGATGAGTCGATTAACCTGGTGGTGGAACTGATCAACGATTCTGCAGCTGCATATGACATCGTAACGACTGCACTGAAACAAAAAAAGAATGTTGTTTCAGCCAATAAAAAATTGATTGCCGAACACCTCGATGAATTGATCGGTCTGGCACGGGAGAACAATGTCTCTTTTTTGTATGAAGCAGCTGTCGGTGGAGCTATTCCGGTATTAAGAAACCTGGAAGAATATTACAACAATGACTTACTGACTTCGGTGGAAGGGATTGTAAACGGAACTACAAATTACATTCTCACAAAGTTATCATCCGGAGGAACGTACCAGGAAACATTAAAAACAGCACAGGAACTTGGATTTGCTGAAATTGATCCGACGTTGGATGTGGATGGATTTGATGCAAAGTTTAAACTCACATTGCTATTGAAACATGCATTCGGAATATCTGCAGACTACCGGAAAATTCAACAGATAGGAATTCGGAACATCAAGGCTGCGGATGCTGCCTACGCAAAAGAAAAAGGATACAAAATCAAATTGCTGGCACGGGCAGAAAGAATTGAAGACGGAGTACTGGGATATGTTGCTCCGCATTTCATCACAAATGCCAGTTTATTATACAATGTCAATGATGAATTCAACGGAATCGTTGTGGAAGGAGCATTTGCTGACCGGCAATTGTTCTATGGGAAAGGTGCCGGGAGTTATCCCACAGCAAGTGCAGTTTTGTCAGATATTTCAGCAGTTAAGTACGACTACAAGTATGAATACAAAAAAGCGACAGATAACAATCTGAAACTGTCCGGTAATTTTCTTGTGAAAATCTATGTAGGATCTGAATTCGTAGAACTGATCAATGAAATTCCGTTTGTCCGGGTGGATGAGGTGTTTCAGAGCGAAGGATATTCGTATCAGACTGGTTGGGTAGATTTTACAGAGCTACAGAAGTTTCAGTTGAACAGTATCCCCGATTTATCTGTCATTTTTCTTCCCGAACCCATTCTGCACAAAAACAAGGCAAAAGGATTGGAAGTACCAAAAAAACAATACCAGGTTGAATTTTAAAATAAGAGGTGATGAGTTTAAATTTAAGACGATTGGAATCCCCGTTCGTAATGGAATTGAAAAACGAGCAGGGGATTACCTGCCTGATCGATGCCAATGAAACAATCGGTGGTCAGAATAAAGGGTTTCGCCCGATGGAATTATTGGCTGGAAGTCTCGCTGCATGCGCTTCCATTGATGTTATTCAAATCCTGCGGAAGAAACGTATTTTACTGGGGTGTTATGAAGTCAACATCGAAACAAAGCGAAAAGAAGCAGTTCCTGCACCGTTTGAACAGATTACACTCCACTTTATTTTTTGTAATGTGATCAATGAAGAACAACTCAAAGCGACCATCGAACTGGCGTTGTATAAATACTGCTCCGTACATGCCAGCTTGTCGGACGAGATAAAAATTGATTACACCTATAAAATTGAAGGATGAACAGAGAAACATTAGCCATACGTCTGCAAAGTGAGAGAAGTGCATATGGAGAACATTCCGTACCACTTTACCTGACCAGTTCATTTGTGTTTGATGATGCGGAAGACATGAGGGCGCAGTTCGCAGAAGAGAAAGAAGGTCAGATTTATTCCCGTTACGCCAATCCGAATGTGGAAGAACTGTTGGAAAAAATGGCCGCATTGGAAGGTACGGAAGCAGGATGGGCTACAGCGACAGGAATGGCAGCTGTTTTTACAACATTTGCAGCACTTTTGCAGCAAAACGATCACATTGTAGCCAGTCGGTCTGTTTTCGGATCAACACATAAAGTACTGACAGAATTATTACCGAAATGGGGAATTGATACAACTTATGTCGATGTCAACGATTATGCAGGATATGAACAGGCGATCGGAGAACATACCAAACTGGTGTATGTGGAAACACCGAGTAATCCCGGATTGGATATCATTGATCTGGAGCGTTTGTCCGTTCTTTGCAAACGCAAAAAAGTATTGCTGGTTGTGGATAATTGTTTTGCGACACCGGTCATTCAGCGACCAGCAGAATTTGGTGCTGACATCGTCATTCATTCCGCAACGAAATACCTGGACGGGCAGGGACGTACAATGGGAGGAGTTATTTTATCGAATAAAGCCATTGTTGACCAGATCAAAGCGTTTGCCCGTCACAGTGGACCTGCATTGAGCCCGTTTAACGCGTGGGTTCTTTCGAAGTCGTTGGAAACACTTTTTATTCGTGTTGAACGGCATGCGAAAAGCGCGTTGGAAATAGCACAACGGTTGGAGCAGCATCCGTCGGTGGCAACGGTCCGATACCCGTTTCTGGAATCGCATCCGGGATATACAATTGCCAGAAAGCAAATGTCATCGGGTGGAGGAATTGTCAGTTTTGAGATCAACGGAGGGATCGAAGCCGGTAAAAAGTTTCTGAATGCTCTTCAGCTATTTTCATTAAGTGCGAATCTCGGAGATACACGCAGCATTGCCACACATCCCGCTTCTACAACCCATTCCAAATTAACGCCAGAACAACGCTTGGAATCCGGAATTACTGATGGATTGATCCGCTTGTCAATTGGTCTGGAATATGTGGAAGATATCTGGGAAGATGTGTTGAAAGGCTTGTCTTAAAATTTGAATTTGTAATAGTTAGTTGATAAAAAAGAAAACAGCGGAGTGTAAATCTTACCCCGCTGTTTTTTGTATAATGTGATGTGGTAATCAACTATTTTTTTGATTCCATTGTTGAGTAAGAATAATCGTAGTCAAAAGAAATATAATACCCCAAAGAAACAGGTGAAGCTGAATTGGCATCGAATGAAAAGGAGACATACAATTGCCCTCCCGGATTATCTTTCATCAACTGTGTAATGTCTTCTCCCGTCGAAGTGTAATTAATTTGAGAACTGGTACTTCCTATTCCGGCATAGTTTGCAAGTGTTACCTTTTTTTCTCCGCTGTTATCACTTGGATAATACGAATAAATCAGTTTAGAATCCGTCAGGTGGTTTCTAACAAATGAACTTCCATCGGATATAATTTCAACATGTGCATCGTAAGCCAATCGCAATTTACTGATCTGAATGTCCTTCACCCAGTTGAGCTTATCGTTCGTTGTATTTGAATTAGCCATGCCGGATACAATTCCCATAATATTGGGATATACATCCGCGTTTTCAATAATGAGCACATTCCCTACAAGTGACGGCGTGATTTTAGAAGGATAACCTTGGGGAGATCTGTATACCTGGGTATTACTTCCGGTCATCACAGAATCTTTTTTACATGCAGCCAGTACAAGACAAGCCATTGAAATAATCAGTAATCGGGTCATAGAATTAATTTTTTGCAAGATTACAACCTATTTTTGAATGCACGAGCGATTTTGAATAACAGTTTTTGAGATTAAATGTAAATCATTACTTTTGAGACGAGTAAATAAAAGGTATAAAGATGGTACGTGATTTTGGAAAATGTATAAAGATATTATTCGCCTTCTTGTTTGTTCTGATTATTGTATCCTGTAAAAAGGAGAAGGTACAGGAACAAGTAGAAAATAGTGGTTATAAATCGGTGCCTAAAGGAAATCTGTTAGTATTGGAAGTAGGGGAAGATGTCAACTATGGATATGAGTATAAATATCAAAATGGTCAAATCCCCTTGGACTCAATGCCTGTAGGGTTTTATATGCCAACATATATAGACTCACTTAATTCATATATGTATTGGATTGGATTCGATAATCTTGCTGTAACATGGGGGTATGTTGCATACCCTTATGGCGGGTATTGCCGCAAATTCCCTGATTTTTATGCTGCTGCTCTGGACAATTTTATGCCGGGTAATTATACATTCATCCCAAAAGAACAGCTGATACATAATTCTTCAAAAGCAACACTAAAAGAAGAGAATGCGAATGTCCTCTTTGAGAGGGAGATGGGATCCCCGGGATGGGATAAAAATGCTTGTTGGAAACCAGTCTGGGAAAAAGTAAGTGATCTGGCAGTTGTCATCCAGTATAGGAATATGTATCCCAATGCAGATGTTGGTTTTATTATGTTGGAGGATGAACAGGGAGTTGTCAAAAACTATGTTTTTCTTGCGAAAGCAGATTAAATAATCAATGGTTGCTAATATTAATCATATTGACACTGTTTTGAGAATTATTAATTTTTCAATTATTAACAACGTATAAGTAGAATCTTATTCCATCATTTGATAATTCACTACCCATCATTCACTATTCACAACTAATTCCTACTTTTATCACATGTTTCTGAAACGGATTTTACTCTTTCCTTTTTCATTCCTCTACGGGTGCATTACTGCAGTTCGCAATCTGTTGTATGATAACGGAATAAAAAAATCCTATCCCATTCCCGGGAAATCAATTGTAATTGGAAATCTGAGCATGGGGGGAACCGGAAAAAGCCCGCATACACTCTATTTGTGGAACTTACTGAAAAACGACCATTCAGTTGCCATGCTGAGCAGAGGTTACGGGCGGAAAACGACCGGACTACTGGAAGTGAAACATGAAAGTACATCAATTGAAGTGGGAGATGAACCACTCATGTTTAAAAAAAGGGTAGGAGAGCAGGCACAAGTTGTTGTTGCAGAAAATCGGAAAACAGGAGTCGACTACATTCGTTCTCAAGATGAACATGCTGTTATTCTGTTGGATGATGCCTTTCAGCACCGGAAAGTACAACCGGGGTTTTCTATCCTGCTAACAGACTTTAACAGACCTTATTATGCTGACGCAGTTGTTCCTGCCGGGACACTACGGGAATGGAAAAACGGAAAGAACAGAGCGGATTGTATTGTTGTAACAAAATGTCCCGAATCACTTTCAGATATGGAGAAACAAACCATTGTCCGGAAATTAAAAGCAGACATGCCGGTATTTTTCTCCCGAATTATGTATGGAGATTTAATCCCCTTTGCAAAAGAATTTTCGCAGTATACACACATTTTACTTGTCACGGGAATTGCCAACCCGAAACCATTGGAGAGTTACCTAAAACGGTTTTATCAAGTGGATTCCATCATTTTTTCGGATCACCATCAATTTACTGCTGCTGATTTAACGAGAATTCACGCAAAATTTGATACTTTTACACCTCAAAATTCAATTATTGTTACAACGGAAAAGGATTTTGTACGCCTGGAGCCCATGCTCACAATAGCAGAAAGACAAAACTATCCGTGGTACTACCAGTCAATAACGGTACAATTGGATCGGGAAGAAGCGTTTAATGAATTAATTAATAACTATGTTGACACAATTTAAAGAATCAGTTGATTACATCAAATCAAGAACGAATGTTCAACCGACAATCGGAATCATTTTAGGAACAGGATTGGGCGGATTGGTTAAAGAAATCGAAATCATCGATGAAATTGAATACAAGGACATTCCGAATTTCCCGGTTTCTACAGTAGAAAGCCACAAAGGAAAACTGATTTTCGGTAACCTGGGAGGAAAACAAGTTGTTGCCATGCAGGGACGTTTCCACTATTACGAAGGTTACAACATGAAACAGGTAACATTCCCTGTACGTGTAATGAAGTTATTGGGAATCCAACGCTTATTTGTATCCAATGCTTCCGGAGGAGTAAACCCGGATTTCGAAGTAGGTGAAATCATGATTCAGGACGATCACATCAACATGTTCCCGGAACATCCGTTATTGGGGAAAAACTTTGATGAATTAGGACCGCGTTTCCCGGA
The DNA here is from genome assembly GCA_002409405.1 of Flavobacteriales bacterium UBA5422. Taxonomy (GTDB): domain Bacteria; phylum Bacteroidota; class Bacteroidia; order Flavobacteriales_D; family Crocinitomicaceae; genus Taishania. Next base: position 67,975 of record DHNG01000045.1, on the reverse strand, counting down.
TATGTCGGAGCCGTACGACCGAAAAATGATCGAAATGGCAAAAGGTATTGCCGCTGAAAATAATATCAAAGTTTCTGTTGGAACTTATCTGGGATTAACAGGACCAACATTGGAAACGCCGGCAGAATACAAATATGTGCGTGTGATCGGTGCGGATGCAGTAGGAATGTCAACCGTTCCTGAGGTAATTGTTGCACGCCACATGAGCATCCCTTGTTTTGCAATTTCAATTATTACAGACTTGGGAGTTCCTGGGAAAATTAAAGAAGTGAGCTTGCAGGATGTCATTGATGTTGCGAACAGACAAGAGCCGAAGATGACATTAATCATGCGGGAATTGATTACCAGAATCTAGAAGTTAGATGTTTAGATGCTGAGATCGCTACACGATTAGACGTAACATTCTTTTAACAAAAGGTAGTTATGAAGAGAACTCATAATTTTAAAGAGTTGACAATTTGGAAGAAAGGAATGAATATTGTTGAGCAAACATATCAATTAACATCCAAGTTGCCTGCGGAAGAAAGATTTGTGTTGATTAGTCAATTAAATCGTTGTGCAATTTCTATTCCTTCGAATATTGCTGAAGGGTCTGGACGTTCTACGGAAAAAGATTTTATTAATTTTTTGAATATTGCATTATCTTCGTCATATGAGTTGGAAACACAGTTGATTTTGACCAATCGTTTATTTGATTTTGATGTAGAAGATAATTTGAATGATTTGATGGAATTACAAAAAATGATTGTAGGGTTTAAAAAGTCATTGTTAAATACATAATTAAGAATAGGACTCCGTCTGACAGCGCAGCGGTTCTAGCTTCTAACAGCGTAGCGATTCTAGCTTCTTTAAAAAAAATAAATGGAGATAAAAGATAAATACGAAGCAGTGATAGGTTTGGAGGTTCATGCACAAATGCTGACCAAGTCTAAAGCTTATTCCAATGATGTGAACGAATACGGGGCACAACCAAATACCAATGTAAGTATTGTTACCCTGGCACATCCCGGAACTCTGCCGATGATGAACAAAAAAACGATCGAATACGCGATTCGTCTGGGATTGGCATGTAATGCCGATATTGCAGATAATCAGTACTTCGCCCGTAAAAATTACTTCTATCCGGATCTTCCGAAAGGATACCAGATTACACAGGATAAAACACCGATCTGTACCGGGGGAGAAATCATCGTAAAAGATGACAACGGAAACGATAAGACAATCGGTTTGACGCGTATTCACATGGAAGAAGATGCCGGAAAAAGTATTCACGATGTAGATGTATTTGATACATTGGTCGATCTGAACCGAGCAGGCGTTCCGTTATTGGAAATTGTATCCGAACCGGACATCAAAACGTCACAGGAGGCTTACAATTACCTGACGGAGGTACGTAAATTGGTACGTTACCTGGATATTTGTGATGGGAACATGGAAGAAGGGTCGTTGCGATGTGATGCCAATATTTCGGTCATGCTGAAAGGATCAAAAGTGTTCGGGACAAAGGTGGAGGTGAAAAACATGAACTCTATCCGAAACGTGCAACGTGCCATTGAATTTGAAATCAGTCGCCAGATAGAAGCGATTGAAAACGGAGAAATCATTGCACAGGAAACACGTTCATTCGATGCGTTGAAAGGAATTACCATTTCCATGCGTTCAAAAGAAGCAGCCAACGATTACCGTTATTTCCCGGAACCGGATTTGCAACCGATTTACGTAGGAAAAGAGCAAATCGAAGCCGTGAAAAATGAAATGCCGCCGCTTCCGCGTGAATTGTTTATCAAATACACCAAAGAACTGGGCTTGTCAGATTACGATGCGTATGTATTGACCGATTCGAAAGAATTGGCATTGTATTACGAAGGAGTGATCGCAGCAACGAACAATTACAAAGCCGCAGCGAACTGGGTGATGGGAGATGTGAAATCCTACCTCAATCACAGAGGGTTGGAAATTACAGAGTTTCCTGTTGCCCCTGACCAAATAGCGGCATTAATTCAACTGATTGAAGCAGGAAAAATTTCGACTTCAATTGCTTCTCAAAAGGTATTTCCTGCATTGACGGAAAATCCTTCGGAGCCACCTTTGAGTATTGCTGAACGTCTTAATGTTATACAAGACTCGAATGAAGATTCGATCAGAGAGTATATTTTAAAAGTAATAGAACAAAATCCGAATGAAGTTGCCCGCTACAAGAGCGGAGAAAAACAGCTGACAGGATTTTTTATGGGACAATTGATGAAGGTTTCGCAAGGAAAAGCAGATCCGAAGCAGGCCAATCAATTAATGCGGGAATTATTGGAAAATTGATTATGAAACACATTTTTGTAATACTGGTAGTGGCATTTTTGGCGGGGTTTACTTCGTGTAATTCAGATGAAACATCTGATGCTGTTAAAAACAAAGAAAATAACCTGTTCATTTCCGGGACAATCAAAGGAGCAAACGGACAAAAAGCATACCTGGAAGCAGTTTCCCAAAACGGCGTTATTTCCGTTGCCGACGGAGTCATTGAAAACGAACAGTTTGATCTGCAGACAACTATTCCCGGATTGGGAATTTACCAGTTGCGGATCGGTGAACAACCGGATAATGCGATTATCATTACTGCAAAGAAAGGGGACAAGATCAAAATCAGCGGAGACATCAGCAACATTGCGTTCGGAGCAAAAATAACAGGAGTAGAGTGGGGCAGTCAATATGGAAAATACATGGAGATGGTCGCTGACTTCAGCAAGTCACAAAACGATTTGATGGCATTGCAAGGACAACTTTCCCAGGAAGAATTAGTAAAGAAATACCTGGAATTGAAAAAGCCGATGGACGAATACGCACGCGAACAGATCAATAAAAATCCAGCAAGCGCATTCAATATTGTATTGTCAAATTCATTAATGCCGGCAACAGGATTCATCGATTATCCGAAGGAAAATGTGGAAACATTGCGGAAAATGGCCGACAGTTATGAAAAAAATCATGCTGATTCTCCGATTACACAGACACTGGTTCAGCAAGTAACCCAGATTGAATCTGGATACAATGAATATGAGATCATGAAGACTGGTAAGAAACCTGCTCCGGACATTTTGATGGAATCACCGGAAGGGAAAGAGATTAAATTGTCTTCTCTGAAAGGAAAAATTGTATTGATTGATTTCTGGGCATCCTGGTGTGGACCGTGCCGAAAAGAAAATCCGAATGTGGTGAAACTGTATAATAAATACAAAAATAAAGGATTTACAATTTACTCTGTTTCATTGGATACAGATCAGGCAAGTTGGGTAAATGCAATCGAACAGGATGGTTTGATCTGGCCCAATCATGTTTCTGATTTGATGGGATGGAAATCATTTGTGATTAAATTATATGGATTTAGTGCAATTCCCCATACTGTATTGGTTGGGAAAGATGGCAACATTATTGATGTAGGGTTGAGAGGTGATGCGCTGGAGAAAAAACTGGCGGAAATTTTAAAATAACAGAAAATGAAACTATTCGTAGTATTGATTACAGGATTGCTGGCTGGAAATGTGGCAACGGCACAGGAACAGATTGCAGTTAAAATAAGTGGAAGTGTCTTTAACACAACATCAAAAGAGATTATTCTGTCACAGCAACTGGAAAATAATAAGTTTCAGGATTTTGCAACTGTTAAACTCGATAAAGAAGGGAAATTTGAATTGGCAACAAAACTTCCGCAAAGTGATTATTACGTAGTAAGAATCAATGAAGGCCCCATTCATTTAATCCTTCGTCAAAACTCTGATATTAAAATATATGGTGACGGAAAGCAATTAGGGAAGTTTACCAATTTTGTCAATTCAGATGAAAGTGCTGCTTTGCATACCTTTACCTACGCTTCCCAGGAATGGATCCGTTTGCGGAATGAAGCCATTCAGAAAATGCAGACCAATCCGGAACTATCCGAGCAGATCAACGCAGAAATGCAGACTTCGCTGAGAGATTTCCAAGGTGTTTTCCAAACGTTCTACAGCGAAAATCAAAATTCTCCTGCCTTAATTGCAGCATTGAATGTGATTGATCCGAATAATGACTTTGATACATTTGAAGCAATTATCAATTCGGTGAATAAAAGCTTCGGACAGAGCAATCGTGTAAAAGAATTAGTAGGAGCGTACAAACAACTGAGAGCAAAGAAAGATGCAGGTAATGTATTTGCTTCCGGAAAACCGGCTCCGGATTTTGAGGAGTTGATGCTTGACAGAAAAACAAAAATGAAACTTTCTGATTTGAAAGGAAAAGTTGTTTTACTTGATTTCTGGGCTTCCTGGTGTGGGCCTTGCCGAAAAGAAAACCCGAATGTAGTGGCAACCTACAACAAATACAAAGAAAAAGGATTTACGGTGATGAGCGTTTCACTCGACGACAACCTGGATCGTTGGAAGCAAGCAATCGAACAAGATGGATTGATCTGGCCGAATCACGTCAGCGATTTGAAAAAATGGCAAAGTGCTGTCGGTCAAATTTACCAGGTCAGAGGGATTCCGTTTACTGTGTTGATTGATCAACAGGGGAACATCGTTCAAACGAATTTGAGAGGTCCCGCTTTAGAAGAAGCTGTGTCACGCTTGTTACAATAATTGCTGTCATTGCTCAATAATGTCACTAACCGAACGGCCAACAAAAATTTATTTTGCATCGGACTTCCACCTTGGAGCTCCTGATTATGAATCAAGTCTGGTACGTGAAAAACGGATTGTTCGTTGGTTAGATGAAATAAAGCAAGATGCGACGGAGATCTTTTTAGTCGGCGACATTTTCGATTTCTGGTTTGAATACAAAAGAGCCATTCCAAAAGGATTCGTCCGTTTGCAGGGGAAAATTGCTGAAATTACCGATAGCGGAATTCCCGTTCATGTATTTACAGGAAACCACGATATGTGGATTTTTGACTATATCCCCAAAGAGTTAGGTGTGAAATTATACCGCGAACCGATCGTAAGAGAATGGAATGGGAAAAAGTTTTACATCGGACATGGAGATGGGTTAGGACCGGGAGACAAAGGGTACAAATTTCTGAAAAAAGTATTTGCTTCTCGTCTTTGTCAGTGGTTATTTGCCCGTTTACACCCCAACTTCGGAATCTGGCTGGCAGACCTTTCTTCCCGGAAAAGTCGTTCGGCAACAGGCAATGCAGATGAAAAATTCTTAGGTGAAGAGAACGAATGGTTAGCGATTTATTCCAAAGAATACCTTCAAAAAGAACACATTGATTATTTTGTCTTCGGACACAGGCATCTGCCAATTCAACTACAAATAGGCGAGCATGCAACATATTTTAATTTAGGTGAATGGATCAATTACAATACATTTCTTGTGTTTAATGGGGAAGAGTGCACATTAAACGTATGGAATTAACAAATTGATAATTATTATTTTACTCCCGAAGCAACCTTTCTGAAATATTATCGTATTATTAATAAATTGTTTATATTTTCACAATTCGTGAATGAATAAATAATGGAATGCTTTTGAAACCAAAAACTCTAAAGATGAAAACTATGATTAAGACAAGTTGTTTAATTATTTTCTCTTTCTCTTTACAAAGCGCAAACTGTCAGGAATCAACAAAAACTCCTGGCAGAACTATTCACAAAGAGATTAGGTCAGTACAAGAAACAAAAGAGAATTCGACAAGTATCGGTAACTCACCCCAGGTAAATCAGCAATCGGAACAGACCTATTCTGTAGATCGATATGGTGTTCAGCGAACGCATGATAAAGCGTATTACCAGGAAAAACTAACAGAATTAGATGAGTTGGTTCAGGCAATTGATGTAAAAGTCGACTATGTGAACGCAAATCCGGAAGAACGGGCAAAAGCAACAGAGAATGGCTGGTTCCGGGATATGGAAGCTACAAAAGAACGACTTAGAAACGAGCGGGTTGAACTCGTACAGAAAATTGAATCTTTTTAACGAACTATCTCTTCTTATTTATCATGAAAACAGTAATACTCTTTTTGCTATCTGTTGTTTTGACAGGTACACTACTAAGTCAAGCCAATACGTGTGGGACAGCTAATCCATTCTGTTCTTCCCAATCGTATAACTTTCCGAACGCAACATCCGGATCAGCACCTGCCGGTCCGAATTATGGTTGTTTAGGTTCGCAGCCCAGACCAATATGGTACTACATGGAAATAGGTACCTCAGGAACAATTGATATGTTGTTGCAACAGACAACTGGTCCAAACGGAACAGGAAGCCAGATTGATGTCGATTTTGCAATGTGGGGACCATATTCCAACCTTTCCGCTGGTTGTACGTCCATCATGTCCGGATCAGCAGCACCGATTCAATGTAGTTTTTCCAGCTCCTACTCGGAGGATCTAGGTTTAGGAGTATCGGGAGGAACCGGTACCGGACTTACAACTCCGCCTGCAGCTGTTGCCGGTCAGGTATACATCGTTTTATTGACAAACTATAATGGTGCGGCAGGTTATATTTCATTTAATCAAACAGGAGGGACGGGGAGTGCCGATTGTAGTATCGTAGATCCATGTTCAATAGATAATTTTACAGCAACTACTTCTGCGTGTAATTCAGCGACCAATACCTATACCGTAAATGGTAACATTACAGTATCTAATCCCCCTTCTGCAGGGCAGTTAATTGTTCAGGCATGTGACGGGACACAAACAGTTGTGGCTTCTGCACCATTTGGAGCAACGACATATCCATATAGTATCACAGGGCTAAATGCAAATGGGGCTGCATGTGATGTGGAAGTCTTTTTTACAAATGAGTCATGTTCACAAATTTTGAATTATACAGCCCCTACCTGCCCGCCGGTGTGTTCTTTTACCAATATAAACGGGAACATCGGAGCATGTCAGCAAGGAAGTACATTTAACCTGACGGGAACATTGGATTTTGTTAGTCCACCGGCAACAGGACAATTAATTGTCGAAGATTGCAACGGAAATTCGGTAGCCTATAATGCACCATTTACGAGTCCGCTAAACTTTGCAATTAACGGAATTGATGCAGATGGCCAGCCATGTACTGCAACGGCTCACTTTACTGCAAACCCTGCCTGTTCAATTTCTGTTTCCTATACAAATACTCCTTCTTGTGAATGTACTGTTGATATTGGAACATTTTCAACGACAACAGCTGGTGAAAGTACAAGCACTTATGTGTTGTGCTACGGAGATGAAATATTGATTGAACCCAATGGAGATTACACACCACCGGGAGAAGCCTTGAATCCTCCTTTGGCAGAAGGGTACGAACCTGGAATTGCCTGGATTATGTATTCCTGTCCTCCGACGGTTGCTGTTACACCGGATGCAACAAACGGCATCGGAGATGATCCTTGTTTTATAGGAATTGTCTCTCCAACAGATTTATATGATGTCAATGATTTATATTGGATCAACGGATATCCCGGGACGTTTACCAACAATACGGTGTACTTTGTTCCGATTACGATGTACAATTTAACCGAATACTATTATTCTTATGTGAATGGTGGACTTCCGTGTTATGAAATGGGAACTCCCTATGCGATTCAATATTTACCGGAAATAACAACTACGGTAACGCCAAATTGCCAGGCAGGAACGGTATCTGTAACAGTACAAGGTGGTTCACCGGCAATTAACGGAACGAATTTTACAGCTTCAAACCTACAGCCTGCAACGGCTTCACTGGCAAGTAATACAGTTGCAAATAACGGAACGTTTGTCATCTCAGGATTGCAGAACGGAGACGCGTATTCCCTGGATATTGCAGATGAATTCGGATGCCCGGTGACCATTACTGGAACATTCCAGGGGGTGAACCCTTCGGGATTTACGTACCCTCAGAATGCTTATTGTAAAGATGCAGCAAACCCTTCTCCTACATTGACAGGTGTTGCGGGTGGTACATATACCGGTTCCGCAGGATTGGTAATTAATGGAACAACAGGAGTAATTAATATTGCTTCAACTCCGGCAGGAAATTATGTTGTGACATATACATCTCCGGGAGCACCTTGTAACTCCTCCTCAACGTTTAATATCACAATTAACCCATTGCCGGTTGTGACAGCTCCGAATGTGGCTGTCTGTAACGGGCAGGTAGCCAACCTGACGGCTTCAGGAGCAACTAACTATTCGTGGTCCCCGGCAACAGGATTGAATACAACGACAGGATCAAATGTGACTGCTACGGTGGGAGCAAACCAAACATATACGATAACAGGTACAAATACGACAACAGGATGTGTAAATACGGGCACGGTAACAGTTACGGTTAACCCTAACCCGACTCCTGTAATCAATGGTCAATCCGATTATTGTGCAGGAACAAGTGCTACCATTCAAACAACACAGACATATACATCTTACTCCTGGTCAACCGGGCAGTCTACCGCTTCTATTCAGGTGACAACAGCGAATAACCCGATTCAGGTAACTGTAACAAACTCCTTTGGATGTAGCGGGACATCTCCGGCATACACAGTTGCCGAAAATAGCGTAATTACAGTCAATTCACAAGTAGAGATTTGTCAGGGACAAAGTACAATGATTCATGGAATTTCCCGCACCGTTCCGGGAGTCTATTCTGCGACATTACCTTCTTCAAACGGATGTGACAGTACTTCCAACGTTACATTGATCGTTAATTCATTACCGGTTATTGATGCCGGTCTGAATCAGACTGTCTGTGAAGGAGAGACCGTAATTATCAATGCAACAGGTGCACCTACGATTACTTGGTCACCAACACAAACAAATGGTGTCGGGTTTGTTCAGCCGGTTGGTTCTCAGATTTACACGGCTACAGGGACAGATGCGAATAACTGTGTGAATACGGACCAGGTTGAAATTACAGTGCGACCGAATCCGGTTGTTTCGAATGTTGCTCCTCAAACGCGTTGTAACAATACATCAACTGCAGCAGTTAGCTTTACGAGTTCTGTTGCAGGTACAACCTATGCTTGGACAAATGATACCCCTTCGATCGGATTGCCTTCGAACGGAAACGGAACGATTAACAGTTTTACCGCAACGAATACTACGAGTAATCCTGTTACCGCAACAATCACTGTAACACCAACTGCAGCAGGTTGCGTGGGGACTCCGGTAAGTTTTACCATAACAGTTCTCCCGTCTCCGACGGCCACTATTTCAGGTACAACAGCTGTTTGTATCGGAGCACCTTCGCCACAGGTTACATTTACCGGAGGAACTGGAACGGCTCCTTATACCATTACTTATACCATCAATGGAGCTGGTGCTCAAACGGTAACTACGACCGGGAATACCGCAACGGTGAACGTACCGACAGCTACTTCCGGTTTATTTGTCTACACGTTAACAAACGTAGCAGAATCCGGGAATACATGTAGTGTCACTGCGAATGGTTCTGTTACAATAACAGTAAATGCTTTACCTGTCATTAATGCAGGCGCCGATGTTGCAGTTTGTCAAAACGGACAGATTACATTGACTGCCACAGGAGCAGGTACAAACGGAACGTATTCCTGGGTACCGTCAATTACAAACGGTACTCCTTTTGTTCCTGCCTCTTCCGGTAGCTATACAGTGACAGGAACTGATGTAAATGGTTGTATCAATACTGACAATTTGAATGTGACGGTGAATCCAGCTCAGAATGTTGATGCGGGACCAAATCAGGAGATTTGTATTGGCGAACAGGTGATATTAAGCGGATCCCCTGCAGGTACGGGAGCAACATTCTTATGGACCGGAGGAATTACAAATGGTGTTGCGTTTACTCCAAGTCAATCGGGAACATACACCGTCACTTCAACAGATGTAAATGGGTGTAACTCCACAGATCAGGTAGATGTAATTGTACATAGCTTGCCGATTATTGAAGCAGGATCAAATATTTCAGGGTGTGAAGGAGACCAGTATACATTGGTAGGAAGTGGTGCTGGACCAAATGGAACTTATGTATGGAATCATGGGGTGCAAAACGGAGTGCCTTTTGCTCCGGTTTCAACAATTGGTTCTTATGTGGTTGTAGGGACAGACCAAAATGGTTGTTCCAATTCAGATTCTATTCTAGCGAAGATAGAAGCGATTCCGGTTGTTTCATTCTATGCAGATATTGATCAAAACTGTGTGCCTGCATCAGTGACGTTTTATAATACAACAACAGATCCTGCAGTAAATTGTATCTGGAACTTTGATGATGGTTCAACAATCTCAGGTTGTGGACCTGTGACACATGTCTTCCAGCATGCAGGTGTGTACGGAGCATCATTGCAATTAGAGACACCTGTCAACGGTTGTCCGGCTTCTTTATACCAAAGTGCAATCGTTACTGTTGATGCGAATCCGGTTGCTCACTTTACTCCGAATCCGGCCATCGGAACGCAGGTAAACAATCAGATTTCTTTCACAAATCAATCCTATGGAGCTTCCACTTATTACTGGGAATTCGGAGATGGTATAGGTACTTCTACAGCTACAAACCCTGTTTATACTTATGGATCGGAAGAAGCAGGACTCTACACTGTTATGTTAATTGCCTACTCAAACGCAGGATGTGTTGACACCGCATATTCGTTGGTAACAATACGGGAAGAATTGATTTTCTACGTGCCAAATACATTTACACCGGATCTGGATCAGTACAATGAAGTTTTTAAACCAATATTTACTTACGGATATAACCCGTTTGATTATACATTGATGATTTTCAACCGTTGGGGAGAAATAATTTTTGAATCACACGATGCTTCTGTAGGATGGGATGGGACATATGGTGTAGATGGAAAAATCTGCCAGGACGGTACATACACATGGAAAATTGAAGTTAAGACAACAAGTTCAGATGAACGGAAAATGTTTACCGGACACGTCAATATAATCAGGTAGTAATAACCTGAAAACAGATCGAATGGAAACGGGGAGAATTTTCTTCCCGTTTTTTATTTTTTTAGCGCGAAATCTTACTGAAAACGTTATTTAGAATCTTTCTTATTAACTCATTTAACCCAATGTAATCCCTTGATAAATCGCTATTTTTGGAGAGGTATTCAAGTAGAGGAGATTCTAAAACAGATACCGGGGTAGATGACCTTTTCCAAATTCACTTGCAAAGATGTTAAGAAGTGCTAATTTTGTTGGATTATTATACTTAAATCTTATGTCAGACGTTCAAGATTATATTCCAATTGTCCTACAATCACTTGTCGTACTTGCGTTTGTGGTTGGAACGTTGGTGTTTGCACCTAAATTAGGACCGAAATTAAGTTCAGCTAAAAAAGATGCGAACTGGGAATGTGGGATCGAAGCAGATGGAAACGCACGTTTCCCGATCTCTGTTCGGTATTTTGTGATCGCTATTTTATTCGTACTATTTGACGTAGAGGTGATCTTCTTCTATCCGTATGCAGTAAATTTCCAGGCATTACAACTGGAAGGACTAATTGCAGTATTGATTTTTGTAGGATTCTTCCTGACAGGATTTATATACGTACTTAAAAAAGGAGCGTTGGAATGGGAAAAATAACAGCAGAAGGAAATGTAGAAGCCATCAATTACGAAGGGTTTCAACTGACACGATTGGATACAGTTATTGGTGCCGCAAGATCTAATTCTTTGTGGCCTTTGCCGTTTGCAACATCTTGTTGTGGAATTGAATACATGGCATCCATGGCACCTAATTATGACATCGCACGTTTCGGAATGGAACGGATGTCGTTCTCACCTCGTCAGGCGGATTTATTGATCGTAGCCGGTACGATTTCCAAGAAACTTGCTCCGGTTTTAAAACAAGTCTATGAGCAAATGTCGGAGCCGAAGTGGGTATTATCTGTCGGAGCATGTGCTTCTTCAGGTGGTATTTTTGATACGTATTCCGTATTGCAGGGAATCGACAGAGTGATCCCGGTGGATGTATATGTTCCCGGATGTCCTCCGCGACCGGAACAGATTATTGACGGTATTATGAATATTCAGGCATTGGTGAAACACGAATCACTTCGCAGAAGATATTCACCTGAATACAAAGACCTGTTGGATAACTATAACATTGAAAACGACATCGATGGAAAGTAAATTGACAAATGAGCAGGTATTGACTGCATTGCGTGAGCAATTCGGTGATGCTGTCGGACAAGAAGAACAGACAGTAGATAACTACCTGAATGTATATGTGGCTTCTGAATCAGTACATACAATGATTGAATGGCTGTATGCACATGACGAGTTTAAAGTACAATTCCTGACCAATATTACAGGGATTCATTTCCCGGATAACGATGAGGATCAGAAAATGGTCATCGTTTATCATTTACACAGCTTGCAAAACAACTTCAGATTGCGTTTAAAAGCTTATTTACCGATTGAAAATCCATCCATTCACACAATTACGGATATTTTCTCCGCAGCGAACTGGTTGGAAAGAGAAACGTACGATTTCTTCGGAATCAATTTCGTCAATCACCCAAATCTGACACGTATTCTGAATGAAGACTCAATGGATTATTTCCCGATGAGGAAGGAATACCACCTGGAGGATGAAACGCGACAAGATAAAGACAACCGCTTCTTCGGAAGATAGTATTATAGTGGTATGAGCGAAGACTTAGAGAAATATAAAGGCAATAACGTTCCCGAAAAATGGGAGTCTGATGATACAATCGAAGGCGAAATCGCCACGTTAAACTTAGGACCAACTCACCCTGCAACACACGGAATCTTTCAAAATGTATTGAAGGTAGACGGTGAAAAGATCTTGTCATCTGAGCAGACAGTGGGATATATCCACCGGGCGTTTGAAAAATTAGCGGAAAGAAGACCGTTTCATCAGATTACACCTATTACAGATCGTCTGAACTATTGCTCCTCTCCGATTAACAACATCGGATGGCACATGACCGTTGAAAAACTGGCGCAGATTGAAGTGTCAAAACGCATTGATTATATGCGTGTAATTATCATGGAGCTGGCACGTATTGCGGATCACTTGGTGTGTAACTCGGTAATTGGTGTAGATACAGGAGCTTTGACAGGATTTACGTGGATGTTCATCGAACGGGAACGTATCTATGACATGTACGAGCAGATCTGTGGAGCCCGATTGACGACAAATATTGGCCGTATTGGTGGATTTGAGCGTGATTTTACACCGAAATTCCACGAATTAATCAAAGACTTCCTGAAAACATTCCCGAAACGATTTGAAGAGTTCAACTCCATGTTGGACAGAAACAGAATTTTTATGGATCGTACAATCGGTGTAGGAGGAATTTCAGGCGAACGCGCATTGAATTACGGATTTACAGGTCCGAATCTGCGTGCTGCCGGAGTTGATTATGATGTACGTGTACATACACCGTATTCTTCTTACCAGGATTTTGAATTCGATATTCCGGTAGGGACAGGAGGAGATACATACGATCGTTTCCAGGTGCGCCAGGAAGAAATTCGTCAAAGTTTGAGAATCATCAGTCAGGCATACAATAACCTTCCGGAAGGAAGTTACCATGCCGATGCTCCGGAGTTTTACCTTCCGGACAAAGCAGATGTGTACAACAAAATGGAAGCATTGATCTACCACTTTAAAATCATTATGGGAGAAACACCTGTTCCAGCAGGAGAAGTATACCACAGTGTAGAAGGTGGAAACGGAGAATTAGGGTATTATTTAATCAGTGACGGAGGACGTAATCCATACCGATTACAGTTCAGAAGACCTTGTTTTATTTACTATCAGGCATATCCTGAAATGATTACCGGCCAGTCGCTGTCAGATGCGGTTGTTACATTGAGTAGTATGAATGTGATTGCAGGAGAATTGGACGCATAGTTATGAAAATAGAAATTACAGAGCAAAAAAGACCCGTTCTCAGCGAAGAAGCAAAAGCTGAGATTCAACGAGTGATTGGTCATTATCCTGAAGGACGTCAGAAAAGTGCGATTCTTCGTGTGATGCATATCGTAGAAGAAGAAGCCGGAGGATGGCTGAGTCCGGATACAATGGATATGGTTGCGGAAATCCTGAGCATCGAGCCAATTGAAGTGTATGAGGTGGCGACATTTTATACCATGTTCAATCTGCAGCCTGTCGGGAAATATGTATTTGAAGTATGTCGTACAGGCCCATGTATGTTAGTTGGTTCGGATAACATCATTACATACCTCGAAAATAAATTAAACATCAAAGTTGGTGAAACAACAACGGACGGGATGTTTACATTGAAAACTGCAGAATGCCTCGGAGCGTGTGGTTACGGACCGATGTTGCAGTGCGGAGAAGAATACCACGAGTATCTCACTCCCGAAAAAGTGGATGAATTAATCGAAGCTTGCCGAAGAGGTGAGATCAAAGGAAATAAAGTAGTCTGATGGGAAGAAAATTACTTTTAGAACATGCAGATGTTCCCGGCATTGAAACATTCGATGTATATAGAAAACACGGGGGATATCGTTCGGTTGAAAAAGCATTGAAAACAATGTCACCGGAGGAAGTAGTGGAAGAAGTGAAAACTGCAACCTTGAAAGGTCGTGGAGGAGCCGGATTCCCTGCAGGAATGAAATGGTCATTTATTGCAAAACCGGAAGGTGTTCCGAGATATTTGCTGTGTAATGCCGATGAATCAGAACCGGGAACGTTCAAAGACCGCTACCTGATGCAGTACATTCCGCATTTGCTGATCGAAGGAATGATCGTTTCAAGTTATGCACTGGGTGCAAATCAGGCATACATCTACATCCGCGGAGAGTATATGTTTGTATTGCGCATCGTTGAGAAGGCAATCGCTGAAGCATACGAAAAGGGATTTTTAGGAAAAAATATTTTAGGTTCCGGATTTGACCTGGATTTGAGCATTGCCCCGGGTGGAGGTGCTTACATCTGCGGAGAAGAAACGGCATTGATTGAATCACTGGAAGGAAAACGTGGAAATCCGCGTATGAAACCACCATTTCCGGCAGTACAGGGATTGTGGCAATGTCCGACAGTGGTTAACAACGTTGAAACACTGGCAACAGTTGTTCCGATCATTAATATGACGGCAGCTGAGTATACTAAAATTGGTACCGAACAATCAAAAGGAACCAAATTGATCTCCGCAGGAGGAAACGTTGAAAGAGGAGGTGTTTACGAAATTGAACTGGGACTTTCCGTTGAAGAATTTATATACGGTGATGAGTGGTGCCGTGGAATCAAAAACGGTAAAAAAATGAAGGCATTGGTACCGGGAGGTTCTTCCGTTCCGATTCTTCCTGCACATTTAATTACAACAACCGCAAACGGAGATACACGTTTGATGAGTTACGAATCCCTTTCTGACGGAGGTTTTGCTTCCGGATCCATGTTGGGATCAGGAGGATTCATCGTGTTTGACGAAGATCAGTGTATTGTTAGAAATACGTGGAATTTTGCTCGTTTCTACGCACACGAATCATGCGGACAATGTTCGCCATGTCGTGAAGGTACAGGATGGATGGAAAAAGTACTGCATCGTATCGAAACCGGAAGAGGAAACATGCGTGACATTGACCTGCTGGCAGATATCAATAAGAAAATCGAAGGAAATACAATTTGTCCGTTAGGAGATGCTGCTGCATGGCCGGTAGCTGCTGCAATTCGTCATTTCCGAGAAGAATTTGAATGGCACGTTACTAATCCGGAAGAAGCAGTAAAACGCAACTACGGAATGTTGAAAGGGGTAACAGCCTAGCTTACGATTTTAATCGTGAGATAGATGAACCCCGGTGGATACAATAATTAAATAAAATCAAAAGATATGGTCAAGGTAACCATTGATGGAATAGAAATAGAAGTAGAAGAAGGAACAACGATTCTGAACGCTGCCCGTCAGGTTGGCGGAGACATTGTTCCTCCTGCTATGTGTTACTACAGTAAGCTGGAAGGCAGTGGTGGAAAATGCAGAACATGCCTGGTGGAAGTTGCTGCAGGTTCTGAAAGAGATCCGCGCCCGATGCCTAAGCTGATGGTATCTTGCTCTACACAGGTACAACATGGAATGGTGGTAAAAAACCTGACAAGTGACCGAGTGAAAGAAGCCCGTGCCGGAGTAACTGAATTCTTATTGGCAAATCACCCGCTGGATTGTCCTGTTTGTGATCAGGCAGGAGAATGCCATTTGCAGGATTTAGGATTTGAAAACGGAAAAGAAGGAACACGTTTCGAAGAAGATAAAAGAACATTTGCTCCAAGAGATATCGGTGATAAGATCAAGTTACACATGAACCGTTGTATCCTGTGCTACAGATGTGTCTACACAGCAAATCAATTGACAAATAAACGCGTACACGGAGTATTGAACAGGGGAGACCATGCGGAAATCAGTACGTATATTGAGAAAGCATTGGACAATGAATTTATCGGTAACGTAATTGACGTATGTCCGGTAGGAGCATTGACGGATAAAACATTCCGCTTTAAAAGCCGTGTATGGTTCCTCAAACCAATGAATGCACACAGAGATTGCCCTACTTGTCAGGGAATTGCAACTGTTTGGATGTTTGGAAACGAGATTCAACGTGTTACAGGTCGAAAAGACGCGTATGGTGAAATTGAAACACATAATGGAAAAACAGCATGGTTGTGTAATACCTGCCGTTTTGAATCAAAAGATGTGGCTCAATGGACAATCGAAGGACCGCGAGTAATCAACCGCCATTCGGTTATTTCTCAGGGACATTATGTATTGAAAAATCCATTGGAGGATAAGAATACTGTTAAAAACTTGAAATAATGGATACAGGTTTACTAATTGAAAAAATTGTTTTAATCGTTCTTTTGTTTGCAGTTTCTCTGGGAGTTGCAGCATATCTGACGTTGTTGGAAAGAAAGGTGGCAGCATGGATGCAGGATCGTATTGGTCCGGACAGAGCAGGGAAATGGGGATTGTTGCAACCGTTGGCTGATGGTGGAAAACTCTTCTTCAAAGAAGACTTTATTCCCGCAAATGCAGATCGTTTCCTGTTCATTATCGGACCGGGATTAGCAATGGGATTTGCAATGATGACATCTGCCGTAATTCCATGGGGACCAAACATCCAGGCATTCGGAAGAGACATCGCGTTGCAGGTTGCTGACGTAAACATCGGAATTTTGTACATCATGGCATTGTCTTCCGTTGCAGTATACGGAATCATGATCGGAGGATGGGCATCCAATAACAAGTATTCCTTGTTCTCAGCGATTCGTGCTTCTTCTCAGATGATTTCATATGAATTGGCAATGGGAATTGCAATCATTACCGTTGTATTGATGTCGGGAAGCTTGAGTTTGAGAGAAATCGTTGATGCGCAACACGGATTCTGGAATGACGGTTATTTTACATGGAATTTCTTCAAACAACCAATCGGTTTTATTGTATTCTTTGTGTGTACAGTTGCTGAGTTGAACAGAGCTCCGTTTGATATGGCGGAATGTGAAAGTGAGTTGATCACAGGTCACCACACGGAATACGGGTCTATGAAAATGGGATTCTTCTTGTTCGCAGAATACGTTCACTTGTTTGTTGGATCTGCAGTGATTTCCGCATTGTACTTCGGAGGATATAACTTCCCGTTCATGGACTATTTCTCCGGAAATACACTAGCAATCTTAGGGGTATTGGCATTTTTTGCAAAAACAGGATTCTTCATTTTCGTAATCATGTGGATTCGTTGGACATTGCCACGTTTCCGTTACGACCAGTTAATGGCATTGGGTTGGAAAAAATTAATTCCGATTTCAATCGTAAACATGGTGATTACAGCTGTTGCAGTTGCATTCGCATCCGGTTGGTTCAGCTCCGATAAAAAAGACCAGGTTGAACCAGCTTCCGCTAAAATGGAAGTAGTGGCTGACAAGCAAAAATTAACCTTGAATCAATCAACGATAAAGCACTAAGTAGTATGGAAAGTTTATCGAATAGAAAAAAGGTAGTCTCTGACAAGAAAATGACTTTCGTTGAAAGTTTGTACCTACCGGCTATTTTTTCCGGAATGTCAAAATCGTTCAAACACATGTTCAACAAGCCGGCAACGGTTCGTTACCCGGAACAGGAACGAGAGTTCGCACCGGTATACCGAGGAATGCATGTCTTGAAACGCGATGAGCAGGGACGTGAAAATTGTACCGCATGCGGATTGTGTGCAGTAGCATGTCCTGCTGAGGCCATTACAATGAAAGCAGCAGAGAGAGAACCGGGAGAAGAACATTTGTACCGGGAAGAAAAATATGCGGAAACATATGAAATTAATATGTTGCGTTGCATTTTTTGCGGGTTGTGTGAGGAAGCATGCCCGAAAGAAGCCGTTTTCCTGACAGATAGAATTGTACCTACGAATTTTGAACGCCAACCGTTTGTGTATGGAAAAGACAAACTGGTAGAACCGGTTGATAAACGCGTGGACATTACAAACAGACAACACACAGGTAAAAGAGGAAACAAATGAGTAGCATAGAAATTATAGCATTAGCATTGGGAGCGCTGACCATCGCATCTGCGTTGATGGTGGTATTGAGCATGCACCCTGTCAGAAGTGTACTGTACCTCATTCTGACATTTTTCCTGATTTCTGCCAATTACGTATTGTTGAATGCGCAATTCCTGGCAATTGTAAACATCGTGGTATATGCCGGAGCGATTATGGTATTGTTCCTGTTCGTATTGATGTTGCTCAACCTGAGTAAAGATAACGAACCACGTGCATCAAACATCATGAAACTGGCCGCTTCGCTGGCCGCGGGAGCATTGGTAATTGTATTAGTTGCAGCGTTGAAAGATGCAATTTATCTTCCTGTTGTAGAAAATGTGCAGGGAAATAGTCAGGGACTGGTTGAAAACCTGGGGCAATTGTTATTTACAAAATATGTATTGCCGTTTGAAACTTCTTCCGTGTTGTTCATCGCAGCAATGGTAGGAGCAGTACTACTTTCGAAAAAAGAAAAACAAATAATAGACTAAGCAATGGTATTAGCGACAATGTTGAAATCTGGAGTATCGTTGGAGTTTTATGTAATCCTCGCAACAATACTTTTCACGATTGGAGTTTTAGGAGTTTTAATCCGCAAAAATGCCATCATTATCTTGATGTGTGTGGAATTGATGCTGAATGCTGTAAACCTCTTAATGGTAGCATTCTCAACGTATCATGGAACGGGAGATGCACAGGTATTTGTGTTCTTCATCATGGTTGTGGCAGCAGCTGAGGCAACTGTGGGACTTTCTATCCTTGTATTATTGTACAGAAATAGAAAAACAGTGGATGTTGGAATGTTTAATAAATTAAAAGGATAAGTATGTCAGTGGAACAATTACTACCGCTCGTATTGTTACTTCCTTTAATCGGAGGGTTTATAAATGGAGTGTTTGGAAACAAACTGCCGAAAGTTGTTGTCGGATCGCTTGCTACCTTGTTGGTTGCAGGATCGTTCTTCATCGCATTGTCTATTTTCTTTCAGTTAGATAAAGCTGTCGAAGTAAAACTATTTTCAATTATCTCCTTACCGGATTTAACATTGAATGCAAAATTACTGGCAGATAACTTATCCATCTGGATGACATTGATCATCACTGGAATCGGTTCCCTGATTCATTTGTTCTCCATGGGGTACATGAGCCACGATCCGGGGTACAGAAAATTCTTTACCTATTTGAACTTGTTTATCTTCTCCATGTTGATCCTTGTTCTGGGAAGTAACTACTTCATGTTGTTTTTCGGATGGGAAGGAGTAGGAATTTGTTCTTATTTATTGATCGGATTCCATTATGCAGATGAACAAAAAGGATTCCTGAATGGTATCGCTGCACGAAAAGCATTCATCATGAACCGTGTAGGGGATTTGGGATTGTTGATCGGGTTATTCTTGTTATTGATGCAGTTCGGAACATTGGAATATTCAGAAATCGCAGCAATTGTCACAGCAGAAGATTTTGTAAATCCAACCTGGATGATGTTTGGAATTACCATGTGTTTGTTCATCGGGGCAACGGGGAAATCGGCACAGATTCCATTGTTTACCTGGTTGCCGGATGCGATGGCGGGACCAACTCCGGTTTCTGCATTGATCCACGCGGCAACGATGGTAACGGCAGGGATTTTCCTGACAGTTCGTTCAAATTATTTGTTTGAATTGGCACCGGACACACAAAAAGTAATGTTGTACATTGGTTTGGCAACATCATTGGTTGCGGCATTTATTGCCATGCGTCAGAACGATATCAAAAAAGTATTGGCGTATTCAACCGTTTCTCAGTTGGGATTGTTATTCGTAGCATTGGGATTGGGAGCGTACACCGCAGCCATGTTCCACGTTACGACACACGCATTTTTCAAAGCATTGTTATTCCTTGGATCAGGAAGTGTGATCCATGCGATGTCTGACGAACAGGATATCCGTAAAATGGGAGGGTTGAAAAAGTACATCCCTGTAACGCACTGGACCTTTTTGATCGGAACATTGGCCATTACAGGTTTCCCGTTGTTGTCAGGATTCTATTCAAAAGATGAAATTTTAGGATATGCCTTTGCCGAAAACATTCCGTTGTACCTGATCCTGATGTTCTCCGTGTTATTGACAGCGATCTATATGTTCAGAATGTATTTCCTGGTATTCCACGGCGAATTCAGAGGTTCGGAGCACCAAAAGCATCATTTGCATGAATCACCGGCAAACATGACTGTTCCGTTGATCATTCTGGCAATTCTTTCCGTATTTGGAGGTGTCCTGAACTTACCAGGCTTATTTCTGCACGATCAGGCACATTATATGACACATTTGTATGAACACAATGTTGCCGGAATGAATTTGATTCACATGGAGCACTTACCTTCCAATACCATCATGGTGTTAATGGGAGTGGCAGTGGTTTCATGTTTAGCTGTGTTGGCAATTTCTTACCAGGTATATGTGAAGAAAAAGTCATTACCGAAAGAAGATGCGCAATTAACAGGTTGGGAAAAAGTATCAGCCAACAAATTATATTTCGACGAAATCTACAATGCTCTTTTTGTGAAACCGATTGAATGGTTGTCCGAAAAAGGATACCGTTTCTTTGAAATCGTATTCCTGAACGGAATCGTGTTCGGAGTTGCAAAAGGATTTGAAACAGCAGGAGAGGTTGTGAAGAAATGGGAGTCCGGTCGTGTGAACTGGTATGTCCTCTGGATGGTTTCAGGAATTGTAGGATTGATTATTTATTATTTGGTTAAATTTTAAGCGTTTTGGAATTACTATTAATACCTTTCGTTTTCGCACTAGTTGCGATGATTATTCCTCAAAAAGCGGTTAGAGGATACGCATTGATCGGGGCTTTGGTTTCTGTGGTTGCAGGAGTTGTTCATGCGGTGAATTATGTTCCTTCAGCAGAATACCTTTCGATCGTAAAAGCATGTACAACGATGGAAGGCGGATTGCCCTTCTTTTTGAATTACGGATACGATGGAATCGGTCTGACCATGGTGTTACTGACCAATGTTATTGTATTTTTGATCTTGTTGAGTAACTATGATAATCAATCAATCGCTGCATCGAAAAAGTTTGTGGCATTGGTGTTTTTCATGCAGTTTGCATTGTTAGGGGTGTTCCTTTCACTGGATGGATTGTTGTTCTATATTTTCTGGGAATTATCATTAATCCCGGTGTTCCTTATCTTTTTGTGGTTCGGAGCAAAAGGAAAGCGAAGAGCGCTGATGAAATTCTTCATTTATACGTTCATCGGATCATTGGCAATGTTGTTCTCATTGATTTATATCCGTTCGTACGCACCTTCCTTCTCCATCGAAGATTTGGTTGCTGCTCAATTGACAACTGTTTCGGCACTGTGGGTATTCGGAGGATTTTTTATCGCATTTGCTGTAAAAATTCCATTGTTTCCATTTCATACATGGCAACCTGAAACGTATACAAAGTCACCAATGGCCGGAACGATGTTATTGGGAGCATTGATGTTGAAAATGGCCTTGTTCGGAATGATTCGCTGGATGATTCCGTTGGCACCTGAAGCATTGCATTGCATGACAGAAATCATTGTTGTATTGGGAGGATTAGGAGTCATTTATGCTGCTATCCTGGCAATCAAGCAAAACGATATGAAAACGGTGTTTGCATACGCATCGATCTCTCACGTCGGATTGATTGCAGCCGGAATTATTGTTCTGAGCCTGGATGCATTGACCGGAGCAATGGTACAAATTGTGAATCACTCATTCGTAGCAGTTGGTTTGTTCCTGGCAGCAGATATCATTGATCGTAGATTGGGGCACAGAAATTTATTGGAATTGGGAGGAATTGCCCAGCAAGCCCCTAAATTTGCATTTTGGTTTGCAGTTATCATTTTTGCAGGAGTTTCCGTTCCGTTGACAAGCGGATTCATCGGAGAGTTCTTGTTGATCAAAGGAATTTATGGGTACAACTGGATCTATGGAGTACTGATCGGAACGACCTTGATTCTGGCATGTGTGTACTCATTCAGAGCGTATCAGTTGAGTATGTTCGGACCTTCCAAAGGATTTGAATTCCCGGATTTGACATGGGCAGAATGGTTGTCGTTCTTCATCGTGACAATTGTAGTTGTTTTCTTAGGTGTATATCCGCAATTCCTGATTGACATGGTAGAACCTGGTTTGCAAAAATTGATAGAAATCGTAAACGTTAAATAATCGCACAGAGATATGTTGGCTTTAATCATTTTATTTTTAACGGCATTAGTGACCTTGTTTGTAGGATTTGCAAAGAAGCCGTTATTGACCTTATCACTATCCGTTTTAGGGTTGTTGGGTACGGGAGCAGCGTTGATCTGTCAGTGGTATCATCCTTCCGATTTTTTGAGCTCGTATGAAGGGGTAAACATGGATGCGTTTGCAATTCTGTTCTCATTGGTTGCAATTATTTTCACGATTTTGATTATCCTTTCAGGATTCGGACAATTTAAATCGCGTTTGGACCACACTGCAGATTACATCGGATTGTTGATCTTTTCACTCTTTGGAGCAATCATCATGGTGTCGTTTCAGGATATGTTTATGTTCTTTTTGGGATTGGAAATCCTTTCCATTCCGATTTATGTAATGGCAGGAGCTAAAAAAGACGATCCGCTTTCTTCTGAATCCTCTCTGAAGTACTTTATAACAGGTGCATTCGCAACGGGAATTCTGTTGTTTGGAATCGCGTGGTTGTACGGAGCTACCGGAACATTCAAAATCTATGAAATCCAACAGTTCTTCATGGAAGCAGAACAAATCAGTTCATTGGCGTATGTCGGCTTGTTGTTTATCTTATCTGCATTCTTGTTTAAAATCGGTGCGGCACCTTTCCACTTTTGGAGTCCGGACGTATACGATGGAGCACCAGCTCCGGTGACAGGATTCATGGCAGCAGTTGTTAAATTGGGGGCATTCGGAGCATTCATCAAATTGTTTACCATTGCATTTTCCGAATTGTACGACTTCTGGATGCCGGCATTGACATTCCTGGCGATCCTGACAATGTTTGTCGGAAACCTTTCTGCCATTCGTCAGGTGCGTTTCAAGCGTCTGTTGGCATATTCCAGTATCGCACACGTGGGATATTCCCTCATCACAATGGTTGTACTAACAGACAACAGCGCGTTGAACCTGTGGTATTACTTGTTCTCTTACGGATTTGCAACAATTGCATTAATCACTGTTCAAATGATTGTCAATGACCGTGAAGATCGCATCGAAGCATTTAAAGGCTTGGGGCGTGCGAATCCGTTCGTCGGTTTTGTTGCAGTGGTTGCATTGCTTGCATTGGCAGGGGTACCACCGTTGATGGGATTCTTCGGGAAATTCCTGATCTTTGCAGATGCAATTGCGCAAAACCCGGCACTGATTGCAGTTGCACTCCTGAACTCCGGGATCGGTATTTTCTATTACCTGAGAACAGTGATTGTTATTCTTCAGAAACCAGGTGTTGACAATGAAATTGAACAGTCAGAGTTTAAGACAACACCCTTGCAATTGATTGTATTGGGAATTTGTGTCCTCGCCATGTTGTTTGGAGGAGGATTGTTGATGATTCATTAAACAGATCAATAAAAAGATATCAAAGGCCCGTGTTTACGGGCTTTTTTGTTTTTATACACAGTGTGTTTTTTAACAGCTGATTACCGATTTGTTGTTATTTTTTAAAGGACTTTTTACATCAGGCTTGTTTAAGTCGTTTTGTTTTAGTTTATTTGCCCATTATCTAAATATATCTATGAAAAAAGTTATCACTACTATGAGTTTCGCCTGCCTTGTGTTGTGGGCTGAGAACTCTTTCGGGCAAAAAGAATTGCCTAAAAATCACTCTGAATCAATTAAAACAGAATCAAAGCAGTTAGAAAGTAAATCAGTTGAATCTTCTAATCAACAAGAAGCTACAAAACTTGAAAAGTCTACTGTTTCTTTCCAACAGAGAGTAAAAGAAAAGGAAAGTGCTGTAAAAGAAAAAAGTGAAAACTAATTAAACTACTTATCTATGAAGAAGATTTTATTATTTTGTTTAGGGCTTATAATGATTTTCAATTCGAATGCCCAAACAGTGATTTATACTCAAAACTTTGAGACAGCTCCTGCAGGATGGATCCATGCCAGTGATAATTTAGGACTAGGATTTATCCAGGGAACATATACGGCAAGAAGTTCAACTAACTTTCCGATACCGGCACCGGCTTCAGGAACAGGTGTCATTGCAGTAAATGATGAGCAATGCGCGTGTACAAGTGACGATGCCATCTTTTCGCAAAACATGAATGTGACAGGATACGATTCGATTCGTGTTTATTTTAAGTCCTTTCTTCGCAAAGTAGGAACAGAGCCTTCTTATCTTTTAATTAATAATTTAGGGACTCATGGAACATGGGCGGATTATGATGCATATGCATTACCAACATCAACTACTGCATGGAACAGTTTGTATATTACGATTCCCGCAGCAGAATTGACTGCTAATTTTCACATTGGGTTCTATTATACTGATGGAGGCCTTGCAGCAAGAGGATTGGCAATTGATGACGTTCAGATCATCGGGTACAGTGCACCTACAAATGATAACTGTGGGACAGCTACTCCATTGACTCCTTCGGCTACATGTACCCCTGTTATGGGAACAATCGGAGGTGCTTCTGCATCCGGGCAACCGGCTGCTTGTACAACAGGAGCAAACCCGTCAACAGATGTATGGTATAGTTTCCAGGCAACTTCAGAATCCGTTTCTATCTTGGCTCAATCATCTTTGGCAACAACAGCGAATGGATTTGACATGGTGT
Organism: Flavobacteriales bacterium UBA5422; assembly: GCA_002409405.1. Lineage (GTDB taxonomy): Bacteria > Bacteroidota > Bacteroidia > Flavobacteriales_D > Crocinitomicaceae > Taishania. The sequence continues at coordinate 42,739 of DHNG01000045.1, read as the reverse complement.
TTGAGTTATACCGTGGTACGTGCTCCGGATTGACACTTGTGGCATGTGCTGATGAAGATGACATTACACAAACTGGAGCAACAGGATTAGAGTCATTAAACATTGGAGATTTAACGATTGGAAGCACGTATTACCTGAGAGTTTACAATTACTTCGGAAATACTGCTGTAGACGGAACATTTCAGGTGTGTGTTGAAACAATTCCTACATGTAACCTGACACAACCTGCAGGTTCAATTGCTGAAAACGAAACATGTGGAGCTACAACAAACTCTTCTTGTGCAACAGGAATGAACATTTCATGTGGAGATGTAATCTGGGGAAGCTACTCTGCGAGCGCAGGTACCAGAGATTTGGATTATTACAAGTTTACGATTACAAATCCTACAACTGTAAATATCACACTTGAATCAGAGTTCCCGGGAGCAGTAATTCTATACAATGCCGCAAACTGTAGTTCGTTGACTGCGTTAACAGGTCAGTATATTGATGCATGTACTGCTACAACAGTTACACATAATATCGCAGCTGCAGGAACATACGCAATTTTGGTAATTCCGAATTCATTCTATTCACCAAGCTGTACTGGTACAAAAAACAATTACATTCTTTCCTATACGGCGAATACAACAGCACCTGTTATTTCTGCAGGAGGAGCAACAAACTTCTGCTCAGGAGGAAGTGTTCAATTGACGACAACAGGTACAGGTACAATTCAGTGGTACAATGGAAGTACATTGATTTCAGGAGCGACAGCAGCAACATATACAGCAACAACATCGGGAAGTTATACTTCAGTTGTAAGAGATGGAAATGGGTGTCCTGCAACTTCCAATGCGATTACTGTTACGGCAACATCTTTAGACAATGCAGCATTTAATTATGCTTCTTCAACAATCTGTGAAGGTTCTGCAAACGTAACACCGGCTTCTGTAGCAACGGCAGGAGGAACATTCTCTTCTACTTCAGGATTGGTTTTTGCCAATACAACAACAGGAGAAATTGATGTAGTGGGAAGTACATCCGGAGCATATACAATTACGTATACAACAGCTGGTACATGTCCAAGTTCATCTACACAAAACATTACAATTACAGGTGCTCCTGATGCAACATTCTCCTATGCACAAACAGGATATTGTTCAACAGGAACGAATCCTTCACCGGTATTGACAGGTAGTGCAGGAACATTTACAGCATCTCCGGCAGGATTGTCAATCAATGCAACAACAGGAGTAATTAACCTGGCGGCAAGTGCGGCAGGAACGTACGATGTAACAAATACAATTGCAGCTTCAGGCGCATGTCCTGCTGCTGATGAAACGGTACAAGTAACAATTACAACTGCTTCTACTGCAGCGTTTACATATCCGGCATCTACTTATTGTTTGAGCGCTGCGAATCCGTCTCCTGCAATTACAGGAACAGCTGGAACATTTACAGTAGCTCCTGCAGGATTGACTGTGAATGGAACAACAGGTGTTGTTGATCTGACGACAAGTGCGGCAGGAACATATACAGTAACAAACACAGTGGCAGCTTCAGGGGCTTGTCCTACGGTAACAACTGATGCGCAAATTACAATTACTGCAAATCCGGATGCATCGTTCTCATATGCAGAAACGAATTACTGTGCTACAGGAACAGCATCTCCGGCGATTACAGGAACAGCAGGTGCATTTACTTCTACAACAGGATTGACCATCAATGGTTCAACAGGAATTATTGACCTGGCAGCAAGTACTGTAGGAACATATACCATTACAAATACAATTGCAGCAACTGCAACGTGTGGATCTGCTATCGAAACAACAACAGTTACGATTGATGCTATCCCAACAGCTGCTGTAACAGTTTCAGGAGCTACAATCACAGCTACAGAAACAACAGGAGTAACTTACCAGTGGATTAACTGTGCTGGAAATACACCAATTGCAGGAGAAACAGCTCAATCATTCACAGCGACAGCAAACGGGAACTATGCAGTGATCGTTTCCAATGGTGATTGTTCAACAACGTCTGCATGTCAGGCGATCTCAGGATTGGGAATTGCTGATAATTCAATTGAATTGATTACAGTTTATCCAAACCCTACAGAAAATACAATTACAATCAGCGGATTGACAGCTGCACAAGCAGTGATTTCAGTAGTAGACGTAAACGGTCGTTTATTGATTGCTGAAACAACTTCTGCAACAACATTGGAATTGTCTGTACGTGATTTCGAAGCAGGTGTTTACTTTATCCAGGTAGCGTCTGAATCAATCAACGGAACAAAACGATTCATCAAGAAGTAATTTTTAAATCACTTTTATAGGAAAACGGGACTATCATCAGGTAGTCCCGTTTTTTGTTGCAATTTTTAAATCTCTTGTTCTTCCGTCCGAATGCTTTCGGAATTCCAATTTCTGGCTATATTTGCACCAATAAAATTTCATTGATTTTCAACCATGGAACAAAAAGAAGACAAATTAAAAGACGTTATTTCTCACGCGAAAGAATATGGATATGTATTCCCTTCATCAGAAATTTATGATGGTTTAGCTGCTGCTTACGATTACGGACAGCTGGGAGCAGAATTGAAAAATAACATCAAACAATATTGGTGGAAATCAATGGTGCAGTTACATGAAAACATTGTTGGAATTGATGCATCTATTTTTATGCACCCGACAACATGGAAAGCTTCCGGACACGTTGATGCATTTAACGATCCGTTGATCGATAACAAAGATTCAAAAAAGCGTTACCGTGCCGATGTATTGATCGAAGAACACATTGAAAAATACGTTCAGAAGAACAACAAAGAAATTGAAAAAGCGAAAAAGAAATTCGGAGATGCATTTGACGAAGCTCAATTCGTAGCTACAAATCCAAATGTTGTGCGCAACACGACAAAGATCAAAGAGATCGAAGACAGAATGCGTGAAACATTGGAAAATAATGACCTGGAAGGCGTTTACAACCTGATCATGGACCTGGAAATCGTTTGTCCGATCTCCGGGACTAAAAACTGGACAGAAGTGCGTCAGTTTAACCTGATGTTTTCAACAGAATTAGGTTCTGTTGCCGGAGATGCTTCTAAAATCTACCTGCGTCCGGAAACAGCACAGGGGATTTTCGTTAATTTCCTGAATGTTCAGAAATCAGGACGCATGAAAGTTCCGTTTGGAATTGCCCAAATCGGTAAAGCATTCCGAAATGAAATCATTGCACGTCAGTTCATTTTCCGTATGCGTGAATTCGAACAGATGGAAATGCAGTTTTTCGTTCGTCCGGGAGAAGAATTAAAATGGTACGAATACTGGAAAGAAACACGGATCAAATGGCATTTGGCACTTGGGTTAGGAAAAGAGAATTATCGTTTCCACGATCACATTAAATTGGCACATTATGCGAATGCTGCTGCCGATATCGAATTTGATTTCCCGATGGGATTCAAAGAACTGGAAGGAATTCACTCACGTACAGATTTCGATTTGAAACAACACGAGCAGTTCTCCGGAAAGAAATTACAGTATTTTGATCCGGAACTGAACCAAAATTACATTCCGTATGTAGTGGAAACATCTGTTGGATTAGATCGTTTATTCTTGGCTGTGTTGAGTGCTTCCCTGAAAAATGAAGTACTGGAGGACGGATCAGAACGTGTGGTGTTGTCCCTTCCTCCTGCATTGGCGCCGTACAAAGTTGCCGTGATGCCATTGACGAAAAAAGACGGATTACCTGAAAAGGCACAGGAAATTTTCAACACCCTGCGCATGGATTTCAGTTGCCAGTACGATGAAAAAGATTCTCCGGGAAAACGTTACCGCCGTCAGGATGCGATCGGGACACCCTATTCCATCATGGTGGATCACCAGACATTGGAAGACAATACGGTAACGATTCGCGACAGAGATACAATGCTTCAGGAGCGCGTAGCGATTGCAGATTTACACCAGGTAATCGATCAAAAGGTAAACTTCAGATCTTTATTGCAGCAACTGCTGTAAAGACATCTAACTAGATTTAGAAAACCTCTGTATTCTTCGTGAATGCAGAGGTTTTTTGTTTTTAACATTTTGGAAAACAATAGGGTGATAGAAAGTGCGTTAAGATGAGGGTAATCAACTTAAAAATTAGTAATACAATGAAAACATTCATTTTTTTAGTAGTAACTCTTGTCGTTTTATCTGCTTGCAAAAAGAAGAAAGAACCTATTGTAATAGAAAAACAGCCAGGAACATTTTATGCAGACTATGCAAAACTTAAAGTTGGAAATTATTGGATTTATGAACGTTATAAGACGGACGGAAATGGAATGACAACGGCCTTAGGAATTTATGACACCTGTTTTGTAGAAAAAGATACGGTTATCAATGAAAAAAACTATTTCAAGTATGTTCGTTCTCCGTACGAATCTCCTTCTCCAACGATTTCCTACCTGAGAGATTCAGCAGATTGTATTGTTACCGAAACAGGACGAATTGTTTTTTCATCACAAACATTTAATCAAGTATTCAGAACCTTTCAGGACCCTAGTGGTATGTATGAATTACAGGAATGGATGGTAGACAAGGACTTGAATGTAACTGTTCCGGCTGGTACATATACAACGAGTACTTTTCAACAGGTTTTTAATATGGCAGAAAACGTTCAGCAGTTTGGAGAAAAGCGATACGTAAATACCCGTTATACAGTGAATGTCGGAATTGTTTCTGAAACATTACCACCTTATATTAACAGCCCGAATGTTATTGAACGAAGACTGCGTGAGTATCATGTTGAATGATTAATTTTTAAAGGTGTTGAATACTTGACTCCTTCCAACAATAATCACCATTGCCAGTCCAAAGAAAGAGAACAAGGTAAATGACCAGCTCAAATTGAACAATTCAGCAATGTAACCGATCAGCGGAGGTCCCATCAGAAATCCTAAGAAACTGATACTGGAAACAAGTGCCAGTGCCATTCCCGGGGAAATGGACGGGTGTTTTCCTGCCAAACTATAAACGGTGGGAACGCAACAAGCAACTCCTAATCCGACGAGCATAAAACTAATGGTTGTCACAACAAGATTGGGAAATAAAACGGAGGAGATCATTCCGATAAACATCAAACTTCCGCTGATCATCAATACTTTTTTATAACCGAAGCGTGTGAGCATAAAATCTCCGACAAATCGTCCGGTAGCCATCATGATCATGAATGCGGTATATCCCAGGATTATCAGTTTTTCAGGAGCGTTGACAATTTCCTGGAAATAGACACCACTCCAGTCAAACATAGCTCCTTCTGTTGCCATACTGAAGAACCCGATAATTCCCAATTGGATCAGAATCCGATCCGGACGGAAGCGTTCCTTACCGAATTGATTTTCCGGTTGTACATCCTGTGGTAAGAGGTAACGGACGTTCCACAATGTGTTGACAATTAAGATTCCCAAAATGAACAAAAAATGAGTCGTTGTACTCAGGTTGAATTGCAGGGTAATCAACCCGATCAGTGCACCTGTAAACCCGGCAAGACTCCATCCACCGTGAAAAGTTGTCATGATGGATTTACTGTAGAGTTTCTCAACACCTACTGCTTGTGTGTTTACCGCAATGTTACACATGTTACTCGCAATACCGAATAACATCAGTGTCGGCGCCAATATGTAAATAGATGTTGCAAAAGAAATGCTTACCAAAAGCCCCCCGTATATCAGACACATAATAGAAAGCACTCTTGCACTTCCAAAACGGGTAACCAATTTCCCGGAGAGAGGAAGTGTGAACAATTGTCCCAATGGAAGCATCAGTAACATCGTGCCAAGTTGCCCTTCGGATAGTCCTAAATCGGCTTTAATGGTTGGAATCCGGCTTGCCCAGGAAGCAAATGTAATCCCGGTACAGCAGAAATAACTGAAAACGGCTAAGCGGAAACGTCTGTTGGAAATAGTGGAGGGATTGTGTGAAGGTGTGCCGGAAATCACGTTTGACATGTTGTTGAAAAAACTGCAAAGTTAATGGAAAGTTTTGATCCGGTATGTGGATTAATGTGAAGGAATTGTTAGCGCTTTTAAGCTTATTTAAGCCAGTAATTTACATTTATCTGCTGATCGTTATCGTTCCTTTATGAATGATTTCCTTATAACAGTTGGTTACAAATGTGATGGTATAAAAATAAACACCTTCAGGAGCAGGAAGTCCATTGTGATTATTTCCGTCCCATCCTGAATTTTGAACCTTGTATAAACAATTTCCCCATCTGTTCAGTATTGTTAATTCCCATTCGATGACACCAATTGCTTCAACGGGCAGGAAATAATCGTTAATCCCGTCACTGTTAGGGGTAAAGACATTGGGCATAGAAGTTTCCGGGTCTAAGGGATGAGCAGACGTTTCAACAAGTGACGTTGCTCCCCAGATTCCTGCATTGACAATCGAATCACAAACAAGGTGCGCTTTTCCTGTTTTTGGATTGATGGTATAAACACCGTAGCCTTCAAATGCAATAATTGACAAATTATCCTGTTCACAATCAATCTCTCCGATCGTAAGTGCTCCATAAACAGAGTTATATTGTGTGTCCATAATGCCGATTTCAGATACCTGTTCAATTTCAGAACGCTCTTCATTTAAAGTGATTTTTATTAATTTGTTCTCTTGCGATACCAGGTAGTAAGAACCTTTATAATAGGTTAAATCACCAGAAGATGCATGACCAACAAATCCTAATAGGGTTAAGCTTCCGTCATTGATATTTATTTTATATAAATCAATACCGGAAATGGCCATCAGGTAATCATTGTCTAATGCAACAAGGCTGTTAATTCCCGAACCGTGCGAAAATATGTCTGAAATATAAAGAGCCGAACCATCTGTAGTACTGACACGATACAATTTTTCAGAATCTGTTCCGTATAATAGTCCGTTAGGAGTTAGTGCAATGTCATACCAGACAGGGCCCAGACTGTTTCCGATTAAAGTAGCCTGACAGGCGTTGTAATCAAATGCATACAGATTACTCGTCGCAGATATATAAGTATCGAATTGAGAGTAGCAACCGGAAATCTTAAACAAGATAAACAATGAAAGGTATTTCATAAATGTTAACCGAATTATACAATAGATGTGTAGATTGTTTAATTAACGAATTTGTTTTTCAATACGTTGGTTAGCAAAATTGTTTTTATACTATTTTTACTGCTTATGAAAGAGATGTAGAAAATAAGATACCCAAAAGAATAATAAAAACAACAATGAGTCATGCTGAAGAATTGAAAAACGGTGCTGAACAACTTGGGTTGCAATATGAACTGCTAACCGGAGAAGTCGCTGCCGCAATTATTGAAGCATGTTATCTGAAATTTGAACCGTTTAGAAGACAAGGCCACCTGGGGATTATGCACAAAAAATCAATCAAACTTAAATTAGGTGAGCATGAATACACATTTTCTGAACAATTGAACGATGAACCCTTATTGGTTTTTTTTGAGCAGACACGCGAAAACATTGATGTTGTTTTTAAGTTATTCAAAGGGCAGTTTTTCAGTAGATTATTAGAAGAATGTTACGGAATGGAATACTTTCTGACGAATATGCATGTGGATTACCTGATTGCCGTAAACTGGTACACCATTGAAATTGTTGGAAACGATAATTTTTTACCACAACATGAAGCAAATGAATAAAGATGAGTTGTTAGATTGTGTTTTTCAGGGAGATCTTGAAACCGTCAAAAAAGTGATTGCAGAGACGGATGGTCCGGGGGTAAATTTTGTATGCGATAAGTTAAATGCAACTCCTTTGATTATCGCTATTGATTCCGGATTTCCTGCAATGGTGGAGGTCTTTTTAATGAACGGTGCAGATCCTGATTTTACACAACCGGGATTATCACTTCCATTGTATCATGTAATAGAATTAGCAGAAGAAGCTGCAGATTATCAAGGAACAGATAACCCGGATCTACTCGAGATGATTCGGTTATTGATGGAATACGGAGCACAAGCAAATTTGCTTAATTTCAATGGGACATCCCCTTTTGAGTACGCTGAAAACAGGTATTTACCCGCTTTACAAATCATAAATAATTACATGAAGTGACTGGAGATAAACTGAAAGAAACTGTGGTAGGATACTTCAAAGAAAATCGCTTTGATGAACGATTGATTCCGAAAGTACATTTTGATATCATTCATGCCATTGACGATGAACTGACGATTCGGCTTGAACCTTTGCTGGATCGCAACTATGGGCATTCGACTGATTTCATCCTCGTATTGAACCCAAAAGGATGGATCAACGGGACATATGCATTTATGGGAGATGAAGAGTCGGATGTATTGAAAAATACCCCGGATCGCGTTCACTGGGCGCTGTTGTTTAAACTCAGTTTAGTAGGAGAGTTTGCGACCTGTATCTTTAATTCCCGTCAATTGATTGATGGTGAAATCCAGGTAGAAGAGATACGTGAAAAAGGTATTCCTGCCGATTTGAGAGAGTGGATTGCTCCGATCATTGAACTCATGGAAGCACACAATTATCAATTCGTCCACCAGGAAGAGTTGAAACAGCAGAAAGACTGGATGAATGCCGTTTTTGAGTTTGAGGATGATTACCAGCCTACGCTTTACGACATGCTATTCGGGTCTGTTGAATTTTATACAGAGGCAGGGATTTGATAACCGGAATAAATCTGCCGAACAGAGTTTACCATCACACAAGAGAATGAAATTATTACTGACAAAAAATAATGTAATTGAGGTCCATGAAAGGGCCGGCCAATTTGTTTTTCCACGTTTATTTCTGGATACACGAATTGTCGTTGTTTCTCATGGAAATCGGCTTGATTTTCCGGAGGAAAAGTCAAAAAGTGTGGGGAGCATGGAAGCCTGGCTGGATTTTGATGATTGCGATGAAATTGGATTTGACAAAGAAAACCAGATGCTGCGATTTACCGCCTTCAAGTACCCGGAAAAAGTACAACTACTCAGCAAAGAAATACTGGAAATCACTCAGTCAATAAAAGGAACATTGAAACTGTTTTCTTATGAAGAAACATTCATACTGCGCCCGTTTCCTTACCGGTATTACGATCCGACACATAAAAAATTGATTTGCTTTTCAGATGAATTTATAGTGGCGGGTGATTTGGTTGAAGTTGAGGTGAGTCCGGATTTTTTCATGTATTTCCGAAATAGGGAATATGCCGGATGGGCAGTTGGCCATCCGGAACGCTACTTGTCGGATATCAATTGGGATTTTCTCGGAGAATCGGCTGATTGGGCTCAGGAATGCCATTTCAGGGAACTGATGGAACTGATCACCGAGGATACAATTGAGCGGATGGAAGAAAGAGAAGAGGATATGTTATTACAGTTGAAGTTGTTCTATACAAAGGTTTCTGGCGATTATCATGCAACAGGTTCAACAGGGTCTCGGATATTGGCAGAGTGGATTCTTCGACTGGAAGAAGTTTTTTATGGTTAATAATTCGAGGCTTTCTATCAATAACCCGTTTATTTCTTTCTTCCCAACCGGTAAGCAATCAATCCGGGGATTCCAACCGTAAAAATAAACGCAAGCATGTACCCGGAAGGCTTCAGGTAGAAATCTTTGATACCCGCCATATCTGCTTCATTGTACCCCAATCCGATAAAATAAGACAAACTCAGCGGAGCATCTTCCGTAATGTCCTGGATCCCGTTGCCGTATGAAATCACCCCCGGAAATAAATTAATGGGCAAGGTCCACAACGGAATGGAAACAACCAGAAACAGGATGATGAAAATAAGAAAAGGCTTGTTTTTTAACGTGTTCATACAATGAAAATCAAATTCAGGTGGGAAAATTAACCAAAAAATACCCAACCCAATAAATAAAGGAGTATTTTTATCGTTTTCTCCTGCGTGGCAGATAAGATGAATCTTTATTCAAACAAACAAAAATGGAAAATTGCCCTGCTGATAGTCGCTTTGCTATTGGTCGGGGTTTCTTTGTTTATCTCCAACCAGATTGTATCGAAAGTAGGGGAGCAGGAACGTCAGCGTGCAAAACAATGGGCGGGAGCCATAAAAAAAAGAGTAGAACTTATTCAGTTGACCAATCGTACCTTTACCCAACTACGGGAAAAAGAGCAGGAAAAAATAAAGTTGTGGGTAGAAGCATCGAAAGAAGTGGCCAATCCGACGACGCTGTCTATTCCTGAATTTCCAATGCAGATTGTCAAAGACAATAATAACATTCCGGTGATCTTATTGGATGACCGACGTAACATCTCCGGCTTCAGGAACATTTCGTTCGATACTTCCGCCTTGCGTCCCCGGTATCCGGAACTTTCTGCACGAGCCCTTGAAAAACGGTTTGAAGATTCCCTCAGAGTGCTTTCCGAAGTCTGGAAAAAGAAAAATCCGTCGTTTACGGTAGAGGTATACGAAGACCTGTTCATGACCTATGTGTACGATGATTCAAAAGAAATTGTACGGCTGGAAAAAGAACGCGATTCTCTGTTTCGTTCTTTTAATAAAGAATTGATTGAGAATGAAGGATTGGTTCCTGTTATATTGATCAACCAGGATACCCGTCAGATTGTCGGAACAAATATTACTGATTCACTACTGATGAAGAAAGAGCTGTCAGCATTGACCAAAGAATTGGCTCGTAATAACGATTCACTGATCATTGATTTCAACAATGGTGAACGCAATGTCCTCTACTTTGACAGCAGCGCGGAGTTGAAACAGTTGCAATACTTTCCATACATTCAGTTCCTGATCATTGGATTGTTCGGATTTATCGGGTATGTGTTGTTCAGTACATTCCGGAAAGCAGAACAAAACCAGGTATGGGCAGGAATGGCAAAAGAAACAGCCCATCAACTAGGAACACCGATTTCATCGCTGATGGCATGGATTCAGTTACTTGAATCGCAAGATGCTGATCCTATGATTGTGACAGAAATGCAAAAAGATGTAGACCGCTTGGGAATTGTAACAGACCGTTTTTCGAAGATCGGTAGCGGAGCCAATCTGGAAGCAATGGATTTGTCGGATACGGTAACAGAAATTGTTGAGTACTTGAAACCGCGTGTTTCCAAGCAAGTAGAATTTACAACTTCCATTCAGAGCAATGTGAGTTCTCCACACAGTGCCTCATTGATTTCCTGGGTTCTTGAGAACATTTCAAAAAATGCGATTGATGCAATGGAAGGAAAAGGAAAGTTACAAATTATACTTACGACAACTCCTGAATGGGCACACATTGATATCAAGGATTCAGGAAAAGGGATGACACCAAAACAAATCCGAACGATTTTTAAACCGGGATATACGACAAAAAAACGAGGTTGGGGACTGGGATTAACCCTGGTCAAGCGTATTGTTGAAGAATACCACAAAGGGAAGGTATTCGTTGTTGAATCACAACCGGGAGCAGGTACCACATTCAGAGTCAGCATTCCGATGTAGAATGATTTTTTTCGTTTTGAAAAAATAGTATCTTTGCATCCTGAAAAAACGAAAATAAATAATAAAAAATGGCAACTACAGCTGATATTAAAAACGGATTGTGTATCAAACACAATGAAAAATTGTTTCAAGTTATTGAATTTCAACATGTGAAACCGGGAAAAGGCCCTGCATTCGTACGAACAAAAATTCGTCAGATTGAATCAGGTAAAGTATTGGATCATACGTTTTCTGCAGGACACAAAATTGAAATTGTTCGTATTGAAAACCGTGAATACCAATACCTGTATGAAGAAGCTGATTCATTTGTATTCATGAACAATGAGACATTTGAGCAGGTGAATATCCCGAGAGCAATGATCGAAAAACCATTGTTTTTACAGGAAGGAATGACCTGTAACATTTTGTATCATGCAGAAGAGGAAATGCCACTTGTAGTGGAATTGCCAATGTATATTATCTCTGAGGTTACTTATACAGAGCCGGGAGTAAAAGGAGATACAGCAACGAACTCATCCAAACCTGCAACTATTGCAACGGGAGCTGAAGTAAAAGTTCCATTGTTCATTGGAAACGGGGAGGTGATCAAAATTGATACACGCACAGGTACATACGTTGAACGTGTGAAAAATTAATAGTACTTCATCGAAGTAGGGAAGGATGCTGAAAGGCATCCTTTTTTATTTTGGGAGGTGCTATTGTGACCAGATGACTCTGTGACAGAATGACTTTATGATGGGGTGACTTTTTGACGAATTGATTTTACTCCATTCAATATTTGCAAGGATTACATGAGGAGATTAAAAAATTTTTAGCATATAATCACAGCATCACAGAGAGCAATGTATCAGGTATGTTCATTAAAAGAAGAATGAATCAGAGTAACTCTTCGATGATGCGCTCCATGGAATACCCTTCTGCTTCTGCCCGGTAGTTACGTACCAGACGGTGGCGTAAGATCGGTTTTGCAACGGCTTTTACGTCTTCGATATCCGGAGAATACTTCCCATTGAGTGCTGCATGACATTTTGCTCCTACGATGAGGTATTGTGATGCGCGAGGTCCTGCTCCCCAGGTAATATAATCCTTTGTCAGCGGAGTGGCAAATTCGGAGTTGACACGTGTTTTTCCGACCAATTTAACGGCATATTCCAATACGTTGTCTGCAACGGGAATCCGACGGATCAATTCCTGGTAGCAAATGATCTGTTCACCGCTTAACACTTGCTTTAATTCAACGGAAGCATCTGTTGTTGTTGCCCGCACAATAGCAAGTTCTTCCAGGTAACTTGGATAATCCACCCAGATATTAAAAATAAAACGGTCTAATTGTGCTTCAGGCAGGGGATAAGTACCTTCCTGTTCGATCGGGTTTTGTGTTGCCAATACGAAAAAGGGTGCAGGTAATTTATATGTTTTTCCAGCTGCTGTTACAGATCGTTCCTGCATCGCTTCCAATAAAGCAGATTGTGTTTTCGGCGGAGTACGGTTGATCTCGTCCGCTAAAATAATATTGTTGAAAATAGGTCCTTGAATGAACTTAAAATTACGCGTTTCATCGAGAATTTCGGAACCGACAATATCCGAAGGCATTAAGTCTGGTGTAAACTGGATCCGGTTAAAGGACAGTCCCAGTGTCTGAGCAATTGTATTGACAAGTAATGTTTTAGCAAGTCCAGGTACACCAACAAGCAAACAGTGTCCTCTGGAAAAGATAGAGATCAGTACCTGATCGACTACTTCGTCCTGCCCGACGATTACTTTGTGAATTTCATTTTTTAATTCTTTGTAATGTTGAACTAACTCCTCAATTGCTGCTTTGTCAGACATAAATGCTATTTTAGGTTGTTATTTTGATGAAGTCAAACTTACATAAAAAAAAGATTTTTCATGTGATTTTTTCCCGGATACGCATTATTTAGCAATCCAATCGTACTTATAGGTGCAATTCAAATATGGCTCACTTACTTTGACATAAGCTAACCGGATTTTTTTCGCCACCCATTCGTCCACCATTTCCTGGTGCTTGGTACTTTCAGCAGCCTTTTGAATCAATGGGTAATCCTCCTTTAAATTTGCTTTGTGCGGTTGTGTTCTCAATGCCAGTCGAACAATACGAACACCTTCTTTTCGCGACATCATGTCCACATACAAATTGGGTTCTGTAATTTGCCCTGCACTCATTTCTTTTGTCAGGATGTAGATTTGGTTGTCGATTTCATTCAATGCAGCAGCATCCCATTTCTGATCTCCTGTATACGGATTGGTAATGATTCCTCTATTTTGTTTGGTTGCTTCGTCATTCGAATAACTCATAACGGCATCGTCCCACGTAATTTCATTGGCCTTTAATTTGCGGTAACAAGAATCCATACGGATGGCAGCTGCTTCTAACGATTCTGTTGTATATGCAGGAACTTTCAGAATGTGTGCACATTTGTAATTATCTCCCTTTCGTTCGATCAATTTTACGATATGGTAACCGTATTCGGATTCAAATACTTCTGATATTTCTCCTTCTTTTAAGCTGAATACGGCTGCTTCAAACGGAGCCACCATCATTCCGCGTCGTGCACTGATTTCTCCTCCTTTGCTGGCACTCCCGGGATCGTTTGAATTCAGACGTGCCAATGTCGCAAAGTTTTTTCCCGCACGTGCCTGATCCAACAACTTCTGAAGTTCATCACGTGCCCGTTGTTTATCTGCTTTCGTAATTTCAGGATACAACACGATCTGCTGAAACATCATCTGCATATTGATGTATGGAATACTATCCGCAGGAAGGCTTTCGAAAAATGCTTTTACTTCCCGTGGAGTTACGGTCAGATCTTCAGTAATCTGCCGCTCCATTTCCTGAGCAAGCATTCGTTCCCGAATAATTTCCCGGAATTCTGCTTTAATCTGGAGGATTGTTTTTCCATAAAACTTTTCCATTTTATCGCGCCCGCCGATTTGTTCTTCAATCACACGGATCCGGTTTTCCATTTCGGAATCAACTTGTTGATCCGTTACCACCAAACTGTCTAATAGTGCCTGGTTGACCAGTAGATTCTGATACATAATTCCTTCCAAAACCGAACACCTCAATTCCTGGGTGACAGCCATTCCTGCTTGTTTTGCCTGGACAACCTGTGCTTCAATATCGGAATTGAGAATGATATTGTCCCCGATCTGTGCGGCAATACCATCCAACGGAATACGTGAAGGTTGTGCAAAACCGACTTGAGTAAACGTTAATAACAAACTAATACTTACTAGTAATCTCATGTTTTTGTTTTATTTTTTGTACAAAGGAAGCGCTGTTCTTTTCCTTTAGCTCGTTGAGTTTCTGGCTCATTAATAATTGTTCAATCACCGGTTTTAAAAAATCAACCGGAGGTGTTGCATCTTTGAGTTTAAAATCGATGATGTTCAGGTAATAAACGTATTGATCGTCTGAAAAATATGTTTTTGTCCGGTTGAGAACAAGATTGTCTTTGTTCAGTTTTTCCGTCGGTGCATCCTTTGTCAATTCATCAAAGTAAACCCATGTGCTGTCATCGTAATAAAAATTATCAGCGTAAAGTTTAGCATAACTGACGACTTTTGAATAGTCTTTATCCTTTTTTAACAAATAATGCTGTTTCAGTTTATCCTGATCAGGTGCTCCTTTCGGAACTTTAATGTACAATGCGCGGACAATATAGTCGTTGAGTGCAAAATCTTCTTTGTGGTGGTTGTAATAATCCAGAATCAGGCTGTCAGATATTTTTGTCTCCAGTTCTTTCCGGATATGTGATTCTTCCAGGTAAAAGCGTGACAAATCTCCCTGGTACCAATTCATCTTTGAACGAATACTTGCCGCTTCCTCCGGATTTTCTTTTTCCAGCTCCTGAATGAAGACCTGTCGTTCGATCCATTCTTCCGTGAACTTTTTGCGATCTTCTTTCGAATCGGAATGATATCCCAGGTGGTCCATTAAAAGTAGTGCATCACTTTCCGTCAGTACGACGTCATTCACGCTGGCCCATTCTTTTCCTTTGGAACCGCAGGAGAAGAGTACCAGTATAAAAAAAAGGCTGACCAAAGCGCCAGCCTTAGATAATCGATATGTTTTTTTATTTACCAAGCGAGTATAATACCTCTTCGTTCACTTTTATTTTGTGCTTTTGCTCCAGTTCTTTCAACCATTCTTTTTCCAGGTATGTCTGGTAATCTGAAGTAATTAAACCTTTTGCTTCTGCCAATTCTTTGTTTTTCGCTTCAATCACTTCATTCAATACAATCACATAATTCTTTCCATCAAATGCATACGGCTTATTGACACCTTTCTTCAATGGCTGATTGGTCAGGTATGGAGTTTTTGATACTTCAAATTTACCCGTCCTTACTCTCAGGTTCAATTCTGTATTGTCGTTGATTACCTTTGAGATGCTATCCGAGCTGATTTTTTTCTTTGCAAGTTTGAATACTTTTTTCGCCACATCCGGAGAGACAGATTCGTAAGCTACGACATCGTATCGTTTTTCCCACGTGTATTTTGCTTTGTTGGCTTCGTAGAATTCTTTTAAACCAACAGTATCTTTCATCGCTTTGTTCCATACCTTGTCACTCATGATTTCATACAACAAAATTCCATCGTGGTATTCGTTCATCAATGCTTTGTATTCCGGATATTTTACAGGAAGTTTTGTTTTTTCCAGCTCCACAACTGTATTGTTAACCCATTCAGGATACACTTTTTTCGCTACTTCATTCAGTGCATTTCCTCTTGTCAAACGCGGATTTTCGTTCATGTATTTAACAAAGTCCGTTTGTGTGTATGTTTTTCCGTCCAATGTAAACAATGGTTTTGCAGCAGCTGGTACTTTAGCAACATCAAATGTACCTTTGTAGATGCTGGAGTCTGTATTTTTCTCAAACCACTTGATGGATTCTGCAGATTGATCAGCTAATTTGTATTCTTTCTTCAGTTTTTCGATGTAGCTGTTTTGCGTCAGGCCTGCACGTTCATCGCGGTTGACACGTCCTTCGATATCTTTTTTCAGATCGTCAAATGATTTCAATGGTGTCAATTCAATTCTTCTGATGATGTGAAATCCGAAATCTGATTGAATCGGCTTGCTGAATTCTCCGTCTTTGCTCAATGAAAATGCTGCTTCTTCGAATTCAGGAATCATACGTGTTGTTGCTCCTGTTCCGAACAATGGCAATACACCTCCGTTGGAAGCGGAAGACGGATCATCTGAATAGGCTTTTACAAGCTCTTCAAATTTTTCTCCTGCTACTAATTTCGTATACAGTTCGTTGGCTTTAACACGTGCTTTTTCAATTACATCTGCCTCATCTGTTTGTTTGTTGGCTGCAATCATCAAATGGGCAGCTTTCATTGTTCCGCGTGCAGGACGTTTGTCCGTTACTTTCAGAATGTGGTAACCAAAACGTGTTTTAACAGGCATAGATACCTCTCCGACTTTCAGATTGTATGCTGCATTTTCGAACGGATATACCATTTGAAATGCTGTGAAATATCCCAGATCACCTCCATTTGTTTGCGCGGACGGGTCTTCAGAACCACCATCTTTTGATTTAGCCAGTTTTGCAAAATCTTCCCCTTTTAGTACCTTATCACGGATTGCCATGATGCGTTTGTATGCCTTCAGGGTGTCTTCAGGAGATGCGGACGGGTCCAGTTTAATTAAGATGTGGGA
>DHNG01000045.1:0-25464 GCA_002409405.1 Flavobacteriales bacterium UBA5422 | reverse complement strand
TGCGTTCGTACGCCTGATCTACCAACGTTTTATTCATTTCGTTGTCCGTCAGGTACGGTTGCGCCAATTGTTTCTGGTATCCTTCCAATTCGCGTTTCAACTTTGGAATAGTATCGTAGCCCAAAGCTTCTGCTTCAGCAACTTTTAATTGAAACTTTTTGAACAGTTCAATGTATTCATCCAAGGTTTGTTTATCGTACTTTGGGTTGTTGTTGTTTTTCAGATAGATTTGAAGGAATTCGGATTTTGTAATTTTTTTTCCGTCCACTTCCATCAATACCGGATCTTGTTGTGCAAATACAGTCGTTCCTACAGTAAATGCTAATCCAAGTGCAATCAACAATTGTTTTTTCATAGAGTTTTAAATTTCAATCAGCCCAAAAATAAGGGTTACAACTAATTTTCGCGTAAAATTAAGAATAATTTAAGTTTTGAAGAACAGATAATGGCACAGGAATCAAAAAATGAAAACAATTGTGTCAAATAGTTTCCAATCAAGCTATTCTTCTTCCATATAATGTTCGGTGTAATCAAACAGATTTCCTGTAATGGCAGGGTACTCTTTTACATCTCCCTGAATGTATTCCGTATCATAAAGAACTTTTTTAAATGTTTTAGGTTGAAAGTCATCAATGTGGTATTTTTCTTTAGAAGAAAGCTCTGATGCATTGTCTATAATCTTTCCTATAGGACTTGTATTCGAATAAAAGCGTGTAATAGGATCGTTCATGTCGGCCATAAAATAATTGCCTGTCAATACGTTTATTGTATCTCCGGTTCTTAATGACTTTACAACAACTAAGTTGTAAAACGTGATTTTATCATTGCGCGAAATATTTCCTGAATTCCCAAGGATTTGAACAGAATCACCATCTTCCAGAACGGAATTGTCAATCGTAAATTCCGACACGTCGACCAATAAATGGTCAAATTTTGAGGTGTTATTTGTACACGATAGAATGATGACAGGAATCAGGAGACAGAAGAGGTATTTCATGTAATACTGATAATTTTGATGGTGTATAAAGGTATAAAAAATCAGTCAATATCTTTGGGATGCCTTTGTCCGTATTCATTTTTAGTATAGATGATGCTGTTGTCAGCACGATTCCACAAACTTATTTTAGTTGTTCCAATAACCCAAAACACAATGCATCAATTTCACCATCACCCGGAGCGGTATTGGATAATAAGATAATCCCGTTTTTTTGCAGCACATCCAATGCCATTGAAGAGGAATATCCTCCCGTTCCACCATTGTGCCAAAGGTATTCTGCTCCTGTTTTGGAGGATGATACGATGTGCCACCCCATGCCGATTTTCATCTGGTCATTAATCGTAAATGTCGGTACGTGTGTGAGTGCCAGTTCTTTGTTTTCGGGGTTAAATTGTGCCAGTGCAAATGTTGACAAGTCAACGACAGAAGAAATAATACATCCGGTTCCTGCAAATGCATCCCAGTCCCAATTAGCGACTTCGTTTCCATCTTCCTGCATGCCTTTTATCATTCGATTTTCAATGCTGGTAGCAGATGTATACGTAGCTGTCATTTCATAGGGATCAAAAATCAATTGCTGGATTAATTCCCTGTACGTGGTTTTTTGTGAAACGCCGATGATTGTACCCAATAGTCCTGCTCCTGTATTGGAATAATCGTACGTCATGCCAGGTTTTGCATTCAGCTTTAACCCGTCTTTCAGGTACTCCTGAAAATCAGTAACGGTGTAATTTTTATACGGATTGTCAGGAATAAACCCGGAGGTAACAAAATTAGAGGGCAATCTTGGTAATCCTGAAGTATGATTGGATAATTCAATCAATTTAATTGATTCTTTTTCCTTGAATTTAAACTTGAAATATTGATTGGCTGTTGCCTGTGGTTTGATTTTTCCGTTTACGATCAGGTTGGCAAGCAGGGTAGAGGTAAATACTTTTGTAATGGAACCGATTTCAAATAAAGCATCCTTGTTCTCGCTGACACGTATCTGATCTCCTTCTTTGATGAATCCGTAATAAGTCGGGACACCATCCTCAATAACGGCAATTGCTAGTTGAACCTTGTCGGGAAGTTTACTGAAGTAGTTTTTTAATTCCGTTGAATGCTCCAGCTGTGAAAACAGAGACGTACCGAAAAGTATAAAAAAAGCAACAACAATGAATTTCATGTCAGAATGGTTTATGAACGGAAAACAAGGCTCCTTCTTTTAATGAATAAGGGGAGATCAAGAGTTGTTTAACACCTAGTTTTTTCAATACCCAGTTAATTTTTACAGATGCAATGGGAATCATGATTTGCCGGATGGGGATAATGTATTGATTTTGTTTGCGTTCTTCCAGTGTGGATTGCATGATGTGTGTGAGAACGTTTCTGAGTTCGTCAACAGTCATTGGAATACACGCATGTGAATCGGGAAATTTTTGTTGAAAGTAAACTTCGTGTAATGTTTCGAATGTTCCGGAAGAACCGATCAGGATATCACATTGCATATCGTCCAGTTTCCCTTCGGCATGATGTTCCAACCAGTTTTCAATCGTTTGAATATCTTCTGCATTAATGGGATCGTTCAGTTGGAGTTGCTGATAAATCCTCGAAACACCGATGTTCAGGCTGACAGCTTTGCGAATTCCTTCGTTATCTGCCAGAATGAATTCCGTACTTCCACCTCCGATGTCCATGATTACTGCCGGTTGTACATAATCATACGACCATTTTACTCCCTGGTGAATTAACTGTGCTTCTTCCAAACCGGAAATAACAGTAACGGTAATTCCGGTTTGGCGGTACACCAATGCACAAAATTCTTCTCCGTTGACAGCATCCCGGATTGCCGATGTGCCGAACGCACGGATTTCTTCTACTTCGTATTCATCACATTTGGCTTTGTACAATTGCAATGCTTCCAACGCGCGGTCGATGGCTTCATCCGCGATCCGTTTTTCATTGATACCTCCCATTCCCAGCGCAACACCTATTTTAGTATGGTAAAGTGTTTGAAAGGCAGTTGGTTCGAGGTTGGCAATCAATAAATTGAACGTATTTGTTCCGAGGTCGATAACTGCTACTTTCTTAGCCATTTGAACAGGTGTTGAAGTTTCAACCGGTGACCGAATTGCAACACTCCGTTCTTGTAGAGCCTGGAAGCAATGGACAAACAAAAGAATGCAGACAATAGTAAAACAATCAATGACAACCAGATTTGATAGGCTTCCCCCGCAGCATAGCCATAGGTTAACTTGACCATGACAACGACAGGTGATGTAAACGGAATGTAATGCAACCATCCGGCTAATTCACTCTCCGGATTTGCAACCGTGTAATAACCTGCATAGGCAGCGAGTGCCAAAATCAATAGAACGGGAAGAATAAATTGTTGTCCGTCATTCTCTGTTCCTGCTGTGGAACCGATCGCAGCAAAGAAAGAACCGTAAAACAAATATCCTCCGATAAAAAATAAGACAAAAAAGGTAAGCATGACGCCAAAATTTACCCGCTCATATACCAGATCTACGATGGTATTGAATTCTTTTCCTGCATAAAGTTTTTCCTGAACAGATAAAATGCGCCCGCTATCTGTGAGTTCTGCCATGTTCATGGAGGAGACATCGTAGATACTTGGGAACATCCACTCCCGCATCAGGTACAGACCAAGTCCGATGAATGCAATCCAGATAAAAAACTGGATAAATGCTGAGATTCCTACACCGGTTAATTTTCCGAATAACAAGTGTTGTGGTCTGACGGATGCGAGTAATACTTCCACAATCCGGTTGCTTTTCTCAGAAGTAACACTGCGTAAAATGGTCATACCAAACAATGCAATAAATGCCAGAATGATCATACCAAAGAAAAAACCGACCCATGTCCGCACATCTGACGTCTGATCATAGGGGTCGTACACATTTCTGAATGAGAATTGAATCGGTTGTTTGATTTCCCTGAATTTTTGCACGGAAAGATCTGTAAATCGTTGAATCATGACTTCTTCCAGTCTTCGTTCCACCTGGTATTGAACTTTCGCCTGTAAGTTAAAAGAGGGTTTGGTCCGGTAAAAAACATATGACAATTTATTGCTCAATACCTTTTCATTAATTTCCACCATCGCATCATATTGCTGGTAGCGTTTTCCTTTGGCAAAATCGTCGTGCTCAATGTAATCATTGGCAAAAGAATAAGTCACATTCGGATCCGGGTGTGGCATTAGTTTATTCTCCAGGATTCCTGCTTTGTCTGTTACAAGAATATTCCATTTTTCTGCTTCCGTTCCACCGAACACAAATAACAGGTAAACCAATCCCAAAATAATCAGCGGTCCAAAAATGGCAAATAAGACGTAGGACCTCGATCCGATCCGTTCCTTTACTTCGCGAAGTGCAATTATCCAACTATTTTTCATACGGCTTCCGTTAGTTTAGGTTGAACAATCGAAATGAAAATATCCTGCATGGTTGGCAGGACTTCCCATGCTGCTTCTATTTTTACCTGGCCGATCAATACTTTTAACAAATCATCAAAGGTATTTTCTCCACGCATTTTAACACGCACAATGAACAGGTTGTCGGAGGGGTTTTCTGTGTCTACTACTTCAAATCCGGCCCACAGTGCATTGGCAAAGGCAATCATGTTGCCCCGAAACCGGATGGCGTAGAGTCCTTCTTTTCGTTCTTCCTGAATGTCGGCGACACGTCCCTCCAATAATTTTTTAGAGTGATGAATCAGCGCTACCCGGTCACAGACTTCTTCCACACTTTTCATATTGTGTGTGGAAAGAACAACCGTTTTTCCCTGGTTGCGCATGCGGATCAGTTCACTTTTAATCAGTTCCATATTGATGGGGTCAAACCCACTGTAGGGTTCATCCAAAATCAATAACTCGGGTTCATGCAAAACCGTACAGATGAATTGGACTTTTTGTGCCATCCCTTTGGAAAGTTCTTCGATTCGCTTCTTTTTCCAGTCACCGATTTCAAATTTGTCGAGCCAGTAATTGAGCTTTGCCGTAACATCGTGTTTGGACAATCCGCGCAATCTTCCCAGGAATACTGCATGATCTTCCACGGTCATGGACTTGTATAATCCCCGTTCTTCCGGCATATAGCCGATGTTTTCCAGGTGCTTACGCGTCATGAGGGCATCATTGATCCTCACTGTTCCGTTATCCGGTTCTACAATGCGGTTGATGATACGGATTAATGTTGTTTTTCCTGCTCCGTTAGGACCAAGCAGACCAAATATTTCTCCTTTTTTTGCTTCCAGCGAAACATCGTCCAATGCCTGCTTCCGAAAAAAGGATTTAGAAATATGTTCAACAGATAACATATAAGTTGTTCGTTTTAGCAATCAATCAAAGATAGAAAAATATTAACCGTACACATACAAAGGGCAGATAAAGTTCACCGACATTTTTTCAGGTTCACCGGAGCATTCAGGCGAAACGTCAGACTCTTAACCTACCTTATTCATTACATGCATCCACAAGAACAAAAAAGGGACCCGAAACCGGGTCCCTCATATCATTAACCTGTAGACGTTAATAATTGATCCTGCCTTATTAACGGATGGCTGTTGAAAAGGTTTCACTTTTCCAGATAAAAAAATGTAATTAGATTGGGTTTTGCATTTAAATCATTTGTAATCAGTCTGAAAAAATGCGCTTTAGTCTGTAGGAAGTTTCCGATTCGGAATTCATCCTTTTCATTACTTTTGTAAAAAACGTAGAAAATGTCAGTAAGAAACTTAGAACCGAAAGAAATGTGGAATCATTTTGCAGATTTAAATGCAGTTCCACGTCCCTCTAAAAAAGAAGAACGCGTCATTCAGTTTATGATTGATTTTGGTAAATCACTCGGCTTGGAAACGAAGACGGATGCCATTCAGAATGTTATTATCAAAAAGCCGGCATCTCCCGGAATGGAGGATAGAAAGACGGTTATTTTGCAATCGCACCTGGATATGGTTCATCAGAAAAATGCGGATACGGTTTTTGATTTTGATACACAAGGTATTGAAATGATTGTGGAAGGTGACTGGGTACGTGCGAACGGAACAACCCTGGGGGCCGATAACGGAATTGGTGTTGCAACAATTATGGCTGTGCTTGCTTCTGATACGATTCAGCATCCTGCAATTGAAGCGATGTTTACCATCGACGAAGAGACTGGAATGACAGGAGCGATGCAACTGGATGGTTCCAATTTCAAAGGTGAGATCTTATTGAACCTCGATACGGAAGATGATGATGAATTGTCCATCGGATGTGCGGGAGGAATCGATACCAATACAAAATATACATACACCGAAGAAGCTGTCAATGCCGGAAGTGTACACCTGACAATTTCCATCCGTGGATTGCTCGGAGGACATTCAGGAATGGATATTGACAAAGGAAGAGGAAATGCAAACAAGTTGATGAACAGAATTCTGTATCATTTACTCTCACTGCACGAATTTCAATTGGTTTCAATTGACGGGGGAAGTCTTCGCAATGCAATTCCACGGGAGTCTACAACCGTGTTAACTGTTGCAAAAGACGATTTAAAAGTTGTAAAAGCTGCAATTGCAGAGATTTCAGAAACGCTGAAGTACGAATACAAGACCATCGAAAAGGCATTGGCGATTAGTGTTGAAGAAAAAGGAGCAGGAGATAAGGCGGTTGCGCACGAGGAGATGATCAAGATTGTTAATGTGTTATATGCAGTTCCAAACGGTGTATTCCGAATGAGTCCGGATATTGACGGATTGGTGGAAACTTCTTCAAGCTTGGCACGTGTTATTGTCAATGATGGAAGTTTTGTTACACAATCATTACAGCGAAGTAGTGTTGAATCAACAAAAGCAGATGTTGCAAATGCAATCAGAGCTGCTTTTGAAACGGCGGGTATTGCAGTTGTTCAAACAGGTGATTATCCGGGATGGCAGCCGAACCCGAATTCAGAAATTTTGACATTGATGCATCAGTTGTATGTGAAGCGTTTCAACGAGGAGCCGCAAATTAAAGCGTGTCATGCCGGTTTGGAATGCGGAATCTTAGGAAAACACCTCCCGGGAGTAGACATGATTTCGTTCGGACCAAATATCCGTGCAGCGCATTCTCCGGATGAAAAAGTACAGATTTCATCCGTTCAGAAATTCTGGGGATTCTTCCTGGAAGTATTGCAGCAAACACCTCTGAAATAAGCAGGTGAAGTAGTTATAGAAATTGTGCAGAGGAATGAGGATTGCCTTTCCGACTACCTCTGCACTTGTTATCTCTATATAAAATATGTCAAATAAATCTCCGAATCAACAACTCATTGAACTGGCAAATATGAAGATGCCGTTCGGAAAATACCAGGGGCGTTACCTGGTAGATTTACCCGAATACTACGTTGTGTGGTACAGAAACAATGGCTTTCCGAAAGGTAAGTTGGGAGAACAATTGCAACTCATTTATGAAATCAAGGTCAACGGACTTGAGCACTTAATTCGTCCGTTAATCAGCCGTTAATTTCGGGTAAGTGATTCTTTTCGAGGCAACTCAAATGTAACTATTACGTCTTTTAACTACTGCTAACACTAAATTTGTCCGGATTATGAGCAAGTATCTGTTGTTATTCGTTTGTTCGGTTTCTTTCTCCATTTCCGGTATCGCACAGGATGTCTGGATGCTGGATTCAACCGAAGTACATGTTGAAATAGCCGTTGATTCATCAGTTGTCGATGGTGCCTGGGATGTCAATTGGGGACCGGATGATAAGCTGTGGTTTACCGATATAGAATACATCAAAAGATACGATCCGGTAACATCACTTGTGGATACCGTATTATTCAGACCAGGTGACAATGCATTGGGAATAGCCATCCACCCGAACTTACTGAGTGGAACACCTTATGTGTTTATTGCATACGACACAGCTGCTTACTATGCATTTAATGATTGGGTAGAAGTTTACAGGTATGAGTTTTCCGGAGGGCAACTGATTAATCCGCTGTTGATTTTTTCCTATTCTCATGTCGGAGAACATGCCGGAGGGCGCATGATTATCTCTGCAGATAATAAACTGATGCTTACCACGGCTGATTACTGGTTTGGCGGAGATCCTCTGAGAGGTAGAACGTTACGTTTAAATTTGGATGGTACCATTCCCGCTGACAACCCCAACCCGACAAGCTATGAATATTCTTCCGGACATCGGAATCCGCAAGGATTGGTTCAGACTCCCACAGGTAACATCTACAATTCAGAACATGGTCAATTTGGTATTGATGAAATCAATCTGATAGAAGCGGGAGTGCATTACGGTTGGCCTGCTTATGATGGTGATGCATGCTCCAACTTTGTTCCCGATAGTTGTAGTTCGGCTACGTATAGTTATGAATCACCATTGCTGCTTCTCAATCAGTCACCACCTTCCGGACTGGATTATTACAATCATACGACCATTCCTGAATTTTCGAATAGTTTACTTGTCGGAACATTGGCAAGCCGGGCATTAGACGTTCACACCCTGAATACAGCCGGTGATGCTGTTACGAGTTCTTTGAGAACATTGTCTCAGGGATATGGACGGATCAGAGATGTGGCTGTTGCACCGGATGGAAGTGTTTATTTCATCGGATTTGACAGGGATTCTGAATCTAAAAATGCCATCTATCGAATCGTAAACCCGGCGTCTGTAAGCCTACCAGCCATTGAGAGTGAATGGGTGGGAAGCATACTGTTTCCAAATCCTGCTGGTGATCAATGTACGATTGTGCTGAACCAATTAAGTAATGAACTGGAAATTGCGGTGCTAAATGTAACAGGTGAAACCATTGTGCATCATGGTGTTGAGAATGGCATAAAAGAAGTTCAAATTCCTACAATGGGACTTTCCGGTGGTATTTATTTTGTTCAACTACGCGTTAAAGGAACGGGAGTTGAAACATTGAAATTACTTGTTGAATGATTTATTCAGCAGCGTTCAGATTTATTTCTTGAAAATAAAGTACACAGCCAAAACCAGGAATACAAACCCGATTACATGATTGGTCCGGAGTACTTCTCCTTTGAATAGCAGCAATGTAAACCCGGTGAAAAC
This sequence comes from Flavobacteriales bacterium UBA5422, assembly GCA_002409405.1. Lineage (GTDB taxonomy): Bacteria > Bacteroidota > Bacteroidia > Flavobacteriales_D > Crocinitomicaceae > Taishania. Next base: position 16,407 of record DHNG01000045.1, on the reverse strand, counting down.
AACCAGGGTAACCACTTCCTGAATTACTTTCAACTGCCACAACGAAAACGGACCGCCATTACCCTCAAAGCCAATTTTGTTGGCAGGTACCATGACCATGTATTCGAAGAAAGCAATCAACCAACTGAAAAGAATGACTTTGAACAGACTCCAGTTGGAAAACCAGTTGTATTCCTTCAACTTGAGATGTCCGTACCATGCAAATGTCATGAAAATATTAGACAGGATTAAGAGTAAAATTGTATACGTTGCTTTCATCGGTTCAAAACTTACTTTCCGTTTAAAATCGATGTAAAGGTATTTTTTTACAGCAATTATTACTTAGTTGTAAATACAATTTTTCCATTTTTTGTTAGTTCCACTTGTTCTCCCTTACCGCGTAATTCATAGGTGTCATTGGTGTACCAGATTCCGGAAGCGGCACGTTCGGCCGTTAATTCAATTACTTCACCGTTCAGTAGTAAAGAAGCAGTTCCTTTCGTGTTATTAAAAACCATTGACAGTTCCGTCCCTTCTTTGCTTGTTGCAGTACTCTCAACCACTTCATCACCAGTAGAAAACACCACTTCTCCGTCTTTTTTCAACTCAATTTCCTCTCCTTTTCCGCGTAGTTCAAATGTATCGTCTTTGTACCAGATCCCGGAAGCGGGATGCTGATCAAACAGTTCGATGGATTCTCCTTCATATACAAATGAAACACTTTCTTTTGTATTGTTGAATGCCAATTCCAATTGTTTTCCTCCGGAATCTGTAAATGTTTTGACAACAATATCATTGTGATCAACGTGATCCAGTGGGTGGTGACTTTTAGATTCCTCTCCGCAGGAGGATACAACGAATACTGCCGGAACAATAAGAATTGCAAAAAAATGATTTAGTTGTTTCATGACATGCTGTGTTTGTAGATACTCCATCTAAGATATTAAAAAATAACAATTGTGTCAATTGAATTGTAAAATACTTAATTTAGTACTGTTTTATGCAATGGCATTGCTAAAACTGCCTTTAGAGAAAAAGAACGGATAGAATGAGACTCGGAAACGTATTCAACAAGAAGAAAAGTAAGGAACAAGATAAGCGGACAATATTAAAAGAATTGTTCCACAAGTACACAGCACTTTCTTCTGATCCTGAAAAGTATACAAGTATCGAATTACTTGTGGATGTTGTGGATGTGTTTCGCCCGGCTGACATGAAGCAATTTGAGAATGTTGACCTGTCTCCGCTTCTTGAATTACTATCTGAAAAGGAATCCTGTAAGACGTTTTTTGCAACCTATATTTCCAATTTACTCAAACACAAAGAACTCGATCGGATTATTTCTGACACAGGGATTTTGAAGGACACGGATTTCCTGTATGAAGTCAGAAAGCGCATCATCGAAAAAATTTTACCGGTACAACCTTCCAAAGAAACATTACAGTTTGTATTGAACCAGGTGTTTTATTCCAGTGCTGACCCCATTTGGTTGGGAACAATTCCCAAGCAGCAAATTGAACAGTTGTACACGTTATGTGAATTTCGGTCTGTTTATCATGGAAGCAAGGACAATTTTGCGCTGGCTGAAATCATGTACGGTGTTGAAGTGTTGATCAACCGGATTTCAGGAAAAGCAATGGAAACAGATGTCAATAAAATGGTTCCTGAACTCCAGAATTTCGATAGCCCTTTTATTGCGATTCAACGAGAGATTGCCGATTTGAATGAACGCCTGATGTCTTCTTCCGAACGCTACGTAATCTCAAACGATCTGACATACAAACAAATTTTGTTACTGCACAAACAGTGTGAAAAATATGTAGAAACAGCATTTAACAATTCTCACAAGTACGGGATTTCCCTGAAAGTGAATCAGTCGTTGCTACGCATTCGTCAGCAGTTGGATCGGATCAAGCAAGTGTTACCCTTTTTTGCGCTGGATTCGGAGAAAGATGCCGATCGAAAAACAATTGATTTGGGATTGTTGTTGATCCGGTACAATTGCCATAAAAATAATGTTCGTAAGCTGATTAACGAAAGTACCCAGTTGCTTTCTTATGAAATTACGCAACATACCGCTCAAACAGGAGAACATTACATTACCAGAACACGAAAAGAGTATTTCAAAATGCTACGAACAGCGGCAGGAGGAGGTTTGATTGTTGCATTTTTATGTGTGTTTAAAGTATTGCTTGGTAAAATCGAGACAAGTGATTTCGGGCATGCGCTTCTTTACAGTATGAATTACTCACTCGGATTCATCGCCATTTACCTGTTCGGATGTACACTTGCTACAAAGCAACCGGCAATGACGGCTTCTGCATTGGTGAGTGCATTGGAAAACGGGAAGAAAATAAATGGGAAGGACGACCCGGATAAATACCGCAATTTTGCTGTGTTTTTTGCCCGTGTTTTCCGCTCGCAGTTCATTGCGTTTTTCGGGAATGTGATGTTTGCGTTCCCCATAGCACTGTTGCTGATTTGGGGGATTGACAATGTGTTTCATTACAACATCGCAGAGAAAAAATGGTTCACACTTGTGAATGATCTGAATCCAATGGGATCTCCTGCGATTTTACACGCTGCTATTGCCGGATTTTTCTTATTTATATCTGGAATTATAGCAGGTAGTATTGCCAACAGGGACAAACACAATTCTGTTTATTACCGCATCCAGGAACATCCCATTTTGAAAAAAACTTTCGGAAAAGAGCGAACCAAACGATTTGCCGGTTTTTATGAAAAGAAATGGGCGGGAATTATTTCCAATTTCTGGTTCGGGGTATTTATGGGAAGTACAGCTTCCATTGGTATTTTTATCGGATTGAACCTTGATATCCGACACATTACATTTGCGAGTGGAAACCTGGCGCTGGGGCTATACGGTGCAGATTTTCAATTGTCAACAGATATGATCGTCTGGGGAATTATCGGGATCGGTGTGATCGGGTTGGTGAACTTCCTGGTCAGTTTTGCCCTTTCTCTTTCATTGGCATTCCGGTCCAGAAGCATTCCGTTCATTGAATTGCGACTGGTTGCCAGTTCTATCTGGAAGCATTTCAAACAAAAACCACTGCATTTTTTCTTCCCTCCGCGAAAAGTTTAATGTGTTCCGGTATTTGAAAATAGTTGGTAAAATGCTTTGTAGATGCTGTTGTGTAGAATTGTTGCGTGATCCTCTGTCTTCATGTTGTGAAACGTCACTTTTTGATACTTCGAGAGCACCTTTGCCAGTTTTGCAGCATCTTTTTGCATAATTTTATGTTCTTTTCCACCGACAGCGATGTATACAAAACGATCGTGTTGCTTTTGCTGACGAATCAATGCATCTGCCTGGTTGATCATGGATTCATCGTCCCACCACAAACTCGGACTGATGATCAGGTAGTGTGAAAACAGTTCCGGTTTTTTTAATAAAATTTCAGTGGACAATAATCCACCGAGCGACTGACCGATGAGGTAATTGGTTCCGTTGGTTTTATACTGTTGTTCAACATACGGTTTGAGTTCCGTTTCAACGAATTGAATGAATGCTGCGGAATGCCCGGTTGTGGGATATGCCTGTTTCAATTCTTCAACTGTTGTAACGTGGGTGAAATCTCTTTTGCGGTCTACGTTCTCAATACCGACAAGAATGACTTCCGGCATTTGGAAAATCATATGGTAGAACTGAACAAGTCCTGCGATGTGCAAAAAATCCTCGTGGTAAGAACCATCCAGTAAATAGATAACCGGATAACTTTTTGTCCGGTCAAACGAATCAGGTAAGTAGATATTTAATCTGCGTTCTTCATTCAAAACAGTAGAATGAAACGTTCTGATTTCTCCGATCTGTAATGGTTCAGAGGTGTTTTTTTGTCCGTTTACATAGAGAACAGACAGATTTAAAAGAAGAAAAAGAAAGAAGTGCTTCATGATTTACCATTGATGAACGGAGCCAAGTTACACATTATCCGCGACGATTGTCACTACAACATTCCCTTTTTTACGTCCGGTATCCACATAACGGTGTGCCTCAACGATTTCATTGATCGAATACCATTTGTCAATGTGTGCATGTAGCTTTCCTTCTTCGAATAACCTTTTCAGGAAGCTCACTTGTTCTTTTCGTTCTTTTGAGACAGATAATCCTCCGACAGTCCGGTAAATTCCTTGAGGTTTTAACAGTGTAGAAAACTCTTTTTTTGTTGTCTTTCCAACAGCATCGTAAATAATGTCAAATTGATCGTTTAATTGCTTGTATGCTTCACTGGTATAGACAATAATTGATTCACTGCCTAGTTGCTGAGCCAATTCCACACCTTGTTCACCGCAAACTGCAGTAACTATTGCACCATGAGAACGGGCGATTTCAACAGCGGCTGTACCAACTGATCCTGTTGCTCCGTATACCAATACACGCTGGCCCGATTTGATGCCTGCTTTGTGTAGAAAAAATGCGGATGTCATTCCGCCGAATAAAATAGCGGCAGCTTCTTCAAATGACGCGTTGCTTGGTTTGTGGTCAATCGGGCTGTTTTCAGCAACAGTAATGTATTCCGCATAAGTTCCGAATTGAAAGCCTCTGCTTCCGAATACTTCATCTCCGGGTTGAAACTGACGTACCTGTTGCCCGACAGCTTCTACCACACCTGCATAAATGGTTCCCAGTACTGGTTTTCGGGGACGTTTAAATCCGAGTACAAAGCGCATAACAATTCTAAGAAAACCGTCTACAGCAAGTCCCCGAACTCTGACATCTCCTGAATTAACGGCTGTAGCAACAATTTTCACTAATACTTCATTGTCCTTTGGTACCGGTTTTTTGATGGTTGCCAGTTGTAGTACTTCGGGTGCACCGTAGGCAGTACAAATCACTGCTTTCATGTTAACGGGTTGTGTCATAGTGTATGCCGGTTTTAAATTCGGTTATTGCTAACCAGGTAATAATTCCCATTTCAGCTAAAAAGTAACTGAGTCCGATCATTGAAATCGTTTCAGCGTGGATAATCAGCAAAATTGTTGTAAAAATACAGTAAAGAATATTGCCTGCACCAATGATAAAAAGAAAACTGCCCCAGCTGGATTTTAAAAAGAAAAAACAAAAAAACGAATACATGCTCAACAGGCCGGCGATTGCAGCAAGTACGTTTAAAGTGTTTGCAGGTAATCCGATGTGAAATTCAATTGGTTTCAGAACGAATGTAATACAGACTACTGTCAGCAGTGCTCCGATCGCATCGAGAAGAAAAAGCGATTTGGGAGAGATATGTTTATTGTTCAATGAAGATGTCATACTTATTGAGCAAGCCTGAAACCCCTGAAAGCGAGAATTTAGCTTTCTTGATTTTATTCTGTTCAGGGTTGATTATATAATTAACAGCAGACCTGAAATCAGTTTTTGCCAGCGTTGTTTGATCGAACACCGCTCCTCTCAGATCACAATTATCAAATAGGGCCTCGGATAAATCACTGTGGGCAAAGTCAACTTCTTCCAACTGGCAGGAAATAAAGCGTGTCTTCCGGATTTTCAGTTCGAAATACGAGGAATGTTTGAGTTGACAGTGATCAAAGGAAAAATCAATTCCGAACGGGTTGCAGGCATCAAATCGTAGTCCAAGCATTTTACAACTGTTGAACTGCACGTTTCTGAATGCGGTATGTGTTAGTTTGGCAAGACTAAGGTTGCATTCTTCAAACGTACAGTCGTTGAATTTAACCTGCGACAGATCACTTTGTTCAAAATTACAGGCAATAAAAGTGCAATTATCAAACTCAGAATAGGGGATAGATCGTGTAAAATCAAGTCCTTTAAATGTATTGTCCTGCGTATAACTCATACCGGTAAAAGTACAAATTTAGAACAGTTGAATAGCCAAAAAACAGTCAAATTACTTAAAAATTTTACTTGCTTTCAGAGCTTAAATTGGATGGGGAGATTGAATTCCGTATCGACCGGATACCCATTTTGTTTCCCTGGAGTCCAGTCAGGCATGGAGCGAATAACACGGATGACTTCACGATCGAAATTTTTACTTTTGGGAACGGATCGGATGATCTGTGGTTGTGTAATTTTTCCTTCCTTGTCGATGATGAATTTTGCATAAACAGTTCCTTCTATTCTCTTTTTTCGTTCCCGTTCAGGATAGACCAAATTTTGTTGGATATACTGCATTAAACCGTCAACTCCGCCTTTAAATTTTGGCATTACTTCAGGGAATTGATATACTTTGTCCTCTGCAGGCTTTGATGGTTCAATATATATGATATCTCCAAGTAGCTGTTCTACCGGGAGCGGAGGGGAGATAACAGGTGCTCCCATTGTCGGCATCACATCGGATGCCTCAACGGTTTTTAGAGTAGGTTTACCGATCGAAGAAGTGGTACATTGTTGACTGGTCGTATCAACATTAACTGAATCCTGAGGTGAGAATTCTAGTGTGATGGCATCATTTTTTGCTGCTTGAGGTGAATCACTGCATCCGGAAAGCATCAGGGCACCGATGGTGAGAATATAAAATGATAAATCCGTGTTTTTGTGATGGTGCGACAACGAACGAATGGTGACAAGTATGTCGGAGTGCGAAAAGTCCATTTGCGATGGATTAATTCGACCGCACACTTGTTGGTTCCGATTCAAAAGCAAGTATTCAAGGATTTCCCGACGATCCATTTGAGTAAAGTCCTTCACATTTTTCTGACAACTGTCACAAAAGCGGGAACGGACACCAATTTTCATTTGTTCCCAATCTTCTGTACATGGATTCGGGATCTCTACAAGTCGTTTTACCGGTTGTTTCATTTTCTGTAGTTTATTACCGCCAAGATAGATGAAAAACAGGTTGAATGATCACTTATTGTGTGGAGATAAATACTTACCTATTTTACTGTTATTATTTCTGTTTCATCCGTATTTCTGACGAAATGACCTTTGGCTTGAGTCATTCAAATCAAATATTTGCAATTAGATTGTCCAGATTGTCAGTTTCGATCGCCTGCAATTGGGATACTGCTTTTCCATGTGCTGCAGAAAGATCGAAAAATTAGGATTCGAAAGCGTCAGATTGGTCAGAAAACGGTAGGAATACTTCTGGCGTTCATCAATCAATGTCAACTCCCAGACTTCACGGTTATTGACTTTGTTGTACGTTCGTTGTACCGATAGTATCGATGCCAATGGAAATTGCTTTATTTCTTTTTTTCGCTGAACATACAAAAAATCCTTGTCGAAAAATAATTCATTCTTAAACGCAAACAATCCGATGAGGAACGGGCGGGAGCTGATTTTTATTCTTTCTGAGTTCATTATTTTTTTAATGTCTAAATGAGATCCGAACAGGATCTATTCAATTATTTAAGAAAGATTCTTTTCCACCATGTTGGCTGGTTTTGCTTTGTTTTCCATCGATCAAACCGACGATCAATAATAGGTTTTAATCGATCATAGTTTTCCCATGAATCCATCCTATGAAATAGAGAAGGAAGTCTATTGTATTCCGGTTGTATTTAACCAAATACCGTTTCATCAAATGATGGCGCGAAAACTCCTGTTAAGCGTGGAAATACAATCAGAACAAGGTCGGTTGATCATCATCTTCCTCTTTTGTAATGTCCCATTCCATCGTTGGAGATTCTCCTTCATCTGTCTCTTCTGCGACATCAGATTCCGCATCGATTACCGGTTCAACAACTTGTTCTTCCGGCCATGGATCGTCACCTCCTTCCGGAATTTCTGCAATTACCTCCTTGATTTTCAATTTCGTCAGCTGATTCCCCTGGGCTTTCATTCCTTTGATGTCAATGAAATCGGCAATGTCAATGATGGTGTCTGCCAGGTTTTTTGTTGCTTTCAACAGCTTGTTATAAATAATGCGCGCTTTCGGTCGGTATGCTGTTGACGCAAGATCCAGGTGAGAACCTTCTGATTCACTGATGAACAGTACTTTTTTATCCATTGTCACCTCACACAGGAAGCGTTTCACAAAATGCAGGTCTTTTTCGGCATCGTAATACACGGCAGAGATCGGACGATCCGGGTGCCATTTTTCAATGTGAACCATGTCTTCGTCAAAGTGTGTTGCCAGGTCAAATCCGGACAAACGGTATTCTCCCGATTTGTACAAGGTGAGGATTTTATCATTTCCTTTAAATTGCCCCAGAAATTTTCCTCTTCCATCGTCGTTCAGACGTCCGACAATCTCATCGTACCAGATTTTTCGGGCAGCCAGCGTTGACCCGCCGACTTCTTTCTGAACGATTTTCTGCACAATCTCTTTTGTCACACGGTTTCCTGCTGCACTTCGCCCTTTGATCAGCAACGCACCGAAATCAATATCGAAACGCAAACGCTTGATATGCGGACGCGGACGTAACATCACCGTTACAATTTCCCGTTCCCCGTTCGGATGAACCGAGAAATACAGTAGTTTTGAACCTTTTGTACTGCGTGTCAGATCATATTCCGTATCCCGGGTAATGGAATCCACCGTGAATCGTTTCATCATAGTAGGTCCGCCTATTCCGTCCTGGTACATCATGTGGTAAATGGTACGCTTGTCACCTTTTTTCCACACATTGGCATAAACGATTCCCTTCCCGACAAATTTCTTATCACTGACCTTCGTTACCATCATTTTCCCGGTTGCGAAGAAAATAATCACGTCGTCAATCTCCGAACAGTCGGCAATGTATTCTGCTTTCTTCAGCCCGTGACCAATAAACCCTTCGTCGTAATCTACATACAATTTTTTATTGGCAATAATCACTTTCGTCGCGTTGATGGAATCAAACGTTTTAATTTCTGTCTTGCGCTCTCTTCCTTCCCCGAATCGTTTTTTCAGGTCCTTGTAATATTCAATGGCATACTCGATTAGATTATCGAGGTTTTTTCGGATTTCTTCCATTTCCGCCTCGATCTTTGCAATCAGTTCATCTGCTTTGGAGGCATCAAAACGTGTAATCCGGATCATTGGGATCTGCGTCAGCTTTTGAAGATCCTCGTCTGTAATTTCACGTATCAGTTGTTTTTTGAATGGTGCAAACCGTTTGTACAAATATTCATAGAGCGATTCTCTGTCGGAATAATGCTTAAAGTCGATGTACATTTCTTCGTTAATGAAGATTTTTTCCAGCGTGGAAAAGTGCCACTGACGCTGTAATTCATCCAAACGAATTTCCAATTCACGACGTAGTAAATCAACCGTATTATTGGTGTTGATTCTCAAAATTTCACTCACACCAATGAAGCGTGGTCTGTCACCGTCAATGACAGATGCGTTGGGTGAAATGGAAAGTTCACAATCGGTAAATGCATAGAGTGCATCAATCGTTTTATCAGGAGAAACACCAGGAGCAAGGTGAATGATAATTTCAGCTAATGCAGCCGTATTATCTTCAATTTTTTTGATTTTGATTTTCCCTTTGTCGTTGGCTTTCAGAATTGAATCAATCAACGAAGTGGTTGTTCCAACCGGAATTTCATTGATGATCAGTGTTTTTGAGTCTTCTTTTTTGATTTTGGCACGCAAGCGTACTTTTCCTCCTCTCAGTCCATCGTTGTAATTGGAAAAATCCGCCATTCCTCCATTGGGAAAATCCGGGTAGATTTCCACGCGTTTTCCGCGCAGGTGATTGATGGATTGGTCAATCAGTTCGATGAAGTTGTGCGGTAAAATTTTACAGGCCATTCCCACAGCAATTCCTTCTGCTCCCTGAGCAAGCAGTAACGGGAATTTTACGGGTAACTGATCCGGTTCATTGTTTCTCCCGTCGTAACTTTTCAGCCAGTTGGTTGTTTTCGGGTTGAACACAACGTGATTGGCAAATTTAGTCAGCCGTGCTTCGATGTAACGGGGGGCAGCTGCACCATCTCCGGTAAGTGTATTTCCCCAGTTCCCCTGGCAGTCAATCAGCAAGTCTTTTTGTCCCAACTGAACCAACGCATCACCGATAGAAGCGTCCCCGTGCGGGTGGTATTTCATGGTGTTTCCGATGATGTTGGCTACTTTGTTGTAACGTCCGTCATCCATTTCCTTCATGGAGTGAAGAATCCGCCGTTGTACAGGCTTGAATCCGTCGTGTACCGAAGGAACAGCACGTTCGAGAATTACATAGGAAGCATAGTCCAGAAACCAGTTTTCATACAGCCCGCTGACCGGAATGATGGAACTGTCTTCCGGCTCATCCGTATTGCGGGAATGAACACCGCTAAAGTCCGTTGAACCAGATTCATTCTGCTCGTTTTGCTCATTGTTTTCGCCGGATTGCTGTTCGTTTTCTTCTTCGTTTTCTGCCATGTTCCCTGAGATTTTACGCAATTAACAAATTTAGCAAGATGATCCGGATTAAACGGTTGTTTGTAAACGGATTTATTCACAAAGTGAGTGTTCGTAAGTGGGGTGTTGTTTTTCGTTATTTTTGTTTGAATAAATAGACTTGGTGGTGAACAGATTTGCTGAATAGATCATGATGAGAAAGATTGGCAACTATTTTTTGTGTCTACTTAGTGTTTCGACAGGCTGTTGTTCCGTAGGAAAAGAAGATTTGTTAGGGAGAGGTATGATCTAAAGAGATTGAATGCAGTATTTTTATCTAGTAAATCTAGTTTCCCTTTCTGTATTATAATGATCTGATTAAGCAACCACTTCTTCTTCCTTCACGCCATCAATTGCTGCATCTGAACGCAGGTTTCCAATGATGAAATCTTGTCGTTCTTGTGTATTTTTGCCCATGTAGTATGATAAAATCGTATCAATCGTTGCTTCTTTTGACAGAATTACCGGTTCCAGGCGCATGTCTTCCCCGATGAAGTTTTTGAATTCGTCAGGTGAGATCTCTCCCAATCCCTTGAATCGGGTGATTTCCGGATTTTTTCCTAACCTTGAAATGGCATCCAGTCGTTCTTCTTCTGTATAGCAATAAACGGTTTCCTTTTTGTTCCGTACACGGAATAATGGAGTTTGCAGTACATAAACGTGGTTGCGTTTTACCAGATCCGGGAAAAATTGCAGGAAAAAAGTAAGTAACAACATGCGAATGTGCATCCCGTCTACGTCGGCATCGGTAGCGATCACGATTTTGTTGAAACGCAGGTTTTCCATTTCCTCTTCAATGTCTAAAGCGGCCTGAAGCAAGTTGAATTCTTCGTTTTCATAGACTACTTTTTTTGTCAGCCCATAACTGTTTAACGGTTTTCCCCGCAGAGAAAAAACCGCTTGTATGTTGACATCACGTGATTTGGTAATCGATCCACTCGCAGAATCTCCCTCGGTGATAAATAGGGTTGTTTCTTCATGTCGATCGTTTTTTGTGTCTGTAAAATGGACACGGCAATCACGTAGTTTTTTATTGTGAAGCGATGCTTTCTTTGCTCGGTCGCGTGCTATTTTTCGGATTCCGGACAGTTCTTTTCGCTCACGTTCCGATTGTCTGATCTTTTTTTCGAGGGATTCGGCAATTTCCGGATTTCTGTGCAGGAAGTTGTCCAGTTTTTCTTTTAGGAAATCATTGATGAATGCCCGCATAGATTTCCCTTCCGGTTCAATTTCCTGAGAACCTAATTTCGTTTTTGTTTGTGACTCAAACACCGGTTCAATTACTTTTACAGCAATAGAGGCGACGATGGATTGACGGATATCGGATGCTTCGTAGTTTTTTCCGTAAAAATCACGAATAACCTTTGCCACGGACTCGCGAAAAGCTCCCTGATGTGTCCCTCCTTGTGTGGTATGTTGTCCGTTGACGAAGGAGTAATAATCTTCTCCGTATGTACGGCCATGTGTAAATGCTACTTCGATGTCTTCTCCCTCCAGGTGAATAATCGGGTAGAGCGGATCACCGTCCATATTGTCTTCCAGCAAATCTTTCAGTCCGTGTTTGGATTGCAGGCGCTCATTGTTGAAATGAATGACCAGATCCCGGTTGAGGTAACAATAGTTCCACATCATTTTGGTCAGATAGGCCGTTTTGAAGTTGAACTTTTTGAAGATTGTTTCGTCCGGAATGAATTCAACATACGTTCCGTTTTGTTCCGTCGTTGCTTCCAGTTCATGTTCTGCGGTCAGGTTTCCGCGTTCAAACTCTGCTTTTTTCTTTTGACCGTCGCGTACAGAGTAAACCATGAAATAGCTGGACAATGCATTGACTGCTTTTGTTCCGACTCCGTTCAAACCAACCGATTTTTTAAATGCTTTTGAATCGTACTTACCTCCGGTGTTCATTTTGGAGACAACATCTACCACTTTTCCGAGTGGAATTCCACGTCCGTAATCGCGCACAGAAACTTTTCCGTCTTTGATTTTAATTTCAATCCGTTTTCCATTTCCCATGACGAATTCATCAATACAGTTGTCCATTACTTCTTTTACAAGAATGTAGATCCCGTCGTCAGCCGAACTTCCGTCGCCTAGTTTCCCGATATACATCCCCGGACGAAGGCGAATGTGTTCTTTCCAGTCAAGTGACCGTATGTTGTCTTCTGTATATTGATTTTCTGCCATGTTCGAAATGAAATTATCTGCGATTAACAAAGTTAGCAAACAAATAGCCGTCAGTGACGGGGTGAAAAATGATTTATTCACGAATTAATGTGAATTAAATGTATGGTGGTTTAATTTTTTTTAGTATCTTTCGTCTGGAATCTTTTAAAAAACAAATGAAACACGTATTACTACTGTTAATCGCCTTTGGTGGCGTGGCGTTTGCCAATTCTCAAAAAGTATTTTCTGTCGCATACGAAAGTCAGTCAGATGTAAAGGTGTTTGTCGTAGATTATGAAAGTCAGGCCGATTTGAATGTGTATAAAGTGAGTTATGAAAGTCAGGCAGGGCAGAATGACGGTAAATGGTTTTTTACAGAATATGAAAGCCAGGCAAAAAAGAAGGTATATTTTGTCAATTACGAAAGTCAGGCGGATTTAAAAATTTATTTTGCAGAATATGAAAGTCAGGCAGGATGGAAAAATACGAACAGGAAACACTTGATGTACTGATTGTTAACAGTTCTGTATAAAAAGCGAAAGGGACAAAACTTGCGTCTTACCCCTTTCAAACCTAACCTAACCTACCTTTTACAACTAAACCTATTGCAAATATAATGTCATTTTTTTGATCCTTCCAAATAAAAAATACATTTAGTTGAAAAATTAACAAATATTTACCTGGGTGTTTAAAAAATAGATTAAATTACTGTTAAGAAATTGTTTCGGATTTTTTAGATCCTGTTTTTTCGTGTGCTTCAAAAAACGAACAAATCACAGAAGTTATCCGGTTTATAAACAATCTCGTGAAATTGTTAAAAACAACCTGTAAAATGCTTTTCTGCTTCCCGATTTTTGATTACATTTGCGCTCAATTTGATGAAATAGTTGTATTCAAAATTGAAACCCAAAAGAGCAGAAAATGCCCAAAAATAATTCCATTAAGTCCATTTTAATTATAGGTAGTGGACCCATCGTTATCGGTCAGGCTTGTGAGTTTGACTATTCAGGTTCCCAGGCATCACGATCATTAAGAGAAGAAGGTATAGAAGTTACCTTAATCAATTCCAATCCGGCGACAATCATGACGGATAAAGTGGTGGCGGACAATGTTTACCTCAAACCGCTTGAGCCGGAAAGCATCGTTGAGATTCTTCAAAATCATAAAATTGACGCAGTACTTCCGACCATGGGAGGACAAACGGCGTTGAACCTGGCCATCAAATGTGATGAAATGGGGATTTGGGAAGAGCACGGTGTGGAGATCATCGGTGTGGATATCAAAGCGATTGAAATTACAGAAAACCGGGAAGAATTCCGATTGTTGATGAACAAAATCGGTATTCCGATGGCTCCTCAGGCAACAGCTACTTCTTTTCTGGAAGGGAAAAAAATCGCACAGGAATTTGGTTTTCCGTTGTGTATTCGTGCGTCGTATACGCTTGGTGGAGCAGGTGCTTCCATTGTACACGACCCGCAGGATTTTGATAATTTATTAGAAAGGGGATTGCAATTGTCTCCAATCCATGAGGTGATGATTGATAAAGCATTGCTTGGATGGAAAGAATTTGAATTGGAATTATTACGCGATTCAAACGATAATGTGGTGATCATTTGTTCGATTGAGAATTTTGACCCGATGGGAATCCATACAGGTGATTCAATCACAGTGGCACCGGCAATGACTCTGTCTGATACAACATTCCAGAAGATGCGTGACATGGCCATCAAAATGATGCGATCTATCGGTAACTTTGCCGGAGGATGTAACGTTCAGTTCGCCCTTCATCCAGAATCTTTTGAATATTGTGTTATTGAGGTAAATCCAAGAGTAAGCCGTTCCTCAGCCCTTGCTTCAAAAGCAACGGGATATCCTATCGCTAAAGTGGCTGCCAAGATTGCATTAGGATATACCCTAGATGAAATACAAAATGCAGTTACAGGTAAAACTTATGCAAGCTTTGAACCAGCACTTGATTATGTAGTCGTAAAAATTCCTAAATGGCCATTTGATAAGTTTATTACTGCAAAAAGAACTCTTACCACCCAGATGAAAGCTACGGGAGAAGTTATGAGTATCTGTACTAATTTTGAAGGAGCATTAATGAAAGCACTTCGTTCCTTAGAACAGAATATATACAGTCTAGATTATGGGAATTACAGTGAGTTAGATACCAAAGAGATTCGAAAGAAACTTCATCAGGTGGATGATAGAAGATTGTTTGTAATTGCAGAAGCAATCAGAAGAGGAGTTTCACAAGAAGAGATTCATGAGATTACGAAGATAGATCTCTGGTTCTTAGATAAGATTGCAATCCTAGTAGAAATGGAAGAAAAATTAAAGACAAAGACCTTAGATGGGGATTTGTTAAAAGAAGCAAAACGATTAGAATATCCTGACAGTGTCATTGGAAAACTTACCGGGAAGTCAACAGAAGAAATAAAAAGATTACGTCATCAGAAAAATATTCTTGCCGCTTATAAAATGGTTGATACCTGTGCAGCAGAATTTGAGGCTTCCACTCCATATTATTATTCCTGCTTTGGAAGTGAAAATGAAGTAGCTTATGATGGTACAAGAAAGAAGGTAATGGTTCTTGGCTCAGGCCCCATTCGTATCGGACAGGGAATTGAATTCGATTACTGTTCGGTACACAGTGTTTGGGCACTAAAGGAATGTGGTTATGAAACAATTATTGTAAACAATAATCCGGAGACAGTCAGTACAGATTTTGACATAGCGGATAAGCTGTACTTTGAACCACTTACACCGGAGGATGTTGAAAATATTGTGGATCTGGAGAAACCGGATGGAGCAGTGGTACAGTTTGGTGGACAGACAGCTATTAAATTGACACAGGCCTTAATTGACATGGGGGTGCCAATCCTGGGAACCAGTGGGGAGGACGTGGATGCAGCAGAAGACAGGGAGCGATTTGATGCTATCCTGGAAGAATGCCAGATTCCAAGACCTGCTGGTAAGACTGTATATACAGAAGAAGAAGCCATAAAAGCTGCCAATGAATTAGGGTATCCAGTTCTTGTAAGACCTTCCTATGTATTAGGTGGCCAGGGAATGCAGATTGCAATTTCAGATAAAGATATAAAAGAATTCATGGGAATCATTAACCAGACAGTTCAAGAACATCCTATATTAGTAGATAAATATTTAATGGGAAAAGAAGTAGAAGTGGATGCAGTATGTGATGGTGAAGACATACTGATACCTGGTATTATGGAACACATCGAAAGAGCAGGAATTCATTCAGGAGACAGTATCTCCGTTTATCCAACACAAAATGTATCATCTAAAATGAAAGAAGTAATCACAGATTACACCAAAAAATTAGCAAAATCACTTCATGTAATCGGACTTATTAATATCCAGTTCATTATATATGAAGAACAGGTATATGTAATTGAAGTAAATCCACGTTCTAGCCGAACCGTTCCTTATATAAGTAAAGTAACTGGAATTCCTATTGTACCACTAGCAACTCGTGCCATCCTAGGTGAGAAGATCAAAGATATGGGATATGAACCAGGTCTTGCACCAGAAGTAGAATATACTGCAATTAAAATGCCAGTATTCTCTTTTGAAAAACTTCGAGGTGCAGATATTAGCTTAGGACCTGAGATGAAATCCACTGGGGAATGTCTAGGTATTGGAAAAACATTTAACGAAGCATTATATAAAGCTTTCCAAGGAGCAGGAGTGAATCTTCCAAAGCATAAGAAGATAATCTTTACCCTAAAAGATGCAGACAAATTAGAGGCAGTAGACACAGCAAAAAGATTTCAAGCTCTAGGATATAAAATATATGCAACCAATGGTACAGGAAATGTATTTTTAGAAAACGGCATAGATGTAACTAAGGTAAATAAAATAGAAGAAACATCACCAACCGTATTAGATATTATTAACCATGTTCTTGCTGCGTGCACCGCGCACGTTTAACAGCTCTATTTCTGCT
>DHNG01000032.1:31223-31751 GCA_002409405.1 Flavobacteriales bacterium UBA5422 | reverse complement strand
GAGGGGGATAAAGGGGGAGGATACAATACATTTATTTGCCTTTAAGTTATTTCTTTTTTAGCTTTAGACAGCTGAAAAAGATCTGTTTAAGTAGCATTAAACCGTTTCGTTTCCAGTCGAATATCCTTTTGTGTTAATAAATTGCCAAGGCGATATCGCCAATCAATTTATTAATTACATTTACCGAAACTTAAAAAATTAGACACATGAAAACAGTTATCTTGACACTTGTGACATTGTTTACAATGAACATTGCAAGTGCGTTTACAATCCGTTACTACAACAAAGATTCTAAGAATCACACAATGGAAGTACGTTCCAACGGATCCACACAAAAAATTGATTTTACATCATCTACAACAGGATCTTCATCTGTTCAGACAAGTGCTTCAGAAGTAGAAATCAAAACTGAATGTGGTTGGGTGAAAGTGAAAGACGGAGCGAAAATCACAATTCAAAACGGATGCATCAAAATTGATTAATCGGTTTCTTACAAAAGTATATGAAAAAAGCCCCTGTCAATTGACG
>DHNG01000032.1:29650-31104 GCA_002409405.1 Flavobacteriales bacterium UBA5422 | reverse complement strand
CCTGTCAATTGACGGGGGCTTTTATTTTATCTACAAATAAAGATGTTATTCCATTTCTATAAATGATTGATAGTCTGCAGGATGATTCACCTGTAATTTTTTCAGGTATAGATCTGCTTTATCAAGATCTCCCTTTTCTTCTGACACGACAATCAGACACATCAAGTATTCCGAATCGTTCGGGAAATCCCGGTGCAATTCATCAAACAGCCGTTCAGCATTGTCAAGATCTGCCAATTGATAGTAATTTTTTGCAAGTACGTACTTAGTACTCCTGTCATTATTAATCTGGTGTGCCCTCAGGTTGTATTTAAGCGCTTTGGCAGGATCCAAAATTTCCGGATCGTATTCACCCAAATACAACAACCCAAGTGAATTATTCACCGCAATTTCATTGGAATTGATCGCCCATGCTTTCTCCAGACAAGTTAAGGCGTCAGCATACTTTTCATCAATGAGATGAACATCCGCCATGTTTACATTGTACTGATAAACATCTTTGGAGTTTGCAGTGGCCGCTTTCATGTAATAATAGCGAGCAGAATCAGCCACCATACTTTCCGCATAGGCAATAGCAGCATTTCGAAAAAATTCCGACTTATTGCTATTGGATACTCCTTTGGTGTCGGCAGCTTTAAGAAAAAGAGCGATTGCTTGTCCATACTCCCTTTGTTGCGACAATGCCAATCCTTTTTCATTCAGATTCATGGCATCATTCGTGGCAGTAAGATTATTACAACTGCTTAGTACTGTCAGTACAGTTGCGAAGGCGATAAATACATATTTCATGCGTGTAGTTATTAATTTTTTATGATAAAATGTCGACCAAGATACGAAGAAAAGTCAGGAATTAGCAGCCTGTTTTGCCAATTTACTGTTTTTGTATCCATAGCTGAAGTACAGAACGAGTCCGATTGCAAGCCATACCATAAAACCAACCCAGTTTTTTAGCTCAATCTGGGACATCATATACAAACAGCTAACCAACCCCAGAACAGGGATGAGTGAGTATTTTCTTACCATGCACAAACCTGTAAGGATTAACGTGATGATGACAAAAATCCACAACGGAATATTGTGCAGAAAAACACTCAGTGAGCTCATTTCACTACCCGTTGCAGGTGTAGAAGTCAGAAAGTTCATGAAACCATTCTGATTATAACGATACGTAAGAATGATTGCAAGAATCACCCCGGCAGGAGCAATCCATTGAGAATTGACATACGGTGTTTTGAATGTTCGTTCCACGCCCATGCTTTCCAATCGTAAAACCCCTGCACATACCAGTACAAATGCAAATAAGGTTCCGATGCTGCAAAGATCCGTTACCGTGGACATATTCAGGAACAAGGCACCACCACCGACAATCAGACCGGTTACAATCGTTGAGAAAGAAGGTGTGTTGAACTTTGGATGAATTTTAGCAAATCGTTTTGGCAGCAAACCGTCACGGC
>DHNG01000032.1:29129-29530 GCA_002409405.1 Flavobacteriales bacterium UBA5422 | reverse complement strand
TTTTGGCAGCAAACCGTCACGGCTCATGCTCATCCAAATGCGCGGTTGTCCGATCTGGAATACCAGCAAAACACTTGCCATGGCTATCACAGCACTCACAGCAATGATTCCGGATAACCATTTCAGGTCTGAAACTTTTGTAAAAACAAAGGCCAGGGGGTCGTTGACTGCCAGCTCACTGTAATGTACCATTCCCGTCAGAACGAGTGCAATCAGAATGTATAAAACGGTACAGATAATGATCGCCCACATCATTCCACGAGGCAGATCGCGTTGCGGATTCTTACACTCTTCAGCAGTCGTACTGATGGCGTCAAAACCGATATAAGCAAAGAAAACAGCAGAAACACCTTTCAAAACACCACCCAGACCGTTGGGAGCAAACGGATCCCAATTCGTAG
>DHNG01000032.1:13426-28982 GCA_002409405.1 Flavobacteriales bacterium UBA5422 | reverse complement strand
CCAATTCGTAGTATCCACATAGAATGCGCCGACAGCAATCACAAGTAAAACAACTGCAATCTTGATAATTACCATCGCGTTGCTAGCATTTTTAGACTCTTTAATGCCTCTGTAAACCAGCCAGGTGATCAGAAATGTGATGAGCAAAGCAGGGAAATCCGCAATGATGCGAAAACCGAAAATAGTTGGTGCATGTTGCCAGGCGAAGTAGGCTTCCTGTAAACCATGAGATAACTTATTTATTGCTGTTCCTTCTGCAATGAGTAGCTGCGCTTCCTTAAAACCATTCGAAGCAGATATGTAATCAATGGTGGACCAGTCAGGGAGATGAATACTCATCCGTGCCAGTAATTCCGTGAAATAGCCACTCCAGCCAATGGCGACCGTAATATTTCCGATGGCATATTCCATAATCAGCGCCCAGCCGATAATCCAGGCAAAGAGTTCGCCGAATGCAACATAGCTATAAGTGTAAGCACTTCCGGATACAGGAACAACACTGGCAAATTCTGCATAAGCAAAGGCGGCAAATCCACAGGCCAAAGCAGTAAATAAAAATAGAAAAACAACCGCAGGTCCACCGTCGGCACTCGCCTGTCCGATTGTTGTAAAAATTCCCGCCCCGATGATCGCTGCAATTCCAAGAGAAGTCAGATCTTTTACTCCTAAATGCCGTGCAAGAGAACCATGTGTGGCTTCCGATTCAGCGTTAGCCAGAATGTCATTGATGTTTTTTCTGCGAAACAAGGAGTTAAAATTCATAAATCTGATTCAATATTAAAATTCACATACATACAGTTGATGCGTCCCGCGTATGCGGAAACTACATTCCGGCTAATATACAAATTTTCGGTTCACCAACCGGAAATGATAAATGGAACCGTAAAAAATGAACGGGTTTAAAATTACTGTTGAACTTGTTGTACATAGTAATTTTCATCTATCAGCATACTTTTCGCCTTGATGGTTTGAATGGTTGGGCTCGGGTAGAGGCGAATCCGCTTTTTCCCCGTGGATACATCAATCGGCATGTGAAACCCCTCTACACAGTTGGTCCACCGGTAACGAATCTTGTTTCCTTTTTTGACCGTTTCCAGTTGTGGCACATGGTTGGTGCGCAGGTATTGCTCAAAAAACGGGGAAAGATCCATTTCCAGAAAAGAACCGATGTAACGCTCCACGTCAGCTGTGGTAACCGTCTGATGATAAAAATCCGTGTTCAGTCCCCGGAGTAACTGCCGCCACTTTTCATCATTGTTAACCACCTGACGAAGTGTATGCAACATATTGGCTCCTTTGTAGTACATATCATATGAACCAGGGTGATTGACCCCATATTCCCCGATAATCGGACGATCATTGAGGATGTTTTTGCGGATTCCCCGCAGGTACTCAGCACCGGCATCCTTCCCGTAGTAAAACTCAGTAAAAAGCCCCTCCGAATAGGTCGTAAAACTTTCGTGAATCCACATGTCCGCATTGTCTTTGCAGGTAATGTTATTGGCAAACCACTCGTGACCACTTTCATGTACAATGATAAAATCCCATTTCAATCCCCATCCGGTAGCAGACAAATCCATTCCTTTGTAGCCGTTTTTGTACCCATTGCCATATGTGACAGAACTCTGATGTTCCATTCCCAGGTATGGAACTTCAACAATTTTATAGCCGTCTTCATAAAACGGGTAGGGGCCGAACCAGTATTCAAATGCTTTCATCATGCGAAATGCATCCTGAAATTGCCGTTTTGACTTCTCAAGGTTTTCCTTCAGGACATAAAACTGCATGTTTAACTTGCCTTTTTCTCCTGTGTAAACAGAATCCCACGAAGTATAATTCCCGATATTGAAGTTGATTCCGTAGATGTTAATTGGATTTTTTACCTCCCAGCTGGTTGTACGCTTGCCATCGTTCACGGCGTTTTCAATCAACTGACCATTGGAAATATTCATCAATTGATGTGGTGTTGTGACAGAGATACGTGCACCTGCATCCGGTTCGTCCGCTCCATGGTCTTTACATGGCCACCAGGCACTTGCCCCGATTCCCTGACAAGCAGTTGCGATGAACGGATTTCCGCTTTTATCTGCTGTCCAGACAACCCCACCGTCCCAAGGCGCATTTTTTGCTTCGACAAGTGTTCCGCTGTAGTGGATTGTTAGATTATTATATGTCATCATGTCGATGCCTGCAGGAAACTGGATGTGATAAACGTTGGGTGTTATTCGTTGGAAGGAGAGCACTTCATTGATCTCGTTTCTGTTGGTTGTCACACGATCAATCACCAATGGTTGTTGCAAATCGATTTGCATGATGTGCTTTCCTGCCTCCACTACTTTAAAATCAATGGTTACCGTTCCACTGACGGACTTCGTCGAAGCATTCACATCATGTAATACAATGTCGTAATGTTGTACATCCCACCAGGCACGCTCGGGTGTGATACTTCCCTTTAAAGTGTCCTCGAATGTAAATTGTGAAAAACCGGTGAACGGAATCAACAGCAAAAGAAGAATACGCAACATGATGTTAGTGTCATTATTTATGTTTTCCAATTATAGGATTGAGTTTATTTGCTAATTGTTTCTCTAAGACAGGTAAAATATCCTTCATATCATGTTCAAATTCAATAACTGTATATTTGATTTGTAACAATAATTCTTTAGCCCAAAAATGTAATTGTAACCCGTGATTAATTGATGCTTTAGGATTTCCATTGTTTTTATGAGTATGAAAACCTAAATGTGTTATTAGTCTTCCCCACACTATGTTATTTACCTTTCCAACATATAAGGTTCTACTGTTTTCTGGAATTTTAGATTTTAGTTTTGGAATCACTTTCTCCGTTTGATTTCCAAAATTCTTTAAATTTTCTATAATTACATTTGTAGAAGTTTCGGATTCAATTTCAAATATATACAAGCACGGGTTATCTTGAATGTTTTCAAGTTTTTCAAAAATATCTTTAAATTCTATTGAATGTCGAATATCTTCTCTTAAAAATCGTTCATCTAACTTTGAACAATCTATTTTAAATGCTTGAATACTTTTTGGTCCAGATATTAAGTAATTGGATAAGGCAGTATTCAGAGTTTTAACTTCTAATTCTAAAATTTCTTTCATTGTTTTGAATTTAATTTGATAATTTTTGAGTCGGGTATACGTATAGCAACCATGATTTTCTACGAAAATAAGTAAAATCTATCGGAGCGAGCATTGCAGGGCGTGTCCCTCATCACCTCGGGTCGTGCTGTCCGCTGTATCTCCGAACAGGCTCGGAGGATGCCGCTTCCATCACTCACGCAAATTCCACAACTTACAAGTGCATAAAAATCATACTGTTTTGTCTCTAACTAGTGATAATTTAATAATGAACAGAAAAACAACATCGTCCAAGACGGATTAGAAAAGTGCGTTGGAGAGGTAAAAAGCGGGAAGCGATGGAGAGAATGACCGGCGCATAGTAAATTTGTTGGAGGCGTTTATCGTTTTCTTCTGCAAGAAGAATTACTCCAACTAAATTTCAAGAGTCGGTCAGAGAGCGGAGGGTAGCATTTTTTTACCTTGATCTTTTGTTTCTTTTGGATCAAGCCAAAAGAAAATAAGAATGGATTCCAACATTTTTTATGTCGCTTCTATCACGCACGCAAATTCCATAAATTACAACCGTAAATGTTGTCCGGTATAACTTTGCTTACAGTTAACCAGGTCTTCGGGTGTTCCTGTAAATACAATCTGACCACCATTAATACCACCTTCCGGTCCGAGGTCGATCACCCAGTCCGCACACTTGATCACTTCCCCGTTGTGTTCGATTACGATAATGGAATGTCCTGCATCTACCAGGCGGTTGAATGCGATAATCAATTTATCGATGTCGTGAAAATGTAAGCCCGTTGTGGGTTCATCGAAAATAAACAAAGTCGATGGTACTTTACTTCCTTTTGATAAAAACGAAGCAAGTTTGATGCGTTGTGCTTCCCCGCCGCTCATCGTACTGGAAGATTGCCCCAGTTTCAGATAGCCCAGACCGACATCAAACAACGGTTGGATCTTTTCTACAATTTTCTCTTCCAGTTTGCCACTCTTTTCTTTAAAAAAGATCAATGCATTTTCAATGTCCATCTCCAGCAATTGGGAAATAGTGACCCCGCGGTACTCCACCTCCAGTGTTTCAGCTTTGTAGCGGGTTCCGTTACACGATTCGCAAGTCAGGTGAATATCAGCCATAAATTGCATCCCGACGGTAATTTTTCCTTCTCCTTCACACATTTCACAACGTCCGCCTTCCACATTAAAACTAAAAAAACCAGGTTTATAACCTCTTGTTTTTGCAATCGGTTGACTGGCAAATAACTCACGGATTTCGTCAAACGCTTTTACATAAGTAACCGGGTTACTTCGGGAGGATTTCCCGATCGGATTTTGATCCACCAGCTCAACCGCTTTGATCATTTTCCAGTCGCCATCTGCTTCAAATTGCTGTGTTGCCAGCGAGATTTCTCCTAGCTTATTGCGAACAGCCGGATAGACGATGTCCTTAATCAGCGTAGACTTCCCCGATCCGCTTACTCCTGTGATACAGACCAGGTTGTTCAATGGAATTGTTACTTCAACATCATGTAGGTTGTGCTTGCGAACTCCGGAGAATTTCAATTTATTTTTTTGCTTTCTACGCAGTTCAGGAACCGGAATTCGACGTTTTCCTGTCAGGTAATCGGCAGTAATACTGTTTGCTTTTACCAGATCCTTATGTGTGCCCTGAAAAACGACTTCTCCACCATACACTCCGGCCATCGGACCAATATCCAGAATTTCATCCGCAGCACGCATGATGTCTTCTTCGTGTTCCACCACAATTACAGTGTTCCCCAGGTCACGCAGGCGGTGCAACACGGTAATCAATCGTTCTGTATCCCGTGGATGCAGACCAATGGAAGGTTCATCCAGGATGTACATTGATCCCACCAAGCTGCTTCCCAATGAAGTTGCCAGGTTGATGCGTTGTGACTCTCCTCCCGAAAGAGAATTCGATTGCCTGTTCAATGTCAGGTACCCCAATCCTACATTGCAAAGGAAATCCAGCCGGTTGGTAATTTCCGGTAAAATTCGTTTGGAAACCTGTTTGTCGTAGTCTCCTAAATCCAGTTGCTGAAAAAACGGCAATACCTGGTCGATGGGAGTCAAAACAATATCCGTGATGGATTTACCATTTACTTTTACATAATTGGCATCTCCGCGTAAGCGTGTGCCATGACATTCCGGGCAGTATGTTTTTCCACGGTAACGTGACAGCATTACCCGGTATTGAATTTTATACGTTTGGGTTTCCAGGAAGTTGAAAAAATCATTCAGTCCCATGAAGTGCTTGTTTCCTTTCCAGAGAAGTTTATACTGCTCGGAAGTGAGGTCTTTTACCGGTCGGTGAACCGGGAAATCAAATTTGGATGCGTTGTAAATCAATTGATTTGCATACTCACTCATGGTTTCTCCCTTCCAGGGTAGAATTGCTCCATCGTATACGCTGAGGTTTTTATTCGGAATCACCAGGTCTTCATCAATGCCGATGATTTGTCCGTATCCTTCACACGTTTTACAGGCACCGAATGGGTTGTTGAAGGTGAAGAAATGCTCGTTGGGAACCTGGAATTCTATTCCGTCCAGTTCAAATCGAATCGAAAACGGATGTTCCTTTTTGTCGCCCATTGTATAAATACTACATTCACCATTCCCTTCTGTAAATGCCAGGTGAATGGAATCACCCAAACGCCCCATTGCTTCTTCGCTCGAAGTATCGGCAGTAGCTCTGTCAATAATCAATTTTGCCTGCTCACTTCCGGTAGGAGGAGCATCCATGATTTCTGTAATTTCCAGTAATTCTCCATGGAGGAAAATCCTGGAAAACCCCTGCTGTACTAATATTTTAAATTGTTCCTGAATTCCGTATGAACGCGTGTTCGGAATAGGGGCGAGGATCAGAATACGTTCGCTATCCGGTAATTCCTGCAAGAAATTGATGACATCTGTTACCGTATGTCGTTTCACTTCTTTTCCGCTGACAGGAGAATAGGTTTTTCCAACCCGGGCGAATAACAGTTTGAGGTAATCGTAGATTTCAGTTGTTGTTCCGACCGTTGAACGCGGATTGTTAGAAATTACTTTCTGTTCAATGGCAATCGCCGGAGCAATTCCTTTGATGTAATCCGTTTCCGGTTTATCCAGCTTTCCCAGGAACTGTCGGGCATAGGAAGATAAACTTTCAATATACCTGCGCTGACCTTCCGCATACAAGGTATCAAATGCGAGCGACGATTTCCCGGAACCGGACAAACCCGTAATGACGGTAAATTTTCCGTGAGGAATGTTCACATTTAGGTTTTTCAGATTGTGAACGCGTGCACCTTTGATCTCGATGTAGGATTGTTTTGCCATGGTACAAAAATAATTACAAATTGTGAAATGAGGATGACAATTTTAAATGCAAAATAGGGATGTAATACACAACTTTTCCGTGATTATAACGTTTTTTTTATAGATTAGCGATATGAAGATGTTCAGAAAAATTTTAATAGCAGGGGCACTAAGCTGTCAGTGCGTTTTTGCCCAGGATGAAGGAGTTGGAATCATTGTAGATAATTCGTATGAGCCGGTAGGGGAAATAACACCGAAGCACACGTTTAACCTGGTTGCCGGATTACCGAATGCAACAATTAATAAACCATTTGAGAGTATCATGCGGGGAATTGTTGATGTGAATCCGTATTACCAGTATTCCTTGCCGAATTCAATTGTGTTTGGAGCAGGATTCAGATACATTCATTATGCAATTAACGAATTCAGAACACCAGAACCATTGGATGGAGTAATGCATTCTTTGGGTGGATTTTTAAAATTCGGATATGAAAAGTTTTATACCACCCGTTTTGCAATGGATTTTTCAGTGAAAGTAGGGTACAACTGGCACATCCTTGATACAGACCTGAATGATGAACTACGTGGAGGCGCCTATCGGTTTGATTCCGGATTTGTGGAACCGACAGTTGGATTCATTCTAAGTGCAACAGAGCATTCGTCTTATCGTCTCACAATTGGTTATACCTTTCAGGGATTCATATTTACACCCCATCAATTGGGAACGCAAATGAGCGGAGGATGGGAACCGAAGGAATACAACAAATCATCGCAATTGATTACCTTTGGCCTCGGATATACCTATTATTTTGGTAGAAAAAACTAGAAATGTTTGTTGCGGATAACTCCTTAAAGTCAGTAAAATATTATTTCAGCGACCGGCTTAAATCCATTTTTTCAGAACGTGAAATTCGATTGATGTTTCAATTGTGTGTTGAGAAACGCTTGAAATTGACACCATCAGAAGTGTTATTGTCAGATCAGGTCAGAATGAGTGAATCCGATCTGTTGTTTTTCCGCTCAGTTGTAAAACGGTTGCTCAATGGAGAGCCATTCCAGTACATTCACGGAGAAACGGAATTCTATGGTTTGCTGTTAAAAACGGATGCCCGCGCATTGATTCCACGTCCGGAAACAGAAGAATTGGTGGATTGGATTGTCAAATCGCAATCTGCCGGTATGAAAAAAATTGTAGATGTATGCTCCGGGAGTGGTTGCATCACGCTTGCATTGAAGAAACAATTCCCTGCTGCAGATGTCACGGGAATAGATGTGTCACGAGAAGCCCTTTCCTTGTCGATTGAAAATGCAACATTGAATCAATTGAATGTGCATTTTGAACAAAAAGATGTATTGTTAAGTGAACCGAACACAGAAGCGAATTCCATTGATGTTATTGTTTCCAATCCACCTTATGTGAAGGAAAATGAGAAGATAGGAATGCAAGGACATGTACTGGAACACGAACCTCATTTGGCTTTGTTTGTCGACGATGATTCCCCACTGATTTTTTATGATAAGATCACTGCTTTTGCTTTTCATGCTTTGAAACCGGGTGGATGGTTGTACTTCGAAATCAATGAACAATACGGACCGGAAATGGTAGAACTATTAAAAACATATGCGTTTAACCAGGTGGAACTGAAAAAGGATTTGCAAGGAAAAGACCGGATGATCAGAGGTCAAAAAACAGTTTGAAAAGATACGTTTTTTAACATCGAGATAACAAGAATACGATCGCTATTGAAACCGGGAATGGATATGTTTCGCTAACTTTGCTGTGTCATTGTTAAACGAAAAAACGGTTGTTCATGAAGGTAGGAATGGTTTTATATCCCACATTTGGCGGGAGTGGAGTAGTCGCAACAGAATTAGGAAAAGCGCTTGCACAGAAAGGACATGAGATTCACTTCATCACCTATGCACAACCTGTTCGTTTGGGAAGTTTCCGGGAGAATATTTTTTACCACGAAGTTGCACTGAGTGATTATCCGTTATTTGATTATCAGCCGTATGAAATTCAGCTGGCAAGTAAAATTGTAGACGTTGTAAAACACGAAAAACTGGACTTGCTTCATGTTCATTATGCAATACCACATGCTTCTGCTGCTTTCATGGCAACACAAATATTAAAATCTCAGGGAATTGAGATCCCATTCATTACCACATTACACGGTACCGATATTACGCTCGTAGGAAAAGATCCGTCATTTGAACCTGTGATTACATTTTGTTTGAATCAATCAAATGCGGTGACAGCTGTTTCCGAGAGTTTGAAAAAATCGACGTATGAGCATTTCAATACCAACCGTGAAATTCATGTGATTCCGAACTTTGTTCCGCCGACTACGAAAGAATATTTATCTCCATGTCAGCGTAGTAAATATGCAACTGAACGCGAGAAAATCTTGTGTCATGTTTCTAATTTCCGACCAGTAAAACGTGTAGAAGATGTAGTGAAAGTATTCAAGTTGGTCAATGAGAAAGTCCCTTCCAAATTATTATTGGTGGGGGATGGCCCGGACCGCCTGCTGGCAGAACGCACTTGTCGCGCATTGGGAATTGAAGACCGGGTTATTTTTACAGGGAAAATCGTCGGAACCGAACGGGTGTTGGAAATGTGTGATGCATTTTTATTGCCCTCCGAGACGGAAAGCTTCGGGTTGGCAGCTTTGGAAGCAATGGCGGTTGGTGTACCGGTGATTTCATCCAATACAGGAGGAATTCCGGAAGTAAATCAACATGGCTATAGCGGATACCTGTCCGAGGTGGGAGATGTAGAGGACATGGCTAACAATGCGATCGCTATGTTGGAGTCGGATGAAATTCTGGCACAATTTAAGGTGAATGCCAAGAAACGCTCAGAAGAATTTGAACTTTCTGCCATACTGCCAATGTACGAGGAACTCTACGAAAAAGTCGTGCGTGAAGTAAACCAGGCTCAGGTAGCTATTTAATCCGGTTCATTCGATTCACAACCTTTCTGAATTTTTTTGCTGCAGACAACAGTGATGCTTGTTTGTTTTGCTCTGTTCTGATTTCGATAACAGGTTCTATTTCGTGGATCAATTCCGGGTATTTCTGAGCAAATTGAATCAATTTATAGATACAATTCACATGCAACGCTACTTTGTCGTCCGGGTTCATCAGATGACGAACTAATCCATCGTACAGTTCACCCTCCCGGTATTCAATCAACGGAAGTAAAGTCAGTCCGACGGTAATATTACGAAGAACAGTCTGGTTGTCGGAGATTAAAAAGGCATCAATGAGCTGCGGTTGATGATCGGTAAGTTGATTCGGGAACTGTTTAACCAGGTGTGTAATCACCCAGGAAGCATAATCAGGAAGAGGGTATGCTTCGTTCGACGCTGCATATTTGATGAGTGTTTCTACACCATATTTGCGTTCCAGGAAATAGTGTAAAACCATCGGTCGCATTGCTGCATCCCGAAACATGTTGAGGTATACCAAATCGTTCATGATATTCAGTTAGTAAAAAAGCCGCTCATAAAGCGGCTTTTAAAATACTAGTATCAGTTATGATTAAGCAGTAACGCCTAATACTTCTGCCATTTTCTTACCAATGTGAGCAGGAGAATCAACTACATGAATTCCACACTCTCTCATGATGCGTTTTTTCGCTTCAGCTGTATCGTCAGCACCACCAACAATTGCTCCTGCGTGCCCCATTGTTCTTCCTTTCGGAGCAGTTTCTCCTGCGATGAATCCAACAACAGGCTTTGTTCCGTTTTCTTTGATCCAACGTGCAGCAATAGCCTCCAGGTTACCACCGATTTCACCAATCATAACGATTCCTTCTGTTTCAGGATCGTTCATCAGTAATTCAACCGCTTCACGTGTTGTTGTTCCGATAATCGGGTCACCACCGATACCGATCGCTGTCGTGATTCCCAATCCTGCTTTCGCAACCTGGTCAGCAGCTTCGTATGTCAATGTTCCTGATTTGGAAACAATACCGATTTTTCCTTTTTTGAAAACGAATCCAGGCATAATTCCAACTTTCGCTTCACCTGCAGTAATAACTCCCGGACAGTTTGGTCCGATCAATCTGCAATCGTATCCTTTGATGTATTCTTTTGCCTGAACCATATCGTTAACAGGAATTCCTTCCGTAATACATACAATCACTTTGATTCCGGCATTCGCCGCTTCCATGATCGCATCTGCAGCAAATGCAGGTGGAACGAAAATGATAGAAACATCAGCTCCTGTTTTTTCAACAGCATCTTTTACTGTGTTGAATACCGGTCGATCCAGGTGTGATTGACCTCCTTTTCCTGGAGTAACACCACCAACAACGTTTGTTCCATATTCAATCATTTGCCCGGCATGGAATGTTCCTTCACTTCCCGTAAATCCTTGAACAATTACTTTAGAGTTTTTGTTAACCAATACGCTCATATTTGCAGTTTTAAATAAAATCCGTAATTAAAAATCGTTCAAATTTACATTTTTGATTTGGTTTAGACAATATTCTGACTTATAAATTAACACAGAAAAAATACATCCGAACAGAGATGGAAACAAGAATGCAGCCGGATTGCCTGAAAGTAGCAGCGATACATGTCTTATGTGATCAAAAAAATGTGGGTTTAATTGTTTATTGAAGCCGTTTACGCCTGGATGAACGTTTCCTTCTTAATTGGAATTCCATGAGTGTTTCATAGATGTATAACCGGATTCGTTTCTTCGTCTCCTGACTATGTAGCCAATGATATAAAATCAACGAAAACAACCAGATAATAAGGAGATTGGCATAGAAGGTGTCCATTCGATACGACCCGATTGATTTCTCTTTAATAAAATAAGGAGCATTAAAAAAACCGAGTCCATCACTTGATTGGTAAAGAGGATCTTCCAGTTGATAAATTCTATTGTCTGTATGGTCCACATATATTTTTGCAATTCGATCTCGTCCCGTAACCAACCGTTCCAATCCTTCATTGTCGTATTTTTCTCTATAAGCAGCATAGCGTTTTAAGCCAAACCGTTTTTTAACTACCTCAATTGAATCAATGGTGGTGTTGTAATTATTGGTGTACTGTAAATGAAGAACGGACAGAAACCGGTCGATGTTTTTAGCGTCGGGAATACCTCCTTGAAAACAATTGACACAGGTGAGGTTGTCCCATTTTTCTTCTTCTTTTGAAAGTTCATTTTTAATAAGTGTTCCATTTTTTTTGTGCTCAACCAATTCCCGGATTTTCGGAATCCAGTAGTCTTTTTTCCATTGTAGTTCACTTCCTTTTTGTTGCAGATCAAACGTGATTGCAGCGAATGAATTTTCGGAAGCAAACTCAACTGTAAGTCCTTCATAAGCCCACCGGGAGATCATCAGATTCCCTATCCATGGGACTTTGTGCGGATGGCTGAACACGGGATTCATTCGGTCGTATCGGACAATCAGTCCGCTGAAAATAATCTGCGGAATAATCAGAATGGGAATGGCAATGTAGATCAATTTGGTTTGTCTGAAAAGCAGAGAAACATTCAATCCCAATAAATTGGACCAAAAGGAGACCGAAAATAACATCAACCAGTTTTCAAACCAAAGCTCAGTGATCTGTAATACAACATTTCCTACCAAGACAAACAGGAAGGATTGAATGGCGGAAATGAGGAGGAGCAATGCCATTTTTCCGTATAAATAACTCCCCCAATTCAAATTAAGGAAGCGTTCCCGCTTGAGATTTTTTTTGTCTTTGTTGATTTCTTCCGCCGCTACGGTCATCCCTAAAAAAATGGAGACCAACATACTTACAAATAAATAAACCGGGATGTTTTCATTGTAATAATATAGATAGGAAGGAGCGCCTTCGGTTTCAATGTATGACTTCAGAAAAGAAGATAGGATAAGCGCCAATACAGGGGCTTCTGCGAGTATCAGCAACACATACTGAAAACTGGAAATCTTGCTTTTGAAATCCCGTGCAAAAAACACACTAAATTGCTGAATTAATCCGGGAAGTTTGAGCGGAGAGGGTAGCTCCTTTTTACTTGTTTTTAGTTCTTCCGGACTACTGGTTTCTTCCTCTTGTTTCTGCTTGAGAAACAATTCATGCCATTGTTTCGGAGTATGTTTTCGTTCTCTTGTTGGCACACCGAATTCGTTGACCGTTTGTGCCTCTACAATTTCGAAAATTTGATCGGGATTTACATTCCCGCAAACGGAACATCCTTCGCTATCTGCATTTGCGTATTCCAATGCTTTCTTGAAATGGGGGAGTGCAGTGGAAGGAACGCCGTCAAAGATTTGATAACCTCCGTAGTCAAGTAGAATTAACCTATTCAAGAGCTTAAAAACATCGGAGGAAGGCTGATGAATCACAACAAAAACAAGTGTCCCCTTCAACGAAAGGTTTTTCAGTATGTTCATAATTTTGAGCGAACCAATCGAGGAAAGTCCTGAAGTTGGTTCGTCCACAAACAAGATGGATGGATTTCGAATGAGTTCCAATGCAATGTTTAATCGTTTGCGCTGCCCTCCTGAAATGACTTTTTTGAGTGGACTCCCGACTTTTAAATGCTTCACGGAAGAGAGGTTCAAATCATCTAATACCTGAATTACCTTCCGTCGAATTTCATTTTCAGACAACTTACCAAACACCAAACGTGCACTGTAATATAGGTTCTCAAAAACAGTGAGTTCTTCTATCAGCAAATCCTCTTGTGGAACATACCCGATGAGTCCTTCTATTTCTTTGGGAGAACGATGAACATCGATTCCATTGATGGTTACTGTTCCTGTCTGTGGACGTTTGGCTCCGGAGAGCAAATCAACCAGTGTTGACTTTCCTGTCCCGGATCCTCCCATAATTCCAACCAATTGCCCGGAATGGATGGTGGTGGAAAAAGGGTGTAATCCAACGGCGCCAAAAGGAAAACGATACGAGAGGTCGGTTGCCTTAAATAAAAAATGCCGTGTTGTGGATGTGGACAGGAAGCGATTGAGCAGGTCGGCCTGATAAATACGATCACTTTTTGATGTGTTGATGGAGTCCCCCGGATTGAGTAAAAAAGCTTTTCTGTTATCGAGTAATTCCCCGTTTAGATAAATGTCGTCATTTCCAAAATATTTAAAAAACAACAAATTGTTATTGTGAACCCGGATACAAACGATGGGGTGATCAAGCCCATTGAGTTTAAACTTTCGGTCTTCTGTGGTATTTTTACCCGTAATGATAAAGCAATTTTCTGGTGGTTGATCGGTTGAAATTTCATTTTTCAGCAACGAAAAGATTCGTAAATATTCTTCCGGTTCAATCTTGAACGTGTCGGCAACAGTACGTAAAAAAGCAAGTTCCAGTTCCGAGCAATTTTCATCCAGCAAGATCAGTTCCATGATCCGCATCAATACAATGAATTTCTGACGAATGGTCAGTTCTTTGTTGATCTCATTGCAGATGCGAAGTACTTTTACGGAATTAACGGAATTGCGTTTCCCTTCACTGTATTTAGACTTCCGTCGGGGGTGAAGAGCAGCGTAATATTGATCAAAAAGAACAATGTAGTGTTCAATTTTTTCGGAGGCCAGTTCGATTTTTAAAAAGGAACGAATAATTTGGTGGGCGTGCCGGACATCTGAAGAACCATTCTCACCATGATCATTAATCTTTGCAATGATTGCAAATAATTGCATCAGAATGTTGAGAATGCGTTCACTCATTGTCTGTTACTGCTTGAAGCCAATTAACATAACTGCACAGCCTGTTACTTTCCGTTCAGTGTCCAGTTCCGTTTCAATTTTTACAGATAGTGTTTTGGGCACTTTGAAGTCCCAGTAACGGGCATTTTTATGATCTCTGTTGGTAAATAATACATTCCCCTTTTCATCCCGCAGAGTAAAAATAACATAGTCATCCCGATCACCTGCACTAACAGCAATCCGATAGGTTGTACCACCGTAGAATGTCAAATCAAACTCTGCTTCCTGGCGATCTAAAAATGCGGTATAGACCTGTCCGTCCGAGATGAATACCTGCTTTCCTTTCTCATCGCGAAACAACTTTTCACAGTTGCGTACAATTTCTTCGCAGCTTTGACCAAATGCAAGCATTCCTGCAAATAGTGTAAAAATAAGTGTTAGATATCGTTTTTTCATTGTGATTAACCAATTATGTGTTGACGAATCGCCGTTATTTTTTCGGTGATGGCTTTTAATGTTTCCGTGCTGATTTCAAATGAAACAGTATGTTTCAACGTGGTTGTTTTCTTTTCGGCATCGGTTACCGGTTCATTGTATGTATACATGATCTCAATTTCCTGAAAAACGTTACTCAATTCTTTGTATAGCCGAATCAACTCGTCATTAACAGATGCCTTGTTATTTTCCTCCAGCAAAGCAATTAATGTGGTAAGTGTTTGTTGTTGATCTCCGATTCGTTCCAGTAATTCCTGGTTGTTGTTTTTTTCTGCCAGTGTAGTTGCAAAGTGCATGGATTCTGTCCAACCTCCTGCTAATATCAATGCAGATACCGATTTTCGTTGTCCGTTTTTCAAAAATAAATCAGCATTTTTAAATGCATCTGACACAATGTAGAGCATGGAGTCACTGTTGTTTGTGTTTTTTTGATAGCGTTCAATGAACCGGTTGTCAAAAGAAGCTCCCAATCCAAGTGAATTGGTTAGTTTCTCCACGGTAACCAGGTAATCTATAATGTTTTTTTTGTCCTTGTAGATGGAAGAATAGCCCAAATCTGCTCCGTAAACGCCGAGTAACAGGGCCCGCTTGTGTTCCGTTTGGTAGCTGTCAACTTTGGAAGTAGGATTCAGCAACTCAGGATGAAATGCAGGACTTACCTTTTTGAGCAGGAGCATGGTTAAGATGGGGGAAGGAATACTAAAAATTTTGCCGTCAAAATTAGTAGTCAGTGAATTGCTTACGTCATCCTGTTCGACAGTGATGTGCTCTTTTGTTGTAGTTTCCGAAGAACAAGAGTACAATGCACATGCTATCAAACCAATGCCGAATAAGTGGTGGGTAATTTTCATAAAGATATTGTTTTCATACGCTATTGGCTAATGTAGTGTTTTTAAATGAACAGCATCAAAATGCCCGGTCTTTTTTTTATCAACACAAATTGTTATTAATTTTGTAGACTAAAATAAATACAATGAATAT
>DHNG01000032.1:1936-13319 GCA_002409405.1 Flavobacteriales bacterium UBA5422 | reverse complement strand
ATAAATACAATGAATATTCGTCCCAGAAGAAACCGAAAATCGGCGGTCATCCGTTCAATGGTTGAAGAAACAAAATTAGGCGTAGAAAATCTGATCTATCCCATTTTCCTCAAGGATGGGAAAAACATAAAAGAAGAAGTGTCTTCCATGCCGGGAAATTACCGGTGGTCAATCGACCGGTTGCTTCCCGAGATTGAAACATGTGTTGAACTTGGTGTACGATCGTTTGACTTGTTTCCGGCGGTTGAAGAGCATTTAAAAGATAAAACGGGAACGTATAGCTGGTCATCGGATAATTTCTATCTGCATGCTATCCGTGCCATCAAAGAACGGTTTCCGGAAGTGATGCTCATGAGCGATGTTGCATTGGATCCCTATTCTTCTGACGGCCACGACGGACTGGTAGAAAATGGAAGGATTCTCAACGATGAAACGCTACCGTTACTCAACAACATGTCATTGGCACAGGCGCAAGCGGGAATTGATATCATCGGTCCTTCAGATATGATGGACGGACGGATCGCAAGTATTCGGGAACACCTGGATGCCAATGGATACACAGACATTTCCATTATGTCTTATACAGCGAAATATGCGAGCGCTTTCTACGGACCCTTTAGAGATGCATTGAACTCTGCTCCTAAATCGGGTGATAAGAAAACATACCAGATGAATCCGGCAAATAAACGAGAAGCGTTGATCGAAGCAGAGTTGGATATCAATGAAGGAGCAGATATGATCATGGTGAAACCAGCCATGTGTTACCTGGATGTGATTCATTTGCTGAAAGAAACATTTCCTGTTCCGGTAACTGCCTACAATGTGAGCGGAGAATGTGCAATGATTCATGCTGCTGCAAAAAACGGATGGCTCAATTACGAAGCGGCTGTATATGAAACATTGCTGAGTATCAAACGTGCGGGTGCAGATGGAATTTTGACTTATTTTGCAAAGGATTTTGCTCAAATGACACAGCGATAATGATAGCAGGAAATCAGGCTGATTTTTACAGCAAACAAGTTGAACAACATACGGCATTGTTAGAACAGGCAAAACGGAAACACCGGTTGTATACATTTGCGCGCTTGTTTTCATTTCTGTTGATTGTTTTGAGTTGGTACCTGATTGGTTGGGGAACCATCCTGTTGGTTGTCGTTACGGCAGAAACAGCCTTGTTTATTTACCTGGTTAATAAATGGCTGGATGCGAAGCTGGAAAAAGAAAAAGAAGAACTGTACATTGCACTCAATCAAAGTGAGTTGAAATTACTGAAAGGCAATTGGTCTGATTTTCCGGATGGAAGTGAATTCAAATCTCCCCAACATCCGTATGCCAATGACATGGATTTATTTGGTCCGAAAAGTGTTTTTCAATACATCAACCGGACTGTGCTTCCGACAGGAACCAAACGCCTGGCGGAAACACTTGCTGTCGGAGCGAAAGATAAGCAGATGAATCAACAGATGATTCGGGAATTATCCGAAAATATCACCTGGTCACAGCAATTTGTTGTAGAGTCAAAAGTTTTTCTGAAACACGAAGAACGTCAGCAAACATTAAACACGTTGAAAACAGCTGAATTCGGTGGGAATTCCATTAACATATTGCGGTGGGTGCTTCCGGCAATTGCCATTACTTCCATTGTTTTGTACAATGTGAACCTGATTGCTTCTTCTCACCTGATACTGATTGGCATTCTGATTCTGGTAATTGTAGGTACACGGGTTAAACAAACGAATAAATGGATGCATCTGATCAGTAACCGTTCGGAAAAAATCAATGCATTGTACAAGCAATTGGAACTGTTTCAGCAATTGGATTTATCCTCCGAAGAGGGACAGAAATACAAAGAAATTTTGTTTGGTAAAACAGGAATGCACCAGGGATTACAAGAGTTGATTGTGATCCGAAAACGTGCTGAATACCGGATGAATGTATTGGTGGGAGTATTGCTGAACTACCTGTTTGCATGGGATTTCCATTTGCTGGCGAAGTCAAAAAAATGGCACAACAACTACGCTTCTGAACTGGAGGTATGGGAATCGTATATGGCAGAAATCGAAGTGTGGATCTCCGGTGCTATTTACCGGTTCAACCGAGGGACAACCTGTTTCTCTGAACAGGATCCGGACGGTAATTTCGAGATTCGATCATTGGGACATCCGTTTGTGGCAGTTGAAAAACAAATCTGCAATGATTTTAAACTGTCCCGGGATGAAGCGTTCCTGATTATAACAGGGCCGAACATGGCGGGCAAAAGCACGTACCTCCGAAGTGTGGGGCTGGCGATTATTTCTGCCAATGCAGGATTTCCCGTTTTGGCGGATACCTGCCGGATCCCGGATATGTTGCTGTATTCAAGTATGCGTACAAGTGATGATCTGACGGTAGAGAGCTCATACTTCCATGCCGAATTAACACGCCTGCGATTTATCATGGATGCGATTGAATCCGAGAAACGCGTATTTGTAATCCTGGATGAAATTCTGAAAGGTACCAACAGCAAGGACAAAGAAATCGGATCTGCCGGTTTTCTGCAGAAACTGAATAAGATCGGTGCCAAAGGAATTATTGCTACACATGACCTTTCACTCACGGATTTAGCCGGTAAGCATACAGCATTCCGAAACGTATACTTTGATTCCACAATTGAAGGAGAAGAACTTTATTTCGATTATAAAATCAGAGATGGGGTTTGTAAAAATATGAACGCTTCCTTCCTGCTCCGGAAAATGAAACTCGTGGATTGATTTTTTTCCGATCAGAAAAATGTCAAAAAACGTTAAAATGTTTCGGAAATTCCGTATATTCGTTCGAAAAGTCTAACAGTTATTAGTGTATGTATCATGATTGGATTTGAGAAGTATGTCGTTGAAGGTTCAGCCAAAACACCTGAAGTGGAATTTGACGGGAGTACAGGTGTACTTTTATTGAGGGGGAGATCCATTCCTGAAAATTCAATTGATTTTTTTCAACCGATAAACAATTGGGTAGATCAATACTGTGAACATCCGCAGCAAGAAACAACGGTGCAAATCCGTCTTGAATATTTCAACACCTCTTCTTCCAAATGTATCCTGGATTTGTTTCGAAAATTTGAGCAGCTCAACAGGGTGAAGTCAAAAGTGACGGTTCATTGGTATTACGAAACAGATGATGAAGACATGGAAGAGGCAGGGGAAGATTACCAGGCGATCGTAGAACTACCGTTTTGCATGATTGAAGTGGAGGAGATTTAAAATGCCATTGAAAATCGGAATAACAGGAGGAATTGGTTCCGGAAAATCATATGTATGCGGAATTTTGGAAAAAATGGGATATCCGGTTTATTATTCTGATAGCGCATCCAAACAACTAACAAGCAGTAATCCCGATATCCGTCGTGGGTTAATTGATTTACTGGGAGATGAAATCTTTAATGGAAACGAATTGAATAAAAGCCTGCTGGCATCCCGGATTTTTTCCGATGATACAATCAGGGAACAAGTCAATCAGATCATACATCCGGTTGTGAGAGCTGATTTTAAACAATGGGCAGATAAACAACAGACTCCCTTTGTATTCAATGAAGCAGCTATTTTGATTGAAACAGGCTCTTATAAAACACTTGATTACACCGTGTTGGTTACTGCGGATAAGGAAACCCGGATTCAACGGACCATGCAACGGGATGACAGCACCCGGGAAGAAGTGTTGGTAAGAATGGCCAAGCAATGGGATGACGAAGACAAAGTTCGTTACGCTGATTTTATCATTTACAATGATGAACGTCCGCTTTTGGCTCAATTGGAGGAATTGGAGTCTCTGCTATATAGTAAAATCTGAAAAACGGACAATTATTCAATCTTCCGGTCTTATGACAATTATAAAACTTCTTTTATGTACACATCTATTGTTTTTAGTAAGTAATAGCTATTCGCAAACAGATAGTGTTTACATGAAGGAAATCAGTCAGCTGACAGATAACAGAGCTAAAAGTGATTATTTAGAAACTATTTTTCAATCCGATCAGGATATTCGAGTCTATTGGAATGAAGAAGTTGCAAAAGATACCTCATATTCAGGCCGCAAGCGAATTTTAGATCAGGTACGAGAGGTTGATTCTATAAACTTAGTTAAAGTAGGTCTGTATTTAAACCATTATGGTTATCCAAATCAAAATGAAATAGATGGTCTCGCGCTATCAACACCGTGGTTAATTATTCATCATGCAACTCATAATGAGGTGAGAATTAAATACTACCCGATTTTATTGGAAGCGTATCATAATAACAACATAAAAGAAGAACCGTTTAGGATGTATTTGTGTAGAACCTTAAGTATACATACAAGTAAAGATTTTTCATCGTTTGATAAGCAAAAAATAAGTAGACTGATAAAAAAAATGAAAAAAGTTCACGATAGAGGAAGCAGCCTGAAATGAAAGAAATATTCGTGATGAAGAAGCTGTTGACTAGCCTGATTACTACACGAAGGATTGGGGAAGAATTGTCGGATTAGATTCTTTTTTCAAAAAAAGAATAGTTTAATTCCGTAGCTTTGCCGAAAATTTAAAAATTATGAAACACATTTCCTTAGCAAGTATTGAGAAAGCAATTGGCAAAATAGACAACTTAGATGAAGATGGATTAGAGCGTACAGCCGAAACATTTGCACTTTCTCAACCCGTATTGCTGGGATATGCAATGTCAGCAGCTGAAGAATATGAAAACGACAGCCTCCAGGGATTGTTGATTTATTATTTCTGCCTGTTGATTGAAGCATTCAACCAGGAAGGTGTACAACTGAAAGAAATAAAAGAAACGGATGTAGATGAATTTGAAGAGCCGTTTTTTGACGTGTTAGATAGCTTTTTTCAGACAGACAACATGGAAGAGTTAGAAGAATATACCGATCAACCGCACCTGGTGCAGTTCATGGCAATGGAAATCTCCACTCCGGATGTGGATGGTACAGAACTGGATGATGAGACGGCAACACAGTTGTTCATTGTGACCCTGGCTGTCATTACCTTGTTATCCAACTCAATCAACGCATAATAACACACTGGCAGATATGAAATCACCTCGTGAAATTGTCAGTTTAATGATGCAGAATGATGCATTTAGTAAATGGATGAAGATTGAGGTGGTTACTGTTGCCGAAGGTACTTGTACGCTTCAGATGCAGGTGCAGCAAGATATGCTGAACGGGTTTTTTATTACGCATGGAGGCATCAGCTATTCTTTTTCAGATTCAGCACTTGCATTTGCATCGAATTCCAGGGGTAATAAATGCGTGAGCATCGAAACGTCTATTTCACATGTTCGACCAACAAAAGAAGGTGATTTACTCACAGCTGTAGCTGTTGAAAAACACAGAGGAAGGACAACGGGGATCTATGAAGTGACAGTGACCAACCAGGAGAATAAGATTATTTCTCTCTTCAAGGGGATTGTGCATATTTCTCAGGATACCTGGTAATAGGAACATACCGGATTTCCATAAACAAAAAACAGCGAATCAACTCATGAAGTAAGTTGCTATGTGTTCCTCCGCCAATAACACCTACTGCCTATTATTCTTCTATGTGCCCTATGTGGTTACATTTTGAACCACATCGATGGAGAAAAAAGAGAGAGAGATTAAGATGAAAATCAGGTTGTTTTTTCTTTGAATGAACGAATGGATTTAGCCATCAGATCAATAATCGGACGTTCAAATCCTTCATCACGACTTCTGAGTTCGTAATGAATACCGTCAATTACCTGCTCGCCATAGACATGATAAGAGACGTGTTTTACTCCTACGCTTTTGGATGCTTTTTCATGCCCCCGGACTTTTAATGTTACTTCGTACACAATCAAATTGGGTTCATCTACCAAATACTTTACCTGGTAAAATTGCGTGTTGGCAAGTTTTTGTTTCTGAGCTTGTACCAAATTGGTGTTATCTCCGTAATCTTCAATGTACAGGTGGAAGTTTTGTCCTACGTAAATGTTCCAGTAAAAATCGCTTTCCAGGTGCAGTACTTCAGGAGTTGTTGATGCCCCGATGTTTGCCGTTTCGTCCGGAAGCATAATCGTCGCGGGGATGTCATATTTTGTCAGATCGACACCTTGAAATTCATAGTATTCTTCTAATTCATCGGGAATAATTGTGTTTCCCTCTTTTTCACTGTTACAGGAAAAGAGCAGTACAAGTACTAACAGAAAAGAAAACCTGGTAATCTTTACCAAGGATTTTCCGGCAGCATTACACAAAAGTTCCATTTTCTAGCTTTAAGAAGAATAAACAAATATACAAAATAACGACAATAAACAATCATCCGCAAAAAAAGAATAAATGAAATTCAATCGTTTACTTGCCGTTACAACGCATTCTTTTTTGTGCACGTGTACACAAATGCAGGAGGTAGATTGAATGGAGTAAACGCAATTTTCACGTCCTTGTACAATTTTTTCAGCAACGATTTTGCCTGAAGACTGTATTGAAACTGAATGTACTTTCCGGAAGGAATCAATACCTGTTCAGAAGCTGTCAGAATGTTATTTCTCAACTGTGGCGGAAAAACAGCCAACGGAAGGGAAGAAACAACAACATCTGCTTTTTCAAAGCCGTATTTCTGCAAGTATTCCTGCAGCTTTTCTGCCGAATCATGAATCAGGTGTACGCGTTTATCCTTGACCTTTTTGTGCAGGTTATCAAAGAAGGAATCATTCACCTCGAAGACCAACAAGGTAGCATCGTTTCGCATACGGGAGATAATCGCATCCGTAAAAACGCCTGTTCCGGGACCAAGTTCAATGATGACTTTAGCGGATTTGAAATCAATGTGTTGCAACATTTTTTCAGTGAGGAAACGAGAACTGGGAGCCATGGCACCAACTGTTTTTTTCTCTTTCCAGAATTGTTTTCGAAAATTCTTACTTTCAGACATTCGTGCCTACTCTTTTAGTGCGAATTTACCATTATTCACGACTCCGACAACATATCCGTTCAATTCTTTTCCTATCAGGTCAGAATTGTAGGTTTTGGAGATCACCTGCTCTTTCTCAAATGTCCATTTTTTCCCGGGAATAAACAGTGTTAAGTCAGCTTTGTTTCCTTTTTCAACAGGGTTCTCAGAAATGGATAAAATAGTGCGGGAACGTCTGCTGATTGCATCGATTATGGTTGCAAGGTCAAATGCTTCGGATGTCCCCAGTGCCCCAAAGAGGGATTGTAATTGAATGCTTCCGAAAGATGCGTGATCGAACTCCACATCTTTTTCTTCTTTGTCATGCGGACGATGGTCAGAAACAACCGTATCAATTGTTCCGTCCTTTAATCCGTTCCACAAAGCAATGCGGTCTGCTTCCGTACGTAATACCGGCATGAATTTGAAATTGGAATCAAATCCCAAAACAGTTTCTTCATTGTACAGTAGGTTTGCAAGGTGCACATCGGCTGTAATGGATAATCCTGATTTCTTTGCTTTTCGGATCAATTCCACACTTTCTGCACAGGAAATTCCCGTCAAGTGGAGTGTTCCTTCTGTATATTCCAATAAACGAATATTGCGTTCTACCTGGATGACTTCTGCAACGGCCGGGTCTGCTTTCAATCCTGTTCGGGTACTGGCAATTCCTTCGTTGACCATTCCTTTTCCTGCCAGTGAATAATCACGGGAAAACCCGATAATCTTTCCTCCGAAATTTTTAGCGTACAACAACGCACGGTACATGATTCCCGAAGAAACAGGATGGAGGTCATCTGAATATAAACGAACACCGGATTGGTACATGTCATACATTTCTGCCAGCCCCTCTCCTTTGATTCCTTCTGTAATGGCGCCAATCGGATGCAGTTGCGTTACGTGATGTTCTCCTTTGCGAAGCAGGTATTCAACCTGTGTTTTTCCATCTACCGGAGGATGTGTTCCCGGAAGAACGGCTACATGTGTGTATCCTCCAAAACGTGCGGCGTTTAACCCGGTGGAAAC
Source organism: Flavobacteriales bacterium UBA5422 (assembly GCA_002409405.1). Classification (GTDB taxonomy): domain Bacteria; phylum Bacteroidota; class Bacteroidia; order Flavobacteriales_D; family Crocinitomicaceae; genus Taishania. Next base: position 5,356 of record DHNG01000032.1, on the reverse strand, counting down.
TGTTTCTTTGTGTTCTTCACCCGGATCGCAGAAATGTGCTTTCAGGTCGACCCACCCTTGCGAAATGTGCAACTGTTCGTGGTGAACAATTGTTGCTGTATCATCCTGGATGGAAGGAGCAATGTCAGTGATGGTGTCGTTTTCAATTAAAACATCTGCAATTTTGTTAAAATGTGTCGATGACGGATCTGCAATTTTGACGTTTTTAATCAGTAATTTCATCAGTTTCCTGTTTTATTTTTCCACAATTTCAATATCAACAATTCAGCGATTAGAAAAAGTAACGCAAAAGAAGCGAAAAACTTCCAATACGGGTACGGTTTCTCAATGTTTAAATTAACAGAACTGACTCCTTTATCCACATTCATAATCGTTGTGTGCAGGATCCCAGCCTGTGCGAGTGCCGCTTTTATTTCAGCTTCACTCCAGGTGTCAATCACCGACTCTTTCCGGTCGTAATTAACAGCTATTTTTCCAATCGTTTTCCCTCCGCTCTCCAGGTTGAAAATTCCTGATTTGAGGTTGGATGTTACAACCGCTCCACTCAGATCGAGGTAAGTAACATTTCCCGACGTTCTTTTCGGTGGAATGAATTCCAGTTGCTCTCCTTTTATGAAAACAGGTGTGGTGGATTCAACAGTCTGGTAAACGGGGTAATTGGCCGTTTCTCCGATTGTAACAAAAAGTGGTGGATTCATCAACGATAATTCTCCGATTCTCAGCAAAACAGTGGTGAACAATATATCGGAAGTGAATGAACCATAATCGGGAGCCAGTACGCTGGTAAATAAAAATACCTGCTTGTCATAGGTGTTTCTGTAGAGCAATGGCTTTCCATTCTGCAATTGAATGATACCAATGGCACCGGTACCATCGGATTCATTTGTCAGGTAAAACTTCGTAACGCCCGGAAGGCTTAGGTTCTCTTTCTCTTTTTCAAAAACCCCTTTGAAGAACGGATCTTTGTAGTTGATTTTACTGATTCGTGTCGATTGAGTCACTTCTTTAGCGATCAATGGCATTCCCAATTGTGATAGAAACGCATTGAAGGTAGTTTTGTCAACTGATTTACCAGGGAAAACAGCAATTGTACCCCCGTTTTTCGAATAATCAGTCAGGTTGGAGCTTAGCCCGGACGGAACCTCATTCAGCCCGTTGAGTACCACAAGATTGACTCCCTGAAGAATGCCCTGGGTAAATGCTCCTTGTTCTACTTCCGTCACGGAGTAAAAATTGTCGAGGCGGTAAATGGAAGTGACATTCCGGTTTGCATCTGTTCCATTGAGAATCAGCACGGATGATTTTTCAGCGACTGTATAGGTAAAGAAAAATTCATCATCGGAGAAAAACTGTTTGTCCGCGACCCGGATGCTTCCTGTTTGCATACCCGTTTTTTTCGGAGCAAATGACACCATTGCGACGGAAGAGCCATGTTTTGGGATGTCAACAAACAAGTCCCGTTTAAGTCCTTCCGATTCAAACTGCAATTGGACATTTTGTAAGTCTGTCTGTCCGTGATTGGAGACTTTGACCGACAATTCGGTATTGACTCCCGCTTTGTGCAGAGGAGAGTCGAACCAGACAGAATCCACACTCAGGTTATCCTGTTCCTGGGAAATTAAGCGGATGGGAATGTATTTTCCGGTGGTATCTGCTTCCAGTTGTTGAAAGCGATTGGTGTTTTTCTGAAAATCAGAGAGGAACACAAATTGTGTTTGACCGAAATTTTCTACCTGGATGTTCTTTTTCAGATTGTCTTTCTGCCACTTGATCACTTCATCAAAACTTCTCACCATCGGAGAAGGTTGTAGTTGATCCAGCCGTTCCAGTGCCTGTGTTTTTGTTGAAATACGTGCTTCAACACCATCCAATGCATTGGTAGATAGCAAGATTTTGGTATTGAGTGGTGCTTTTTGAATCAACTGGCGGGCTGCTTCAGTAGCTTCCGAAAGTAATTCTCCTTCCACACCTTTCATGGTCATGGAAAATGAATTGTCAATGTGTATGCTAAGTACAGGAGCAGAACCTGTTTGAACTTTTGCCGATGAAGGGAAATAAGGTTGTGCAAATGCAAGGATAATCAGAGCGAGCATCAACAGGCGACAGATCAGAATCAAGAGGTTTTTGAGTTTTTGCGCTGATTTGTTTTGCTGTTCAACGTGGTGCACAAATTCCAGACTTGAAAAATAAAGTGTTTTGTAGCGTCTGAAACTGAATAAGTGAATGAGAACCGGTACGGTTAGTAACGATAATGCCCAAAGGAATTCAGGATACACAAATCTCATGCTCCAAAGGTAACGATATTCACCAATATTTTAATGTTCTTCCGGTGTTTTTTCTCCTGCATCAATGGAAATTGTCAACTGGTTTTCCACAGGTGGAATAGGGCAGGAGTACCGATGCGAATAAGCACAATATGGATTGTATGCAAGGTTAAGGTCAATCAGTACTTCGGTTGATTTGGGAATCCGCAGGTCGAGGTAACGCCCCCCTCCGTATGTTTCTTTGCCACTGGTGGCGTCCTTAAACGGGATAATCAGGTAGTCTTCGTATCCTGCTTTTTTGGAGAGGTTGACGTCCTGGTAAACATTCAATCGGACGGATTCATTCTCCCATGTAAAAGTAACAAATCCATATCTCAAGTACGTTTTCGTTGCCCCGGATGAAGTGGGCAATTGAAATTTTTTACCCCTCTCCTCCGTAAATACCGCATTCACTTTTTTGTGTTCATCCACAGGGAAATACGCTAATGAACGAATTTGGGAGATTTCGGTCTCATTTAAAATCTGATTCACAGGATCCAACAATTCAGCAACGTGCTCATCACGTAAATGTTGAACGGAGTCTGTGTATTGGTGTTGTGAAAACGAATAATAATTCAGCAAAAGAAACAGGTAAACCGGAAATTTCATGGTGTTGTACGTTTGACCAAAGATAGCAATTTTTGAAGAGAAGTACCTTTGTCTCATTTCAGGCGCTTCTTTCCATTTTTTTATACTACTCCTTCACCAATTTCACGGTAGTTTTTTCACCTTGTTCAGTCATCAATTCCAAAAAATACATTCCGGAGGGAAGCTCTGCTACCGAAAACTGCTTTTCTATCGGGTTGAATGTACGGATACGTTTCCCTAATTGATCTGTGAGGTAAATTTCTGATAGTATCACATCTGTTTCAATAGACACAGTTTCTTTTGCCGGGTTGGGATAGATGGAAACACGTCCTTCCAATTTCGGTTGTTTCACTGAAAGCCAATCAGGAAGAGTACTCAATTCCAATACATGAATGTAAGCTTGGTTGACCATCCACAAGTTCCCCAGGTTATCCAGTTCAATGCTGCAATAGGTGTCAAAATTCAGATTAGCATTATTTGCATCGTAGAATGCATCCCAATTTTCCGTTGCCTGATCGTAATGCGCGAT
>DHNG01000032.1:0-1792 GCA_002409405.1 Flavobacteriales bacterium UBA5422 | reverse complement strand
GTTGCCTGATCGTAATGCGCGATGGATGTTGGTGTTTGTGCATCCGAACCAAACAATGCCCAAATGTTGTCATTGGCATCAAATTCAAAATCGAGGATAACTCCCGGAGGCATGTTGGTGGTGTTGTCCGGCGCAATGCTGTCAAAAAACGTGAGGTTGTGGAGCAGGGACAATCCTTTGTTACCTGCAACGTAGAGGGTATCATGATGTGGGGAGAATTTATGATCAAAATTACTGTTATCCATTCTTAGTGTGTTATTATAACTTACAGTATTACCATCTATATCATACAAGTATAAGCTAGCTCCACCAAAATCGTAGGTCAACCAAAAGAATCCATTTTTAACAACAATTCTCTGCACATAATATGAATTAAATAGATATTGAAGTGACCCATTATCCCATTTTACAATTGGCTGATTTTCACGTGTAAGATAGAGTATGTTTTCATCAGATGTAATTCCATTACATAAACCAGATGGTGAATACATTGAAGAAAATGTATCATTTTCATATAGGTACACCCCCTGTCCTCTATCCATAATAAAGACTTTTTCCCCAAGAAATTCAAAAGCAGTAATTTGGATCGGAGTCTGGAGAGTAGGAGTATTGTCATACCTAAAGTACTTAGAGCTTCCATCTGCACTATTTAATGTTTGAACTGTTGTTGCTGTTGCCATCCATAGAGAATTATTATACGGATTGATTCGAAAGTGTCTTCCTCCTGTTCCATAATCTTGTACAGTTAGAGTATAATTTAGCCCTAAATCGTTTCTATGGTATTTACGCCATTCCTGTGCATACGCACTGTGTATACACAAGAATAAAAAAAGAATAATTGCTTTCATAATTTGATCCATTTTTTAGTTACTGTTTTCTTATTATTCAGATGAATAACAATAGTGTAAACTCCCTTTTGTAATGCCTCTGCTTCAATACGAACCGTGTTTTCTTGTTGAATGTTTTTTTCCAAGACCACTCTCCCGGAAAGATCGGTTATTTGCAAGTGATCCATTAAATACGTCGAATTGGTTGTTACTGTCAATTTATGAGTGCCGGGGTTGGGGAAAACGGACAAATAATCCTCCTGATTCAGGGATGTCACGGAAACAGACTCATCTACCAGTGGATTGTCCCCATCGCATGGAAAATCAATCCCTGTTGCCAGACTGTCATAGAGGTAAATACTGTATGCCATCTTGGGAATCTCTAAATTAGGATTGATAGGGTACCAAAAATTAGTGTTAATAAACGGGGCATTAAAATCAATTCCATTAGCATCATGATAACCTAAAAATTGATAATAGTATCCTTCCAGAATAATTGCCCCTGTTACAATATCTATTTGAATAATTTGCGCATCAGGTTCTAACTGGAAAGTATCTATAAAAAAGGGGACATCTTCCTGATCAATTGTATCCTGTAATTCCCGTAATGAGTTGGTCTGGCTGTGTCGCACCCATACATCTAATAACTCTGCGACAGATGAACTTAACGGTGGCTGTAGATACTCTGAAAAATCATAGGTCAATCGGTATTTTCGTTTTTCTACTCTATATGCTTTGTTTAATGTGCTTAAAACAAAATATGACTGATAATTATTCCCAATCGGCCCGTTCATATTTGAGTAAAGCGGGTCATCCAGGTAAATGATGATGGTATCATGCTCAACGAGTTCAATCTGCGTCGGTGCTGATTGCGGGTGAATGATCTGGTACTTCGGGTATTCAATCAACTGCAAGGCCTTCAGGGCATCCAGTCGTCCGTGCCCGGAAGTATCATCATACCCCAC
>DHNG01000049.1:88453-89851 GCA_002409405.1 Flavobacteriales bacterium UBA5422 | reverse complement strand
CCAATGTGTCGTACATAATTTGATCCCATATCGTAGTTGTAGTATACACCATAAAATGTAATCGCGTCTTTGTGTTTCTTGCTCAACGGCATATCCAGGAAAACGTCCGCGCCAAACATCATCTGATCTTGTGTGATGGTGTCTCCGACCTGGTTTCTCAACCACATTGCATTTTTCTGATGCTGAAATCCGACTCCGACATTCAATACCTTTTTCGATCCCAGATACGTCCCCACAAGATAAGGCAATAAATTACTTTCTTCTTCAAAAAACTGATAGAACACATATCCGGCCGTGTTCCATTTTGCATGTGGATTGTATTCTGCCACGTCTGTAAAAATAGCTTTTGCTTCATTTGCCTGAAATGCATCATTGACCGCCAGGCGGTAATCAAACTTTTTAATTTTACCTTTCAGGTAGATTCCCAGGTAACGGGCAAACTGTTCATTTTTGTCGATGTTCGGCCAGTTAAAGATCGTTGCATCCATTCCCAGGAAATTCAGCGTACTGGCATTGGACATTCTGGAAATTCCATTCCAGTAGTGTAATCCCGCACCGATGGATACATAATTCTTCCAGATTTTGTGCTCTGCATACGCATCATGGAAAAATAACTGCGGTTTTTTCCCTCCCATTCCCGGAGCACCTCCGCTAAATGTATTCTGGTTGTTGATCCCGAAATGTGTTACGATAATGAATTTGTCAGTAAGTTGTGCGTATGTCAGTAATCGGATGCGGCGTAATGCGAGGTCCACAGCTGTGTTTTCCGGCTCTCCTGCCAGGGTACTCCCTGTATTGTTTTCGTTGTACTTTAACCAGATTTGATTCCATGTCAACAATCGGAAGTAACGCGATCCTGACTCGTTGATTTTCACCTTCAAACCGGATTCATAATCCGGGTAGCCTTGCGCGCTGACATCTGTGATACAGGTAATGATCAGAAAGATGAGTAAAATGTAATTCTTTGTCTTCATTGTAGTCCGTTTTGCTTTCGGCTAAGTGAAGAAAAAGTAAGGAAATTAAAAAATAGTTTGTATTTTTTTGGTAATAGTATACTTATTTCTAAATAAATCGCTTTACTCTTCCATTAATCTTTGAAGCGATCCCATTTGATTAACATAAACTTATCTCCGACTTCCGTAATAATCATCCCCTTCCCTTTTACATTCTCACGGTTCTCAAAGTACTCATGCAATTCTTTCTCTGACAAAATTTTATACGTTGGATGGTAAGTTGTATTCATCGGACGTTGAATATTATATTTTTTCACCCAGTTGGAGATTGTAACGTGACTGATTCCCAGGATGCGTTCAGATTCCCGGAAACTCACCCCTTCCAGGTACAGTTGCAACGCTTTCACAACAAAATAATTATCAATTTCTTTTCCTATTTTATCAA
>DHNG01000049.1:87568-88333 GCA_002409405.1 Flavobacteriales bacterium UBA5422 | reverse complement strand
CTTTTCCTATTTTATCAACGGTAAAGAAATAAGCACACTCCTTGCACTTATATCGCTGTTTTTCATTGATAATACCACTTTTAATGATCGCAAACGAATTGCATTTCGGGCATCTTTTAGCATCACTCATTTTTTGATATATTAATTTTGCATAAATATATTAATTTAGCAAATATAATTCAATTGATTCGAAATTCCATTCACAAAAAACAATTACTTTTGATTACAAGGTTCCATTGACGGTCCAATACACACACTTTAAAATGATTAAAACCAAATTACACGATGAATTACTCCGATTTTTATGCGCAAAGCATCGAACAACCTGAAATTTTCTGGGGCGAACAAGCCCGTAACATTGACTGGTTTAAAGCACCTTCTATCATTCTATCCGACAACCAATTCGGCTATCCGCACTGGTTTGAAGACGGAGAACTGAATGCCTGTTACCTGGCAATTGACAAACATATCAAAGACGGATATGGTGATGCCATTGCAATTATTTATGATTCTCCCGTCACACAGACGGTAAAAAAGTACACCTATCAGGAAGTTAAAACAGAAGTTGCAAAACTTGCCGGCGGACTTCAATCTCTGGGACTGAAAAAAGGAGATACCGCAATTATTTACATGCCCATGATTCCGCAAGCATTGTTTTCAATGCTCGCATGTGCGCGAATCGGCGTAACACATTCGGTTGTCTTTGGTGGATTTGCACCGAATGAACTTGCTATCCGAATTGACGATTGCAAACCAAAAGCCATC
>DHNG01000049.1:85883-87443 GCA_002409405.1 Flavobacteriales bacterium UBA5422 | reverse complement strand
ACCAAAAGCCATCCTCACAGCTTCTTCAGGAATCGAGGTCAGCAGATTAATTGCCTATAAACCATTGGTAGATGAAGCCATTGAAATTGCAGCGCACAAACCGGACAGGGTAATTGTTTTTAACCGAAAGCTCGGAGCAAAAATTCCTGCACAGCATTACGATGTCGACTACGGTACCTTGGTGTATGATGCAGAAGAAGCAGAATGCGTACCTGTTCCATCCACTCATCCGCTATATGTTTTATACACATCCGGCACAACAGGAAAACCCAAAGGCATTGTTCGTGACACAGGGGGATATGTGACAGCGTTGAAATTTTCGATGCGCTACGTCTATGGCCTGCAACCCGACGAAGTATTCTGGGCGGCATCTGACGTTGGCTGGGTGGTCGGGCACAGTTACATTACTTACGGGCCGTTGATCAACCGAAATACGACTGTCGTTTACGAAGGAAAACCCGTACGAACCCCGGACGCGTCCAGTTTCTGGCGGGTAATTGAAGAACACAAAGTATGCACAATGTTTGTTGCACCAACAGCTATCCGGGCGATTAAACAGGATGATCCGGAAGGTTTATTTATCAAACAATATGATTTGTCTCATTTCCGGGCGCTGTTCGTAGCGGGTGAACGTTGCGACATTGCAACCATCAACTGGTTTCAGCAACATGTTCCTGTTCCCGCAATTGATCATTTCTGGCAAACCGAAACAGGTTGGCCAATGGCGGCAGCGATGGTTGGTGTAGAGCAACTTCCGATTGTACCGGGATCTGTCGGACGACCTGTTTGTGGCTACAACATTCAAATTCTAAACGAAGAAGGAACACCACTCAACGCAGGACAGGAAGGGTACGTCGCAACCAAACTACCACTTCCTCCGGGAACGTTGATGGATTTGTGGAACGACCACGATCGCTTTGTGGACGGGTACCTTTCTCAATACGAAGGATATTATTTCACCGGAGATGGTGGTTACAAAGACGAGCACGGAAATGTATTCATCACCGGTCGTGTCGATGACGTAATTAACGTTGCCGGACACCGCCTGTCCACCGCAGACATGGAAGAGAACATCGCATCACACGAAGCAGTAGCAGAATGTGCCGTCGTCGGAATCCGGGATGAACTGAAAGGACAGGTTCCACTGGCACTGGTTGTGAAGAAGAAAAATGCCGGTATTGAAAATTTCCAGCTGGAGCATGAACTGGTGCAACTCATCCGGGAACGAATCGGCGCGGTTACTTCCTTTAAAAAGGTGATTCCGGTAGAACGATTGCCAAAAACGCGCTCCGGGAAAATTCTCCGAAAGATGATCCGAAACATCTACGACGGAACTGATTACCAGATCCCTTCCACGATCGAAGATGCATCCGTGGTAGATGAATTGATTGCTCTTTTTAATGATTTTAAATAGTTTTTGAAAAAAAAGCTTGCAAATCAAAAAAAAGCACGTATCTTTGCACTCGCTAATCCAATCGAGGATTATAGAAACAAGTAAGTTAAAAACCAAAGATATATTGCGGGGTGGAGCAGTTGGTAGCTCGTCGGGCTCATAACCCG
>DHNG01000049.1:66010-85667 GCA_002409405.1 Flavobacteriales bacterium UBA5422 | reverse complement strand
TTTGGCAATCCTTTTTTGTTTTTGTAAAAACCAAACTTAACTATTAATCCCACTCAACTATTTAAATCATAATATTTTCCATATATTCACAAGATGAATTTAGTATCTCCACCAACTGATAGTATCTATAAATTTTCAGCCATTGCCGGATTAATCTTATTTGGGTATATGGGTTATTTTATCTTTTTCAGTCCTGATAAATATAAAGAGAAAGAATATAAATTACAGATAGAATTGAGTTCTCTCAAAGCACAAATTCAAATTTTTAAAGACAAATTGATTTATGGCGAGCCATCATTAGAGCAAGATAAAATAAGTATAATTTCAGATTTAAACATTGATAACCTATCAAGCCCAAGAATAAAGGAAATAATATTCAAATTTTCTATCCCGATACAATCTGAATATTCAAATATATATAGAAACACAGCTATTTGGGCATCAAAATGGCACTCAAATGAATTTGAAAGAAGTAGCTATGACATTTATAAAAATATTTTTATTCTTTTACTTTATATTGGTGAAGGCTTCTGTGTCTGGGGTCTACTTTTATGGTACCATTCAATTCAAAAACCGAATGACGATGAGCTAAGGCAAAAGTCGTTACGAGGCGAACTTTTTAAACCTTGTTGTCAATCTTGCTATAAAGAAATTCTCTTTATTAATGAAAGAGGAACCGAATCGGATGGAGAGCTCTCAAAGCTTTTTTGCAAAGACTGTTATGTAAATGGTTCATACATTGAACCCGAATTAACTTTTGAAATTGCATCACAAAGACTATCAAATCAATTAGATATACTGAATTATTCTCATTGTAAAAAGCGAAGAGAATTGAAAAAATTTAAACGACTGTCACGTTGGCTAAGGTTAACAAAATGGTAATGGCATTATTAACCATTTAAATTATAGCAACATTAACCTGACACCTCATCAGTCCATAAATCATCTATAAATTAATTTGATCTCTCATTGTTACTATATTTAGTAAGAAACACCCCATCACCACACAGCTCCGAAATAATGGGTATATTTACGCTATAAAATAAGTACATCCATTCGTTAAGCGTTTATGGAACAGCCTACACCTGAGAAGATAAAAGAGATCTTTGATCCGTTTTACACAGCAGATATCCAGCTATGGACAGCATTTGCGAACTACATCCAAGTCCGCACATTTGAAAAAAATGAGTTGATAAAAGCGTATCACACAACTGAAAAGTACATCAATATTTTAATTTCGGGTTCAGTTGCTCACTTTGTTTTAGCTGCCGATAAAGACATTTGCATCAACCTCTATTATGAGAAACAGCTGTTTAGTGATTACTCATCGTTTCTAACCCAATCATCCAGTAGTATTCAAACACAGGCATTAGAAGAATCAATTGTCTGGTCAATAAGCCACGCTGATTTGCACAACTTGTACACAAAATCGGTGACGGGTCTTTTTATCGGGAAAGCAATTTCTGACGCACTATTCATCCGTAAACAATCCGAACAAATTAACTTACTGACACTTTCACCGACAGAAAGGTACCTGAAGTTAATCAAAGAGCGACCTGAGGTTTTTCAAAGAACCTCCTTGAAAATCATCTGTTCTTACCTCGGTGTAACGGCGGAAAGCCTGAGTCGGATCAGGAAAAAAAACTCCTGAGCGTTCATTTCTTACCCATCGTCAATTTTTTAGCAAAATCATATATCTACTTTTGAATCGTCATTCAAACAGATACCATGAAAAATAAAATTAACTACCTTGCCATCCTCATCTTTTACACCATTGCAATAGCACTGCGTTACCTCACCAACAAAACGCAACTCTCAGACCATATTCCAAGTGATTTTTTGAATATTATTTTGCGGGGTATCGGTCCGGCTGTCGGTGCAATTGCGGTCATTCTGATCTTCAAAAAGAAACCTGTACTTTCTTTAAAAGGGAATTACAAAAACACACTCATTCCCTTGTTTTTATACTGGATACTTCCCGTGATCTTCATTTCAGGCATTGGTTTTATAACCACAACAAGAACGGTTTCCCCCGAACTAATTACGACGATTTTAATCTATGGATTACTGGAAGAAATCGGATGGCGCGGTTTTTTACAACAGGAATTAAAACCGTTACCTCCGTTTCTAAACATCCTGATTGTTGCAACATTGTGGTTTACCTGGCATTTAAATTTTGACCTGACCAGTTCAAATCTTCTGTTTTTTGGCATTTTGATTTTGGGAAGCTGGGGAATCGGAAAAGTGGCAGACAGTACGCATTCACTAATTGCGGTATCGGCATTTCATTCGCTCAACAACTTTTTTCCGGAGGTCGATACAACGAAAATTCTTATTATTGTATCGCTGTTACTCATATGGATTATTTCTTTAGTTGTGAGAAAAAAACATTTGAACAAACACATAACACAATGACACTCCGATAACTTCAAAAGAACATCACATGCTGTCCCTCACTTCTTACACTTCATCGCATTTTGCACCGCTCAGTTACCGGTTAAATGAAGAGCAATCTAAATTCACCACCAGTATTGACCAGTGCATCAACCAGCGAAGAGACCTGGAAGATCCGGATAAATGTATTGTCAGTATTCTAGCAGACGAAACCCCTATTGGATTTTTCATCCTCGACAAGGGAGTTGACCGCATGGAACTAACCGACAATCCGAAATCATTACTGATTCGCTCCTACTCCATCAACCCGGAATACCAGGGGAAAGGATATGGGAAATACGTAATGGCATCTGTTGAAACGTATGTTCGGAAGCAGTATAACAAAAGCATTGACGAACTGGTTTTGTCCGTCAACATTCAAAACGAACGTGCTTATCACATTTATCTGAAAGCAGGATTTGAATACACCGGACGGCAAATTGACGGAATCCGGGGAGCGCAGTATGTGCTGTCAAAAACAATCAATCCAATCTCAGGGAAGTAATGAAACAATCAATCCGACTTATCCCACTCTTTCTGATCCTAGTTAACTTTGCCATGTCTGCCTGTGGAAATAAAACCGCAACAGTCAACAAAGAGATCACCCCCTCTGAAGAGCAACAAAACAGATCAGAAAACAACTCCTCCAACCTTCCGGAGCAAGCACAACCAATGACAGCTGTTTTTGAATTTGTGTCTTACAACGACAATGGGGATTACATGCTGTTAACTGCAAAAAAAGGAAAGCAATTGTATGGTTTTATCAATGACAACAATGACGACAGAAGTATGTTGCGAGGAGACATCTGTGAAATTCAATGGAAAGAAGATACGATTTATATCGCCGGCGACGGTGAACGTCCTGAACTTGCTGATTGGCTGATTTCCATTCGTAAAATAAAAGATGGTAAGAGTTCAACATTTCGCAAAGAGTATGGAAAAGAACTTCGTTACCATTACGATGAAAAAGAAACAGATTATTCTGAAAGTGGCTTGAATGAATCCTATTTATTGGTAGAGTATTACATTGCCAGTTCGACTAACAAATTGATCCGATCGGCAATTCAAAACAAAGAACAACTGGAGTATTCCATTGAAGAACAAACAAAAAACAACAGAAGTTATACGGTTTTCGGAATAGGAACCACATCGGAACACCATTTCAACACGGTGCAATGGTTGTATTATGACAATGAAAATGCCCGGGTTTATGAATACGATTTAGCAACAGATAAACTGATTGAATTCAAGTAACACATGGTAGAAAACGGTTTGACCATCCATTCAGGATGAATTGCCAAACCGCCTGTCTGTAAGTTACACTAATAGTTCATGGAGAATCCGACTCCGACTCCCATATCACTGTCGTAATGCGCCCGGACTCCCATATTTTTGTTGATGATGTACTTCAACTCCACCATGTATTCCAGGTCGGTGTTAAACATAAATCCAGCTCTGAATCTCCGGGAGATCGGAATGTCTTCGCGCGCTAACTGCAACCGGACAATTCCATCGTGATAAACTTCCGCCTGAATTGTAATTAATAACGGCAATGTATACACAACTCCGAGACTGAATGCACTCCGATTATCCTTTTTATTGACTTGTCCGAACAGGTTTTTCTCATGTTCATCTTTCCCCATCTTACGGTACCTCCAGTCAAACCCGACAAAAGGCATCAGCCATTGCATTTTCCCGATGTACCTTCCGAAGTGTGTCTCCACTTCATAACCATGTCTGTTATTGTACCCCAGTCGCCATTCCGTCCCCAGACTCCAACGTGCATTCTGCAACATTGCCTCTCCATCATTTCCATTTGTTGCAAAATCATTCTGTGCCATAAAATGCAACATATTACTTTCCCGTTGCAGGTGTTTGTATGCTTTTGTTTTATCCGGCAATAAGGGATTCTGATAGTCCCCTACCTCAAACACACGGTTCATTCCCGCCATCATGTGATACAGGATGTGACAATGAAAAAACCAGTCGCCTTCCGTATTTGCTTCAAACTCGATCACATTGGTTTCCATCGGCATAATGTCCATCACATTTTTGAGTGGTGCATATTCCCCTTTGTCATTGAGCAACCGGAAATCAAACCCATGCAAGTGCATCGGGTGACGCATCATGGAATTGTTGTACAATGTAATCCGCAGAATCTCGCCTTTCTTAACCGGTATTTTATCCGATTCGGACAGAACTTTATTGTCCATACTCCAAACATATCGGTTCATATTACCAGTGAGTTCAAAACGTAGTTCTTTCACTGGTATATCCGGATTCAATATCGTTTTGTGTGGTGATTGCAACATTCCGTAGTTGAGTGTTACAAGCTCGTTACTTATTACTCCGTGACTATCATGATTCATCCCATCCATTGACGACTGCTTCGAAAATTCGGGATACATCACGGCATTCATATCCATTTGCTGCAGACTCATATTCATTCCCATGTCGTGCATATCACCATTCATTTTCATCATCTCATTCATCATCTTCATCCCTTCGAAATAATCCAAACGGGGAAGCCTGGAAACCAGCTGGCGAATTCCCGCTCCTACAAAAACAGAAGTGAAACCAGACCTGTCTTCAGGAGTAGCCAGTAATTCGTACGATACACCGTCTACTGGCAGTGTTACCACGATATCATACGTTTCAGATACCCCGATTATCAATCGATCCACCATCACCGGCACAACATCATTTCCATCATTCCCTACAACCGTTATTTTCCCTCCGGCGTAGGTGAGCCAGAAATAAGAAGAACCACCTGCATTCGAAATCCGAAAACGGACTCGGTCACCTCCGTTAAATTCGGAAAGCTGACTCTCCTCCTGTCCGTTTATCAGGAATTTATCATAGTACACATCACTGACATCCATCGCTTCCATCCGCTTCCACTCATTGACGAACTTCGTTTTAAAATGTCCCTTCCGAATGGCTTCACCATAGCTTTGAACGGTATTTTTTTTGATTGCTGCCCAATCATTCCCGGTAGCCAGCATCCGTTGCACCTGATGCGGATGTACGTTTGTCCATTCACTCAAGGTTAGGGAAACAGCAGGCAAGTCGTCAATTCCTTTTCGGAAAGCCGGATCATCTGGTCGTTTTAAAAATACGATTGAACCGTACATGCCGATCTGTTCCTGAAATCCCGAATGACTGTGGTACCAATAGGTTCCGTTTTGCTTGACCGGAAAACGATAGGTATGCGTTCCACCCGGCTTAACGGGTAGTTGAGTCAGCATCGGAACTCCATCCTCTTTATTGGGTAATTGCACTCCGTGCCAATGCAATGAAGTATGCTCATCCAACAAATTGTGTAAGACAATTTCTGCCGTGTCTCCTTCTGTAAATGTGAGAGTAGGCATCGGAATCTGTCCATTCACAGCAATCGCTCGTTTTTCTTTTCCCGCATACGTGACAACAGTATCTTTTGCATACAGATCATATCGCACAATGTCCTGAGCCAGCAATGAAGATCCCATGTACAAAAACACACTTACCGGCAACAGTTTTTTTTGAAAAAAATCGCGTATATCCATCGTACTAATTTCATTTTTTGACTGATGATTCAATTTTTTCCGTCGTGCTACCGCATGTCAGCATTTTTGATCCGTAATACGGATTTTTGATTGCGCTTTCTTTACTCAACCAATTTGCACCTTTTCCATTGTTGTACATCGGGCAATGCTGATAATAAACAGTTGTTTCCTGCTTCGATACCTTTACCAGTTTATAGATTTCGTCAGAAAGTAAAGCAAATGCTTCCCGTTGTCGGGAAAGCTCTGCTGATTGAGCAATGATTTCTGAACGTTCTGTCACCGACTTCAATACATCCATCCAAACAGGATGTTCTTCTGCCGATAGCTGATTCATGTCTACTGCTTTTATCGCAGCAATCAATGCAGTTGCTTTTTCCGATGCAACAGTAACATCTGATCGTACCAACGCGTCTTTCAGACTGAAATAGCTTTCAATCACTGCCTGCAATTGAACTTCGTTTTGTGGTAGAGAAGATTCCTGCGACGTCTTCTGATGCGAACCAGAATGAATATGCTCGTGACTCATCTCCATTTCTGAATGACCACTTGTTGAAGCAGGACGTAATGTCCGTTCATACTGGCAGCAACCTGGCAACTGTGCATATACGTCATCCGGTGCCAGGTACCTTTCTGTATCATACCCTACCAGAGCGATCCGTTTGAGAATTTCATCCGGGTTGGTTTTTTCCGAATTATAAACCAGGGTTGCCAGTTGATTTTTGCTGCCCCATTTCACCTCAGCAATTTTCTTACTGCTACCGGCTTCCTCAATTGTTTTCTTACACATTTCGCATCTTCCTGAAACATTTATTGTTTCGGTTTTGGCATGCTTGATTTGTGCAAAGCCATTTATGTGTGACAGTAATACTGCGATTACCATCAGGATGTTTGATCGTGATTTCATTTTGATTGTATTTAAATTAGTAAAATAAGGTATGTGTATTCAAAACAAAAATTGCTTTGAACAAGACACAATTATGGCTGTCAGACCATTATTTCAACTTATTTTAGGCGGTTGCCAAATGGAAGAAAATCCCAGTGACAAATCACCCCGGAGGTATCCGAAATGTAATTTATCTTCTGAATCAATATCGATTTTTAAACCGGAATCTACCGGCAAAAACAATAGAAATGCCCCGACAGAAGAAGTACCGCATCGACAGCACTGATCTTTGCAATGCTCTCCGCAATCAGAATGTTCTCCGCTATTTTGACACGTATTTTCTTCGTTACAGGTATACCGGAGGCTTTCAGAACCTGTACAAAATGAGGAGCCGATTTGCTGCGTATAAGATGTCCCGGAATCACAGGCAGAACTATTGCCCGGCATGAATACGACCATCAGAAAAGACAGTAATCCGGTACTCATATATATCTTCAAATCATTCATTGCGTTCAAACAAAATAATCTATTGATTATAAGTCAGTTCAAAATTGGGAAATAATCCCGGGTTTTCTATTACATAATTCCTTTGTTCATTTATAAAATTTATGTGCGTACTGCCAATCATTACATTCTTTACTTGCTTCAACACAAAGAGAGCACCGGATTTGACACTCTATTCTATTTTCAGGTATTTTTAGTTTTTATTCTCATTTCTCTCCCCTATTTTCCTTACCTTTGCAAATTATTTTCGTTGAAATGGCGCATAAATCAGGTTTTGTAAATATTGTCGGAAGTCCGAATGTCGGGAAATCTACCTTGATGAATCAATTGGTAGGTGAGAAATTATCTATTGTCACATCAAAAGCACAGACAACACGTCACCGCATTCTTGGAATTGTAAATGACGAGAATTACCAGATCGTTTTCTCTGATACTCCGGGAGTAGTCAATGCGGCGTACAAACTGCATGAACAGATGATGGGATATGTCAATACGTCCATCCAGGATGCCGATGTTTTGTTATTCATTACCGATATCTACGAAAACGAAATGAATCACAAGGAAACACTGGAGCGCATTTCAAAGTTGCAGATTCCGGTACTATGTCTGATCAATAAAGCAGATCTGGGAGATCAGCAAAAAGTGATTGAACGGGTGGAATACTGGCAAGCGAAACTTCCGAATGCAATTGTGTTTCCAATCTCAGCACTGCATAAATTCAATGTTGACGGGGTGTGGGAAAAAATTATGGAGCTGGTACCTGAATCTCCTGCTTATTTTGACAAAGAAGCGATCTCTGACAGACCTATGCGTTTTTTCGTATCGGAAATTATTCGTGAGAAGATTTTCATTCACTGCCAAAAAGAAGTTCCTTACTCCTGCCAGGTAGAAATTGAAGAATACCTCGAAGAAGAAAACATTACTCGAATCAGGGCATTGATTATCGTTGAACGGGATTCTCAAAAGGGAATCATCATCGGGAAAGGAGGAATTATGCTCAAACGACTGGGAAGAGAAGCACGCCTGGAAATCGAGAAATTTATTGAAGGCAAAGTATTCCTGGAAACGTTCGTGAAGGTTGATAAAGATTGGAGAGGTTCTGATCAAAAACTAAAAAAATACGGCTATTAAACCACGGAACAACGTATGCCGATCCGTAAATAAAATAATAAATCTTGTTGGGAAACAACACAAATAACAAAAGAAAATGAGCAATATTGTTGCAATTGTCGGAAGACCGAATGTAGGAAAATCAACCTTGTTTAACCGCTTGACGGAATCAAGACAAGCGATCGTAAAAGAAATAAGCGGGGTAACCCGTGACCGTCTGTACGGACGTGGCGAATGGAATGGAGTTGAATTCTCTGTAATTGATACAGGGGGATATATTCACGGATCTGATGATATTTTTGAGGGAGAAATCCGTAAACAAGTAGAAATTGCGATACAGGAAGCAACTGTAATCATCTTCATGGTAGATGTGATGACAGGAATCGTTGATCTGGATGAAACAGTTGTAAAGATTTTACGGAAAACAAAAAAACCGATCTTCATTGTTGCCAATAAAGTAGATAACACTGAACGGGTTGGTCTTTCTTCTGAATTCTATTCATTCGGGGTTGGTGATGTATACGATGTTTCCGCAACAAATGGTAGTGGAACAGGTGATTTACTGGACGATCTGGTGAAGCACTTCGACATCAACGATAAAACAGTGAATGAAAAAGATGACCTTCCCCGCTTTGCAATTGTCGGGAAGCCGAATGTCGGAAAATCGTCACTTGTGAATGCATTGACAGGAGAAGAGCGCAACATTGTCACCGACATCTCAGGAACAACACGAGATTCAATTGATACCCGTTTCAAAGCCTTCGGATTTGACTTTATGCTGGTTGACACAGCCGGAATTCGTAAAAAAGCAAAAGTTACGGAAGACCTTGAATACTATTCTGTTCTTCGTTCTGTGCGTTCCATCGAGGATTCGGATGTCTGTATCTTTATGATTGATGCGACGGAAGGATTGCAAAAGCAGGACTTACATATTTATTACATCATCGAGAAAAACTCAAAGGGAGTTGTGGTACTTGTTAACAAGTGGGATTTGGTTGAAAAGGATCACACGACGATGAAGCAATACGAAGAAAAAATACGGGAACAATTGGCTCCGTTCAACGATGTTCCTATTTTATTTACTTCGACAATTACAAAACAACGGATCCACAAAACGTTGGAAACGGCAATGGAAGTGTACGAAAACCGAACACGTAAAATTTCCACATCGGAATTGAATGAGGTGATGTTAGACATTATCCAGGCAACTCCACCTCCTGCAGTAAAAGGAAAATACATTCGGATTAAATATGTGCAACAGTTACCGACACATTCTCCTGCATTTGCGTTTTTCTGCAACCTTCCGCAATATGTTGGTGATTCTTACAAACGATTCCTCGAAAACCGATTGAGAGAACGGTATAATTTTACAGGAATTCCATTAAAGATTTTCTTCAGAAAGAAATAAGTTGGGGGGCATCCGTACATATCTGTTGAGCAAAGAATTTCTTATTCTTAACGGGTTACTGGCAATCGTATTCATTACAATTGCCTACAATATGCCGTTTCGACCGACAGATGAGTTGTTACTCTATTTTTCAGATTCAAAAACCTACTTCAATGCAGGAGAAGAATTTTTTCTCCTTGCCGAACAAGGAGATTCCATTACACGACCTTTTTTATATCCTGTTTTCTTAAGAGGGTGTTTTGCCATTGGAGGGAGCTGGCTGGTCTTTATTCTCCAGTCACTATTTTGGATCATTAGCGGGAACTTGATCTATCTGGGAATCAAACAGATTACATCCAAACTGTTGTTTCGAATCGCCGCTGTAATTCTGTATGCGGTAAATATTTCTTTGATAACATATACTTTTTATGGCTTAACAGAATCCATCACTGTGCTTCTGCTTTCTATCTTAACTTATTATACGACCAAAACACTTCAGAGCGGTCTCACGATTGAATACGCATTAAAAATAGTGTTACTGCTATCCTTACTAACAGTTATAAAACCACTATTTCAGCACCCTACTCTATTTTTTACACTTTTTGTTATCATCCGTTTTTTCAAACAATTTATTGTCACAAAAAAACGAATTGTCATGTTACTGCTTGCCATTTCACCTATAGTGTTACAGGTTACAGTAATGAAATTAAAATATGACAAGTTTCAAATCTCCACTATTAGCGAGCGCACAATGAATAACTACCTGTTAGCTCAAGGAGTTCGGGAAATACAAGGAATTTCAGACGTAAAAAGGTCTCAGGAAATTGTTCAAAAAATGAAACCAGCCGAAAAAAGATCTTATTTGATGAATCATAGAAATGTGTATCTGAAATTATACTTAAATAACATTGCAGATAATATAACCGGGTATAAAAGCAGCGTTATTGCTCCTCCTGGCTACGACATTAAAAAACAACAAAATGTCATGTCCCGGTACAACGAAACATTATTTTCTGTTTCCCGGTACTTTCTTTTGCTCTTCATATTGATTTCAGTGGTTGATTTTTTCAGAAAAAGAATGTTTTCAAACTGGCAACAGTTAACAATCGGATTATTATTATATTACATTGTTTTCGCTTCCGGAATTTCCTTCTGGCAGGGAGACAGACTCATCGTCTTTGCTATTCCTTTGTGGATAACTTTATACTGTTTATTACTCATTCGTTGTATAAATAGTAATTTTGCAACTGTACTTTTTCAACAATTGAAAGGTTTATCAAAATGAAATTCGGAGCAATCGATATTGGAACAAATGCGGCGCGTCTTCTGATCGGAGAAGTGATTCAGGAAGACGGAAAAAAGTTTGTCAATAAAGTTTCGTATACCCGTATACCGCTTCGGCTGGGGGAAAGTGTATTCGAAAGCGGGAGAATTAACAAAAGAAAATCAGAGCAATTTGTTAAAACAATGCGCGCCTTTCAATTAATTTCAGAATTATTTGAAGTAAAAGAATTGCGTGCATGTGCTACCTCTGCAATGCGGGAAGCAAAAAACGGAAAAAAGATCAAGAATAAAATTTTCCAGGAAACGGGAATTGAAGTTGAAACAATCTCCGGAAACGAAGAAGCCAACTTGATTTTCGGCACCTTCTTCCTGATGGATATTGACAAAGCAAAGCCGTTCATGGTTGTTGACGTTGGTGGAGGTAGTACCGAAATCAGCGTTTTTTCAAACGGAAACAGAGAAATTTCGCAGTCATTCGAAATCGGAACACTACGCTTATTAAAAGGAAAAACAAAAGAAACAGTCTGGCAAGAGATTTATCAATGGCTGGATGAACATATGCCGGGCGGTGATTTTACATTTTATGCAACCGGGGGAAATATCAACAAAGCGCATAAATTAGTGGGAGGCGTTAACATTGAACCGGTTGAACTGGAAAAGTTGAAAAAGCTGAAAAATGATCTGAGCGCATTGAAATTGAGACAACGAATGGAACAATACCAGCTGAAACCGGACCGGGCAGATGTGTTGGTTCCCGCGCTGGAAATCTATTGCAACATTATGGAAAAAATTCAGTGCCACGAAGTTGTTGTACCTAAGATCGGGCTTTCCGACGGAATCATTTATGATCTGCATAAGAAGCATCGGAAACGAAAACAAACAGCGGACAAAACCGAATAACAAAATAACAGCATATCGGGATATCGCAATATGCCGATATCCGCACAATTGTAACACTCGTATTGGGATAACTGATCAGCTACGTAAAAAAACGTATTTCATGGGATTACTTTCTACGTATACTTCTATATCTCCGGATATTTTCCTTACATTTGCCCCCATTATTTGAATCCTTATTTTGAAACACCTGACATCAACATTGGAAATTCCTGTGCGCTTCAGTGAGACTGATGCAATGGGCGTTGTATGGCATGGAAATTACCTTAAATTTTTCGAAGATGCGCGTGAACATTTCGGAAAAATATACGGATTAGACAATTTACAAATCCACAATGCCGGTTTCTTTATTCCAATCGTTCACTCAGAATTGCACCACAAAGCCCCCATTCATTATGGTGAAATTGCTGTTGTGACAGCAAAATTGATTTACCGGGAATCCGCAAAAATTATATTTGAGTTTGAAATTATCAATAAACATACAGGAGTACTGGCTGCAAAAGGGACAACAACACAAGTGTTTTTAAATGCGGAGACAAGAGAATTGGAATTGATGAAGCCTGATTTTATTGCCGAGTGGGAAACACAGCAAAACTGGATCGATGGAAAGTAACGTATTCTTATCATACGGAACGTTGGTCACGCCTATCGGAATTGGTATTGATGCAAATTTTAAATCACTGAAAAACGGTATTTCAGGCATTCAACAGAAGGAACATGCCGGGTTCAAACAGGAAAACTGGTTTTTGTCAACAATGGAGAACCTGCAGGGAAACCGGTTTAACACGTTGCTTGAAACAGCGTTGAACGATTTGAAAAAATCATATCCGGAAGCACTGTTAAGCGATCAGAAAACATGTTTCATTCTAAGTTCCACAAAAGGAAATATTGATCATTTAGCGGGTGACGTTTTTGCATCTGCACGTACACTTATTGGGAATATCACCAACAATCCGAATGATGTAATTGTCATTTCCAATGCGTGCATCTCAGGAGTCATTGCTATCAACACCGCAGCAGATTACCTGCGCTATTCCGGTTTTGACACGGTTATTGTCATCGGAATTGATGTCGTTTCAGATTTTGTACTCTTCGGTTTCCAGTCATTGTTTGCCTTAAGTGATGAACCTGCCAGACCATTTGATAAAAACAGGAAAGGAATTTCGCTGGGCGAAGCGTGCGGAATCATTGTTGTTTCGAAAGAAAAGACAACTGCATCTTCCGTCGAATACCTCTCAGGAGCCTCTTCCAATGATGCGAATCACATTTCAGGCCCTTCCAGAACAGGTGAAGGTTTATTCCGCGTTGTCAACAAAACAATTGAACGAGCGGCTATCCCGCATTCAGAAATTGACTTCATTTCAGCTCATGGAACAGGAACGCTGTACAATGACGAAATGGAAAGCATCGCATTTATGCGTTGCGAACTGCAAAACGTTCCTACAAACAGCCTGAAAGGATTTTTCGGACATACATTAGGTGCCGCAGGAGTCATTGAAGTAATCGTGTGCATGCTATCGATCGAACATCAGCTTTTGTTTGAAAGCAAAGGATTTGAAGAAACAGGTACAACCCAGGAAATTAATCTGGTCAAACAAACACATCCGGCTTCCGTAAAAACGGTATTGAAAACAGCATCCGGCTTCGGAGGAGGAAATGCAGCACTGTTAATCCGAAAGTGATATGAAAATTACAGCAAGCAGTTACATAACACCAACAGGAGCGTTCCTCAACGGACAATTGAAATTTACTTTTCAGTCAGAAAACTGGCTCAAAGAAAGCTACCAGCAACTGGAACTGGATTATCCGAAATTTCACAAAATGGATCACCTTTCAAAAATGACGGTTCTGGCAACAGAACTGATTCAATCGGAAGGTAGTTTGAGTGAACTGAAAGACGATGAACTGGAGTTGTTATTTGCCAATACCAATGCCAGTCAGCACACAGACATGAAATTCATTGAGTCGTATACCCAACAAGGTAATCCAAGTCCTTCGTTATTTGTATACACACTGCCCAATATTTTAACAGGAGAACTTGCCATCCGGAACAAATGGTACGGTGAAAATACATTTTTTATTGCACCTCAGTTCGACAGTAATCTATTTGCAGAACGGCTCTATCATGCATCCCAAAAAGGAGGCACCTGGTGTCTGTGTGGATGGGTCGATTCAAAAGTTGATGAAAAAAATCAAGTAACAGAAGAATGTTTTCTATTTTTAGTGGCACTAAATGGCAATACGGCAGATCGTTCTTCATTTGCTAGTGCATTAAACGAACTATTAACTAACTACCGGAAGGGAAATTCCGGAAATTCGAACAGATAATTGATACATAATAACATGAGTGAATTAAAAGAAAACCTGAAAGCTCAGATCATCGAGCAACTTTCATTAGAAGATTTAACACCTGCAGACATCAAAGACGATGCACCTTTGTTCGGTGACGAAGGATTGGGATTGGATTCCATTGATGCGCTGGAATTTATTGTGCTTTTGGAATCCAACTACGGAATTAAAATTGCTGATCCAAGCCAGGGGAGAGAGATTTTTCACTCAGTGAATTCATTGGCTGCATTTATTGAAAGTAATCAGTAATGGATATTTTTGTCACGGGAATAGGAGCCATCAGCTGCATTGGCAACAATGTACAGGAACATTTTGAAGCATTGATTACGGAACGATCGGGAATCAAAAAAGGGATGCATCCACATTCCGAACGTTTTTTAGTTGGTGAAATCCCCTTGACAAACCAAGAATTAATTGACCGTTTTCAGTTAAAAGTGAATGGTTCCAGAACAGGATTATTAGGTTGTGTCGCCGCAAAAGAAGCTTTTTCCGGACATCTGCTGAGCGAAGATATTCGTACAGGAGTCATTTCAGGAACATCAGTCGGAGGAATGGACATCAGTGAGATTCAGTACCGCAGTTATCTGGAAAACGGCACGCATGATATTTCCCGGTACAAAGAACATTCGAGTGGGAACTCCAGTGAGGAAATCGCATTGGAACTGGGAATTGACGGTTTTGTAAACACCATTTCCACAGCTTGTTCATCAGCAGCCAATTCCATTATGATGGGAGCCCGCATGATTCGTTCCGGAGCACTGGACAGAGTCGTTGTAGGAGGAACGGATGCCCTGACTGAATTTACCATTAGCGGGTTTCGCTCATTGATGATCTTTGACGAAGAGTGGTGTCGCCCGTTTGATGAGTCCAGAAAAGGATTGAACCTTGGCGAAGGTGCAGGATTTATTGTCATCGAATCCGCTACAAGTATTGAAAAATCAGGAAGTACACCCATTGCACAATTAAAAGGATGGAGTAATGCTTCTGATGCCTATCACCAAACAGCATCTTCCCCGGATGGGTATGGCGCAACCTTATCTATTTCTGAGGCAATGAAAGTCGCCGGTCTGAAGCCGGAAGATATTGATTACATCAATGCACACGGGACAGCAACACCCAACAATGACTTGTCAGAATCCAAAGCCATTATGCATGTATTTGGAGACCAGGTTCCTCCTTTTAGTTCCACAAAAGCGTTTACAGGTCATACGCTGGCCGCTGCGGGAGGACTCGAAGCTGTATTCAGCATTTTAGCGATTCAACATGGTTACCTCTTTGCCAATCTCAATCACCGACATGCAATTGAGGAAACAAAACTGGTACCCGTAAAATCGACGACAAAAGTTAAAAACATACGAAATGTACTCTCTAATTCGTTCGGATTCGGAGGAAACAATTCAACGATAATTCTTGGTGAACTATGACAGCAGCAATCACATCCATTGTATCCATCAGTCACCAGGACAGTTTCGGGAAGCAAAACATCTGGGAAATACTAACACCATTGGGCAACCAATCGGAAGTCATCGCACCGGATTACAAAACATACATTCCTCCTGCTTCTCTTCGCAGATTCAGTCCTGTATTGAGAATGGCACTTACCGCCGCACAGGTATGTCAGAATGAAACATCCGTTCCGTTTGATTCAATTTCCGTCGGAACTTCATTGGGATGTTTGAAAGACACAGAACGTTTTCTGCAAACATTCATTACTGCAACCGGAGACACCCTCTCTCCTACCGCATTTATCCAATCGACACACAATACGATCGCCGGGGCAATATCAATGGCGCTCGGAAATCACTCGTACAATATGACACATACCCAAAACAGCCTGTCATTTGAAACAGCATTGATCGATGGCTTGTTATGTGTGCAAGAGGGAAAGAAAAATGTATTGGTAGGTGCTGCTGACGAAGCAATTGAATTTTTGGATGTATTGAAACCACACGTTATTCAATCAACCGTTCCATTCACATCCGGAGCAACATTTTTGTCCCTTCAACCGGATACTGCCGGGAACGGAAAAAAAGTGATCGACTGTGCTGTACATTTCAACAATACCAACACGGAAGAAGCCATTACAACGTTTCTGAAGAAGAATCAGATTGATGCGAATGCGATTGAACTGGTTTTATTTGCCGGAGAAATTCCGACGACAATCGGTATAAAACAAATCAATTACGAACAGTATACCGGATTGTATTATTCATCGGCTGCTTTTGCTTGTCACCTGGCAAACGATTATGCACTTGCTGAGGGAAAATACGTATTAATTGTCAATCATCAGGTAAATAGCAAGCTTGGATTGACCCTGATTAAATAGGTCCTTCATCGCCCAAATCGGAATAAACTTTTTTCTATTTTTGTATTTCATTCCTTATGACACGGCACCATCTAAATATCATCGGTTTTATTATCAACTGTACCTGGATTTCGATTTTTTTCAGCGGAACTCCGATGATGTGGATCCTGATGGGAATCGCATCGTTGCTCTTTCTTGTATTTTTATCCCTTGGTATTTTATTACCCAACAGAAATTATTTTCTGACCAACACCACACGTCTGAAGAATACGAAGGTCCTATTAACATTTGATGACGGGCCACACGAACACTTGACACCTCAAATTCTCAAAACCCTTAAACGGCATAACATCGGTGCTATCTTTTTCGTCATCGGAAAACAAGCGGAAGAGCATCCGGAAATCATCCGACAATTGCTGGCAGATGGTCATCTGATCGGGAATCACACGCAAAATCACCCGATAATGTTTGCAGCACTGCGACAAGACAGTGTTGAAAAAGAAATCGGTTTATGTGACAATATGTTGATTGCCCAAAACATTCACCCCGGAACGTATTTTCGTCCTCCGATCGGGTATACCAATCCCCGGATTGCTCGGGCAGTTAAAAAATTCAGAAAACAAGTAATTGGCTGGAGTTTGCGCTCATTTGATTCCGTTCTCAAAGAAGAATCGAAACTACTTGAACGCGTGTCTTCTAAAATAAAACCGGGTGATATTGTGCTCTTCCACGACAATTTACCACAAACGGAAGCCATTTTAGATCGGTTTATTGTTCAGGCGACAAAAAATGGTATCAAATTTGCCGAACCCAACCATTTAAAAACAATTTTCAAATGAAAAACAGCGTCCTGCTGCTCGTTGCAGCTTTCTTATCACTGAACCTGAATGCTCAGGAATTCAAGACCGTTTCAGATAAAAATGCTGTAAAAACAGCCATTGAAAAAAAGCATGATGAAACAACAAGTATCACCGCTGATTTCGCTGAAAAAGTCTATTCGGATATGTTCAAAGAAGCACAATCCGGAAGTGGAAAGTTTTACTTCAAAAAGAGCAATAAAGTACGATGGGATCATACAAGTGCAAATCAATTGATTTTGATCAGCGGGGAAAATGTAAAACTGTATGAAAACGGAAAACTGGTCAACAATCCTGCAAGTCAAAAAGTGGTGAAACAAATCCAGGGAATGATGATCTCCATGCTGTCCGGAGATTTCCTCAATGAAAAAGATTTCTCAATCGGCTACCAGGAAAACACGAAATCGTATAAATTGACATTAACACCCAAGAATCCACGCATGTCAAAATACATGAGTAAAATTGAGTTATTGTTCAGTAAAAAGAGTCTTTTACTCGACGAAATGACTATGACTGAGGCGAAGAATCAAAAAATCGTCTATACATTTACGAACCTGAAAACGAATCAATCCATCGCGGATTCCAAATTTACGAGCATCTGATGATACTAAAAGATACACTTTATCAACTGCACAGCATACAGCAAGAAGCAGATCAACTGATCGCTGAAATTAGTTTAAATGCTGCTGATTCAATTTTCGGAGGACATTTCCCGGGAAATCCGGTTACTCCGGGAGTTGCACAACTGGAAATCGTAAAAGAACTTCTCTCTGTTCATTACAATCGCCCCGTTCAGTTAAAAAGTATTTCTAACTGTAAATACCTGGCCATTATGAACCCGGTTAACAATCCTGAAATTACTGTTAAATTGTCCGTTACAGAAATGGAAAACGAGCTAAAAGTAACGGTCGTTTTTGCAGGGGGTGAAACGATTTTTACAAAAATTGCAGGAATCTATTATTGATTCACACCACGATCAGTCAAAATATTCGTAGTCGCCAAAACGAATCACCATCAGGAAATTGGTACTGACATCCCGGATAATTACCGCTGTCATCAATTTGGTTTGTTCATTGTAAACAATCTGGGTGTCTGTTGTAAAGGTGCCGTTTTTATACCAGTGTTTTTCCGTTATATTCCCGTATTGATCGTACTTGAATTTATTTTCCTCTACCGGTGTAGCGATTCCCTTCTGGTGCACAGCAATTGATGCCAGTAACCCTTTATCATTATAGGTATAAAGCGTTTTATTGAAATTGGATGTGCGTGAAAAACGTTCTTCCTGTTCTAACAAATAACCGCTTTCGTCATAAAATGACAGTTCTGTTTTATAAGGTAGTCCGTAGCTGTTCAAGACGGTCTTTTTATGTTGTAAACCAAAGTCTTCATACGACATGCTTTCAGAATTCATTAACACAACCGCTTTTTTCCCTGTTGAATCGATTGTCTCAGTAAGGTATTCTTCCGAAATCACCCGTTTTTTATCATCCAGGTGATAAATTGTACTGGACTTGCTTGTCGAATTTCCTTGCTTGTGTTCAATCAAGCTGCCTTCGTTGTCGTATATGTACTCATTCCAAGTTGTATCTGCCGTTCCATCGTCTTTTCGGGTTTCAAATGAACTGATCAGTTGTCCCTGGCGGTTAAAATTATAGGCATAAAAATATTCCGTCGGGTACATTGCCTGCCCTGATTTTTTATAATTGAAACGGCCTTTAATCGACTTGATGTTATTTTTAGCAACGAACGTTTTATTAAAAAATGGTTTATTGGTAAATGCATCTCCCCTGGAATTATCCAGTACCTGTGCATAACCAACAGATGTAAAAAGTATTATAATGAATAGATATCTCACGGTACAAAAATCGAAAAACAACCTGTTTTATTGTGGCGAAAAAAAAGATAGTTAGTAACAACGAATTATTAATAACCAGTAAAACCAATCAAATCACTGGTATTCAATTAAAAAAATGATTTCATAAATAGTGTTAACAGGATACAACCTCTATCTTTTGCACGTGTTGAATTGCACGAAATATTCTGTTGTTCATCTACTCATTTTCAATATTGATCGAAAATAATCAGCTTCTCATCCCGGAACTT
>DHNG01000049.1:64454-65886 GCA_002409405.1 Flavobacteriales bacterium UBA5422 | reverse complement strand
GATTATGGCTTTGAGATATACAATGTTATGACTACATTTGCTAGCCAAAAATAAAAAAGAACTGTTATGCATAAAATTAAATTAGGTTTACTGACGTTCCTTGTCAGCTTTACAAGCCTTTATTCACGTGCCGATGAAGGTATGTGGCTTCCATTTTTACTGGGAAGAAATTATGAAGACATGAAGAAACATGGTCTGAATCTGACTGCAGATGAGATCTATTCTATCAACAATTCTTCGCTGAAAGATGCTATCATCTCTTTCAACGGATACTGTACAGGTGAAGTTATTTCCAAAAACGGATTGATTTTGACCAACCACCACTGTGGTTACGAAGCAATCGCTGAAGCATCTTCCTCTGCACACAATTACCTGGACAATGGATTCTGGGCAAAGAATCACGGTGAAGAGATTAAAACAAATTTGTTTGCAACGTTTGTCATCCGCATTGAAGATGTAACTGAAAAAGTTGCAAAAGAATTGCGTGACGGAATGACGGAGGCTGAACGAGCAGCTAAGATTCAGGAAATCGGAAACATACTGGCAAAAGAAGCTGTAAACGGAACACATTACGAAGCATTTGTAAGAGACTTTTTTGACGGAAATGAATTTTATTTGTTCGTAACAGAAAAGTTTTTAGACATCCGTTTGGTGGGGACACCTCCTCAATCAGCAGGGAAATATGGTGGTGATACGGACAATTGGATGTGGCCACGTCACACAGCAGACTTTTCCATGTTCCGCATATACAGTGGAAAAGATAACAAGCCGGCTCCTTATGCAGCAGATAATGTTCCGATGACACCACGTCATCACTTGCCTGTTTCATTGAAAGGTGTGAAAGAAAATGATTTCGCCATGATTATGGGATTCCCGGGAAGAACAGACCGTTACCTGACTTCTTACGGAGTAGAGCAAACCGTTACGTTGGAAAAACCAAAACGTGTTGAATTGCGCGCTATCAAAATGGACGTGATGAAAAAATACATGGATCAGGATGTAACCGTTCGTTTAAAGTATTCTTCTAACTATGCACAGGTTGCCAACTACTGGAAGAACTTCCAGGGAGAGATTTTGCAGGTTAAAAACAATAAAGTTGTCGCTAAAAAACAAGAACTGGAGAATCAGTTCAAAACATTCGCTGCAGACAAAACAGAATACAGCAATGTCCTTTCTTCGTTTGAAAAAAGTTTCAAAACATTGGAAAGTGTTGTATTGATCAAAGTATACCAATCTGAATTCATCATGACGGTTGATGCATCTGTTTTGGCTTACCGTTATAAGTTGTACAAAGACGCGCTGAATGCAGGACAAACAGATCGTGCAACAATGATTCTGAATTTCTGCAACAATGCGGCACAAGAATATTTTGCAAACGCAAACATGAACATCGAATCTGATATCGTGGGTGAATTGTTTAAAATGTATATCA
>DHNG01000049.1:63715-64283 GCA_002409405.1 Flavobacteriales bacterium UBA5422 | reverse complement strand
CGGTGCGAAAGGCGAAAAAGGAATCGCCGCTTATATTGCATCCATTAAATCAAAATCTATTTTCTTCAACAAAGAGAAATTCGACAAATTTGCGAGCAATCCTTCTGTGAAAGTATTGAACAAAGATCCGTTCTTCCTGATCATTGAAGATGCTGCAAAAGCATATGAAAAAACATTGACAACTGCTGACATTCAGGAAGCAACAGATGCATTGAAGGTAGCGAACAGAAAATTCACGAAAGGAATCCGTGAAATGCAACCAAATAAGAAGTTTTATCCAAATGCCAACTCTACTATGAGAATGACATACGGACAGGTGCTTCCTTATTCTCCGAAAGATGCTGTAAGCTACGATTACGTAACAAGTCTGGAAGGAATGTTTCAAAAAGAAGATCCATCCAACCCGGAATTCCACGTAGATCCGAAAATTACAGAGACATGGAAGAAAAAAGACTGGGGGCAATATGCAGATAAAGAAAGGGGATTTGTGGTGTGTAATTTCTTATCCAACAACGATATCACAGGAGGTAACTCCGGTTCTCCTGTTATCAATGCTGACGGTCACCTG
>DHNG01000049.1:29748-63589 GCA_002409405.1 Flavobacteriales bacterium UBA5422 | reverse complement strand
GCTGACGGTCACCTGATTGGTACTGCGTTTGACGGTAACTGGGAAGCAATGTCAGGAAACATCTTCTTCGAGGACAAAGTACAACGTACAATTTCGTGTGATATCCGTTATATTTTGTGGTTGGTTGACCGCGTATACGGTGCACAAAACATTATTGACGAATTGACATTGGTGAAATAACCATTGTTATTCGAATAATTACTCAAGCGCCTCGGAAATTCCGGGGCGTTTTTGTTTTTCATGGATAACTCAACATAACTTATTTTATTCTATAAATTTCTTATCTTAGTAATTATACATATCTATATACTTATGTTGAATACTACTCACATTCATTTCCTATGAAAAAGTTCATCACGTATTGGCTGTTGGCAATGATTTCTTCATGGAATTATGCGCAAGAAGTAGTAGATGTTACACTTTCTGAATGTGATCGGATTATACCGCCTCAACTTGTAAACCAACGTATCATCTCCCGAACAATAAAACAAGATACATTATTCCTTTCACTTGGTTTCTCTGCCAACTGCTGCATAGAACCTAAGCCAACAATTGTTTATCGTAATGATACCTTGTTTCTAAAACGAAATTATTATTCAGACTATTGGTGTGGTTGTGATTGTTGTTTTAATCTGAACTTGAAAATTACGGCTATAAAAGATACGGGATTTATATTGGTAATGGATCAAATGATAGTTAAACCCAGCACATCTAAACTGATCAAATTACCAGACGACTATCAATTCAATGAAAAAACAGTAATCAATCAATCCGACATTCATAATTACAAAATCGGATTATGGCGCTATTATCATAAAAACAGTAATCAGATTAGTAGGGAAGAATATTATTCCGAAGAATGGAAAAAACCGGCACGTGTCTGGTTCAAAGACTATGACAAACTAGGGAATCTGGTTTCAGTTGGAATCCGTACAAATCCTTATGGTTCACTATTCATGATAGAACCGGAAAATTATCAGGAACTGTTAAACAACCGGTGAAAAAATTATTTACAAAATCTTTATACCTGATTGGCTATTTTTGCAAGAATAAATAATCAATAGAACAAAGACCGTGTTCGGAATCAAAACAACAGCCCCTTTGAGGCAATACATCATCAGCACGTCGACCGTCCTGTTAGTTGCATTGGTCTGTTTTTTCACAGATCAGTTTGTCAGTTATAAGATGTCCGCTTTGCTGCTTCTGATGACGGTTTCGTTTCTTGCAATGATCCTCGATATCATTCCCGTATTGCTTGCCGCTGTTTTGAGTGCGGTGATCTGGAATTTTTTCTTTATTCCCCCCATCTGTAATTTTCAGATCAGTAATGCGGAAGACTGGTTGATGTTCCTGCTGTATTTTATTATTGCACTGGTCAATGCCGTTTTGACGTTCAAAATCCGAAAAGCAGAAAAAGAAGCACGGGACAAAAAAGAGAAAGAAAATACGATTAAACTCTATAATACACTTTTGAACTCGCTTTCACACGAATTCAGAACACCTATTTCAACCATTTTAGGAGCAGTGGACACATTACAGGAAAACAAGGAAAAACTATCCATTGCCAATCAGAATGAATTGCTTTCAGAAATTGACAACGCAGCGATCCGACTCGACAGACAGGTTGAAAACTTACTGAACATCAGCCGGCTTGAAAGTGGAACATTGCAACCAAAATACGACTGGTGCGACATCAACGACCTGATCAATTCCGTCATTCAAAAACTCCCGGAAAAAAACAGTCATACCATCGCCTTCAATGCTCCGGATAATTTACCACTCTTTAAAATAGATGCAGGTTTTACAGAACAAATTCTCTACAACCTGCTACACAATGCGGTCCAATATACTCCCGAAAATACACGTATTGAAATTACGGCGGAGCACCTGGCAGAAAATTGCGTGATTACCATTTCAGACAATGGAACTGGTTTTCCTGCGGACAAAATCGCATATGTATTCGATAAATTTTACAGGCTTCCCAATACAAAAACAGGTGGAAACGGTTTGGGGCTTTCAATTGTGAAAGGATTTGTAGAAGCACAGAAAGGGAACATTGAACTGGAAAACAATGAAAAAGGTGGCGCGACGTTCAGAATAGAATTCCCGGCAAAGACAACCTATATCAACCAACTGAAGAATGAATAAACAGGAAATTTTAATCATCGACGACGAACCTCAGATTCGAAAACTGCTGGAAATCACACTGGAAAGTAATGATTACAAAGTGATTCAGGCAGAAACAGGAAAACAGGGGTTATTATTGGCTGCCAATCATCCTCCGGAACTTATTTTACTGGATCTGGGACTTCCGGACAGCAGTGGTCATGACATTCTGAAAGAATTACGTCAATGGTACAACAAAGCAATTATCATCCTTTCCGTTCAAAACAGTGAACACGATATTGTAACTGCTCTGGACAACGGTGCAACGGATTATTTATCCAAACCGTTTCGTACAGCAGAACTATTAGCCCGCATGCGGTCTGCTATTCGTCAGAATCAATCAACAAATACCGTCAGTTGTATTGAGATCGGAGACTTACATATTGACTGGACAGCCAGAAGTGTCAAAAAAAAGAATGAATTACTAAAACTCACGGCAACGGAATACAACCTCATCTCTCTCTTTGCAAAAAATGAAGGTCGGGTGCTAACACATCAATACATCCTGAAAGAAATTTGGGGAGTCGGATACCAGACCGAAACACAATACTTACGTGTATTTGTTGCCCAACTTAGAAAAAAAATTGAAGACAACCCCAATCAACCCCGACACATTATTACTGAAAGTGGTGTTGGCTATCGCTTTCAATAATTCGGGTCTGTCATCTTAATAAAATCTTTATACCTTCCTTATTCTTCTTTATACCCCACTTATAGATTCACCTCCATTTTTGTACTGTCATAATAACACATAAAAAATGGATCACAAACACTTTAATTCAAACGTTACATTTGCTTCCCTATTAATCGCATTAGGTATTATTTACGGAGATATCGGTACGAGTCCGCTCTATACTTTTAAGGCCATTATCGGCACAAAAGAAATCAGTGAGGTACTTGTATTAGGAGGTGTCTCCTGTGTATTCTGGACCCTGATGCTCCAGACAACCGTAAAATATGTCTGGCTGACGCTCAAAGCTGATAACGATGGTGAGGGAGGTATTTTCTCTCTGTATTCACTGGTCAGACGGTACGGAAAGAAGATGATTATCCCAACAATGATCGGTGCAGCGGCACTATTGGCAGACGGAATCATTACACCCGCTGTTTCCGTTACATCCGCTATAGAAGGATTGGAAATGATAGAAGGATTGAAAGGACACATTTCTGTTGTTCCGATTGTAATCGCCATTATCTCACTTGTCTTTTTTCTGCAACGGTTCGGAACACATAGTGTGGGCAAAGCGTTTGGACCCATCATGGCCATTTGGTTTCTGCTCTTACTGGTTATGGGGTTGAGTCAGATCATGCACTACCCGAGCGTCTTCAAAGCGCTTAATCCTTATTACGCCTACGAATTACTAACCAACTACCCGCAAGGATTCTGGATTCTGGGTGCGGTTTTCTTGTGTACGACGGGAGCCGAAGCGCTCTACTCCGATTTAGGACACTGCGGAAGAAAAAACATTCGCGTTACCTGGGGATTTGTAAAAATATGCCTGGTGATCAATTACCTGGGGCAAGCTGCATGGTTATTGAATCAACCGGATCCGCTACTGGCAGGAAGAAATCCGTTTTTTGAGATCATCCCGGAATGGTTCCTTTTTCCTGCAATTGTTATTGCAACACTGGCTGCAATTGTCGCATCACAAGCGTTGATCAGCGGATCATTTACATTGATCAATGAAGCAATCAACCTGAATTTCTGGCAACGTGTCGCTGTAAAACAACCGACCGAAACCAAAGGGCAAATTTATATTCCCAGTGTCAACAACATCCTCTGGATCGGGTGCGTACTGATTATTCTCTATTTTCAAACATCATCCCGAATGGAAGCAGCATATGGGTTGGCAATTACACTAGCGATGATGATGACCACATTTTTGCTTTCTTACTTCCTGGTATTCAAACTCAAATGGAACAAACTGTTCGTCCTGGGATTGTTGTTAACGTTTATCATCATTGAAATTTCTTTTTTTGTTGCCAACATTATCAAGTTCCAGGAAGGTGGATACATTACGGTTTTTGTGGGAGGACTATTCTTCTCGATGATGTATGTGAGTTATTTTGGAAGAAAGATCAACAACCGTTATACCAAATTTGTTGATCTGGGAAAATATTCCGGCGCTATTACCAAACTGAGCAACGACGAAAGCATTCCTAAATTTGTCACCCATCTGATTTACCTTACCAAGGCAGATCGAAGGGACCATATTGAAGAACGGATCATTCAATCTATTTTTGCCAGAAAGCCCAAACGAGCAGATGTCTACTGGTTTTTTCACATCAACCGCACCAATAATCCGTACACACTCAACTATCAAATGACGGAACTGGTCGATGATAAAGTAATCAAAATCGTATTGAATATCGGGTTCCGCATCCAACCGAGAACAGAATTGTTTTTCACTCAGATTATCGACGATCTGATCGCCAACAAAGAATTAAATCTCCATCTGAAAAATCACGGATCTACCGAATACAACCCATCGATCGATTTTAAGTTCATCGTCATGGAAAAATACCTTTCCGTAGACAATGAATTTGCCATCAAAGAAGGCGTTATTCTCAATGCTTATTTCTTGCTCAAACGCATGGGGCAAAAAGAACAGGCAGCATTCGGAATCGATAAAAGTGACTTGCTGATTGAGCACATACCGCTGGTGTATAGTCCGGTTAGCAACATTGTACTTCATCGGGAAAAATGATCGGTTTATAGTCCATCACATAACACACATACAATGAAAAAATATGCTATCATACTGTGTAGCCTGGTCGTGCTACGCCTTAACGCGCAGGTACTTTCTCCGGAAGAACGCCAAAGCATCGTTGAACAAATTAAACAAGAACTGCGGGACAGCCTCAATAAGACAACCAGTGCTGAATCGGAGGTTTCTGCCCCATTAAAACCAAACAAACAAAAAGGAGAACCTTTTGAAGGGCTGGATATGAGTTGGGCAAATGGAAACGACCGGCGTACAAGTACCATCTGGAAGGAGAATAAATACTTTACTCCCAGCATCCTTGTCGATCTCAATTACAATTATTCCTTTAACAACCCTGTTGACAACACCGTGATCGGAAGTACGGCAATGGCGCGACACAATGAGGTCCAATTATCAGCCTTACACCTCGGAGGAGACTTTTACTACAAAAATGCCCATGCACGTGTTATGACACAGTTCGGAACACGTAGTGTTGTCGTTCCCCGCAATGATTACAGTCCGTATCATGGTCAATACCAATTGGCAGATGTTTACCGATACCTCAGTGAAGCGTACGCAGGATATCATATCAACCGATTGCACGGGATTAACATCGACGCAGGGTTATTCATGTCGTACATTGGATTAAATTCATTTTATCAAGCCGAGAACTGGGAATACCAGGCTTCTTTTACATCCGATAATACTCCTTGGTTTTTTAACGGAATCCGGGTGCAAATCTTTGCTACCAAACACTTGAAAATAGAACCCTGGATCATCAACGGATGGCAGAGTTATGGAAAATTCAATGCAATGCCGGGTTTCGGTGCGAATGTCACCTATATTCCCAGCAGTAACCTGAAGTTGGTAGCCAATAATTATTTCGGTTCGGATGCTGCCAATATCCCTGGTAGAAAACGATTCCACAGTGACAACAGCTTATTGGTTCGTTATTACAACAATCCGGGATCATCCGGAATTACAAAAATGGCATTTTCACTGACCGGTGATTTCGGTTTTGAGAAAGGTGGAGGTGTCAACGGTGTAAAAGACGGGGGAACAGTAAATGGACCTGCTCAATATTTCCTAAGCGGAATGATCTACAACCGGATGTGGTTTGCAAAAGACAAAATGGCCTGGACAGTTGGTGGTGGCTGGATGACGAACCCGGGAAGGTACCTGGTATTGTACCCGACAGGTCAGGCAAGTCCACTCCCCAACCCCAATAATCCAACGCAAACAGAAGGAGCATTCCCGTTCTCTGCCAATCCGGGAGATCCGTTTACCGGATGGGACATTTCCACCAACCTGGACTACATGCCCAATCAAAGCATTACGTTTCGGATAGAGCTGATCCATCGAAATGCCAGTGTTCCCTATTTTGCAGGAAGCGGAGGTGTTACTTCTCCTACAGGTTATACAACAACACCTCTCCCTGCTGACTGGCGTCCGGATCTGGTTAAGCGTGAAACCCGTATTGTTGTTGCGATGTTGTTCCGTCTGTAACGATTCATTAGAAAACGCAGGAAGATGATTCCGATTTTACAAAAAAAACGTACATTCACCTTATGTTTCATCGTGGTATTTTATCCGGTTTAATCTTCCTGCTTGCCGGAACAGCATTTTCACAGGAGAAAAAAGCAACGGTAACCATTCCTGACTCACTGATCCGGAAATTTCCGCTGGATGATCAATTGAAGGAAACATCCGGTTTGATTTTTTGGAACCAACTCCTGTGGACACACAACGACGACAGTGACAATAGCATTTACGGAATTGATCCGACTACCGGGAAAACAGATCAGACCATTCAATTCAAGGCTTTAAAGGTAAAAGACTGGGAAGAATTGCAACATGATGCCCATTATTTTTACATCGGAGATATTGGAAACAATGCGACAGGTACACGAACCGATCTGCGCATTTTTAAAGTTCACAAGACGTCATTACACATCGATACCATTCATTTCTCCTACCCGGAACAAACAAATTTCTCTTCGAAAAAATCCAATGCAACCGATTTTGATTGTGAAGCATTTCTTGTCACGGACTCGATGATTTATCTCTTTACCAAAGAATGGAATGCTCAAAAAACAACAATGTATAAACTTCCCAACAACAAAGGAATCCACAAAGCAAAGTTGATGCAATCATTCCAGGTAAACGGATTGATAACAGGAGCTGCAATTTCTCCGGGTAGAAAACACATCATCTTGACAGGTTACACAAAAACTCTGACACCATTTCTTTACTTGCTCAGCGAATTCAACAAGGATAATTTCCTGGGAGGAAACAAAAAAAAGCTAATGGTTAACCGCAATTTTCTGCAAGTGGAAAGCGTGGCATTTACCGGAGCAACTACCATCGCCATTACCAATGAACAATTCATACACACCTTCATTAAGAGTCCTCAACAATTGTGGCAAATTGACCTGAAAACATTTTTCTGAGGCGAATTGTTTTTTATTATTTTAGCATCAATGGAAATAAAAGATAAGAAATCTTTATCAGAACTTCTTTCGACAACTAAACAACATAGGATGAATACTACGAACAAAAAAAGCACTAGAACAGGCATTATAGCAGGTCTGATTGTATCCTTTATAATTTTGGGAATTGCAGCAGTTCCTCTATACCGAAGTTTTTTTGGAACACACTCCGTTCATGATGAAACAACCAAAGAAAACAAGAAAATTATCCCCATGCTGGATGAGCAGATCGAACGGGTACTAAACGATTATACTCAAAGTACCATGCATCCCGGTTATAGTGCAGAAAGCAGGGACAATGCCGTCAAATTCCTGTCGACGGTTAAATGCATTCAAAGCTATGCCAGATATGGAGTTGAATCCACCCAGGCACATAATCATTTACGTCTGAAAATTACGTTTACAAATGGAAAAACGGTTGATGATGTATATACCGGACAAACTGTTTCCGGCTTCATGGGGCCTGCATTGTTAATGAAAGTATACCTGAAAGACGGGAAAACAGAAAGCGTCTACACCAACGGTATGGAAAAAAACGGTTCTCCTGACTGGATTGTAAACGATTTATACCTGCTGATAGACCGTGCCATCGGCTACGACCTGTCAGTAAATGAGCACCATTACTTCCCCCCGAGAAAAACACAAAAAGATTTTGAGAAGGAATGGGATGACCAATAAAAAAACGCCTTCTGTCCGGAAAGCGTTTTCTCAGTCGTATGTGAATGGGTTTAAACCAATTCTTTTAATGCAATTTCAAATGCCTTTTTAGCGATTCCTGTTTTTCCGGAATGAACGGCATGTACATTTTTCAATGCTTTTTCAATCGTTGAACTGACATCCTCAAAAATTGCAGTATCTGAAATTTGTGACAGATCATTTGACATCAGGTATGCAAACACACGTGCCATTCCACAGTTGGAAATGAAATCAGGAACTACTGACAATTGGTTATCTGTATAATCGGCAATCGGTCCGAAGAAAATTTCTTTGTCTGCAAACGGAACATTCGCTCCACAAGCAATGACTTCCATTCCGGCAGCAGCCATCCGTTCCACCTGGTCTTGTTGAACAATACGCGAAGCGGCACATGGAATAAATACTTCAGCAGGAACATCCCATAGTTTTGCGTTCACTTCCTCAAATGACAGCATTGCCGGGTGAGCAAGTTCATTCCCGTTTTTATTCAGGTACAGGTGCTTGATTTCATCATAAGAAAAACCGTCCTCGTTAATCAATCCTCCTACGCGGTCAATAATTCCGACGATTTTCGCTCCTTGTTGTGCCAGGAAAAATGCTGCAGCAGAAGCTACATTTCCCCATCCCTGAACAATTACTCGCTTTCCTGAAACAGCTCCTCCCCAGATTGCATAATAATGTTTTACGGATTCCGAAACACCATAACCGGTAATCATGTCAGAAACATTGTACTGCTTGCTTAAATCCGGTGTATACTGTTCGTTTTCGATCACTTTTGTTACACCATCTGTTAATTGACCGATGCGTTGTTGTTTTTGCTGATCATTCGGAGAAAAATGTCCGGTAAATACCCCTTCTTGCGGGTGTAATACTCCTACCTCACGGCAGATCGGAATTACTTCGTGTACCTCATCTACATTCATATCGCCCCCCGTTCCGTAATAATTCTTCAACAAAGGAGCAACTGCTTTGTACCAGCGACGCAAGACCTCTTTCTTACGCGGATCTTTCGGATCAAAATCAATTCCGGATTTCGCTCCTCCGATCGCAGGACCGGCCACTGTAAATTTCACCTCCATTGTTTTTGCAAGTGATTCTACTTCTCGTTTGTCAACACCTACACGCATACGCGTTCCTCCTCCGGCAGCTCCCCCTCTCAGTGAATTGATGACTACCCATCCTTTCGCCTCTGTTTCGGAATCGTGCCATTCAAATACAATTTCCGGTTGTTTATTCTCAAACTTCTCCAATAAATCCTTCATCTCTACCTTAGTTTACGCTTCGTTTTTATGAGCAACACAAATGTAATGAAAGAATCCAACAATCATTGTTTCAATCAATCACAGAACATGCTTATTTTGTTATTTTTTTAACAGTTGTTTTTTTCAATGAAACCACCTACTTTTACGAAACATTAGTGAAAATTATGAAATCAATAACGGTACAAGAATTAAAGTCAATGATTGATAACAATGTAGAACATGTTTTAATTGACGTACGCGAGCAAGGTGAGTATGCGCTTGCAAACATTAATGGAATTTTAATTCCTACCAGTGAATTTGCCAACCGCTATTCTGAAGTTCCAAAGGAAGGAAAAGTAATTGTTCAATGTCGTTCGGGACAAAGGAGTGCAAATGTGATTGCCTGGCTGGAACAAAACCACGGGTATGAGAATTTGTACAATCTTCAGGGAGGAATCATTGCCTGGGCACATGAAATTGATCCTGACTTAACGGTAGGATAGTCTATGAATACGTTCGGCCGTCTGTTCAGAGTACACATTTTCGGAGAATCGCACGGAGAATCTGTGGGAGTTGTAATTGACGGATGTCCTGCGGGATTATCAGTTGATGAAACATTGCTGCTTCCGGATCTGGAGCGGCGGAAAGGAGGAATCCAAAAAGGAACAACTCCACGAAAAGAAGAGGATGTCCCACTTTTTAAAAGTGGAATTTTTAAC
The DNA here is from genome assembly GCA_002409405.1 of Flavobacteriales bacterium UBA5422. GTDB lineage: Bacteria > Bacteroidota > Bacteroidia > Flavobacteriales_D > Crocinitomicaceae > Taishania. The sequence goes on along the minus strand of DHNG01000049.1, from coordinate 53,573 downwards.
GGAAAAACGACTGGTGCACCAATTGCACTTTTTTTTGAAAATAAAAATACCCGTTCGGAAGATTACACAACACAACGTAATATTCCGAGACCCGGACATGCTGATTTTGTAGCCAACAAAAAATTCGGCGGGTACGAGGACTATCGCGGAGGAGGGCATTTCAGTGCCCGGCTTACAACAGGACTGGTTGCTGCAGGAAGTATTGCAAAAAAAATCATCAACCACTGTTCAATTGAAGCACATGTCATTGAAATAGCTGGTGAATCGGATCCGGACAAGGGGTTACAAAAAGCGATTGATGCAAAAGATTCAGTCGGAGGTATCATTGAGTGCCTTGTAAACAATTTGCCGATCGGGCTTGGTGAACCATTCTTTGATTCTGTTGAATCATTGTTAGCCCATGCATTATTTTCCATTCCTGCTGTAAAAGGTGTTGAATTCGGTTCCGGATTCAGTGCTGCCCGAATGTTTGGTTCTGAACACAATGATGCGATCGTTGATGCGAACGGGACAACAAAAAGCAACCATGCCGGAGGCATCAATGGTGGAATTACAAACGGAAACGAACTGGTGTTCCGAATTGCGATTAAACCAGCTTCTTCCACACCAAAACAACAAGAAAGTCTGAATTGGGAAACAAATACAGTTGAAACATTCTCCATCAAGGGGAGGCATGATCTGTGTGTCGCGTTGAGAGCTCCTGTTATTGTAGAAGCATTAACGGCAATTGTACTTGCTGACTTATTCTTATTAGAGCAACAGACACAGCATAGGTATACTGATTGACAATTAGCAAAATTCAACAATACATCGAAACAAAATAGTTATTGTTCAAAAACAACAAACGGGGAATCGTAATGATACGACTCCCCGTTTTTCTGTTAGCATTTCAGGTTCTTTAATGCACGACGTGAATGAACCCTTGTTTGGTTACATCTTCTCCACCTTCATAAGTCGCCTGGATCGTATAAAAATAGACTCCTTCAGACACGACTGTTCCTCCCATATCTCTTCCATCCCAATGCCCGTTTACATCGTTAAATTCATAGATCAGATTTCCCCATCTGTTAACAATGACACATCGGAAATCAGCAACCCCTTTTTTATCTACAAACCAGGTATTGTTTCCTGAACTGGATGATAACGAAATGACATTCGGTGCTTCAATCTCACACTTCTCATAAACAACCACAGCCGTATCACTGTATGTGTAACAATCATTTGTAATGGTTACAACATATGCTCCCGGCTGAGTAACGGTAATCGCTGTTCCCGTAGATCCTGTGCTCCAGGAATAATCAACATCGTACGGACTTTCATATGCATGTAATTCGTATTGCACTCCTTCACACAGTGTCGTGTCATGGATCTCTGTCCAGATATACGGAAGGAAATTCAAAGCAATTATGGTATCCGGACAAATATCATTGGAATGGAAATACATGTAGTACGTTCCGTGTTCAGGAACTGTTACACCTGCAGTTTGCGGCCCGCCCGGAAGTGTGTCTCCATACAAGAATGATACAGTTGTATCGGCTGTATAAGGTTGATTTGTATTCTCAATAGCATACCAAACACCTCCATTATGAGAAACTGTTGAAATATTTAATTCTGTTAACACACATGAATAAGGCGGAACTGAAATAACCGGCTTTCGGATCAGGCTCACACGTCCTGTAGCAGTATAACCACATTCATCTGTAAAAACTAAATTGTAATTCGTCACTCCGTTTACTCCTGTAAATACAGGGGCTGTTGCAGTTGGATTGTTAAATGATCCGTACCCATATTGTTCTGTCCATGTAACATTTCCGTTGGCAACAATGCTATCCAATGGAACCCGGAATGTGGTACCACAAATCACCGTATCTGCAAATGTAGATGGCGTTACGGAAGGTATTTCACTCACCTGAACCTGTGCAGTACTTGTACAATTATTCGCAGGATCTATTACAACTAGTACATATGTTCCTGGTTCATTCACGCCAGCTGTCAATGTAGTCGCTCCGGAAACAACTCCCGGACCTGTCCAGGATGCAGTCGCTCCCGTTACAGATGTTCCTTGCAATTGAATGGTCGGATGCAAGCAATCCAATTGGGCCGGATTGGCGATAGACACAGCAGGTGGGTTCGTATTTCCTGTAACTGTATAAGTCGCCGAATTCACACAACTATTCACTGGATTTGTAACTGTTACAGCATATGTTCCAGCTGTATTAGCTGTGATCGTTCCTGAATTTTGTCCGGATACAATTCCCGGTCCTGTCCACACATAATTCACACCCGCAACAGCTGATATTCCGCTGATAGAGACGGTTGGATTATCACAGGAAATGACAAAAGAAGCAGGAGTTGTGTTCACATCCGGCAAGTTTGTATTACCCGATACGACAGTGCTCGCAGCATTTGTACATCCATTTGAACCCGTTGCTACAATCTGATATGTTCCAGCCTGGTTTACCGTCGGTGTTAATGTCCCTCCTCCGGAGATAATTCCCGGATTTGATGTCCATACAAATGTAGCTCCCGGTGTAGGTGAATTAGCCGACAGCGTCACGGTCGGATTACTACACGTAATTGTAGAAGGATTTGCAATAGATACATCCGGCTCATTTCCGTCTCCGATTACTGAAGTACTTGCAGAACTGAAACATCCTGTTATAGGATTTGTCACCGTTAGTGTATACACTCCCGTAGCATTCACGGTAGCGGTTGTTGTCGTTCCTCCTGATACCACTCCATTTCCCGTCCAGGCGTATGTTACTCCCGGAGTACTCGAACTACCGTTTAACTGAACGGTCGGAGAAACCAGACATTCATACAACACTCCTGCTCCAGGCACATTAACGTTCGGCAAGTCATTGATTGTTATATTCATCGTTGTCGGAACTGTACATCCTCCCGGATTAGGAGTAAATGTATAACTTGTCACTCCCACTGCACTAGTATTAATTGTTGCGGGCGACCAGGTACCTGAGATTCCATTGTTGGAGGTGGCAGGCAGAGGTGGCGGACTACTTCCCAGACAAGCACTAATTGGTGTAAATGTTGGTGTAACAACTGTTGGTGCTGTAATTGTTTCTAAAATATCACATGCATTATCCGCTGAGAATACTGCTTTCACGATGCAAGAGCTTCCGTCAGCAGTCAAACCGAAAATAGAGTAATTCGTCGGAGATGTAAACGGAGCATTAAATAACTGGCTTCCTCCACATGATGTTGTGATCTCTAATGTTCCTGTTGTAGGAGGGTTTGAGAATGAAACCGAACCACTCACTGAATACGTACCATTTGGTTGACATGCACCAACTGTTGTCGTGAGGTCCAGCATCGTACATCCCAGGCAGACAGGAGCCGTGTAGTTCAAAATATGCGAGCAACTGGATCCCGTAAAATAGGCATGAATGTCACACGCTGCTCCATTGGGATTCAATCCTGAAAGGTTAAACGGATAACTTCCGACACTAAAAGGTGCAGTAGCAACAACAATCTGATCTCCGTCACAGTTTTCAACAATCAACTGCCCTGAAGAAGGAGGATTCGAAACTCCGACTGTACCGGAAACGCTATAAACACCCCCGGATTGACAGCTGGATACATTCATCCCTGAAATAGCAACAGACCCCACTGTAACCTGAGTGGATGCCGTTGAATTACATGGTGAGAATCCGATAGCGTAGTTAATGGTATGTGTTCCCACACCAGCAACCGCCGGGTTGAACATTCCTGTAGGAGAAACTCCCGGTCCTGACCAGGTTCCTCCCATACTTGCCGCAACTAACTGCGTTGGCCCATCTGTTGTACAATAGGGACCTGAAGGAGTAATCGTTGCATCCGGAGGTCCTGTTTGTGCACTCCCCGGAGTTGTTCCCAACTCAAGATTAAATGAAGTACTTGTACCCGATGTATAACTTTGTGCCACGATCATGATTTCATCTCCTGCGTTTACATATGGTGCAGGCACGGATGAAGAGCAAGGAAAAGACGTTCCGAATTGCACACATCCTCCCGGATTAGATGCATAATTACATCCAATTGCATTCGAGCCATTTTGAATGGCAGTACATGGTGGAACTCCATTGGGAACATTAAAAATTGCGACATCGATAAATCCCGATGACGAATTTCCATTGATCAAAATGTTCAAATATCCTGATTGTGTAATGTACAACGTAATAAATCCATACGTCTGTTGCCCGGCTGCTCCGGTAGAACACCCTGCATTGGCAAATGCTCCTCCTGCATATGGTCCGCTTGAAGCGACAAAGTTAAACGGACCGGCAACCCCCGGCTGACAGATACTTGCCTGGATATTACACTGAGAGGCTCCGTTAAAAGGAGCCATCAAGCTGCATAAAATCCCCAATAGTAGAACGTAGTAATTTAATTTCATCCTGTAAGTTTTGATGGAGTTAGTAGTCTTTTTAATTGATTTGGTATCCTGAATAACCGTGAAGGACAACAAATCCTCTGATTAAATTGTCCAAATCATCCCCTTTGATCTTATCCGAGTTAACCATAAAATGTACAGCTCCCTCCTTGTATTCATACTTTACGGTACCGCCCGTAATCTGTTCTATTCTGCCAACATGCTGGCGAACATTTGCTTCATTGTAATCTGTCAACGGGGTAAACGAATAATCTGATAGTCCATTTTTTTTCACGGACAGTATAACTGATGCATTGGATTTCAGTCCGTTGGCATTATTTGTTTCCTGAGAAAATGAACAAAAAGTTCCCACAAGAAAAAACACGAATCCAATCCACAAGGAGTTTAATTTAATAGTTTTCATATAGTATCAATCTTCATTAAGTATGTAGTGTCGTGCAAAAACAGCTTTCAAAAGAAAGAAAGTCCCATTACTGTAGTCATGCAACGTACAAATTCAAAACTACTAAAAAACAGAAAGAATGGCTTGTTCAATGTTCTTTTTTTAGCATACCGGGTCTCTCATCTCAAATTTTGTATGTTTCAATGAACAAAAAGCGTAAATTTGTAAGTATATGAACGTAGAACTTGCAACATTCGGGGCCGGATGCTTTTGGTGCATTGAGGCTTGCTTTTTAGACATCAAAGGAATTGAATCCGTAAAACCGGGATACGCGGGAGGACATGAAAAAAATCCTACCTACAAACAGGTATGTGAAGGAACAACAGGGCATGCAGAAGTAGCGCGCATTGTTTTTGATCCGGCGATTATTTCGTATGACGAATTGTTAGAAATGTTTTGGTTTGTTCACGATCCGACACAATTAAACCGGCAAGGAAATGACATTGGAACACAATATCGTTCTGTCATTTTTTATCACACGGAAGAACAGCGGGAAAAAAGTGAAGTGTATAAAAAGCGGCTGGAAGAAGCAAACGTGTGGGATCAGCCGATTGTAACAGAAATTGTTGAAATCAATAATTATTACGAAGCAGAAGCATACCACCACAATTATTTTGAATTGAATCCCCAAAATAATTATTGCCAATCGGTTGTACGTCCGAAGGTGGAAAAATTTAAAAAGGTATTTGCAGAAAAGAAGAAATAAAAAAAGGTGCGGGAAATCGCACCTTTTACTTTTGTTCAATTTTATTCGCTTAAGCCACTTTCAATTTGGCTATTTTTGATTTTTCAAATTTTGCTTTCGCGTATTCCAGAGTCACTTTGAATTCTTTTTCAGAACTTGTTGGCAATTCAAACATTGCTTCGTTTAAAATTGCTTCACAAATAGAACGCAATCCACGTGCTCCCAACTTGAATTCAATTGCTTTTTCAACAATAAAACTGAGTGTCTTAGCATCAAAACTCAATTTAATTCCGTCCAATGCAAATAATTTAATGTATTGTTTCACCAATGCATTTTTAGGTTCCACCAAAATACGTTTCAATGCTTCAGCATCGAGCGGCTCCAGGTATGTCAACACCGGAAAACGACCAATTAACTCAGGAATCAGTCCGAATGTTTTGATATCCGTCGGATTGATATAACGCAATAAATTTTCTCCGTCTACCCGGTCTTCCTCCACGGAAGAAAATCCGATTGTCTGGCGGTTCACCCTGTTGGCAATCATTTTTTCAATCCCGTCGAATGCACCTCCGCAGACAAACAAAATATTTTTGGTGTCTACCTGAATCATTTTCTGTTCCGGATGCTTTCTTCCTCCTTGTGGCGGAACGTTTACAATAGATCCTTCCAGCAATTTCAACAACGCCTGCTGTACTCCTTCTCCGGAAACATCCCTTGTAATGGATGGATTATCGCTTTTTCGGGCAATTTTATCAATCTCGTCAATAAAAACGATTCCTCTTTCCGCAGCCTGGACATCATAGTCCGCAGCCTGAAGTAGTCTGGAAAGAATGGATTCCACGTCCTCTCCGACATAACCTGCTTCCGTCAGAATGGTTGCATCGGCGATACAAAATGGAACATTCAGCATTTTAGCAATTGTTTTTGCCAGTAATGTCTTTCCTGTACCTGTTCTTCCCACCAGGATCACATTGGATTTTTCAATTTCCACTTCATCTTTTACATCCGGCTGATTCAATCGCTTGTAATGATTATATACAGCTACAGACAATACTTTCTTCGCATCATCCTGCCCGATCACATATTCATCTAATCGTTCTTTTATCTCTACAGGTTTCAGAATATTTAATTCAGTGGAAGAAGTCGTTTTGGCTTGTGCTCCAAATTCATTCACCACAATCTGATGTGCCTGTTCAACACAACTTGGACAGATGTGACCAGAAAAACCAGACAATAATTCCCCCGCCTCTTTTCTTGAACGTCCGCAAAACGAACAAGTTATTTCATTTTTTGCCATTGAATCTATTTTATATGTTCAAGGTAGTAACAGATATACGAGGTACAACGTGTCATTCTTCACCACATCCCTTCTCCTCTTTCTTCGTACCTCGTATTTCCAGTCTTGTTGTTATTTCGGGTTGCGGATCAAGACCTCGTCAACCATTCCGTAAGCTTTCGCTTCTTCTGCTGTCATCCAGTAATCTCTGTCTGAGTCTTCCCACACTTTTTCGTATGATTGCTTGGAGTGTGTTGCGATGATATCGTACAGTTCTTTCTTCAATTTCTGAATTTCACGTGCTGTAATTTCGATATCAGAAGCTTGTCCCTGTGCACCTCCCAGTGGTTGGTGAATCATCACACGTGCATGTTTCAATGCTGATCGTTTTCCTTCTGCTCCGGCACACATCAACACAGCCCCCATTGAAGCTGCCATTCCTGTACAGATGGTTGCCACATCCGGACGAATGTATTGCATTGTATCGTAGATTCCAAGACCTGCATATACAGATCCTCCGGGAGAATTCAAATAAATCTGAATGTCTTTTTTAGGGTCTACAGACTCCAAAAACAATAGCTGGGCATTGATAATGTTTGCCACCTGGTCATTGATTCCTGTTCCTAAAAAAATAATTCTGTCCATCATTAAACGGGAAAACACGTCCATTTGTGTCATATTCAAAGGACGTTCTTCGATGATGTATGGAGTCAGTGAGGACTCAATATAATTCGCAACGTGCATGGAACTCAATCCCATGTGTTTTGTTGCGTACTTTTTAAATTCATTTCCGTCAAACATAGTTGTTTCTTTTTACGCGTTTATTTGTTGTTATTTTTCGATTGTATTGTCCGTAATGTTCCGGAAGAACATCGTAAACAAAATTAATAAAAATATGAAGGAAGTTTCACTTCCGTGAATCTGCCATTCATCAATGTTCGAGTGCTGACAAATAACGTTCCGCATCCAATGCAGCTATACAGCCTGTTCCTGCTGCGGTGATTGCTTGTCGGTAATTTTTATCAGCAGCATCTCCTGCGACAAAAACTCCCGGCACATTCGTCAGTGAAGTACCCGGTTTTTCATACATAACGTATCCCGTTTCATCAAGGTTGATAAACTCCTTGAAAATCTCCGTATTCGGCTGGTGGCCGATTGCAACAAAGAATCCGGTGCATGGAATTTCTACTTTCTCTCCTGTTACATTATTAACAGCACGAACACCGGATACAACGTTTCCATCCCCCAGTACTTCTTCCGTTTCCGTGTTGAATAAAATTTCGATATTCGGTGTGTTCTTCACACGGTCCGCCATGATCTTCGACGCACGAAACTCATCTCTTCGAACCAACATCGTTACTTTTTTACATAATTTAGATAAGTAATGTGCTTCTTCACAAGCAGAATCCCCTGCTCCGACGATAACCGTATCCTGTCCGCGGTAGAAGAATCCATCGCATACTGCACAAGCAGAAACTCCTCCACCCAACTGCAAATACTTTTGCTCACTTTCCAATCCAAGGTATTTTGCGGATGCTCCCGTTGAGATGATAATTGTTTTGGCGTGCAATTCGTGTCCGGTTTCCGTCCATGCTTTGTGCATTGGTCCTGAAAAATCAACTTTGGTGATAAAACCGAAACGAATATCTGCATCAAAACGCTTTGCCTGCTGTTCCAACTGCACCATCATTTCAGGTCCTGTTACACCTTCGGGATATCCGGGGAAATTTTCTACTTCGTTTGTGGTTGTCAACTGTCCCCCCGGTTGCATTCCCTGGTACAACACCGGTTTCATATCTGCTCTTGCTGCGTAAATAGCGGCTGTATATCCTGCTGGTCCTGACCCTATTATCAGACAATCTAATTGTTCTATTTCCTGACTCATTCTGTAACTAATCTTTGATGTGATAAAAGCTACAAATTTAATCATTAATCATCACATTCAAGGAACATATTCTCTCCTAATTTATGCTAATTCTTAAATTTTCATTGATTCACCTCATTTGATAAATATTATTAACGATTTGATCATTCAGTTTTAATACCAATCAAAAAAAGTTGTTACTTGAAGACACGATAATGGATTAGAAATCAATTCATTCACACCTAATATTCACGCCATGAAAAAGCATTACCACTCACTCACTATTCGTATCTTCGTATTGTCTATTGTATTTCCTTTTTTCGCAACAAGTCAGGCCGCAGGCGAGCAAAAGATGCAACCCAAAGTGTACAATTACACGACTTTTACCTCCAAGTCATCACCAAGTGTCAGTGATGAATTGATCCGATTGACGCCGAAAGCATTTCAATCACACCCGGAATTTGGAATCCTACCGTATGATGCTCCATGTGACGACTGTTTCGAATTAATACAGGAACGGAAAGATTCTTCCCGCATGTTCGTCAAAAAAGGATCTAACGGGAAGTATTTCTATTCACAAGCAATCTATGGAATATTTCACTATGATGAAAATGGTTATAAGATTTCGTATGATCCCCGTTTAAGACCAATTACCAATAATCTCTACAAAAGCAACCAGCAGGAAACACCAACCATACTAAACGTAAACGATCGGTATTCTGCCTTTGAAAAGAATGGTGAACTCTTTAAATTTAACAATCAGATTGAACTGATACTCGTAAAAAATAACGGTACATCCGAAAATTTAGGGGAAGCAAACTGGTCAAACCATACCGTTGGTGACGAGGGAATCTATATCACCAATGCATGGCCCGGAATTGATATTTCTATCTCTTATCAACTCGATCGGGTCAAATTAAATTATGTGATCCCACAACCATTGAATTATTTGCAGGATGTTAAAAATCTTTTATTTACAGATCATTTGCAATTGCCTGTCGGCTATACATTAACGCAAGAAAACGCGGATTACATTACACCTGAGGGATATTTAGGAAAATACATCGTCAACAACTCCTATAATGAAGAAATCTTTACAATCGGCAATGCATTTGGTTTTGATCAAAGTGCCATCAAAGAGAATCACATTTCACTCAATTACCTGTACAACGGAAATGATTTAAGTATTGTTGTACCTAACCCTTCCTGGCTTTCTTCTTCATCCACAGTATACCCGGTCGTAATTGACCCGCTGGTTAGTTCTTCTGCCACTTATACTGCCGGAGCCAAATCATTTTTATACAACGGAGCCTGGTGTGGTTTGTCCGGCTCCTGTAATTACAACCTGAATGTATCACGTCCGCTAAATTCTACCATCACAGATGTACGGTTCAGTGCCCAATACATTTCATCTACTTCACCTTGTTCATGCTGGAGAAATGAAGCGGCATTTAAAATATCCGGTCCGTGTGGAGTCTCTCCTGCCGCAGCAACTACTTTCTGGAATTGTAATAATACATCAGCAGGAACCTGCGGGGCAAGCGGGATCAGTATCTACAGTGAAACAAGTGCCTGTCTCGCCCCTGCATGTAGCGCCATACTTACTTATCAGATTCAAAACTCTTATTGTTATTGCTCCACATCAGGATGTGTGACAAGCTGTCAATCAATGCCGAACAACACCTGGTCGATTACGGTTGAAGGGCGAACAGTAGAAACACCCGCACCTGCGTCTCTGAATCCGAATCCTTGTTCGGGCAACGTTACCCTTACAGCTGCTCCAAGTTACGGAGTCCCGGGCTATACCTACGCATGGACAACCGGAGAGTCCACATCATCCATCAACGTAGCCAGTGCCGGAACCTATTCAGTCGTTGTTACAGATGCGTGTGGTGTTACCGCAAATCAACAGTTTACAATTGCCTGTCCGTTGAGCATTGATTTAAAAGATTTCAGCATCCTAAAAGTCGGAGAACGGGTACTGGTCAAATGGGAAACCTTGAACGAAGTCAATAACGATTACTTTACAATTGAACGTATGACAGATCTTCCTGATAAATGGGAAGCAATCGGAACGGTCAAAGGAAGTGGTAATTCGACAGAAACAATCGCTTATACGTTCTACGACGATGCCCCTTACAAAAGAGGAACGTCATATTACCGACTGAAACAAACAGACTTTGACGGTCAGTTTTTCTACTTTGAACCTAAAGTCATGAATTTTGGAAACGGTACCGATATTCTGATCTTTCCACAGCCGGCAACCCATGAAATGATGGTTCAATGGAATGGATATGACGGGGAAATTCAACTGTATTCCTTATTAGGAGAAAAAATGAATGTGCCTTATCACAGAGAAGGAAGTTCGTATGTATTCAATACTTCTGAACTATCATCGGGAATGTATTCTGTGTTGTTCCTGATTAACGGGGAAATGATCGCTACACAAAAAGTTGTTATTAAATAAACGACCTGTAATACCTCAATGAGCCGTCTTCGAATCAACAGTGGACAGCTTTATCATTCCTGCTGATTGTTATCACAGAAGTCTTTGTATATTTGCGGTTCGTTTTTAGTAAAGCAAATGACAAGAACAGCATTAATCGAACAAATCAGAAGCAAGAAATCGTTCCTTTGTGTGGGACTGGATACCGATTTATCAAAAATTCCCGCTCACTTGCTGGAAACAGAAGATCCGATTTTTGAATTCAACAAAGCGATTATTGATGCGACAAAGGATTTTTGTGTTGCTTACAAACCCAACAATGCATTTTATGAATGCTATGGGGTGAAAGGATGGGAATCACTGCAAAAAACAATTGATTACATTCCGGACAATTGCTTCGTAATTGCTGATGCAAAGCGCGGAGACATCGGAAACACATCCAAATATTATGCACAAACCTTTTTTGAAACCCTCGGATGCGATGCTGTAACGGTCGCTCCGTATATGGGAGAAGACAGCGTTACTCCTTTTCTCGAATACCCCAATAAATGGGTAATCGTTCTGGCACTTACCTCCAATGCAGGTGCACTTGATTTTCAATTTACAACCGATTCAAAAGGAGAAGAATTGTACAAAAAAGTACTGAAGAAAACAGTTCAGTGGGGAACTCCGGAAAACACCATGTTTGTAGTAGGAGCTACACGTGCTGAAGGAATTGGTGAAGTACGTAAACTGGTTCCGGATCATTTCTTTTTGGTTCCGGGAGTTGGTGCACAAGGCGGATCACTGGAAGATGTTGCCAATTATGGATGGAATAAAGACTGTGGATTACTCGTTAATTCATCCCGGGGGATTATTTATGCTTCCAACGGAACTGATTTCGCCCGACAAGCAGGAGCAGAAGCTCAAAAAATCCAGTTGCAGATGGAACAAATCCTGAAAGAAAAAGAATTCATCAGATAATTTAATACGTTTCTATTGTTTGGGCGTGTCCCTCCGCTGTCGGGTCGTGCTATTCGCTTTATCTCCCGACACAGCATGTATTCTGTACGGGAGGATGTCGCTTCTATCACTCACACAAACACACGCAACAGCAAAAAGATAGAGGAGAAAGTAGTTTTCACATATCGCCATATCGTAATATTGCGATATGACGATATGGCGATACCCCCAGAGACTCAGCAATACTGACTTTCTCATAAGGTACTATTCTAAAAGTTGGGTAATGAAATAGTGTTGAAGCTGTTTTTTACAGCTGTGTTCCTGTTCGTTGTTCCATAACCACAGACGCACGGATTTTCCTCCGTTACTGGCTGTTCATGGTGTCATTTTTCTCTTTGTTCGTTCCTTTTTAATTCATGTATCCGTGGTAAAAATATCACCCGATTTTTAGAACAGTGCCTTTCACAAAAAACGCTGCCGAATTAGTGGCAATCATTTTCGACGCAATTCAAACCAGTTCGTCACATCACCTTCATAATCGAATGTTTCGATGAATTGAAATCCCAGTTTCGTCAATACATGAATCGACTTTTCGTTTTCCGGATGTGTAATCGCATAGAGAGATGCTACATTCAATTGATCAAATCCATAATCAATAATTGCACTGGAAGTTTCCGTTGCATATCCCTTTCCCCAATGTTTGGTTTTAAAACGATACCCCAATTCATAAAAATCAACATGTCCGTTCAAGGGTGTTCTGAACAATTTCAATCCGGACCAGCCCACACACTCTCCCGTTTGCTTATCCACAACTGCCCAGCGTGCAATTCCATTTTCGGCATATTGTTGCTGCAACATCTTTACGACTTCAACAATCTGTTCTTTTGTCTTAACCGGATTGTTCTCAATATACAGATGCACCTGAGGGTCTGCATCCATTTCAAACAAGTCATCCACATCCTGAAAATCAATTTCACGCAGATACAACCGCTCTGTTTCTAAAATCCAATTCATTATTCTCATTAAAAATTAGCAATCATTAACTGCACCACTTCGTTCATTTTTCCGGGCATTTCTGCTGCACTCCAAGGCTCTGAAGTATCAAACGTATGTCCGGTATTTTTGATACTGAAAAACATTCCGGCAGACCATTCAGCTATTTGTTCTCCTTCTTCCGGTAAAACAGAAGTATCTGCTGTTCCGTGGTACACAAAAACGGGTTTATTCATTGTTCTACATGCTCGTTCAATATCAAGCTGCTCCGCATATTTGAGAAAGTCTTCATACTGGCAATAATAATGTGGCATCTCCTGCCCTGTCCGACCGTTTTTACGGTAGTATACACCCGTTGTTTTCCAGTTTTCCAACTCCTCTCCTTGTGGAAAACGAGATGCAATGGAGCAAATCGGAGCAAGACAGTGCACTTGCTTCACCCGCTCATCGTTACCGGAAAGCAGGGCAATTCCTCCTCCACGCGAATGCCCGACAAGAATAAACTCCCTGAATGAATGTGTTTGTTCCACATGATCTAAAAATAATTTTACATCCTGCAACTCTTTCAGATACCCACCATTTCCGAATGCTTCCAAATCAGCAAAAACAGTTGGTTGTTCAATCGTTGTCCCATTGTGTGTCAGGTTCAATTTAGCAATTGAAAAACCAACTGACTGAATCGCTTCTGCCATCAGGTTCCAGGCTCCCCAATCTTTGTACCCCATGTAACCGTGAACAAAAACAATTAACGGCCTTTCATAACTGTCCTCAGCAACGAAAAAATCATATATCCCTTCACGATCTTGCGAGCCTTTATAGGTTGAAGTTGTTTTACCTTTCATCGATCAATTATTTATCTCAGAAACAAAAAGAGGCCTGATAAATCAAGCCTCGATTATTCTTTTATTGGAAATAATTCCTTACTTGATTACATTCAATTTTTTCCCAACCTTCACAAACGCATGGATTGCTTTGTCCAAATCTTCCTGTGTGTGTGCTGCAGAAATCTGTGTTCTGATACGTGCCTGACCTTTTGCCACAACCGGGTAAAAGAATCCGATTGCGTACACTCCTTCTTTCAGTAATTCATCTGCAAATTGTTGTGACAACGCAGCATCGTATAGCATGATCGGTACAATCGGTGAATCCCCCGGCTTGATGTCAAATCCAGCTTCGATGATTGCTTTTTTGAAATACGTTGTGTTTTCTTCCAAACGGTCGCGCAATTCAGTTGTTGAACTCAACAAGTCAAATACCTTGTTCGCAGCTCCGACAATCGAAGGTGCCAATGAGTTAGAAAATAAATACGGTCGTGAGCGCTGGCGTAACATCTCAATGATTTCTTTTTTACCGGTTGTGTAACCTCCCATTGCTCCACCCAGTGCTTTTCCAAGTGTTCCCGTGATAATATCCACGCGTCCCATTACGTTGTGGTATTCCGGAACACCACGACCTGTTTTTCCGATAAATCCGGCAGAATGGCATTCATCTGTCATTACCAGTGCATCGTATTTATCTGCCAGGTCACAAATTTCATTCATTTTAGCAATGTCTCCGTCCATAGAGAACACTCCGTCGGTAACGATAATCCGATGGCGTTGTGCTTGTGCTTTTTTCAGTTGCTCTTCCAGATCTGCCATATCCGAATGTTTATATCGGTAGCGTTGTGCTTTACACAAACGAATTCCGTCAATGATCGATGCGTGATTCAATTCATCCGAAATGATTGCATCTTCTTCTCCGAATAATGGTTCAAAAACACCTCCGTTTGCATCGAAAGCCGCTGCATACAAAATCGTATCTTCCGTTCCGTAAAATTTGGCAATCTTCGCTTCCAATTCCTTGTGAATATCTTGTGTTCCACAGATAAAACGCACCGACGACATCCCGAAACCGTGTGTGTCCAATGCGTCTTTTGCCGCCTGCACGACATCCGGGTGAGAAGACAATCCCAGGTAGTTATTCGCACACATAATCACAACCTCTTCTCCCGTGTTGATTGTAACGTTCGCTCCCTGCGGACTTGTTATAATGCGTTCTCTTTTAAAAATTCCCCCTTCGTTGATTGCTTGTAATTCTGTAGAAAGGTGTTCTTTAATTTTTCCGTACATATTTTTAGATATTAGATTTTTGACATTCAGACCGCTTCACTTCCAGGTTAGAAGCACACTGCGTTTCCTGCCAGACCTTAATAATACTTATTCCCGATTAAATAATTTTTCACATAATCATCCACTCCTTCTTCCAGTGTATGAAATGGAGTGGTATATCCCTGTCCGATCAGCTTAGACATGTCTGCCTCTGTAAAATACTGGTACTTGTCC
Organism: Flavobacteriales bacterium UBA5422; assembly: GCA_002409405.1. Classification (GTDB taxonomy): domain Bacteria; phylum Bacteroidota; class Bacteroidia; order Flavobacteriales_D; family Crocinitomicaceae; genus Taishania. The sequence continues at coordinate 38,211 of DHNG01000049.1, read as the reverse complement.
CGAATATCAGCAGGGGTATCAATAAACGAAATGGATTCTTCTTTCCCCATTGCTTTAAAGGTATTTTTAGCTAAGTCCAGAAAGGTTCGTGCTTTACCGGAACCAAGGTTATAAATGCCACTTTGCGGTTTGTTTTCCATCAGGAACAGGCATACATTTACCACATCTTTTACATAGACAAAATCACGCAGCTGTCCTCCGTCCGTGTAATCCGGATTGTGGGAACGGAACAGTTTCATGGTACCTGAATTTCCGATTTGATTAAATGCATGAAAAATCACACTAGCCATTCTTCCTTTGTGGAATTCATTCGGACCATACACATTAAAAAACTTCAATCCCGCCCAAAAAGGAGGTTGATTTTCCTGCTGAAGTACCCATTTATCAAAGTTATTCTTGGAATCTCCATACGGATTCAATGGTTTTAATTGTTCTACAACGGAATGATCATCTTTATACCCGTATTCTCCCAATCCGTATGTTGCTGCTGAACTGGCATACACCAAAGGAATCTGAAATTCCGTACATGTCTTCCAAACTTCTTGCGAAAAGTGTTCATTCAGTTCATCAAAAATTGCTTTATTGAATTCCGTCGTGTCAGTTCTCGCTCCGATGTGAAATACAAATTCCACTTCTTGTGCAAAGTCCCGGAACCAGGCATTAAACCCGTTTCTCCCTACTTTAGAAATAATTGTCTTGCCTTCCAGGTTGTGTTCTTTCTCTGTTTTTGAAAAATCATCAACCACAACAATATCCGTATAACCTGCCCGGTTCAAATGCCCTACCAGACAACTACCGATAAATCCTGCCGCTCCTGTAACTACTATCATTTTATTTTGATTGAAAAGAAAAAGAACTGATCTACAAATAATCCGTTTTTTCTGTTCTTCTTCCTGGTATGTGTTTTTCTGTTCTTAAAACAACCCGTGAATTTCCGCATCAATCGCATTGATGATTTTCCCCAGATCTTCCTGATTCTCCGGAAAATTATTGTTATCAATATCGATGATCAGCAATTTCCCGTTATCATAGGTAGAGATCCACGCTTCGTAACGCTCATTCAACCGCTTCAGATAATCCAAACGAATGCTTTCTTCGTAATCCCGTCCCCGGCGCTGAATGTGATTCACCAATGTAGGGACACTTGCCCGAAGGTAAATCAGCAAGTCGGGTGCTGACACAAAAGAATCCATCAGGTTGAACAAGGAAAAATAATTTTCAAAATCACGTGTTGTCATCAACCCCATTGAATGCAGGTTAGGAGCGAAAATAAATGCATCTTCATATATTGTTCGATCCTGAACAACACTCGCTTTGGTATTTTTTATTTCTTGTATTTGGGTAAATCTGGAATTCAGGTAATAAATCTGCAGGTTAAACGACCAACGCTGCATGTCTTCGTAAAAATCATTCAGGTACGGGTTTTGTTCCACATCCTCAAAATGCGTTTCCCATCCGTAATGTTTTGCCAACAACTGAGTTAACGTTGTTTTTCCCGATCCAATATTCCCAGCAATAGCAATGTGCATAACTTATATTTTTTGAGAGGATAAATTTACAATATTTGAGAAAACAAACAAGAAGAGTTCCTTCGAATATCTTTTTTAATTGTTGTTTTGTTTCTTTTTTCGGTTTCGAAACAACAAAACAGGAAACAATATCAATGCAGCAAGATAACTATATCCACTGATGTATGTATATAAACAAGCATCTTCTTTTGCTAAAACGACACCTTGTATGAGTCCTGTATTACCAAATTCTTTTTTCTGCAACACCTCACCTTGTCCGTTCATAATTACTGATATTCCGTTGTTTGAACTTTTCAGGACCGCACAATTATTCTGTATGGCAATTGTTGTTAAAATGTTGAAATAGATTTTTGAACCTTTCTCACTTGTATTCCAGTGTTCGTTCCCCATCATCGCAATAAACCCCACATCTTTGGTGGCTTTTGCCGTATAGAGCGGGTAGCAGATTTCGTAACAAAGTAATGGCAGATAACTCGCTCCTTTCCCTGTATAATGGACATCCGTGTCACGTTCCAGTTCTGTATAATAATTCGGATTGCCCACAACTGTGATCATCTTTTTGAGAAACGGGAATGTTCTCACATACGGGATTTCTTCCTGGAAGGGAACAAATATTTCTTTACTCCGATACTGAATACCAACCGTATCGAGTGAAAATGCCAGGTTGTGAACATAGTAGTAAAAGCCGTACTCGTTGCTGTAATTCAGCTTTTCATCCGTCTTATCTGTCGGCAATGTATGTGTATTGGCTCCAAATACCATCCGGAGATCAGGATAGGCTGCTATTTTTTTTTGCAGAGAATCCACAAATTGATTCTGATGCAATTCCTGCATCCATCCCAGGTTGGTGATGACTGTCTCAGGCCATACAAGCAATTCCGTCTGGCGATCTATTCCTTCTGACAATTTCCACAAAGAATCAATAATCACATCCGGATGTGTCGCATAATAGGTATTCACCGGGTTGAAATCCGTATGTAATGCTGCGACATGAACCTTTTCAGTCCCTTCATTTTTAAAGATCGATAGTACAACAGATAATAATAAGGGTATAACAATTGCCAAAGCCAGGTTGATTGTGTTCTTTTTTAACCTTACTTTATCTTTCAAAGACGCAATTAGCTTATAGGTAAACAAGTTGACCAACAGTATCCACACACTCCCTCCTTCTATCCCTATCCATCTGTAACTTCTGATTATCGACGGGTACTCTCCCAAAGAAGTTCCAAGGATATAAAACGGGCTAAGCAGCGCAATACTTTGCTTGAGGTATTCAAACAGAATCCAGCCGATCAACAGGAAGTAAATCGCCAAATCCACCTTTTTTTTCGCAATAAAACAGATGGAGGGTGTTAGAATTAACACAAACAAAACAGAATGCGTTAAAACAATTGCAAAAAACGTATCGTACGTCACATCTTTCAACCAATAAACCTGCCCTGCAACCCATACGATTTTAAAAATCAAGAGGTAAAAAACGGTGATGAATCCGCTCTTTTTCTGTCGCTCACTAATGGATGAAATCCCCAAAAGAAACGGGACCAGAGCGAAGAATAACAAGAGCGAAAGCCCACTTATATTCCATGCACACCACCCCATTAACAAGGAGAGTAACAACAAGCTCAACGGCCTGATCAGCGTTTGATTTTTTCCCATAGAACAAAGATATACTTTAGAAATGAATGCCGATTAATTTCATACTTTTGGCCGCGTATTTATCCTGTGCAACTATTGAACCCGATCCGTCGTCTGGAGATAAATACACCAACTATTTAGTTATTAACATGCTATTATGAAACAAATTAGATCAACCTCTGCACTCTTGCTATTCATGTGCTTATTTGCAAGCAGCAGTTTATTCTCACAAGTCCGGCTCCCACTTTCTTCCGGCGATTACAAAGTTGTTACCGATACTTATTACGATCAAGTTAAAGTTGAAGGTCAACATGTTTCAACATACCAACAAGGGAAACTGGTAGGAACATTCATTGTTGTTGAAGAACGGTTGGGACAATACATCATGGAAATTGTGCAGCCAGGGGTTAAGTCTGTTGATACCAATCCGAAACGGGATCGAAAATTAATCATTGCCCGGGTGGATTTTTTAAGTGAAAAAGAATGTAAACTTTCACTCACACAGCCAAACGGAAGTGTCGAAAGAATCCTTATTCAAAAACTATAAATACAAACTTATGAAAGCTATTACTCACCTGTTACTACTCATTTGTAGTATCGCTATTTCATTTATTTCATTTTCAGGAGGAGGAAGCAGTGGTGTGGTTCCCCCACCTCCGGGAATGCCTCCATGTGCAGTAAATCCTCCTCCGGGAGAATCATGTGCCACAGCAACTCCAATTTGTAACGTTCATGGATTTTGCGGAACAACATCTGCTTCCTATACAGTAGACACGTGGCCTCAGCTAGGGAGCACCAGCGGAGGAGGGGCTTTTTGCGGATCGATAGAAAACAATGCCTTTCTTTCATTTACTGCAGAGTCAACTACTATTTCTTTTGATGCATACGTGTACAATTGCCCGAGCAGTGAAGGGATTCAGGTCTTTATCTTTGATGCTGCGACATGTGGCAGTGGCCCTGTAACAGGCTTGGTGTGTGTAAATCAAATGTATGCGCAAAATACACCATATGACGTCACAGCAACCGGATTAACTCCCGGAAATCAATATTACATCATGATAGACGGGTATGCCGGAAATGTTTGTGACTATACGTTTGTCGCCACGGAAGGTGTCGCACTCCCGTTGAGTTTATCAACCGGGGATGAAGTAACAATATGCATGGGTGAAAGTGTAACAACAACAGCCATCGGAGGGGACGGTGTTTACACCTGGGACCCATCTCCTCATCTAAGTTCAATAAATGGAGCTACGGTAACAGTTACTCCTCCACCAACTGTAGGAACGTATACGTACGTCGTACATTCATCCGGAGGAGGTATTCCGGGGTGTCCTGCAACGAATGACTACACATTAACGGTCCATGTGGAAGCATGCTGTTATGTAGAGGCCGAAGTTGCAAGTGTTAACTGTAATGTGGGTAGCGGAACCTATACCGCCAACCTGGAGGTTAATTTTTCCAATCCCCCTACGACCGGAAACCTGGTGATCACTCCATGCAGTGGTGCTTCGCAAACAATTCCCGTTTCGTCACTGGGTAGTAGTCCGTATGTTATTTCAATACCCGGACTGAGTCTGAGCACACCTACCTGTACTATCCAAACCTATTTTACGGGTTCCAACGATTGTTCACACATATTGAATTACGCTGCACCGGCAACGACCACTCCTACATTTGATCCGATTACGATTTGTCAGGGAGATCAGGCCCCTGCTTTGCCTTCTGCATCATTGAATAGTATTCCGGGAACATGGTCACCTGCAACAATTAACAACACTTCTTCCGGAACATATGTATTTACACCGGACCCTACTTATTGTTCTCCAACAGTGAATTTTAACGTAACAGTTAACCCGAGTCCGAATATCAGTGTCACCTCTCCGGTTGTATTAGACTGTACCAACTCATCAGGTGTTCAACTGCAAAGCTCATCCACAACGCCCGGTTCTACCTTTTTATGGACAGATTCCGGCGGAGGAAGCGGAGGAATACTAGCAGGTGCTACAACTCCGACACCAACCGTCAATTCCATCGGAAATTATATTGTAACGGTTACAAATCCGGCGACATCCTGTACCAGTACGGCAACAGTTACTGTCAATGGAAATGGAAATGAACCAGTAGTCAGCATTGATCCTCCGGCAGATTTAGATTGCATCAATTCCAGCGAAACACTACAAGGAAATGCAACCAATTCATCCGGAACTCAATCAAATTTAATCTATAACTGGACAACACCGGATGGAAGTATTGTATCAGGAAATAGCAGCACAACACCAGTGATTGACGGAGTCGGGATTTACACATTTACAGTAACTGATCAAGCAAATGGATGTATTACATCCGTATCTGTAGCTGTTGATGGTGATCTGGACGGACCGGTTATAGACCCGATAACAGCACCAATCATTTCCTGTAACGATTCAACTGTTGTTTTAACAGGAAATACAACGAATGTAAACACCGTCGTTTCGTGGAGCACAGTAGATGGAAATATTTTAGGAACTCAGGATCAACATGCATTAGTAGACCTTGCGGGAACATATACATTTACCGCGACAGATCCAGGAAACGGATGTTCTTCATCTGTCAACGTTATTGTAACAGGAAATACACTACTTCCAACTGCAAGCGCAGGGCCTGATCTGGCAATTTGTCTTGATTCCACCGCTTATCTGCAGGGACAGGGATCTTCCAATACAGGATCATCTGTCACATTCTCATGGGATGCAACAGATGGAAATATTTACTTGTCTGACTTTAGCAATATTCCCAACCCTGAAGTCCCGACAACTGCAACATTTATTTTACATGTAACAGACCCTTCTAACAACTGTACTGTTTCGGATACGGCCGTTGTTGTAGCACATGTTCCACCTGTATTATTCAATGACACAACTGTCTGCGGAACTTCGTTTCAGGTTCCTCAGGGAAGTGTTTCTGTGTTGGGCTCATTTACATGGTCAGAGGAAAACGGAAACGGCTCTTTCAATAACGATGCAATTCTGAATCCATTGTTTACTGCAGCTTCCGGAATTGTCAATTACGCATTGATTTTAACAGATGCATGTGTTTCAGACACGGTGAATGTAACAATCATGCCGTTGCCAACAGTGTCCTCTCCTTCTGACAATTGTGAAGCAATTAAAGAACTCGTTGTTAACTCTTATGAAGGAGGTGTCTGGAGTGGTAACGGAATTACGTTCTCGCCATCAACAACAGTTAGCGGAGGAATTGTAACCACACATGCAAGCGCAAATCCCGGAACATATACGGCAACATTTACCTATGCAAACAATGTATCAACATCCTGTTTCTTTGAGCAAGATTTCACATTGGTATTCCCTGTGAATGTTACCCTATTTAACGATACCTCATTTTGCGGCAACTCATTTCAGGTACCAACAGGAAGTGTTGTTTCAACAGGAAGCGGACATTGGGAGGTTCTTCCGGCAGGAAGCGGAACATTCAGTCCGTCTGTAAATGTATTACATCCAGTATTCACTCCTAATTCAGGGACAACAACAACTAATTTCACATTGATTTATGTTGATGTATGTGATGCAGACTCTGCAACAGTTGTTATTGCGCCGTTCCCTACAGTGATACAACCTCCGGCATATTCATGTAATGACATGTCTGAAATCTTAGTAACAAGTTCTCATACGGGAGGAATCTGGACGGTCATTGACAATCCTTCTACTTCCTGGCATGAAGACACGGCACTGGTAATTATATCCGGCAATCCGACAGCAGGAGGAAACGTTCCTTCCCAAACGTTTGTTTCTTCACATCCGACTGCTGGAGTATATAGGATGAGTTTTACGGACAATTTCTGTAACATGACACAAGAAGTAAAATTAAATTTCCTTCCGTATCCATGGACAGACATCAACGATACAACATTGTGTTTAGGAGTTCAGTACCCACTGTCTGCCTGGAACGGTCCTGACGGTCAAACATACAGCTGGAATACGGGTGCCACAGGACAATCAATTACTGTCAGTCAACCCGGGGTATACATTGTTACAGCATCCAATGAATGTTATTCTTATTCCGATTCAGCAGTCATTCATTTCGAAGCCTGTGACATTTCTGCACCAAATGTCATTTCACTATCTTCTCAATCAGGAAACAACCTTTGGTTTGTTAACAGCCATGGTGTTGCAGACTTTCACTGTATTATTGTGAATCGCTGGGGAAATTTAATCTATGAATACGACGGTGTAAACGGACATTGGGATGGTCGTGACATGGGTGGCAACATTGTTAGTGAAGGAGTTTATTTTTACAAAATAGATGCCACACTGGAAGGTGGAGAAAAAATAGACAAGCATGGCTTTATCCAAGTAGTACACTAATAAACAAGGTATAATCATACACGATAAAAAGAGGGGGTGTTTTTTAACACTCCCTTTTTATTTTGTTAAAGAAGCAACTATTTTTATAGATTTGTAGTCTACATTTAAAAGAAAATAAAATCCTATGAAAAGTATTAGTTTTTTAGTGATTGTACTTTTGAGTCAACTTTTTACAATTAATCTATTTTCTCAACAAGAAATAAGAGTAGATTCTCCCGAGTACATCCAAGCCAAAATGGATGGGACACTTAATGAGTACACCATTGTACAAGATTTGAGTTACCAGATTACGGAAGGGACAGCTAAACCTGTTATTGGTCCTTCAATTCAAACAAAGTCCAGAGCGACAGATTGTGACTGTTATATCCAACCGGATGGAACGTATTCTCTCGCATTGGCACCAAATGATGATGGATCCAGTTCCTTAATCAATCTTCCGTTCTCATTCAATTTTTATGGGACAACGTATAACTCTTTATACATTAATAACAATGGAAATGTTACGTTTGGAACGGCATTATCTGCATTTTCATCGACAGCGTTCCCTTCCAATAACAATCGAATTATTGCTCCTTTCTGGGCAGATGTTGATACACGCGGAGGATTTGGACAGGTATTGTATAAAATTACACCCACTGCCATTTATATCAACTGGGTAAGTGTTGGATATTATGATACTAAGGGAGACAAGCGTAATACATTCCAGTTAATTCTGACAAATGGTGCAGATCCGGCTGTTCCGGATGGAAACAATGTAGCCTTCTGTTACCAGGATATGCAATGGACAACAGGAGCAGCATCTTGTAGTACTAATGGTTCATGTTCTTACGGTGGAAATAACTATACTTGTGGTGGATCAGGTGGATTCTGTGGTATCCCTGCAACGTGTGGAGCAAATAAAGGGGACAACGTAGGTTATTTCTTGATCGGGCGTTTTG
>DHNG01000049.1:16863-29629 GCA_002409405.1 Flavobacteriales bacterium UBA5422 | reverse complement strand
TTCTTGATCGGGCGTTTTGACCATCCGGGAAATGATTTTGACGGACCGCTTGGAAACAATGATGGTATTTCTTACCTGGATTACAAAAGCTTCTTCTTTGATATTACAGGATCTCAAAACATTCCTCCGATTGCACAAGGAGTTTCTTCTTGTGACACATTTAAAGTCTGTTCATACGGAGATACTGCAGATATCATGTTGACATTCTTGTCTCCAGAATTAAATCAGACCACTTCAATTACATACAACAATGGTGGACTGGCTTCGCTACAAGAAGTTGCAAACATTCCCGGGAATACTGCTAATCTGGTATTAAGAGTTATCGGAACACCTGCTGATGCGGGGACATATAACATGTCAGTAACAGCAACAGATAACTTCTCCCCGACTCCGGGAGTCACAACGATTTCATTTGTGGTTGTAATTGACAATAGCGGTACGAATTTAAATCCACAACTTTCTTACACTACTGCCTGTGACAGTTTCCAGGTAAGTGTATTAAACGGCCCATATGATGGTTATTTATGGGACAATCAAAGTACATATCCTCAAACATACATTGATGAAACAGGGGTGTTTGGTGTGACTGTAAATCTCGGAAACTGCTACAAACGTGTTGAAGAGTACATTTACGTACCGGAACCTGCTAATTTTGATTTGCAAGGTAATTTATACCTGTGTCCGGGTGAAGATTCTACGCTTTTGACAATCGGAGATTCATTGGCAATTGATTTTATGGACTGGAATACAGGAAGTCCGAACGATGGTGATTTCTCCATGTGGTTGACTCCTGGAACGTATACCATCTACAATCAGGACAGCACAGGTATGTGTCAAAATGATACAACCTTTACAATCGGTCAGGGAGTTTCTTCCATTATTTTCCCGGATGCAATTTCTTGTAACAACCTGAATTACCAGGTTACAGGAGCATTTGCAGGAACAGGAGCCGTATGGTCTTCTCCTCATCCGGAAATTTCCTTCTCAAGTACAACTGCTTCAAATCCGATTATCACGGCGACAACTTATGGTATTTATACGGTGAACTTAAGTACACCATGTGCCGGTAATCTGGAGGCTCAAATCATTTATTCGTTCCGACCAACAATTTTCGAAAACGATACCGTGTGTGGAGACTCCTATGAAGTAGATCTAGCATCTGTTACTTCGTTTAACGGAGGAACATGGTCAACACTGGATCCTACTGTGATCACGTTTTCAAATGACACGATTCACAATCCGATCATTACAACTTCCGTATTGCCATATAGTGCACAGGTAACATTCACAGACAAATATTGTCCGTCTTTATCTGACAACGCAACAATTTTGTTTGTTCCTGCAGGAATACCAAATATCCCGGCTCAGGCATGTAACTTAGGAAGTTTTGACTTATCTGTTACCAGCTTCCAGGGAGGAACATGGTCTGTACTGGACAATCCATCAACAACATGGTCGGAAGATACAGCCGCAGTATTTGTTTTCGGAACAACTGCATCGCAACCAGGAATCACGGTATCAACACCTGGTATTTATACAGTTCAATATCATGATGCATTCTGTGACATCCATTATGAAGGAGACATCAACTTCCCTCCATACATCTATACAGAAGTGAAGGATACGAGCTTGTGTAATGGTATCCAATATGAATTACACGCATGGGAGCCACCTTCTCAAGTGACGTATGCATGGAATACAGGAGCAACAACACCTTCTATTCCTGTTACTGAAGCCGGAAGTTATGTTGTTACAATCAGCAACCCATGTTATACTTATTCTGATACTGCAGTCATTACATATCACGCATGTGACATTGAAGCACCAAACGTTGTTTCCCTGTCATCTCAGTCAGGAAATAATAAGTGGTTTGTTAATTCTGACGGTATCGCTGATTTCAACTGTATCATTGTGAACCGTTGGGGAAATATTATCTACGAATTCAATGATGTTCAAGGATCATGGGATGGTAGAGACCGTGGTGGGAATATTGTTCCGGAAGGAGTTTACTTCTATACCATCAAAGCGAAAATATACGGTGGTGACGAACTGACGAAACATGGTTTCATTCAGGTAGTTCACTAAAAATCTGTTAAGAATACAAAGAAGAGGTCATCAAATGTGGTGACCTCTTTTCGTTTTTACGTATTTTTGTTAAAAAAGTAGGTGTATGAAAATTGTAGGTGTTAATGGTTTTGGAAGAATCGGGCGCTATTTTGTAAGAATGGCACTCATGCAAAATGATATTCAGGTTGCATTGGTAAATGATTTAGCTGATATAAAGACATTGGCTCATTTATTTAAATATGACAGTATCCATGGTCGTAATCCATTGAAATTTGAAATAGACGGCAATGCATTGGTTTTTGAAAACGGGAAGAAAGTTTATTTTCATCAGGAACAAAATCCCGAATTAATTCCATGGGGGAAATACGGCGTTGATATCGTTGTTGAATCAACCGGGTTATTTACAAAAAAAGCACAGGCTGAAAAACACCTGGCAGGAGGTGCAAAAAAAGTTATTATTTCAGCCCCACCTTCAGATGCAGAGATAAAAACAGTTGTAATGGGTGTCAACACCAATATTCTGGACGGAACGGAGCAAGTGATTTCCAATGCTTCCTGTACAACAAATAACATTGCTCCCTTGTTTTATGTGATGAAGTCAATCTGTGAGATTGAAAATGCGTTTATCACAACGGTTCACAGTTACACATCCGATCAGCGTTTGCACGATGCTCCTCATAAAGACTTGCGAAGAGCCAGAGCAGCAGCGGAATCAATTGTACCGACTTCCACAGGTGCAGCAAAAGCAATCACGAAAATCTTTCCTGAATACGAAGGGAAAATAGGTGGCGGAGCAGTACGCGTGCCAGTACCGAACGGTTCTCTTTCAGATATCACTATGGTGGTCAAAAATCCAATCACCATTGAAGAAATCAACCAGGCAATGAAAGCTGCGTCCGAAGGTGAATTAAAGGGAATTCTGGAATATACAGAAGATCCGATCGTTTCTGTGGATATCATCGGCAATCCCACCAGCTGTCTATACGACGCGGAGTTAACAAGTGTTGTCGGAAGAATGATTAAAATTGTTGGTTGGTACGATAACGAAGCAGGTTATTCCAACCGGTTAATCGACCTGGTTAAATTCATCTAAAAATAAATCATGAGAAGAGGATTGTTTCCCGGCTCCTTTGATCCTTTTACAAAAGGACACGAAGTCGTAATAAAAAAAGCATTGCATCTATTTGATGAAATCGTCATCGGAGTCGGAGTCAACAGCACAAAAAATTATCTGTTTGATACAGATAAACGACTGTTTCATATCCGGTCATTATTCGAGAATGAACCAAAAGTTAGAGTGGAAGTATACAACAAACTGACAGTTGATTTTTGTAAAGACATCAATGCCCAGTTTATCATCAGAGGGTTACGCGATTCCAAAGATTATGAATATGAACGTTCCATTGCACATATGAATCAATCAATTTCTTCCATTGAAACTGTGATTTTTCTTACAGACCCGGAGTACTCAGCAATCAGTTCGACAATTATCCGGGAAATTCATCGGAATGGAGCAGCGATTGATAAATTTGTAACAAATCCGTATTTGCTCGTTTAATAAGTGGTATGGTTTCTGATTTGAAATCAAAAAACAATGAAATGAAACACGTTTTCTGCTTCTTATTTTTCCTTGCAATCACAGCAACAGGATTTACGCAATCCGGTAAAATTGTAAAAATCGAAGGATTTGCTCCCGGCTATATCGGACAGACTGTTCAACTGAATGAAATTGAAGATTATTTCAGTATGAAAGAATCAACGATGGCCTCTGCAACTGTTAAGAATGACTCACTCTTTTCTTTACTTTTTACGGTCGAAGAAGTGCAAAAGGTCATTGTACGTATTGGGAACAACCGATCTTTCTTATATGTACAACCGGGTGGGAACTATTCCATTTATTTTCCGGTAAAGGACAAATATGAACCTTATCGTCCGGCAGGAAACCAGGTAGAGGTAACCTTTTATGATCTGGATTCAACAGACATCAACTATCAGATACTGGGATTCAACCGTTGGTTGGATAATTACATGGCAATCAACTATTCCGATCATCTTAAAAATCCGGTCGCGTTTAGCAAAAACATGGATGAATTCAAGGATGCTGCGCAAAAATACTATGCAAAAGACACGGGTAATTACATCTATGATTACGTTCGGTTTACCATTGCTAATACGGTTGACAATATTCAGCAAACGGCGAACAGGAATCGTTACGAAAAACATGATTTCTACATCAAGTACCAGCCTGTACGTTATCGAAATGATGCCTACATGGATTATTTTAAAAACTTTTACAAGGGAATGATGCCCACCATTCCAATGGAAGTAAATAACCGGGTATACCTCGGATTGTTAAAAAGCAGCCCCTCATTGATTATGAATGCACTGGGAATGGAATACACGATGATCAATATGCGGGTACGTGAACTTGCCATGATTGAACTTCTTTCCGAATTGTACTATTCCCCGGATTATCCGCAGACAAACATTATTTCTGTTCTTGACAGTGTAAAACACCACGCGTTATTTGATGCCAATAAAATCGTTGCAACCAATATGATTTCACGGCTAACAGAAGCTGCAAGTGGCGGAAAGGCTCCTGAATTTGTTGTAAAAACGATCAGTGATCAATCCAAAGGACTTTCTGACTACAAGGGAAAATATCTGTACATCCATTGTTTTGATCCATCTTCGGAGAAAAATAAAATTGAACTCCCGCTATTAAGAGAATTACAAAAAAAATACCTCAAAGATGTAACGTTTCTCACCATTTGCAAAGAATCATCCATGAATGATGCAAGCAAGTCTGTTCTTTCCGGATTAGCATGGGATGTTGCCGTTATTCCGGACAATTCAGCATTCTGGGCAAACTACAAGATCGCAACATTTCCTTCGTATGTACTTATTGATCCGTACTCGTACATTGTTCAGGCACCTGCTTTAGGTCCGCAACCGAACAACCTGTATGAAACAATTGACAAGGTGTTTTTTAACATTCAGAAAGCATTGAAAGAAGAGCGGGAAAACAGATAGCGAGATCCATCGTAAAATACATTTTTCATGTCCCTACTACTTTTTTGAAACGTACACAATCCGATGGATATTCCATTTTCCCCATATCGCAATAATACGATATAGCAATATACAAATAACCGCCGTGATGATCTACAAACATCAAATTGTCTGTAAAGTAAAACGATTTATTTCTTTTAAGAATGCACTGATAAATTAGAAAATCAGTTACTTATGAAGTATATATCAATCGATCCCGTATTCCAGACGGATAGTGATCGAAGCTGTTTTTAATTTGGAAGAAGTGTTGAATGATCCTCCCCAGCTGTAATCCTCAGCAGAATTTTTTGCTGTGATCTGAATGATTCCCATGGATGCGTTTCTCAGGTTTCCAAGTGAACCGCCTGAATTAGATGCTATTTTATCAGCACGTTCCTTTGCATCTTTGGTTGCGTTTTCAATCATTTTCAATTTCAATTCAGCCAATTTCGTGTAATAATAATCCGGCTCGAGGGAAGTCAATTCAATATTCTGATCAATCAATTCAGTAACCTCACGGGAAACGGTTTCAATTTTATCAACCTCCTTGGATTCGATGCGCAGATTCTGCGTGAGCAAATATCCAGTAAAATAGGAAGACATAAAATTTCCGTGCTCGTCATACGAATTAGAAAATTCTTTAGTGATACTCACAGAAGAAAACACAATATCTTTCTCACTGATTCCTTTTGACGTAAGGTATTTTTTAATTTTAGATCGGTCATTGTTCAATTCCGTGGAAATGGCTTTCAAATCTGTTCCTCTTTTTGAGAAATTAGCTTGCCATACAATCAGATCGGAAGTAAAATTCTCTTCACCAAGCCCTGTTACACTAATTGTTTGATTTTGCTTATACTTAGAAGAATAAGAACTTCCCAGAATAGCTGCAACAATGACGATGGACAATCCAATAATGAATGTATTCAAATGCTGTTTCATATAGGTTTAAATTGGTTTCTGTAAATTTAGTTTTTTTCGGCAAACAGCTGTAAGATTTTTATTAAATCTTTTTCTTTGATAATATGCGTGTTATACCTCCCGAGTTAGTGAAATGTCCATCGGATTCCCAAAAACCCACGAATTCCCTGATTTGGTCCGTACACATACGAAGGATCAAACGTGAGTGCATATGGATTTTCAGGTGTTGCAACAACCTGCCCTGCTCCGTCAAATTGTACTTGTTTATCAAACGGATCTCCGGAGCGGGCAATTAAGAACGGTGTTCCTTTTGCAGGTGTCCAGTTCAACAGGTTTTTCACTCCGCCGTATACCTCTATCCCATGCCTGAATGCTTTTGTCAACTGGATATTCTGAATGCTCCACCATGGAGAATACCCGGTTCTCGGATCTGTATCTCCCAGCAAAGGTAATCGCATCGGGCTGTACACATTACCCGTATAATCAATCGTTAATCCTATTTTCTGAATCGTGTAACCAATGTTCCAGACGCCTGTAAAGCGTTCTGAAAACAACTGACGTTCTTTTATCCCTTCTTCCACACTGTATACATCCATCAACGTCCCTCCTACCCGAGCATTTAATCCATTCTTCAAGGAAACATCGAGGTTAAGTGTCAATCCTTGAGAAACGGCATGACCATCCAGGTTGTCGTAGATGATCTGGTTCACATTCGTTTCGTAATCGGGAATGATTTTATTATTGAAATAGGTATAAAAAACCGTTCCATCCAGTCCTAAAAAGTTCCCGTTACCAAACATGATGTGCTTCACGAAATTGATATTTCCGTTCCAGGATGTTTCCGGTTTCAATTCAGATATAAAGACAACTTCCCTTGCCCCTGTCAGCGCAGCATGATCTTCGGTAAAGACATTGGCCACCCGGTATCCGTTTCCAATACCTACCCGTACGATATTTTTACGATTATTTGAGTTCCATTTGTAATTCAGACGTGGTGTCAGAATTGTTCCATGCAACGAATTGTAATCATAGCGTAACCCCAACAACAATTTATGATTGGTATGCAATGTGAGTTCATCCTGGATAAACATTCCGGGCAGATGCACTTGTGAAGGCATGTTCTGTCCTCCTGTTATTGTATCAAAAGTACTGGTAGCAGGTGTATTGTCATCATAATAAGTATACCTGTATGTTGCTCCAACCAGCAAATCATTTCTTCCGATGGTTTTGTGCCAGGTCAGCTGACCGAAACCGATGTATTGCTGTGCCAGGTAGGGTACATTTCCATAAACACTGTTTTGATCATGTCCGTTTGCACTGAACTGGAAGAAGATTTTTTCTTTTAACGGCAATTGATAAGTTCCGAATAATTCCCATCTGTTGGTGTAAACACTTTCTCCGTAAATACTATCTCCTCCACGGAATGAACGGTTCCACCCCATTTCTCCTCCCCATCGGTCTTCATATATATAGCGCGCAGCGAGTGAAAACAACCGGTTTTCTTTACGGTCAAAATTCCATTTATTGAAGACCGAAATCCGGTGTTGCAATGTAACATCCGTAAACCCATCCTTGTTGTTATCGACCGGAAGTTGGTAATTGAAATAATTGATTCCCACTAAGGACTGTGCTTTCTTGCCTGCATTAAATTTCCCTGAAATATCTGCATTTACTTCTCCCCAGGTTGTTCCGAAAACATCAGCAGAAAGTAATGGGGCATTGGTTGTCTTTTTGGTAATGATATTTATCAATCCCCCCACAGCTTCGCTCCCATACAAAGTCGATGCAGGACCTTTCACCACCTCCACCCGATCGATCAGTGCCTGTGGAATACCACTCAAGCCATAAACAGAAGAAAGACCACTAACAATGGGCATTCCATCAATTAACACCATTGTGTAAGGCCCCTCCAATCCATTGATGTGAATGTCTCCTGTATTACATACATTGCAATTCACTTGCGGGCGCACACCATTGATTTGCTGCAATGCTTCAAAAATAGACGGATTGGGATTCGCCTTAAAAAATTTGTCGGTGTATACCTCTACTGGAACCGGACTGTCCAGTTTTGACACTTCTTTCATCGTCCCGGAAACAACCACCTCATCAATGTTTCGTTCAGCTTGCTTCAATTCAATATCCAGGTGGTATGCTTGCTCATCTTCAATCCGAATCATTCGCGTTACTTTCTCATATCCATAAGCAGAGACCATTAGTTCATATTCTCCATACGGAACAGATACAAGCCGGTAGCTTCCAACTGCATCTGCCTGCACATTAAATGACGTTCCCTTTACAAAAATCAGTGCAAACGGAACGGGCTCTCCTTCATTGGAGATTCTTCCATGGATAGTCGTCCCCTGAGAAAATGAGAGGCTTGTAAAAAAAGTAAACACAAGGATAATCCAATGAGATCTATTCAAACAAAACATGATTCAAACTTTACAATTTCATTTGCAAAATTATAAAGTTAGATATATCTAACAAATATTTTTTATAAAAATTTCAAATTTCTATTCTCATTGACTACTTTTAGGGGTGTGAATTCACTAGCAGAAGAAAATTATTTAAAGGCCTTGTTCAACTTAGCTGGAGAAAGCGGAGTCGTGAACGTCAACGAGTTATCCCGACATCTAAACATTAAGATGCCGACCGTTACAAGTATGATGAAAAAGCTTTCTGCGAAAAATCTGGTTCATTATGAAAGTTACAAGCCATTAAAATTGACCGAAGAAGGTGAAAAAAGGGCAGCTGCCATTATTCGCAAACACCGGTTGACAGAAATGTTTCTTGTAGAAAAGATGGGATTCGGATGGGAACAAGTACATGATATTGCGGAACAAATTGAACACATTCAATCCCCTTTATTTTTTGAAAAAATGGACGAACTGCTCGGTTTCCCTAAGTTCGATCCTCACGGTTCTCCTATACCAGACAAAGACGGGAAAATAAACTGGAAAGAATTCCATAAGTTAAGTGATTGCAAGCCGGGCGAAGAAGTAATTCTGGGTGCAGTAATCAATAATTCGAGTGAATTTTTACAATTTCTCAACAGCCGTGACTTGCGACTGGGCCTTTCCATCTCGATTCTTTCCGTTGAATCATTTGATAAAACAATGGTGGTTCATTATGAAAATCATCCTGCCGAAACACTGAGTCATACGGTATGTGAGCGACTACTGGTAGACAAACAATAATCTATTTTACATCATTTTATGCAATTAAACCAACAACTAAAAGGTGCTGCGCTCGTTTTTCTGGGAGCGATGAGTTACGGAATATTAGCCACGATCGTCAAATTTGCCAACAATCAGGGTATTCACACCAGTGTACTCACCTTCATGCAATTTGCTGTCGGTGTTTGTTTTTTGTTGGTATTAGCACGGTTCCAGCAAAAGCAGAGTTCTGTTAAATTAAAAGGCAGTTCCAAAGTAAAATTAGTGCTATTCGGAACCACCTTTGGTATGACCAGTATTTTTTATTACATGTCCATTCAATACATTCCTGTATCTATGGGGATCATCCTTTTGATGCAATCCATCTGGATGAGTGTCTTACTGGAAGCACTGTTGAGCAGGAGATTTCCCAATGCGTTAAAAATCGCAGGAACACTTACCATCCTGATCGGAACAGCCCTGGCGACAAATGTCTTTGTTGAAGTAGCCTCCATTGATTGGAGAGGGATCGGACTCGGAATGCTCGCCGCAAGTTCATACACAATCTCCCTGTATGCATCCAGCAACATTGAAACCGGACATAAAAATGCGGTGAGGAGCCAATACCTGATTCTGGGAGGCTTTCTGTTTGTTATTGCCTATTGGAATTACGACATCATTACCTATTTCACATCAACAAACGGACTATTGTGGGGAGCTTTGCTTGCTTTGTTTGGAACCATTATTCCACCACTGTTGTTTACAAAGGGAATTCCACTGGTTGGTATCGGTATCGGAGCCATCATTGCCGCAGTTGAAATCCCTGTATCCATTATCTCGGCACATATCATTCTGGACGAACGTATCGCGTTGCTTCAATGGGCCGGAGTACTCGTTATTCTCTTTTCTGTCATCCTGGTAAACAAAAGCTCGATCAAATAGCAAATAGAGTAATCTGTATGAACAAATACTTTTCGCATTTTTCTTGTTAGATTACGCTATCTATCATGAATATTTTTCGTCTTTTTTAACGAGCAGAGGATTAAATGCTTATATTTGCGGCTCAATTGCCATCTATCACTGAAAAATGGCCGTTGATAAAAGCTTTTTAACAACAGACAAAAGATTTTATGAATACTATCACTGAAAAAACAAAGCACTTGTATGTGTTTATTATATTCATTTTCCAGTTTTTTTCGCTCGTTAACTATTCACATGCGCAAAAAGACACCTTGTTTTGGTTTGCAGCACCCAATGCATCAAGTGGTTTAGGGGATGCTCCTGTTGCTATTCATCTGACAGCCTATTCCAATCCGGCAACTGTTACACTAAGTATTCCTGCAAATGTCGGTTTTACTCCAATAACGGTTTCCGTTCCAGCAAATACACATCAACAAGTTGATTTGAGTAGCTTTCTTACAAGTATTGAATCTCCGGCAGGCAATGTTGTGTCCAACAACGGGATTAAGATCGTATCCTCTGCGCTTATTTCAGCCAGTTATTCTATCAACAGTACAAACAATAAAGAATTATTCAGCCTGAAAGGTGTCAACGGATTGGGAACAAATTTTTATACTCCTTTTCAAAAATACTGGGCCAATTCTACGTCAACACCCGCTTCTTTTTCATCCATTGACATCGTTGCAACACAAGATAACACAACTGTTCTGGTCACTCCCCGGACAGCTATTACGGGACATGCGGCAAATACATCTTTTTCTGTTGTATTGAATGCAGGACAAACGTACAGCGCGCGTGATGTTAATACAACGGCAGCTACTTCTTTAGCAGGATCAATTGTCTCTTCTAACAAACCGGTTGCTGTTACCATTTTTGAAGATGGTCTGGCAAATGCTTCCTGCTCCGATGCGATCGGGGAACAGCTCACAAACATTAATCAATTAGGTACTAAACACATTGTCAGAAAAGGAACAGGAAGTACCGACAGAATTTATGTACTGGCAACACAAAACGGGACCAATTTAACGGTTCATACTTCAACAACGACTTCAACAACCATCAGTTGGAGTGAAACCTATGAAATTGCATTAACTGATGACATCGCTTACATTGAATCAAATAAACCTGTATATGTATATCATGTCAGTTCAATGGGATGCGAGCTTGGTTCATCGCAAGTACCCAATGTATTTTGCGCAGGAGATTACATTACCTCCGCCTACAGAAGTTCTGCGGATGATTTCGGCGTTATTGTATATACCAGAACCGGATATGAAGGTTTATTTACCGTAAACGGAACTGCAGGTATTATCAATGCCGGAGATTTCACGAATGTTCCGGGAACAGGTGGCGCGTTTAAAGTCGCTCAAAAATTCTTTTCTGTATCCGAAGTACCTTCCGGGTCACTGGCCATTATTGAGAACTCAGGGGATATTTTCGGTCTTGCTGTTATGCAGGGCAATTCTTCTAATGGTTACAGTTATGCTTTTTTATCCGATTATGTCAGTAAACCCTACGTTGATGCAGGAATCAATGATACAGTATGTGCAAATGTCGGGTTTCCGCTCAATGGTATTGTCGGAGGAGGAACATTAACAGGAACATGGAGCAGCACAGGATATGGTTCATTTGCTTACGGGCTCAACAACCTGACAAATGAATACATTCCCAGTCACCTCGATGTGCTGATCAATCCGGTAAAAATTATCCTGACATCTGACGCATCCTGTCCTTCCAAAAAGGACACCTTATACCTAACAGTCAATCAACAGCCATTGGTCAATGCATCTGCAGATCAGACGGTGTGTGCAAACAACTCCCTGACTTCGTTAAACGGAACCATTCAAGGGGGAGCATCAACCGGAATCTGGTCTTCTGCCGGAGGAGGTGTTTTCGCTCCCGGAGCAAGTACGTTGAATGCAACTTACACCCCTTCTCCTGCTGAAACGGCAGCGGGAAATGCGACACTTGTACTGACTTCCACAAACAATGGAAACTGTCTTGCAGAAACCGATACCATGCACATCAATATCACACCACCACCGGTTGTATCAATTTCAATGGATACCATAATCGTGTGTGCGAACAATAATGTGGTCTCGTTGAACGGATCGGTAACAGGCGCTTCAACAACAGGTGTATGGAACAGTACAGGAGACGGAATGTTTTCACCAAACAACATTTCTTTGTCTACAACTTATTACCCGGGGTTGAATGATATTGCCGCTGAAAACAACTGGATTTATCTCCGCTCCACATCAAATGGTAATTGCCTCCAGGAAAGAGACAGCGTGTACATCGTTTACACAGATGCACCTGTGATCAACGCAGGAAACAATGACCTCGTTTGTTCGAACGATGCACTGATTACACTGAACGGAAGTATTTCCGGTGGTGCAACGACCGGGATCTGGTCAGGTGGTACAGGTACCTTTTCTCCTTCCAACACCTCCATGAATGCAACATATACTCCAACAACGTCTGAAATTTCATCCGGACAAGTTGTTTTAACACTCACTTCTACCAACAATGGAAGCTGTGTCGCAGTAAATGATGTCGTACAATACGTATTTGTTGCCCCTCCATATGCTAATTTCAGCAGTCAGAACAACTGT
>DHNG01000049.1:16394-16722 GCA_002409405.1 Flavobacteriales bacterium UBA5422 | reverse complement strand
CAGTCAGAACAACTGTCTGGGGGTTGTTTCTCCATTCACGAATTTTTCGCTCGCAGGATACGGAACCATTACAAACACTGACTGGAGTTTTGGAGATGGTGGAACTTCAACCGCTGTTGATCCTTCTCATTTGTACACGCAACCCGGCCAATATGGCATTACACTGGTTGTGACCAATAGTGTAGGTTGTACAGACACAACCAACCAAACGATTAGCATTTTCGAACTTCCGACAGCAGGTTTTTCATTCAGTGCAAACTGTACCAATAATCAACGGGTTGTTTCCTTCACAGATAATTCGACCTCAACAGATCTGATCAATTACTGG
>DHNG01000049.1:0-16280 GCA_002409405.1 Flavobacteriales bacterium UBA5422 | reverse complement strand
AATTACTGGTATTACGATTTCGGAGGTCAGGGAACTGTTCAAACGCAACATGCAGCGTTCACCTTTCCAAATCCCGGAACGTATGATGTATCTCACATTATTTCTACTGTTAACGGATGTTCAGATACCATCAATCAACAAGTACTGATCACACCATTACCTGAAGCAGGATTTTCTTATAATTTCACGAGTGGCGTAAACGTGGGAACGACATTCAACTTTATTGACACGTCGCTTTATGCAAGTTCTTATCAATGGAATTTCGGAAACGGGCAAACATCGACCATGCAGGATCCGACAACCATTTACTTTCAAAACGGATTGTTTCCTGTCGTTCAGTATGTATATGACAATCTCGGGTGTTTTGACAGTACCATTGTATGGGTTGAAATTGACAATGTAACATCTGAAATCAGCACCTTGATTCCAAACGTTATTTCTCCAAACGGAGATGGAATGAACGATGTTTGGAAACTTTCATTTATTGAGTTGCTGTACCCGAATGCAATTGTAGAAATCTACAACGAATGGGGACAACAGCTTTTCCGATCTGAGGGATATACAGAGCCCTGGGATGGCCGTTTTCAAGGCGAAGAAGTCCCTGACGGAAATTATTTCTACGTCATCAACCTGAATGAGGACATTGAAAAACCGGTTTACAAAGGAGCACTATTAGTACTGAGAAAAAAGAAATAATCCATCATGAAGAAACGTTTATATTTTATCGCGTTGGTTGTCTTCACAACACTATCGGCACAAGCACAGCAGATGGGAGTTTACTCCAATTACATGATGAACCGGTTTTATTACAACGCAGCTGTTGCCGGTAGCCAGGAAGTGCATGTTTTCAATGCGGGATATCGCAATCAATGGGTTGGTTTTGAGAATGCTCCTTCTAATTTCAACTTCAATGTTCATGGTTCTGTTCGCAGTCAGGGGAAAATCGGTTACGGTCTCGGACTGTACAATGAAAATTCCGGCTTGATGAATACAACTGGTGTACATTTGAACTATGCACATCATTTTAAGTTGTCGGAAACACTAAAATTGGGATTGGGAATTCAACCCGGATTCATTCAATACCGCATTCGCTTGTATGACGCAATTATGGCAGATGAAGGGGATCAGGTGTTGACAGGAAGCATTTATTCGACCAATGCAGTTGATGTAAACATGGGATTCAACCTCTACTCTTCTAAATTCTTTGTAATGGGATCAGCACAACGAATGTTGGGAAGAGCCATTCAATTCACCGGGTACAACTCTCAGCTACAGTTCCACTTTAATATGATTGCCGGGTACAATTTTATATTTGAAAAGAAAAAATTTGAATTGCAGCCAAGTATATTGGTTCGCTATACCAAACCTGTACCTGTTCAGGTATCCGGGATGTTGAGAGCCATGTATGATAAAAAATACTGGCTGGGACTCGTTTATCGCCACGATGACGCCATCGGAGTCAGTGCGGGATTTGTATGGAAAGAACGATTTACAATTGCTTATGGCTATGATTTCTCTGTCAACGGATTGAGAAAGTACAACTCCGGATCGCATGAAGTAATGCTCTCCATTATTCTGAACAAGAAAAAACCGGTTTCACTGGAAGAAGAAGACGATCAACTAAACAAGAGTATTCTGGAAAATACGAGTACGAAGAGTAACACGAAGAACTAACTGAAAAAGCACCTGTATTATGAAAAATAGATTGATATTCATTGTCATAACGGCGTTTTTGTCATTTTCAAATGCTGTAAGCGCCCAGATAGACACTACATTTTGGTTTGCTGCTCCCTGGGTAACCCCGAGCCATGCCAACAATGTTCCTGTTGTATTCCGGCTTTCATCTTTTGAGAATCCCACAACTGTAAGGTTGTATCAACCTGCAGGCACCTATGATACAACGGTCGTTATTCCGCCCAATTCACTGAACTCTGTTTTTGTATCACACATCATCAATACACTTGAATCCAAACCAGCCAACACAGCGTTGGACTACGGGATCAAAATTGAAGCTGATACATTGATCACAGTTGTCTATGAAGTTGTAACCAATGTAAACAACCCGGAGACTTATTCATTAAAGGGTAGTAACGGTGTGGGATTGGAATTCGTGACACCATTCCAGACCAGCTGGAACAATGGTTCTTACTCTCCGATTGTACCAAAACAGATGTTCTGTATCGTAGCAACGGAAGATAATACAACAATCTGGATTACACCCCGTGCCAATATTGTCGGACATCCTGCCGGTATCACCTATTCCATAACACTGGATAAGGGGCAAGTATATACTGCAGAGAATGTAACACAAGCAACGAGTGTTGCGGGTAATAACCTGAGCGGCTCCATTATCGTTGCAGACAAGCCAATTGCAGTGACTATTTCTGATGACTCTGTCACCAATAGCGGTGGTGGTTGCCGGGATTTGATGGGAGACCAGATTGTACCTGTTGAAGTGGTCGGAACGGAATACATTGTGAATAAAGGGAGCATGTACGCAGCATCCAATGAAGGAATTTATGTCGTTGCTACTGAAAATTTCACAGAAGTTACCATTACAACCATTAATGGAACAAGTACGCACTTATTGAACCAGGGAGATACCTGGAATTATATCATTACCGAAGAATTGAATCATGTTCAGGCAGATAAACCGGTGTATGTACTACAGGCAAGCGGATTCGGATGTGAATTGGGTGCAGCCTTACTACCTCCGATCAACTGTGCTGGTTCATCGCAAGTGAGCTTTACCAGAACGAATAACCAATCATTTTTCTTGAACATTTTGTGCCCGACATCCGCCGTTAATAATTTTCTGTTAAACGGCAGTAATACATTGGTACCGGGATCTGCATTTAATGTTGTACCCGGAACCGGGGGACAATGGAGCGGAACACAAATTTCGTTCAACACAACCGATCTTCCTTCAGGGGCAACCAACCTGATTGAAAACACATCCGACTTTTTCGCGTTGGGGGTTATCAACGGAGGAGCCGGTTCTGGTTGTTACTATCACTACATGTCCTCGTTTATCCGCAGAATCTATACGGATGCAGGTACTGATACGACACTCTGTAACGGAGCCAGTTCAATTGCACTAAACGGAGATATAAAAGGGGCAACAACTACAGGGATCTGGTCAGTTGTAAATGGAACAGGAACATTTCAAAACGCAACAGACTTGAATACGCTGTACTATCCCACAAACAGTGATTATACACAGGGAGAATTGACATTTGTATTAACTTCCACCGGAAATTGTAATGCTGTTACAGACACGATGCGGGTGGATTTCATCCAGGCACCAATTGTTACAGTAGCTACCGATCAAACGTTTTGTAAAAACAATATTCCGACAATCACGATTTCGGGAGGAGTACAATTTGCAACAACTGCAATCTGGTCAGGAGGAAACGGAGGAGCATTTGGAAACCCGAATGATCTGACGACGACATACACTCCTTCTCACCTTGAATTGGCTGCCGACAGCGTTGCGTTGTTTTTGACATCTGCAGGAAGCTTCTTTGCCTGTGAAAGTGATGTAGACACGGTAACAATCCATTTCACCCCTGCTCCGGATGTGTTTGCAGGCCCCGACCTGTTTATCTGTTCCGACGAAACGGTATTGAACCTTTCAGGAACAATTGGTGGTGCTACAACAACAGGAGAATGGACGACAAACGGAAATGGTGCTTTTTCACCGAGTCAGTCTACTCTGACAACAGATTACCTGATTGATCCTGCAGATATTTCAGCCGGTTCATTTGTACTTGTACTGACATCAACCAATAACCAGGACTGCCTTGCAGAAGTAGATACCGTTTATGTAAATGTAACGGCGCAACCAACAATTGATATTACTTCACAGGATTCCATCTGCTCCACAAGCGCACTTATTCCACTCTCCGGTGTTATTTCCGGTGGATTCGGAGCGCAATGGTCAACCAACGGATTCGGAAACATTTCTGATGTAAATGCGCTAAACACGTATTACACAGTAAGCTCTGTTGATACAACACTTGGTTACGTTGATTTTTACCTGACAACAGTAGGTGTTTGTTCCGGTCAAATGGATTCTATTCGTGTACATTTTGTGAATGCACCGGTTGTGAATGCCGGACAGGATCAACTGTTGTGTGAGAATTCAGCGGTTCAATTGACAGGACAAATTTCCGGGCCTGCACCGGCAGGAATGTGGTCATCATTAGGAACGGGTTCTTTTGTTCCGGGAAATGCATTTCTTTCAACCATTTATTTCCCTTCTCCGGGAGATCTTTTAAACGGCGGAGTTACGTTAATTCTGGAATCAACCAACAATTACGGTTGTGTTCCTGAAAATGACAGTTTGTTTATCACCTTCAAAGAAGTTCCGACAGCAGCATTTGCAGTTACTTCTGTCTGCCAGGGAGCCAATGCGAATTTTATTGATCAATCCACTTTCTCGGCAGGTGCAATCACCAACTGGGAATGGGATTTCGGCAATGGGGCAACTTCGTCGGTTAACAATCCTCAGCATGTCTATTCAACCGGAGGAAATTATACGGTACAACTAGTTGTAATATCCGATAATAACTGTACCGATACCATCACTCAGAATGTATTGATCTACCACCTTCCGGTTCCTGCATTTACCAATACGAATGCCTGTGAAATGAATCCGATTCATTTTACAGATCAAAGTACACTTTCTTCAGGAACATTAACGGGATGGCATTACGATTTTTATGGAATGGGTAACAGCTATGTTCAAAATCCTGAGTTCATTTTCCAGATTCCAGGTACGTATCCTGTCACGATGACCGTCACTTCGTCGGATGGCTGTTCCGCATCAATTACTCAGAACGTAAGCGTTATCCAAAGTCCGGATGCCAATTTTTCCATGACACCGAATCCGGCACTTGTTGGTCAGGATGTTTATTTCCAGGACTTGTCATCAGGAACCAACCTAACGGACTGGTACTGGAATTTTGGTGACGGAGAAGCCGACAACCAACAAAATTCCTATCACGATTATTCGATGGGGGGTGTTTACACTGTCACCTTTACTGTTACAGATGCCAATAATTGCAGGGATACGGTTTCCCGGCAGATTTCAATTGAATTACTTCCGGTACTTCCAACAGGTTTTACCCCTAACGGAGATGGCGAGAACGATGTATTTATCATCCGCGGAGGACCATTCAGATCTGTTGATTTCAAAGTCTACAGTAATTGGGGAGCATTGATTTTTGAAACCAATGACTACACCGTAGGTTGGGATGGTACTCACAAAGGTGAAAATGCTCCTGTCGGTGTGTATACCTGGACATTTGTTGTTGAAATGGGAAATGGTCAAATTGTAAAAAAATCAGGGGATGTTACCCTTATAAGATAGTGAATTATGTATAGATTGTTACTTATACCGGTCATTTTATATTCATTTTCCGCCAGAGCGCAAGATGCACATTTATCGATGTACGACGCCGCTCCATTGTTCCTGAATCCTGCAATGACAGGAGTGGTTGATGCAGATTTCCGGATTCACGCGCAATACAGGACGCAATGGAAATCCGTCAATTTCAAACCGTATACATCTTATTTACTGAGTTACGACATGCCAATCAAAAAATGGAGTTTTGGTGTTCAACTCAATAACTTCAGGGCTGGTTACGGTAACTTTAATGTGTTACAGGGATTATTATCCACTTCCTACAACACGGGATTGGATAAGAAAAAAAATCACATGCTTTCGTTTGGTGTACAGGCAGGTCTCGTACAAAAATCAGTTGAGTACCAACTCTTATCGTTTAATAATCAATACACCTTAACAGATGGTGGTCATTTCGACCAAACCATTGTCTCCGGTGAAAATTTTGACAGACAAACAATTTACATTCCTTCGGTAAATGCTGGTATTCTATACTATTACGCCAAACAGAATGCACGTCTGAACCCGTTTGTAGGTATTTCTGCATTTAACTTGCTCAATTCGAAAGAATCACTGTACGGATTAGACAATCGCTTACCGTTGCGTTTTTATATGCACGTAGGGACACGGATCAACATTACAGAAACGTTTTACCTGATTCCCAAAGTGTTGATCATGCAGCAAAAGAAGTTTCACGAACAGACCTATGCGCTGGAAGCAGGATATTATATGAAAAACAGTAATTTCTACTTGTTGGGAGGAGTTATTTTCAGAGCAAAAGATGCGTTGATTGCTACCATTGGGGGAAAACTGGATCGTTTTACGCTGAAAGTGGGATACGACATCAATGTATCTACTTTGTCAACTGCTTCTACCGGAAGAGGAGGGTTTGAAATTTCCCTGACATATGTTCACAAAAAACGAGAAAATCAGTACGAAAAAATCTGTCCGAGATTATAACATTATCACGACCATCCAATGAAAAAAATAATATTTTTCTTCTTTTTACTTACCCGACTGACCGGATTTTCACAATCAAAAATCGTGTGGTTGAATACTGCAGATAACTACTTTGAGAAAAAGGATTATCACAATGCATTGATTCACTATCAACTGGTGCTAAATGATACCATTGCGTTGAATGAATTAATCTTACCGTATGAGACGCAAATTTCTAACCGGGCGTTATCAAAAAAAGCAACGGAAAAAGCAGGTAAATCTGTTACACTGGAACAATATACCAATCACCAGATCGCGTTGTGTTATCAGTATACTTTTGATTACAAGCGAGCGGAGGAGCAATTAGCAAAAACCTATACTTCCCCGGGTTACCCGGAAGATGCTTTTCTCTATGGAAATGCACTGAAAAATAATCAAAACTACAGTAAAGCAATTGATATCTATGAAGGATTTATCCGATCCTACACCGGAGGGGATTCATTAATTGTACTTGCTAAAACGGCGATGAACGGATGCTTGTACGCATTGGATGAAAACCAGGTAAAAACAGAAGTTACGGTGCAACTAGCTACTGACTCCGTATTCAATAAAGGAACTTCTTCTTTCGCTGTTTCGTACTTCGGAAATGAAGACCGGGTCATGTTTACTTCTGCCCGTCCACATGGTGTGATTTTAAAACCAGATCAACAATCGGAATTTTTGTGTGACGTTTACTGGACTGAAAAAAATGACAACGGAGAGTGGAAACCAGCTACCAATTTCGGACGCCCGATGAACAGTGCACAACACGATGCCGCATCAACAATAAATAATAACAATGCTATTTTTTATACCCGCTGGAGTGATGCCAACCGAAAGGAACAAAGTATTTTTCTTGCCCGGATGATGAATTTCATGTTTTTTGAAGCGTATAAACTGGACGAACGTGTCAATCAACCCGGATATGTGTCGATGCATCCGTTTGTTTCGATGGACGGAACAACACTTTTCTTCTCCAGTAATCGTCCGGGGGGACAGGGGGGAATGGATCTTTGGAAAATTACATTGGATACATTGGGTAACATCACAGGGAATGCTGAAAACTTAGGGACTGCCATTAATTCTGCTGCAGATGAAATCACACCGTTTTTTCACGAAGCAACCTCTACCCTGTTTTTCAGTTCCAATGGGTACAATTCCATCGGAGGTTACGATGTCTTCAAATCAAATTATAACGGGGAACAACTTCACTATTCTGCACCTGTTAACTTAGGAACTCCGGTTAACTCCAGCAACGATGACACCTACATGATCTGGGATACGAAGTTGAAAAAAGGATTCCTTTCCTCTGACCGGGAACCGTGCGAATTTGGTCATTGTTACAACATCTATGAAGTAGAAAACAGTGCCATTGTAATTACGTTGGAAGGATATACGTTTGTAAAAGGAACGGAAACAATCCTGCCCAATGCAACCATTACCATCAAAGATGTTAGAGGAGTCAAAGATCAATACGTAGTCAACTCCAACCAGGACGGATATTACACTGTTCGTATTACCATTGGTGAAGAAATCTTCATGAAGGCTAAAAAAGATGGTTATTTTGCAGATGCTGCTGTCATAAATACGGAATTAATAACCGAATCCAAAGTATTGCGGCAAGATTTTTACCTGGAGCAGATTCCTAAAAAAGAGATCAAACTCGACGGGATTGAATACGACTTTGATTCAGATAAATTACGTCCGGTATCAATGGCAATCCTGGATGAACTCTATGAATTCCTGGAACTGAATGAAAACCTGATCGTGGAGATTAATTCACACACGGATTACAAAGGAAGCGATAAATACAACATGAATCTTTCCATAAAAAGGGCACAATCGTGCGTGAATTACCTGATCGGAAAAGGAATCGATGTCAACCGTCTTGTTGCGAAAGGATATGGAGAAACACTTCCAACGCATTATTTAACACCTGAAAAAGCACCGATTTTGGATAACAACGGGAAAGAGGTCATTCTAACGGAAAAATTCATTCTCACGCTGCCAAAAGAAGAGCAGGACAGAGCAAACCAGTTGAACAGAAGAACAGCATTTAAAGTTGTCGGTGAAAACTTCAACCTGGAGTCAAAATAAATAAACAGGCATTGTTTCCGCAAGGAGTTGCTCCCGTTGTTGAATTTCTGGTTGTAAGCAGGGGTGGTTACCTCCGTTATTGATTTCTGTTTCGTATGAAGAAGTAAGTCCTTATAGATCGATGTAAAGATACTGGTGATCAACAGACTAATTGTTCAATTATTTTTCCATTTTTCTACATTCTCTTGATTCAGGTAATCTTTTTTGTCCGACATTTGTACTGTTAACAAGTTAATCTATTGTTTATGAAACTATTTTTTACAATTCTAGGTATTGGGACGGGAACTTTTTCGCAAGCCCAACAAACGTTCAACATCACATGGATGATGGGAATCACAGTAGAACAAGCCAGCGTCACAGTCAACACAGGAGATATTGTCATCTGGACATTGGGTGATGGAGCTCCCCATACGGTTCAATCAGAAGATGCAGATGCTCCGGGTACTTTTGGGAGCGGTCCGATGCAGGGAAACGGGCAAACGTACCAGTTTACCTTTAATGATCCTGCCGTAATCGATTACCATTGTGGAGTACATGGTTCCATGCAAGGAGTGATCACTGTTGTAGAAGCATTAAGTGTTGAGGAAAAATTTGTTGCCAATCTGAAATATTATCCGACTGTTACTAACTCAGATTTGACAATTACATCATTACTGCCTGTAGAACGTTATGAAATTTATGATGCTCAGGTGCGAAAAGTAGCGGAAGGCGTGTTCAGTAATGCCAACCATTCTGTGCTCGATGTTTCAGCACTTTCAACGGGTGTTTACGTTGTGACGGTTGTTTCAAAAGACCAACTGAAAACATCTTTCAAAATTGTGAAAGAGTAAATCAGAAATCAGAAAAATGCCCTCACTTCCATTCCTGCGGAGTGGATCATTTTATTGTCTTTGGATTTTCTTCCGTTGTATTGAATGGATAACTGGAGATTTTTGGAAATCAATCGCTGATAACCAAGGTTCCAGGTGTAATTGATTCCCGGTTTTAGAGATTCCAGCATTTCAAACCCCAATGCGGAATTCTGAATACCTCCGTATGTGATTGAAATCATTTTAAATTCGGCTTGTAAACTTCCTTTTTCAGCCTGATTGAATTTTAAATTGGTTCCGATTTCTCCGATGTAAGCTGATTCTCCTCCGAATTCTTCGCTGTTGTGTTTTTCTTCGTACCTTCCTGTCAGCGCAACGCGGAATGCGGTACTTGTCTGTAAACTCAACGTTGGTTTGATGGTATTGTAATTGATGCTGAAATTCCGGCCGGTCGTGTAATCAGCGATTGCTGTTTTATTTCCGATCTGCCCTTTTCCTTCCACAGCGATTTTTTTGGTAATGTTCCACCGGAAGTTCA
Organism: Flavobacteriales bacterium UBA5422; assembly: GCA_002409405.1. Classification (GTDB taxonomy): domain Bacteria; phylum Bacteroidota; class Bacteroidia; order Flavobacteriales_D; family Crocinitomicaceae; genus Taishania. The sequence continues at coordinate 6,451 of DHNG01000049.1, read as the reverse complement.
TTTCATGAAATTCATTTTCCCGGGAATCAAAACCACTCGCCAGTAACGTTTTATTTTGATTCCTCTGATACGTCCAGTCTACACTCACGATCGATGATGTCCGGTTGAAGTACAAGGTATTTCTGAAGTCGTATGCGGTAGCAATCAAACTGGTGTCACGCACATTCGTTGCAAACGGGTTGAATGCATTTGCTCCGTCAAAGAAGTTCGTCTTTCTGTTGATTCGAATTCTTATTTGATCCGATACCCGCGACAGAACTTTCAATACTCCCTTTTTGGTTGCCCAAATGCGCTCAGGTCTCCAGAAAACAGATTGATTGAATTCATTGGTATAGGTCTTAGTGTATTCATTACTTGGGGTAAAGACGCGAACATAGCTCGCCTGATCAACGTATTGTGCAATTTCAAATTCATTCAGATCTTTCACACCATCGTTATTGTAGTCGATCCAAGTGTAAATACCCTGTCCGGCATTTACCTGAATGTACATGAACTCACGCTTTTGTTCCAATCCCGAACCAACTTCATAAAATGTGTTCCATGTAAAGGCTGTTTTCCACAACCTCAACTCGTAGTCAATTCTTCCCAGGATTGAATTCTCCGGTGTTTGGTTGATCAATGCATCATCGACAATTTTCAGTTGTCTGTAACTCGTCAGGATATTCAGTGTTTGGTTTTTCATTTCTGTCAGCTTTACTTCTCCCCCTGCTGTCTGCGCTCTGGCGGCGGTTCTCAACTCAAAACTATCAGAAATCCAGTCATACCGTTCACGGTAAAAAACACGGTATCTATTTTTTATCGAGTCTCCATTTTCAATGTAAAACTGATAATCCCAGAACTGGTAACTGTTTTTCGCCAACGGCATGGTTTCAGCTGTAAATGTATTGCGTTCGTGGTCATCCTGGTATCCGATTCTCAACCATTTCAGATTCTGTGAAAGGTCTGTTTTATGGCGAAGGAACTGACTTTTTTCAGCTGCGGTCCCTTGAAGGTAACTCCCATCCCAGGTTGCACGAAATCCTTTTTGTTGCCATCTTCCGTTTAAAGCGGTTCGATACCCCTCATAATCACTTCCAATCATGAATTGTTGTCCTTCCAGGTTAATATTTCCGTAGTTTTTATTCACAAAATTCGTTCCCAATGTTGTTGCGATCTGGTTTCCGATGTACCCTTTGCTTCGTGTATTCCAATCCCGGTCAAATTCGACAGCACGGTATTGTTCAATCGGGGTGAAGTTCTTTTCCAATGCTTCAAAATCCAGTTTTGTATCCAACAACCACTTGTTCAGAGAATCCTTTGAAAGTGGAATTTTACCTGTCAATTTTGCCCGTGCAGCATACCCGTGATCATCTTTACTATCGTATCTGGAGAATGTATTGATATCATTATTGGTATACGAAAGTTCGGTTTCCGCTGATAAAAAACTGGTTATTTTGTACCTCGCTCCTGCCGTAACCATCTGTCTCTTTTTCGGTGTGATCATCAACCGATAGGGTTCAAAATCTCCCTGAGGAATTCCACCAACCGGAGGAACCCACATGTACACTTTTCCCGTAGCGATGTATTCTTTCAGAACATAATTTCCTTTGTTGGTTCCTACATTTACAAATGTTGCCCTGTATACTGCCAACTGTTGGTTGACGGAATGCACCAATACGGAATCATATCCCAATGTATCAATCATCCGGTATAAAACCTGGTTTTCAAGATATCCGACAGAATCAATACTGGAAATCTGAGCAAGGCTGAGTGTATCTCCGATCTCAGACAACAATTGTTTTTGACCGGCCGTCAGATCCTGTTGAATTGTTTGGTTTTTTGCATCCTGTTCCGAATAGCCATTTAACCAGAAATCCAGCTTTTTAGACTGGTAACGATTCGCTGTTTGGATTAACGAACGTGCATAATTTTGATCTGAATATTGAAATTCAACAACAATTCGTGAATCCTTCGTTATTTGGTTCCGGGATGTAAAAATTAATTCTGAAGAATTATAATTGATGACGTAGTCAAACTCCTGCCCTCGTTCCAACAATCGTCCGTCAATATATACCCGTTCCGTTCCTCCCAGAATGATAATAAATGGTTCATTCTCCGCACCTACCAACCGATATGGTCCCTGATTGCCTTCGACTCCTTGTACCACCTGTCGTTGAAACTTCCCTTTTGAAAATGCTCCTGAAACTTGTGTTGTCCATCCTTTTCCTTCTTCGTTTTTAAAATCATAACCAATGGTCAATCCCTGTGCTCTTTTTTTATAGTTCATGAAATAACCATGTGGTTTATCAATCCAGAAGTCCCCGGCAATCAATTTTAACCGGTCATTGTAGACCTGGATAAATACTTTGTCAAATTCCTGTAGTTTATTGGTATTTCCTTCCGGTTGGATCGGGATATTGTCATCAGAAACAGAAGCCAGTAATTTTAAATTGGGTCCCAAATCACCATTCAATTCGAGGTTCAGTGATGAATTAACACCAAGATCCTGGTTATTACCAAAAGAGATCCCTCTGGAAATACTTCCTGATTTTTTCAAGCTTGTTCCACCAAAAACGTCCTGGATCTGAACAGCAGAAGAGTGTACGTACAAGTCCCTGTTTCCTTTTTCCTGACTATAAATAAACGTGGTGTCTCTTTTTTGAAACCGGGTAGAAAGATTATATGGAAAGACACGGTATTCTGCCCGTAGTTCACCACCGCACCTGTTTTTAATAATTAGTTCTGCTTTTGCCCCATTGATCTGATAATCGGATTTATCGACGGCTTCTCCGTTACAAAACAATTGGAACGACTGAGGATAAATGCTCAGAGAATCAAGCAGAATGGTATCTGAAGTAGATGAGATTTGCTGTACACGTACATTTGATACCTGCCCAAATACTTGAAAGCTGAATAGTATCAGAATTACGGTAACTGCCTTTAAAATTCTCATCAACACGAAAATACAACGTAAAAAGAGAAAAAATCGTGTGTTCTTATAAATATTCTTCCAATACTTCCAGCCCGATTCCTCTTGAACCTTTCAATAGAATCAGCTTTTTATTCAGGGGAGTTGTTTTTAAAAAGTCAATTACTTCTTTTGCAGTTGAAAAATGGTTGGTAACACCATCGGAATGGAAGTACGAAAATTCATTTCCAACGGTCCATCCGGTGAGACCGAGTTCGTCAATCAGATCGATAATTGCACGGTGTTCTTTATAGGATTCTTCCCCCAATTCAAGCATATCTCCAATGACAAAATATTTGTCTGCATGTTCAATTTGCGCAAAGCTTTCCAGTGCAGAACGCATACTTGTCGGGTTGGCATTGTAGCAATCCAGGATCAGTGTATTACTTTTCGTTTTAGCCACCTGTGACCGTTTATTTGTCGGTTCATAGGTTTGAATGGCTTTGTTGATCTTCTCCGGATCTACTCCAAACAATGTTCCAAAGGCAATCGCCGCTAAAAAATTATAGAAGTTATACTGTCCCACCAAATGTGTCGACAGCACAGGTGATTGATACCCTTCTTTTATCCATGACAATTCTACAAAAGGAGTAAGACGCTCCAATTTCCCTGTAATTTCAGCATTTTTAGTCCCGTAGGACATTAATAACGTATTGATCGGAAGGTTTTCCTTTAATAAGGCATCGTCTGCATTGTACATCACTAATCCTTCATTTGCTTCTACAGCATCGTACAATTCTTTTTTTGTTTTCAATACCCCTTCAAAGCTTTTGAATCCTTCCAGGTGAGCTTTCCCGATGTTGGTAATAATACCATGTGTCGGTTCTGCAATGTCAGCCAATTCTTTGATATCTCCAAAATGGTTCGCTCCCATTTCTACAACAGCAATTTCGTGTTGTTCATTCAACTGCAACAACGTGAGCGGTACTCCAATGTGATTATTCAGATTTCCTTTTGTAGCCAATACATTGTATTTCTCAGAAAGAACAGCAGCAATTAATTCCTTTGTACTTGTTTTCCCGTTACTCCCTGTGATTCCAATCACTGGAATATCAAATTGTTTCCGGTGGTAATTGGCCAGATTCTGGAGAAAACGAAGTCCGTTTTCCACATAAAAAATATTCTTCGAAACATCTTCAAATTCTTTCTCATCCACCACTGCATATCCTGCTCCGCTCTCAATTGCTTTTCCGGCAAATGTATTGCCATTGAATGAAGGTCCTTTTAAAGCGACAAACATACAACCGGCATGAATATTCCGGGAGTCGATACTGATTCCGGTTGATTGAAGAAAATAAGTGTACAGTGTATCCATAGCATAAAAAAAGTCCACCAATATTGGTGGACTTAAAATTAGTTATTTTTTAGATTATTTCTTTTTCTTTTTCTTTTTACCGTAGTTCATTCCTACAGGGCTTCCTACTCTGTCCATTGCACAACGGAATCCTAAAGTCGCCATTGATTGATCTTCATCAAGGAATCGTCTGTTACTTGAAACGAGCCAGTATGCACGATCTGCCCATGAACCTCCTTTATAAACTTTTGATTTATCAGAGATCAATGTCGTAGGCCATGCTGTTCTGTTTTCACCTCCCGGCAAAATTTCACCTCCATCCAAGTCGTATTGCTCGTACTTGTTTTGGTACATTACCAGATTCGGATCACGATTCGCCTGGTTAATTTTTTGCTTACGGTCATCATTTTTATAGTGAATTGAGCTTTCAATATCACCATCCATGTAATCCACGTAATCATCTTTACGATAGTTCAAACGTCCGATGTTTTCTTCTTCCGTTACGTTTCTGTACTTCAGTTTCCCCGGAGTATCAGTAATAAAATCTGTAAATCCAAGACGCAACATTGAAAGAACTTCGAATGCATATTCTTCTCCATCCGGACCTGTTCTGATTTCATCTGCGAAGATTCCATCAAACAAACGATCCTGAATCAATGCAGAAGCTTCGATGTCGTGCTTATCATTTTTGTATCTGATTGCCAAATCCAAAACTTCGTTGATTTGTCTCAACAAACCTAATTCAATAGAGTCTTTTACTTTTCCGTGTGATACATAGAACGGATCCGGAGCGTATCCTCGTTGAACAGGGTTCGCAGATTCATTGTTTTTTGCCCATCCAACCGGAATAATTGTATCATTCGGATCGTGTTTGTCAGCAGAAATTCGTTGGTAACGAATACGTTCAAACTCGTTCAGGTATTCTTTCATTCCGTGTACATCATATTCTACCTGTTGGTTTTTGATATCAACCAATCCCTCGTTGTTCAACAATTTTGTTTTAAACACGTTTCCTCGGAAAGGACGGAATTCATTAAAATCTTCAGAAGTCAACGGACGGTAAGTATCCAATACCCATTCAGACACGTTTCCAGCCATGTGGTAAAGACCATAATCATTTGGCCAGTAAGATTCAACCGGAGTTGTCACGTCACCTGCATCATTCAAGTTTCCTGCAACCCCCATGTAGTCACCACTTCCTCTTACGAAGTTCGCGCGGATTCTACCCGTAAATTCTTTATTATCCTGACGTACCCAGTGACCATTCCAAGGATAGAATCTTCTGTCTGTAATATTTTCCGTTCCCGGCTCCAGGTTTCCGATTAATCCAAGTGCTGCATATTCCCATTCTGCTTCTGTTGGCAGGCGGTAACGCGGAAGCATGATTCCGTCTTCCATACGGACAATTCTTGTTCCTAATTTTTTACCTTGCTTGTTAGAAGGATTCATATCTGTCAACCCTCTCATTTCAGCATCTTCGTATTGTCCTACATAATATGCTTCTGTATTAAATGTCTGATCATTTCGCTGATCAACATTCCATGAAAGAACTCCCTCACGAATCATAATGTATTCGTTAACACGGTCTGTTCTCCATTTACAATAGTCATTTGCCTGCAACCAGGAAACTCCCACAACAGGATAATCTCTGTAAGCCGGGTGACGCAGGTAATATTCTACATACTTCTCATTGAATGCCAGCGGAGATCTCCAACACAATGTATCCGGCAACGCGTTTCTGTACACCAACGGATATGATTCTCCATATGCACGGTCAATCCAATACAAGTATTCCAACCAGTGAAAGTTCGTTACCTCTGTCTGGTCCATGTAAAAAGAAGACACCGTTACACGAGCAGGACGATTGTTCCAATCGTACATCACATCTTCTTCAGAGCGTCCCATTGTAAAGGTACCACCTTCAACGAGAATCAATCCCGGACCTGTCTCCTGATCGATGAAAGGAACTTTCTGAAACCCTCCCTGCTTCGGATTGTTATAATCCCATCCGGTAGAGTTGGACGCTTCCTTTGAACAAGAGTACATAACCACTGTTCCAAGTCCCAATACGGCGAATAATCTCAAAACACTCATATTTTTTATTTGTTTTTTCATTGTGTTCAATTCACAAATTTATACTTAATAACGTCATTTCAACATTTCGGTTACATTTTTCTTTCAAATACTTTAGAAAGAAGGACAAGAAATGG
>DHNG01000025.1:138788-154965 GCA_002409405.1 Flavobacteriales bacterium UBA5422 | reverse complement strand
ATATTGCGATATGACCATATTTCATTATGACAAGATAACAATTTACCTATTGCTCTATTTTCTTGACAATCGTCCCATCAGTATAGATGTATATTTTAAGACCTTTATACTCCTCATCAACAGGTTGTCCCATTGTATTTACAATTCGATCTACTGTTTTGGGAATAGAAGAATTATCCATAACAATTATCTCAGAATGGCGGTGATGTCCATCAAAATCAACCTGCTTCAATCGATAATAATTAACTGTAAAATCGAAATCGGCATCATAATGCATATACGCCTGAGGAGATGTTGTCGTTCCAGCTCCTGTAACAGTTATAATTTTCCCCCAATTCTTTCCATCTGTACTGCGTTCCAATTCAAAATGAGAATTATTCGTTTCAGTTGCGGTTTCCCATTTTAATAGATTCATCCGGTCTGCCTTCTCGACTGTAAAAGAGGATAATTCGATGGAAAGCGGTGCGCAATTCGCAATTAAATCAGAAAGAACAATGTATTGTTTGGGAGTGTTAAAATTGGATGGAACGACTGCAGACTGATAGCGGATGGTGATTGTTTTTATTTGATTACAGCCACTGACATCGTTACCGACACGAATAATATTGTTGCCATTGCATAAACATCCCTGCGTATTTGCAGAAGTGAACGTCAGGGTATTTGTACCACTTCCTGTAGTTGTTCCATTCAGACCTAAAACACAAGAAAGTTCACTGTAAACAGGCACTGCACCCCCTGAATCATCTGTCGCTGCTATAATAACACGGTCGTTCCAGCTTCCGAAACCATCATCATTTACATCATACAGACGAAAACGCACAGCTCCTACTGATTGGCTAAACGTAATTGTTGTGGTAATGGTCTTCGTTGTATTGGTTGTCCAATCGGTGCTTAGTAATAACCCTTGATTATCCAGCCCTATTCCCAGGCAACCTACTCCCGGGACGAATAATCCGGCGGCAAGAAATGCTGGCGCACCGTCCTGCCAGACATTTTCAGAATTCACAATGGTTGCACTCATCGTTATTCCGCCGATTGCAGTTCCTGTATATGTTCGGTTGACACCTGTTCCGCCAAATGCTCCGTTCCAGGGAAAAATTGTTTGCGTATGTGTATTAAACACATGAAAGAAGAGGAAAAGGGTAGACGCCAAATGCCTCAACAAAAAGGTAGTAGTTGTTCTCATAGGTCCAATTGATTAGTTGTTTCTAATCAAATATACACCAATATTTTCATTTTACCGAATATTATTATCTTTTTGTTATCAATGCATCAAATCTTTTGTTTGAATGATGTTTTTCAGAATCACTCAGCAGCTGTTGAAACGTTAATTTCCCTTTAAATTTTTAGATACTCCAAAATTTCCTTAATTTTGTAAAAAAAGTAAGTTGTGTATTTATTTTTAAATGATGTAGCCGGGTCAGAGATCCTTTTGATCCTTCTTTTTATCCTGATCTTTTTTGGTTCCAAGAGCATTCCAGGTATTGCAAAAACAATGGGACGTACCATTCGTCAGATTCAGGATGCAACATCTGATATACAAAGTGAAATTAAAAAATCAACCAACGAGTATAAGAAAGATTTAAATTTAGATGGGATTTTTAAAGAAACGGCAGAAGAAATCCGAAGACCGATTGACCAGATGGTGGATGAGTTGGATCATTCTGTAAAATATACTCCTCCTCCAAGAGCGAGTTTCCCTCCCAACCAGACAGTGACAGAAAGTCCCGTTCAACCACCTTCTATTCCCGAAACAACGGAAGAAAATTCAGCAGAAACAGTACCGGATGAATTTCCAAAAGAAACAATTGATACCGTTCCAACGGTAGAGATCTCCAAAGAAGAAAAAGCTTAATTAAGGATAAACAAAAAGCCCGGAAAAATCTTCCGGGCTTTTTGTTATTAATAGCTCATTATTTCATCAATCCAGAAAGCTATATTGCTTACCATAATCCAGCATTTGTTCTACGAAGTTCTTGTCATAAGAAACTTTTACGTCAATGATCTCCCCCTTTTTATTCAGTACAGGAACCAATGTCGGATTTACAAAACCATAATAAGGAGCAATGTTAAGTGGTTTCACCCGATCCAATACTTCTTTATGGAGTGCATAATCTACTTTTACACCGTAGTTATCCACCAGTGCCTGACCAGCCTTAAAATCACCTTCTGATTTAATGCGTTGAATCTCTTTTAACAACTGACCAAACAGGCCTCGTAATTTCGTATAGTCACGTACAACAAAATAGGTATTCCCGTCTTTTACGACTTTTTCTACCACCTTCTCTTTTTGCCCCTTTTCAAGCACCCATTTCGCCACCAACTGACGGTTTTGCATATGCTCTTCCTGCAAACTTTGTCCGAGTTCCAAACGTTGTAGCTGCGTCATTAATCCATTGCGGATGTATCCGTCGTATTCTGCCTTGGCCACATCAAGCGATTCAATCAGACCCAGGTCAATCATTTTTTTGTCCATGATGTAGTACAAACCAACCAGGTCCGCTCTTGCTTCTTCCAGTGTGCTTGCATATTGCTTCAGCGTTTCAGAAGGTTGTCCTACTCCCGGGTTGAGTTGCCCTGAAGCATGACCGATTACTTCGTGCAGCGCAGTGTGCAATTTACCCGCTAAATAACTGTGTTGTTGAGCCAGTCGTTTTTCTTCATCTGAGTAAGCAAACTCATCAACTAATCCTTTTCCTCCTGCTTTGTCATACGCAGAAATAATATTTCCTAAACTAACTGACTTTGAACCATGCTCTTCACGAATCCAGTTGTTATTCGGTAAATTTACTCCGATCGGTGTAGACGGAGATGCATCTCCAGATTCGTTTGCAGTTTGTACAACTTTATAGCTGATCCCCTTTACTTCTTTCTTTTTATGCTCAGGAATTAACGGAGAATTGTCTTCAAACCACTGGGCATTTTCCGCCAGAACTTTCATTTGCTTCGATGCTTCAAAATCTGTAATCTGAACAATGCTCTCAAAACTTGCTTTAATACCAAGTGCATCACCATAGACCTCAATAAAACCATTGATCCAGTCAATGTCCCCTTTGGTAGATTTTGTCCATAAAACCTTGTAATCATCCCATGTTTTCAGATCTCCGGTTTTATAATAGTCAATCAATTTTTTCAATGCAGCTTTCTGATCCGCATTTTCGGCAACAGTTGTTGCTTTCTCTAACCAGTAAATGATCTGATCAATTGCCTTTCCATATTTACCACCGGACTTCCATACGTCTTCGTACAATTTTCCGTCTTTCAACACAAGTGTTGAATTCAAACCGTGTTCTACAGGTCGTTTCGGATCTATATTTGTTTTACCAGCATAGAACTCCTCTACCATTTTTTGCGTTACTCCCGGCCCGTAAAAGCCATTGGCAGAAGCGCTGATAATGTCCAGTTTCGGATCTTTGATTTTCCGCAATTTAGCACGTTCAGAATTGAAAATTAAATCAATTGTGTCATCATCTAATTTATGATCTACAGCTTTTAATAAAGAGTGGAAATACTCTTTGGAGAATTTTGGATTGAACTTCTCCATACCGTAATGATGATGGATTCCATTTGCAAACCAGACTTGTTTCGCGTATGTTTCAAACTTATTCCATTCATCACCGGAGCGTTCTCCCTCATAGCTCTCAAAGATGTGTTCAATCGCTTTCCGTATTTTCAGATTGTACGGATTGTTTTGATCCCAGTTGATATCACGTCCCGCTAATCCTGCCTGAGACAGATAATAAACCAACTTTTTTTGATCCAGGGAAAGTTTGTCAAAATCATTGATTTCGTACCGTAAAACCTGGATGTCGGCAAAACGGTCTACTTTTACGTCGCCTATTTCGTTCACAATTTCTGTTTTTTCTTCATTTGAAGGCGCTTCTTTAGAAGAACAGCTCGCAGCCATTATTCCCAAAACCAGCAACCCGACAGTCATATAATTTCGTTTCATGTTCGGTTACAATTAATTCATGGATAAATGTATAAAAATATCCCTATGAACGCAAATGAACAGCTGTAATTCAACTACAGGAATCAAAAACGTATTTTAATAAAATGATTGTTTAAAAATTTAACAAAATAAGTCAATATCTTTAAAAAGCATCTATTCTGTTCCCATTCTGAAGTAAAATCTATTACCTTTGCACAACTTAAAAACTAATAGCAAGATGTCACAAGTAATAAATAATTTCGAAGTACGTCAGATTCTTGAAGAATTGGGAATTGAAGATGTCAATAACGGAGCTTCTACAGGAGGAAGATGGTTCAATACACGCGGTGAAAAGATTACGTCATATTCTCCGGTAGATGGTGCGGTTATCGCAACAGTAGATTCTGCAACTGAAGCTGACTATGAGGCACTTGTGTTAAAGGCGCAGGAGGCATTCAATGAATGGAGAACATGGCCTGCACCAAAAAGAGGTGAGGTTGTTCGCCAATTGGCCGAAAAAATCCGAGAATACAAAACTGCCCTTGGAACATTGGTTTCCTACGAAATGGGGAAATCCCTGCAAGAAGGACTAGGTGAAGTACAAGAAATGATTGATATCTGCGATTTTGCAGTTGGTTTATCCCGTCAGCTTTATGGTTTAACAATGCACTCTGAGCGTCCTGGACACCGGATGTATGAGCAATACCATCCACTGGGAATTGTTGGAATTATTTCGGCATTTAACTTCCCTGTTGCCGTATGGAATTGGAATACAGCGCTTGCATGGGTATGTGGAGACGTCACTATCTGGAAGCCCTCTGAAAAAACGCCCATTACTGCCATTGCTTGCCAGCAAATTACAAAACAGGTATTTGATGCAAACAACGTTCCGGAAGGAGTATCCAATTTAATTATCGGAGATGCTGCGATCGGGAAATTAATTGCCGAAGATGGGCGTGTCCCATTGGTTTCCGCGACAGGTTCAACACGTATGGGGAAATCTGTAGGTGCTGCAGTAGGAGCGCGTTTAGGAAAATCGTTATTGGAATTAGGAGGTAACAATGCAATTATTATTACGCCAAGTGCTGATTTGAAAATGGTCATCCCCGGAGCTGTGTTTGGTGCAGTAGGTACTTGTGGACAACGTTGTACATCTACCCGCCGTTTAATTGTTCATGAAGAAATTTACGACACAGTAAAGGATGCATTGGTAAAAGCATACGGACAGTTGAAAATCGGAAATCCGTTGGATCAAAATAACCACGTAGGTCCGCTGATTGATACAGATGCAGTGAATGCGTACCTGAAAGCATTGGAACAGGCGAAAGCGGAAGGGGGGAATATCCTTGTAGAAGGAGGAGTTCTTTCAGGAGAAGGATACGAAACAGGATTGTATGTAAAGCCTGCAATTGTAGAAGCGCAGAACCACTTTAAGATCGTTCAGCATGAGACATTCGCTCCAATCTTATATGTGATTAAATACAAAGGAGGAGTTGAGAATGCAATCGCGTTGCAAAATGGTGTTCCTCAAGGATTGTCCTCTGCAATTATGACGACAAACCTGAAAGAAGCAGAAGCATTTCTTTCTAATGGCGGGTCGGATTGTGGTATTGCCAATGTAAACATTGGAACTTCAGGAGCTGAAATCGGTGGAGCATTTGGTGGAGAAAAAGAAACAGGAGGCGGGCGTGAGTCTGGTTCTGATGCATGGAAAATTTATATGCGTCGTCAAACAAATACAATTAATTACTCTGATAGCTTACCGTTAGCACAGGGAATTAAGTTTGAACTGTAATTCATAAAGATAATATGATAGAAATGCGGGGTGTAATGAAAATTACATTCCGCATTTTTGTTATATAGTCATATCGCAATATTGCGATATGACAATTTAGCTATCAAATAGAAAAGCTACATTTAAACAAAAATCTGTCAAAGCCGTTTTATTTTGTTGTTCAATCCAAGAACATTTAATGCATCGGAAAACCAACACACAAAAAATAAGGCGATGCTAACTAGATAAATTTTGAACTAATCCGAGAGAAATTAGAATAATCCCTATGGGATTCAATGGACTGAAAAATAGAAATGAATAAGTGAAACGATAACTGCAAGAAACACTATGTGTTGTATTACAACTTTGGACATTTTTTGCAATGGACACCCTTTTTCTTATACTTTTTACAGCAATTCTTCTTCTTTGCACACCCGCAATTGTCCCCGCAACTAAATACAAAAAGTGGATTTTCCTGTTCCGTTTTTTCTTTGAGTACCATTCTTATTTAGACTAATTTTAAACAAAGGTACTGTCTATTTTTGAATTGAAGAATACATTTCATTAACAAAAATAGGATGAGATATTAACAAGGAGATTTAAGCTTGGCGTTTCACAATCAATTCCAGGATTCCGATCATCGCATCTTTATTGTCTTTGAGGGTAATAGCGCCTGTAAACTGATACGTTGTTGCATTCATCGGTACGATTGTTATCAAACATGTTTCAGTCTTATCAATCAAGTCCATACCCAGAGAAAATGAAGGATTCATACGAAGTGCGAAGAGAATCAACCGACTTCCGTGAATTGTTGTAAGTGGTTGTAACGATCCGGATAAAATCAGTCCGATTGATTTCCGGTTCTCTTGAATTTCAGGACTTTTAGTTACGCCTAAAAAAATACTTTTCTCATCCAGCTGCTTCACAAAATAGTCTTGTTTACCAATTTGAATAGACACATTTGTTTCTTTCCATGAAGCATTCGGAATGTGTTCGACTAGTTGCTCAACCGTTGTTTCTTGTTCAAAACCAAAAATAAAGTCTGCGTCGGGTAACGGAATGATCGTTTCGTTTGTTTCTATGATTGTTACGCCACGGCAATTCATACTGATTCCCGAAAAATGCAAATTTGACCCGATCAGCTGATTCAATGTGTCACGTAGTTCTTTTGTAATTAAATCGCTACTGAAATGAAGGTCGGAAGGCGTTAGTATAAAATTTAATTTCCCTGGTTTTAGTGTTCCGTTATGGCGAATGATTCCATCTGCCTGAAGAACATTTTCTTCTGTGGAGAAGCGAATTTCAGAACTTGTTTTTGTCGATGTGTGGCGAACAGAAATGAATGGATTATTAGTTTCAAAACGATCTGTTGATTTACCTGAAGTTGTTTTGCAGTCTTCAATGAATCGGTACAATTCTTGTTTCGACAGCTCAGTTGATTGAACAACCATTCCGTAGTTGTGATCACTTTTTGCAACACTTGTATTTCCCAGAAATGTATTAATGTTCTTGTTCCATGCTGAAGGATTTGAAATACGAACCACCAATCCCTTGACCCGTTTTCCGTGATGCATTGATTCAAAATACGAAACAGGTTGAGACCAGTTGATCCCGTACTCTTTCTCAAAATGATCCGTACGTGACAGTTCTTGCGCTTTTCGGATTAATTCATCTCCTTTTCCTTCGAGCAACACATGAAACAGTAAATTTTCAAGCTCTTCCTGTCCATTGATGTTGACAACCAACGATGCATTTTCAGGAACCATATACGGTATACCGTTGTCATTCGATTGTGCAAGAAAAATAGCAACAAGAGAGTAACTTACCCACAAAAAAAACAAGAGAAAAATCCCTGTAATACAGGAAAAAAGGGCTGTCAGTAATTTTCTCACGGAATGAAAATGATTGATTATTTCAATAATAAAACAATGAGAGCCACAATTGCAGGACATGCCTGTGTTACAAATATTTTTTTAGAGGCAGACAGCGCTCCGTAGACACCAGCAACAATGACACACGACAAAAAGAAAACTGCAATATTATCCGCCCAATGTACATCACTGATAAAAAAAGACCAGATCAACCCGGCAGCCAGAAACCCATTGTATAATCCCTGATTGGCGGCCAACCCTTTTGTTGGAGCAAACAACTGTTCCGGAAGGGTTTTAAATGTTTTCTTGCCAATTGTTTCCCATGCAAACATTTCAAAATACATGATATACAAATGTTCAACTGCAACGAGACCGATTAATATTTTTGATACGATTTCCATATAGTATTGTATTAGATCCAACAAAGATGAATTACTACTAACAAATATAAATCAAAGATGATTCAATACCGCTTCTTTGTGTAAATTTGTTACTCAAACATGAACACATGATTTCTCCGTACAACGATGAATACTACATGAAGCAAGCGCTGTTGGAAGCACACAAAGCACTTGAAAAAGACGAAATACCCGTTGGAGCGGTGATCGTTGCCAATCAACAGATCATTGCACGGACACATAATCTTACAGAGTGTTTGAACGATACGACAGCTCATGCGGAAATGCAGGCCATTACATCGGCATCGGGACATATCGGAGGGAAATACCTGAGCGGATGTACCTTGTATGTAACACTTGAACCATGTGTTATGTGTGGTGGAGCATTGTATTGGTCACAAATTGATCGCATCGTTTTTGGCGCAAAAGATGAAAAAAGAGGTGCAGGAAGGTATACAGGAATTTACCACCCGAAAACAAAAATCGAAGGCGGATTGCTGGAGGCTGAATGTTCAGAGTTAATGCGCACGTTTTTCAAATCAAAACGTTGAACACTTTTTTCTACCAATTCTTTTAGCTGCTGATTCATCCGTTCAAATCCCTTGCGTGTATTTTCCAGGTTAATTATGCCTACCAGGATTCCTGAGAATTGTTCCCGTTGTACAAACAATGTATTACCATCGGTATTTTCTGATAATTCGAAGATGTGTTCCCCGTCAAATAATCCGTTGATGAGCAGTTTTCCCTTCCATCGGAGCTCTTTGCATTCCGCTCGGGATAAAATAACGGGTTTAAATGTCATTGGTTTTGACTGAGGAGGTTGAATACGGACGTTGATGCGGGAACCTTCCTTTACATGACCACTAATTGACGTGATAAATGAATTCCAATTCGGGTAATTCGCAAAATCCGTCAGGGCAGACCAAACCTGTTCAACGCTGGCATGAATAACGATAGATGTAGTGATTTCTTTTTTCATTGTTGTTTTATTTTAATTCTGCAAAGTTCATTACAACAATGATTTTTCCTCTTGACAAAAATCAAGAATTTAATGTTGTCATTTTATTTCTGATCCGACTGAACGTTTCCGGCGTCATTCCCAGCATGGATGCAATGTACTGCAAAGGAACCTGGTTGAACAGTTCTTTGTTTGCTTCAAAAAAAGACACATAGCGTTCTTCGGCAGTCATCGATAAATGAGCAAAAATCCGGTCCTCCATCACGGTAAAACATTTGGCGATGAATAATTTTTCAAGGACCTGCCATTTTGGAACCAAGGATTCCAATGCCAGGTAATTTTTCTTGTGTAACGTGAAGACTGTTGTGTCTGTCAATGCCTGAATGGTCCATCTGGCAGGAGTATCAAACAGGAATCCGGATAGGTCGGTGACAAACGAATTGCGCGTTGAAATCCACTGCGTTACTTCCTTCTTTTCGGTTTCCACATAAATCCGAAGTAATCCCTGTTGGACAAAACTCAATTTTTCACACCGTTTGCCTGTCCCTAAAAAGTAATCGCCTTTGGGAATGGTTTCTTTTTCAAATAAAGAAGTGATCGTAGCTAGTTCAGCTTGTTCAAGCTCACCAAAATATAACTGTATGGTTTTTTCAAGCTCCGTCATATTTATTCGTTTAACTATTTTCTGAATGTAAAATTACTAACTTCGCACCAATCAATTTGAATATATGATTCCTTTTTCACCCCCACGCATCGATCAGAAAGTAATCGATGAAGTAACGGCAGCATTACAAAGCGGATGGATTACAACAGGTCCGCGGACGAAAACGTTTGAAAAACGAATTTCAGAATACTGTGGTTGTCAGACAACTGTAGCAGTAAATTCCTGGACGATGGGAATGCAGGTGTTATTGCATTGGTGGGGAATTAAAGAAGGGGATGAAGTCATTTTGCCGGCTTACACTTACTGCGCCAGTGCAAATGTGATCATCCATGCGGGAGCTACTCCGGTAATGGTTGATTTAAATGAAGAGGACTTTAATATCAATGCCGAAAAAGTAAAAGCAGCAATAACGCCTAAGACAAAAGCAATTATTGCAGTTGATATCGCAGGTTATCCATGTGATTATGATAAATTATACCAGGCCATTGAAGAAAACAAACATCAGTTCACTCCTTCTTCCGAACAACAGCAAAAATTGGGAAGGATTGTATTGATTTCCGATGCAGCGCATAGTTTCGGAGCAACCATGAACGGTAAACGAAGTGGAGCACTGGCAGATATCAGTACTTTTTCCTTTCACGCAGTAAAAAATCTGACAACTGCAGAAGGAGGGGCAATTTGTTTCAACCTTCCGGAGCCGTTTGATCATGATGCAATCTACAAGCATTTTTGTACGCTGATCCTTCATGGTCAATCAAAAGATGCATTGGCTAAAACACAAAAGGGAAATTGGCGCTACGACGTGGAAGATCCTGGTTTTAAATGCAACATGACTGATTTACAAGCAGCAATTGGATTGGTCGAGTTGGATCGCTACCAGGAAAACCTGGATAGAAGACAACACATTTTTAATTTGTACAACACGGCTTTCGGCGCGGAAGAATGGGCCATTATTCCTAAGTACAAAGATGAACACAAGGAAACATGTTACCATTTATATTTGTTGCGGATCAATGGGGCGACAGAAGCGCAACGGGATGCAATTATGCAGGAAATTTTTGACAGGGATGTATCTGTCAATGTCCATTTTCAACCACTTCCGATTTTAACGGCGTATAAAAAAAGAGGCTATAAGATGGAAGATTATCCGGAAACGTGGAACAAGTATGCGAATGAGATTTCACTCCCCGTTTATTTTGATCTGACAGATGAACAGGTTGCAACTGTAATCCGGGCAGTAAAAGAAGGGTACCGTGCTGTCATGAAATAACGTTTGGTAGATTCTGCAAATAGTTCTACTTTTATAAATACATTGATGCAATTGATTATGAAAAATAAAGTTCGTTGGGGGATTGTTACGGGAATGTTGGTCACGACATTAATTGCGTGCAAAAAAGACCCTGCAGCTTCATTGGAGATTGCAATTACAGCGGATAAGACAGAACATGTGAATACTTCTGTGAAAGTTCAGGAAATCTGGTTGAATTACGCAACAAAAAAGTCAAAATCTGAGTGGATCAAACTAGACATTGCTGCAGGGGTGTACGACCTTTCAGACTTGTACAATGACCAGAGAGATACGGTTATTATGGCGCAGACAAGTATCGAAGATATCACAACTTTATTACAGTTGCGCTTTACATTCGGAGCAACTGACAACTCGGTGATTACGCAAACAGATGATACCCTGAGTATGAGCATGTCATCTGCGGCACTGGCAGGAATCAAAGTAAGTCTGAATAAAAGTGTGGAGACAGGTAAATTGTACGACCTGAGATTGGCAATCAAAGCGGATTCTGCTGCCATTCATTCACCACAGCCAATCTTTGACCCGTCTATACGCGTTGATTCATTGACACAAAAACCGTAATTTTTTCAATTTGAAAACAGTTACTTCATTTTGAAATTAAAATACCGGATTTTTTGGAGAGGCCAAAAAAATAAATAGCTAATTAACAGTTTGTTACTCTTTTTAAAGGTGGGAAATAGTGTTTGGCAAAAAAATTGCCACCTACTTAATCAGTCAGGCACTTTATAGTAATGACCAAAGACATTAAATCCGTCTACATTTTACAACTAAAAACCACATCATGATAGAAAGACTGCGTTAGAAAGACGCAGTCTTTGTATTTTATACAAACTCATTTTACCATACCAATCGTTTCATTTAGTGATGAATTCCGTGGGCTAAAAACCGTTCAACAATAATTACAACCATTAATCCCAATCATGTCCCTATTTCGGAAAGTTTGATTTAATTTGTAAAAAAAACAGTCAGAATGAAAAAACTAATAGTAGGAGCTTTTGTTAGCTTCTTTTCTTTCAGTTCAATGGCTCAGCAAAAGATTGAGTTTGTTGAATATGATTTACCGAACGGCATTCATGTGATTTTACACCAGGAAAAATCAACTCCAATTGTTGCTGTTTCGGTGTTGTACCACGTCGGTTCAAAAAATGAAAAGCCGGACAGAACTGGATTTGCACACTTTTTTGAGCATTTGTTGTTTGAAGGTTCCGAGAACATCAAACGTGGAGACTATGACAATCATGTAGAGAAAAATGGTGGTGCATTGAATGCAAATACATCCATGGACCGAACATTCTACTTTGAATTGTTACCGTCTAATCAGCTGGAACTTGCTTTGTGGTTGGAATCTGAGCGTATGCTGCATGCAAAAGTAGACAGCATCGGAATTGAAACACAGCGTAGTGTTGTAAAAGAAGAAAAACGTCAGCGAATTGACAACCAGCCGTATGCAACATTCTTTACAGAATTGTTCAAGCGTTTATTCCCGAATCACCCGTACAACTGGCAACCGATTGGAAGTATGGAACACCTGGATGCAGCACAGGAAGAGGATTATGTTGACTTCTATCATACGTTTTATGTTCCTTCCAATGCGACGTTATCAATTGCAGGAGACATCGATATTGAACAAGCAAAAAAATGGGTTGATAAATACTTCAACAGCATTCCAAAAGGACAGGCAATCAACTTATACCGTGATTACCTGATTCTGTCAGATAAAGATTTCTCAACAAAATACAGTGTAGAAAAATCAATTTTTGACAAAGACTTTTTCAACTCAAAAAATGCAAAAGCGAAAGCTGTGATCGCTGAGTATACGAAAAAGCCGACAACAATTAACCGTCCGGGAAAACCAACGGAAAAACCGACAACTGTTATTAAAGAAGTTGTTTACGACAATATCCAGTTACCGGCATTGTTTGTAGGATATGTTTTCCCTGAGCAGACAAATGAAGATATTTATGCATTGGAATTGATGAACGCAGTGCTTTCCGGAGGATCAAGCTCACGTATCAACAAAGAAGTCGTAGAACGCAAACAATTGGCAACAATGGCTTTCTCATTCGGATACGGATTGGAAGATGCCGGAGTCGGAATTTTCGCTGCAATTGCTGCAAAAGATGTGAAATTGGATGACATCCAAACAGAATTTGACGCACAAATCGAAAAAATCCAAAACGAACTGATTTCTCAGGAAGAATTTGAAAAAGTACGTAACCAATTCGAAAATCAATCTGTTTCTTCTTATTCCACGATCGCAGGAATCAGCGAAGGGTTGGCAGATGCACACGTTTACCACGGAAGTGCAAACTACATCAACCAGGAGTTGGATAAATACATGAAGGTAACACGTGAAGACATTCAACGTGTAGCTAAAAAATACCTGACAAAAGACGCACGCGTTATTTTGCACTATTTACCAAAAGAAGAATCTAAATAATTGACGAAAAATGAAAAAATTAATAATAGCATTAGGATTAATTACACCGGCTGTTCTTTTTGGTCAGTTGGATCGATCTAAAGTTCCGGCAGCAGCTCCGGCAAAGGCAATCAGTATTGCAGATCCTGTCGTTTTCAAAGCGGCAAACGGTATGACCGTAATTTTGTCTGAAAACCATAAATTGCCACGTGTCAGCTTTAACCTGACTGTTGGCAACGGACAACGCCTGGAAGGACAAAAAGCAGGATTGGCAGATTTGGCAGGTGACCTGATTTTAAGCGGGACAACCAATCGCTCTAAAGATGAAATCGATGCAAAATCAGATTATATCGGAGCGTCTTTGAGCGCAGGGAGCAGAAATCTGAATTTAACCTGTTTGACAAAACACATGGATGAAGGGTTGAAAATCTTCTCTGATGTTGCTATGAACGCGAACTTTCCTCAAAGTGAATTCGACCGGATTGTGAAGCAATGGGAAAGCAATTTAATGTCATTGAAATCCAGTCCGGAAGGAATGGGAGAAAATGCGTTGATGAGCGCTTTGTTTGCAAACCATCCGTATGGAGAAGTTACAACAGAAGCAACATTGGCAAAAATCACCCGTGATGATGTACAGCAATACTTCAAGGAAACATTTGTTCCGGAAGGAAGTTACCTGGTAATTGTTGGAGATATTACAAAAGCAAAAGCGGAAGAAGTGGTGAACAAATACTTTTCTTCCTGGTCCGGAAAATCACTTCCGAAAGTGGACTACCCTTCAGCAAAGAACCTGAATGGAAACAGAGTAATTTTTGTTAAGAAAACAGGAGCTGTCCAGTCGTATATTCAGGTGGCATTCCCACTTGATGTAAAGATCGGTGATGCGAATAATATTCCATTGAATGTTACAAACTCTATTTTCGGAGGATCAGGTTTCGGAACACGATTGATGCAAAACCTGCGCGAAAGTAAAGCATATACTTACGGAAGTTACTCTTCTGTAAATATTGAACCGCAAGGTGCTTACTTAGCTGCGAGCGGAAACTTCAGAACGGATGTTACAGATAGTGCTATTACTCAGTTATTGTTCGAGTTGGACAGAATGAGTGACAGCTATGTAACAGATCACGAACTGGAGTTGACAAAATCTTCTATGGGAGGTGGATTTGCTCGTTCATTGGAGCATGCTGCAACAATTGCACGTTTTGCGCTGAATATTGAACGCTATGGTTTGCCAAAGGATTATTATAAAAATTACTTGACAAACCTGGAGGCAGTTGACAAAGAAAAAGTATTGGAAATTGCTCAAAAATTCTTCACGGCTAAAAATTGTTACATCGTTGTTGTTGGAAATGAAGCGGTAATTGAAAAATTAAAACCGTTTGATGCAGATGGTAAGATCGAAATCGTGGATGCATTCGGAGCACCGGTTCAGGATATGAAAAAAGCAGATATTACAGCAGAAGAACTGTTCAAAAAGCATTCTTTCTATGTAACGTCTACCTCTTCTGAAAAACAACGTGACAAGTTGTTGAAAAAAATCAAATCGGTAACTCAGGATGTAGAAATGAACATGTCACAAGTTCCTTTCCCGTTAAAGTCAGTTCAATTCTGGGCTGCTCCTAACAGTGAAGTAATGACAATTGAGGCACAGGGAATGGTGGTTCAAAAAACATATTTCGACGGAAAAACAGGATACGAATCCAACATGCAGACAGGAAAAGCGGATTTGACGGCTGAAGAAATCGCAGCAAAAAACAAATCAATCGGTCTGATTCCTGAAATCAATTATAAAACAAGTGGTATGAAATATGAATTGCTTGGAATTGAAAACCAAAACGGAACAGACATGTATGTAGTAAAACTGCACGACGGTGAAAACGAAATGTACGATTATTACAACACGCAAAACTTCAGCAAAATTAAGCGTTTGACGATCTCTACAGATCCTGAAGCAGGAGGTGATGCAGTGGTAACGTATTCTGATTACAAAGCTGTAAGCGGTGTATTATTCCCACATAAAGTTGTTCTTTCTTTCGGAGAATTAGCATTCAATGGAACAGTAAAAACAATTACAGTAAACAAAGGCGCGATCGGAGATTATAAATAATCAGATCATCCAATAATAAATTTAAAAGCGACTCGGAAACGGGTCGCTTTTTTTTGTTCCGCGTTCCGAAACATAGAGTTCCTGAACGATTGAAAAAATAATCCCGGTAAACAACTTGTTTACCGGGATTAGATGATGACCTTTCAGACTGAAACAAACGATTACTGTTTGCTTATTCTTAAATGAAAAGAGGAGGAAGGCGTACTGAAAGAAACAATATAAATTCCTTCCGGTTGATTAGAAATGTCAATCAGCAGTTGCTTATCCTGAGATACTATAGCCGATGCATTAATTAACTGTCCTGAAGCAGTATAAATTTTCACTTGTGAAGGTTCTAATGCGTATTTGGATGAGATGGTGTATAATCCATTTCCCGGGTTTGGATAAACATCAAACGAATTCATTGCTACAGATTCAACTCCTACCGAACTGACAGCAATACACGATGATAGTTCACTACACCCATTGTGCATGATTTCTACAGCATATGTTCCGTTCGATGCGGGAGTGAACGATTGACTGGTTGCCCCGGACACAGGAACATTACCAGCTGTACAATTGATCCACTGATACACTGCCCCGGACTGATTGGCTGTTAATGTACTACCACTCAGAGAAACAGTATTGTCAATAACAGTTGTACTTACAGTCAAGAGTTGTTGAGCAGAAGCCCCACACGTATTGTTTGCTGTTACGGTAATTGTTCCCCCGTTTGCTCCGCTTGTTGCATTGATGCTGTTGGT
>DHNG01000025.1:138148-138597 GCA_002409405.1 Flavobacteriales bacterium UBA5422 | reverse complement strand
GCTGCCGGATCATTTGTTACGGAGTACGTTCCGTTTGCATTTGCACAAATAGTTCCGTTTCCTGTGATGGTTGAAGGTTGTGCCGGAGCACCTGTCGTGGTTACGTTAACTGTTTGTTGCGTGGAATTTCCGCACGCATTATTTGCTGTTACGGTAATTGTTCCTCCGTTTGCTCCGCTTGTTGCATTGATGCTGTTGGTTGTACTGCTTCCAGTCCATCCTGAAGGGAGTGTCCATGTGTAGCTTGTCACTGCCGGATCATTTGTTACGGAATACGTTCCGTTTGCATTGACACAGATGGATGTACTTCCTGCAATGGAAGAAGGTTGTGTAGGAGCACCTGTTGTGGTTACGTTAACTGTTTGTTGCGTGGAATTTCCGCATGCATTGTTCGCTGTTACAGTGATTGTTCCTCCGTTTGCTCCACTTGTTGCATTGATGCTGTTGGT
>DHNG01000025.1:113768-137950 GCA_002409405.1 Flavobacteriales bacterium UBA5422 | reverse complement strand
CTGCCGGATCATTTGTTACGGAATACGTTCCGTTTACATTTGTACAGATGGATGTACTTCCTGCAATGGAAGAAGGTTGTGTAGGAGCACCTGTTGTGGTTACGTTAACTGTTTGTTGAGAAGAATTTCCGCATGCATTGTTCGCTGTTACAGTGATTGTTCCTCCGTTTGCTCCGCTTGTTGCATTGATGCTGTTGGTTGTACTGCTTCCAGTCCATCCTGAAGGGAGTGCCCATGTGTAGCTTGTCGCTGCCGGATCATTTGTTACGGAATACGTTCCGTTTGCATTGACACAGATGGATGTACTTCCTGCAATGGAAGAAGGTTGTGCAGGAGCTGCTGCTGTGGTTACATTGAACGTTCGTTGAGTAGAAGTTCCACATGCATTGTTTGCTGTTACAGTGATTGTTCCTCCGTTTGCTCCGCTTGTTGCGCTGATGCTGTTTGTTAAACTGCTTCCAGTCCATCCTGAAGGGAGTGTCCATGTGTAGCTTGTTGCTGTCGGATCGTTTGTTACGGAGTACGTTCCGTTTGTATTGACACAAATAGTTCCGTTTCCTGTGATGGTGGAAGGTTGCGTCGGAGCTGAACAACCAAGTGATGTTGTACCGGAAATAACCACATTTCTATTTCGGAAATAAGTAGTGCTTGCAAGTAAATCCATCCCAAAAATACGTAGCGTAAGCGTGCTTCCGGAAGGTACTGTGATTGTTAAACCAGTAAGTGAAGTAGAATTCCGAACTCCCAATTGGGTATATGTTGCAAATCCATCCAATGAGTAGTACACAAACCAAGAAGGTGAATTAGTAGAAGCGGATGCTTCCAAGGTGATAGATGTAACGTTGAAATCATTTCCCGGTGTTGGTGTCACCGTATATTCGTAGTAATCCCGGTTGTAATATTGACTTGTAATACTAAAACTTAAATAGCTTGATCTGTTCCAGTTTTGAGAGCGAACCCCGTCAGCGGTATGTGACATAGCTCCGATTCCTCCGTAGTCAGGTCGTCCGGGGCCTTTGCTGACGGCAGTTGCTGTAACATTTCCTGTTGTAGCGGAATTTCCATTAGAAGTTAACGACCAGGTTGCAGTTGCAGCCTGTGATAATGAATAATTGGTGTTGTAGAATAACGGAGATAATGCGATTACATAGAGACATAAGGTCAGTGACCGTTTGATTTTTTCAGCAGTATTTTTCATAATAAGTAGTTTAATGACGGACTAATTTATTAATTAATAAATAGATAGCCGGAACAATGAATGGTGAATCTGTTTGTATTTTAACAGCTGTATAATTTGAAAAGAATAACAATTAAACAGTTTATTTTGAATTTGGTACCATTATTTTCCTATTTTCACGCAAAAATTTTTTAAAAACTGCGAAAAATATGAAACTAACCAGATTGTTCTTCCTGGCTGTATTTTTGTGTACTTCTGTTACTTATTCCCAAAACAAGATCGCTGTTATCGGAGGAGGAATTGCAGGTGTTTCTGCAGCACACTATCTGCATGAATACGATGCGGGAGCACACATTACCTTGTTTGAAAAAGAAGCGATTTTAGGGGGGAATGCACAAACAGTGGAAGTTACTACAACTTCAGGTAAAAAATGCATGATTGATATCGGTCCGCAATATTTTACCGAAGGTCCGTGGGATGATTACCTGGCTTTTCTGGAACAAACAATCGGAATGAATACCATTCGTACAGAATCAATGGCGGGAACCTTATTGGTACAACGTGAAGCGGAGAACATTCCCCTAATCGTGACGCCCCTCAACGGAAAATTCAGAGGTGAGAAGTTGGGGAAACTACTGAAATTAAAAAAATTCAATACCGCAGCATACAAGGTTTATAAAAACCCGGAGCAATGGAAAGCGATAAGCGTTCAGCAATGGGTAGAACAACTCCATTTTACGGAGCAGTACAAACAAGAGATCATCTATCCGTTCCTGGCAGCCTCACTCGGAACAACTGTTCAGGATATTCGGAAAACATCCGTCGTAGAGATTGTTAGCTTATTTGCGTTCCGAAAACCGAAAGCATCCAACAGTTTCCGAATTATGCAGGACGGAATGGGAGGATTGATTCAACAGATAGGTGCTAAATTGGAAAAGGATGGGGTGAAAATAAAGACCAATTCTCCGGTTCAATCTGTAAAAAAACATGAAAAAGGATATACGATCTATTATTCTGAAAACGGAAAAACGAGTTCCATTGAAGTGGACTTTGTTGTAATGGCTGTTCATGCAGATATAGCAGCAAAATTGGTGAAAGAAGATCCATATTTTGGGATGGCTACAATGACGCTGGAACAATTACCTTATTTTGAAGCACACATTGTGTTGCATCAGGATACAAACTACATCAACGTAGAGAAACCGGCATTTCTCAATATTTTTACCAACAGCGAAAACGAGTTGACATTTTCTACCATGAATTTATCGCTTATTTCCCCTCGTTTGGAAGGTATTTACAAGAGCTGGATGTCCGGAGAAGATACACAGCGAGTAAAAGAGAAAGGATTACTATTACACGAAACAACTTTTTATCACCCGTTGATTACACCTGAATTTGTTGCTCATCTACAGGAACTGAAAGCCCTTTCCGGAAAACTGGAAGGTGTGTGTATTATCGGAGGGTGGACAGAAGGATTAGAAACACAAAACAGTGCTGTGGTTTCAGCAAAAAGAGCTGTTGAGGTCTATAAAAACTGGAAATAAGTGTATTTCTATTCCTATTTTAAGACGTTGACGTGTCCGTTCTGAATCAGGTGGTGGTCCTCCATGGAACAAGGTCGGTATTTCAGGGTGTAATTATACATTCCGGAAGGTACTGATTCTCCTTTGTATGTTCCATCCCAAGAAGCTCTGTAATCAAACGATTCGAAGACCATTTCACCCCAGCGGTTGTAAATTCGGAACTCCCAATCAAAAGGAGTCAACCACATTTTTGCTTCCAGTACGTTATTGAATTCATCCCCGTCAGGAGTAAAGGTATTGGGAATGAAGAAAGCAAACGGCTCAATATAGATTTTCTGAAAGGCAGTATCTGTACAACCTTTATCGGATGTAGCAATCATATAAACATAATGATCTCCGCTTGTATAAAATTTCTGGGAAGGGCTTTCCTCTGTTGAATAGTTATATCCGTCGTCAAAATGATAGTAATAAGTAACTGCACCCTGGCTTTGATTGGTAAAATTAATGACCGAATTACAAATGTCTGCTTCAGTTCTATCAACAGCAAATGCGGCCACAGGTGTCGGATTGATATCTACCAGATCTACTTGTGTAAGCGAAAGTGTATCAATACATCCTTCAGCAGTTGTGACCGTCAGAGTAACCGGGAATTGTCCGGGACTTGTGTACAAATGATGAGGGTGTGTTTCATTTGAAACATTTCCATCGCCGAAATCCCATTCAAAGAACATGGGGGAATCGGCTGTGCTGTAATTTGTAAATTGCGCTAGAAAAGGAGCACATTGCAATCCATCCAACATTCCGAAGTTGATTGTTGGTTCAGAATAAACAAACACTTCAGAGGTAAAGGTCTCCACGCAATTGTCAAACTGACCGGTTAACGTTACGGTATGCGAACCGGGGTTACTATATGTAATCCCTAATGCATTTGTTCCCTGAACGGTTGATGTGTTTGCTTGTGCGTCAAAAGTGTAATGAAAAGTTGAATGTGAAGGCCCTGCTACTGTTCCGATAAAATCAAATAGGTTGTCACTGATACATTGATCCGGACTTTGTGTGAAACTGACTTCCAGTTTTTCATTGACATGAATCGTGGCCTGCATGGAATCAATACATTGAGGGCTCGAAGAAGCATAGTAATTGACGGTATATGTTCCGCCTGCTGGAAATACAAACGTCGGAGATTGGGCTGTACTTGTTGCGCCTCCCACTCCAAAATCCCATAGGTGAGTTGTAGCGTTTAGTGTACTGTTTACAAATGTCACTTCCAATCCGTCACATTCGTAGTTGGAAGGCATGCTGAAATTGGCTTCCGGTTGCGGAATAACATAAATGGTTACCGTGTCTTTTGCCTCACAGACCGAATAAGTAGTGGTAAGAATCACCTGATGACTTCCTTCGGTTGTAAAATTCGTGGAAGTAGTACTTCCTGTTGCATTCTGCGGAGCAGAATTCGTTCCGAAATTCCATGAATACTGTGTGCCCGGCAAACCATCGGAAGTAGCAACAAAATCATACTGATTATTTAGCAGACAAAGAGAGTCCGTATGTGTAATCTGGGCATTCAACTCATTGTACAGGTTGATTTCCATATAGGCAGTATCCGTGCATGGCCATCCCGGATTGACAACCAGCATTGCAACATATCTTCCTGTATCCGGGTAATTGTAGCTGGGTTCAAAAGCAGTGCTCACATCCGATGTAGTGGTTGGATCTCCGAAATTCCAGGAATAATGTGTGCCTCCGTATGAGTTGTTGACAAACTGTACATTCAGATTCCCGACACAATATCCGGTGTAGCTGGGAAGTTCTGTTTCCAACGGCAAAATAGCTTCCATGGTAATGTTACAGTTGAAAACGCGAAAAATAAAATCACGAATCATACTGGAAATCAATACACCATTGCGGTATTCGTCTACCCGTATTCCTACGACATAACGCCCTGTCAGATTCGGGGAAGCTGTCAGAACACCGGTTGTGGAATTAATGGCAATAGAAGAACCGGGACCAAGTGGTTGTGTTTGAGAAAATCCACCTAACCAGGTAATCGGAACATAAGGAGGTGATGGAGTCGGAGTAGGCATCGGGTTGTTCGGTGTTCCTCCACGGTAAGGAGTAGACAACGAATAAACAAGCTGGTCACCGTCCGGATCAGATGCTGAGTGATTAAAAACAAGTTGGTCATTGTTACACAAAAGCATTGGCGGATAATTGTTGAACCGCGGACTACTGTTCTGATAGGCATTGTTTTCTACGCCGGGAATGTTAACGGTCAGGGTAAGCCCCGTATCATCCGGGTTGACAAGATTGTTGATGTTTGGACCACGACAACAGCGGACATAGGCAACACGATAGCCTCCGGGTGCAGGAGGTAATGTTACAACAATCGAGTAAATGGAATTTTCCGTACAAATATTGGAAGGAGGAATAACACATGGATTGTTAAATGTCACAGGTACATTGTTTTTCCCCGCGTAAGGAACGTTGTGACTTTGGACCATTGCATTTGTTGAATTCAGGAAAATACCCAATGGCAAAGGGCTGTCAAAGTCAGCTCCGTTGGAAAGACAGTCCCGGAAAACACTGATGAAAATCCGATATTGATTGTTGCCGAGGTAATTGTAATAGATGTCACCCCCGACAATGTGGGAGGACTTTGAGCTGAAACTCAATAAAATAGCTGTAAATATGAGTACGGCTGTTTTCATCAATACTTCAAAATTATCTTAATTTAATTGATTTACTATCAAATTTTTATAAATAAATTTTAAATGCTCTTTTCATTTAGTTAAATGTAAAGTAATGACGAAGAAATTCTTGAAAAGGATGCCATTCCTTTTATCTACCTGACGGCTTATGAAACTAAAAATGTAGATTTATTGCTTCGGTAGAAATTGCCATCTGGCAGTCAGCGCAGCATCATAAATACAGACCTTCCATTGTGGTCAATAAAACGAAAATAGAGAAATTCAATTTAAAAAATATAGTTATCAGAGGTGCAGAAATACCCGTTTCCAAGAATTACAAATAGTTTTGGTACTTCTTAGAATTCGATGTTATCCGTCATCCGTCGTATTTTTGTGAAAAGTTGAGCGGGTAAAGACATCTTTCTTTACTGAATAATTCTAAATTTGCATCCAAAATTACTATTTTGGTTGTTTTTCAGCCACTAAACGATAATATTAATACATACATGAAAGCTATTAATGCATTACATGAAGCTCAAAAAATTGCTTTCAGCCCTTTTGTTTTTCAAACAGCATATTCCATGCTGTCATTGGGATTGATTGATAAAATATTTGAGTCCAGAGAAGGAATGACCATCGAAGAGATGGCGAAAGAGACGAATATTAGTGAATATGGTGCGCGTGTATTGGTAGAAATGGCTGCGGCATCAGGCATTTTAACTGAAAAAGAACACAACCGCTACGCATTGTCAAAAATCGGGTATTTTATTGCACGGGATGAAATGACGCGTGTCAATTTGATGTTTACACAAGATATTTGTTACAAAGGGTTGTTTCACCTGGAAGAAGCAATTAAAGAAGGAAAACCTGCCGGTTTGAAAGAAATCGGTGATTGGGATACAATCTACCAGGGCTTGTCGATTTTACCGGGAAGATTAAAAAAATCCTGGTTCGAATTTGATCACTTCTATTCGGACAATTCATTCGACGAAGCATTGAAAATCATCTTTCAGGACGATCCGAACATGATCTTTGATATCGGAGGAAATACAGGGAAGTGGGCATTGGCAAGCACACGCCATGACAAAGATGTGGAAGTAACCATTTTGGATTTACCCGTTCAATTGAAAGCAGCGAAGGAAAATATCAGTCAATATCCTGAGTCAAGAGACCGCATTCACTATGAAGCGGTTGATATGCTGGATGCAACAACTAAAATTCCTGAAGGTGCGGATGTGTATTGGATGAGCCAGTTCCTGGATTGCTTCAGCGAGGCAGAGATTGAGGCAATTTTGCTGAAAATCAAAGCAACTGCAAAACCAGGAGCAAAAGTGTATATTATGGAAACGTTTATTGATAACCAGCGTTTTCCTGCAGCTGAATTTTCACTGATCGCTACGTCCCTGTATTTTACAGTAATGGCAAACGGAAACAGTAAAATGTACTCTTCCAGTGTGATGAAGTACATTGTTGACAAAGCTGGATTTGAGTGCATCGGTGAACACCATTTACACACAGATAGCTTCCATACTATCCTGGAATTAAAATTGAAATAAAACAACAACGCATTATCCCCAAATGAGCAGAATAACGCTGTCAGACATAGAGAAAATCGCACTTAACAAAGCATCTTTCGTTCTGGATGAAGGAACAAAAGATGAGGTGAAGCAGTCTTTTTCATTTTTACAAAACTTTGCAAGTGATAAGATCATTTACGGAATCAATACTGGTTTCGGACCGATGGCGCAGTTTAAAATCGATGAAGATAAACTGAATCAATTGCAGTACAACCTGATCCGAAGCCATTCTTCAGGAACAGGAAACCCGATCGGTGACGAAGAAGCAAGAGCGGTATTAGTCGCACGTGCCAATAATTTCCTTCAGGGAAATTCAGGAGTGAGCTACGGAGTCGTGGAGAAAATAACGGAGTTCTTAAACAACGAGATTTATCCTGAAATTTTTGAACACGGAGGAGTAGGAGCGAGCGGAGATTTAGTTCAGCTGGCACACCTGGCATTGAACCTGATCGGTGAAGGATATGTGCGTTACCAGGGGCAACGAAGAAAAACAGCAGATGTATTCAACGAATTGAACATCGAGCCGTTGCAAATCCAACTGCGTGACGGTTTAGGATTGATGAACGGTACTTCTTGTATGACTGGAATTGCTGCGGTGAATATCATTTATGCAAAACGTTTATTAGACTGGTCGATTGCGACCTCTGCAATTATCAACGAAGTTGTTGAGTCATTTGATGATTCTTTTTCAGAAGGACTGAATCAGGTGAAATTACACGAAGGACAAGCCAGCATTGCTCATAAAATGAGAAGTGTCTTAGGGGATTCTCAATTGATTCGCAAGCGGGAAGAACTATTCGCAGATGACGAAGCATTACAACAACGTGAATTCAAGAAAAAAATCCAGGAATATTATTCCATTCGCTGTGTACCGCAAATTTTGGGGCCGGTAGCGGAAACATTGGAATACGCTCAGAAAGTTATTGAACGTGAAGTGAATTCTACAAACGATAACCCAATTGTTCGGGCTGATCTGGATAATGTGTTTCACGGAGGAAATTTCCACGGAGATTATGTTTCCCTGGAAATGGACAAAGTGAAGATTGTTATCACAAAACTGACAATGTTGGCGGAACGACAATTGAACTTTCTGCTGAACAGCAAAATAAACGACTTATTTCCACCGTTTTTGAATGCACAAACGCTCGGATTCAACTTTGGAATTCAAGGGATGCAGTTTACAGCTACTTCGACAACTGCGGAGAGCCAAATGCTGTCTAACCCCATGTATGTACACAGTATTCCCAACAACAATGACAATCAGGACATTGTAAGTATGGGAACGAACAGTGCCGTTATTGCAAGAAAAGTGATCGAAAACGGATTCCAGGTAATGGCTATTCACATGATGGCAGTAACACAGGCAATTGATTTGCTTCCGGAAGAAAAACGTGCGAAACTGAGTTCAAAAACAAAGGAAATCTATTCCGGAATTCGTGAAATTGTGCCCATGATCAATGAAGATGTAGCTCAGTTTGAGAATATTCTGGAGGTAACAAAAAAATTACGAAATACAAAGCTAGAACTATGAAATGTGCATTAGTTACAGGTGCTTCCAGAGGAATTGGTAGAGCGATTGCTATTCAATTGTCGAAAGACTTGGGATTGCACATCCTCATTAATTTTGCAGGAAATGAAGCGGCGGCAAAAGAAACGCTTGACACAATTGTAGCAAATGGCGGTTCTGCTGAATTGCTGCAGTTCGATGTGAAGAATAACGAAGAAGTAAGTGCTAAGGTAACTTCCTGGATCGAAGCAAACCCGGATAACAACATCGAGGTATTGGTCAACAATGCAGGAATTACACGAGATAACCTGTTTCCGTGGGTCAATGAAAAAGACTGGGATGATGTGATCAATACAAGTGTGAAAGGAATGTATAACTGTACGCAAGCCGTGATCGGTAAAATGCTACGCAATCGTTCCGGACGCATCATCAATGTTGCGTCATTGAGCGGATTAAAAGGAAACCCGGGACAAACAAATTATTCTGCTGCAAAAGGAGCGATGATTGCTGCTACAAAAGCATTGTCTCAGGAAGTGGCAAAACGTAAAATTACAGTAAATGCGGTTGCTCCCGGATTTATCGTTTCAGATATGACAAGTGAACTGGACGAAACACAATTGAAGCAATTGGTTCCGGCAAATCGATTTGGTCAACCGGAAGAAGTAGCCAACTTGGTGAGCTTTTTAGCTTCTGATAAAGCAGCTTACATTACGGGAGAAGTTATCAATATCAACGGAGGATTATACGCTTAATATGGAACGTCGAGTTGTTATTACCGGTATTGGCACCTATTCGTGTTTGGGAGAAAACACACAGGAAGTATTGGAATCGCTGCGTCTGGGAAGAAGTGGAATTATTTACGATGAATCCCGGAAAGAATTCGGATACCGTTCTTGTCTGACGGGGTTTGTCAAAGAGCCGGATTTAAAACCGTATTTGTCTCGCAGAGACCGGTTGGGGATGCACGAACCTGCCATGTTTGCTTACATGTCTACGCGTGAAGCAATGGAACAGGCAAAACTGGACATCGATTTTCTGGCGAATAACGAGACCGGAATTATCTTCGGAAACGATTCAACAGCCGGAGCAGTGATCAATACAATTGATAAAGTACGGGAACGAAAAGATACGACTTTAATCGGAAGCGGTGACATCTTTCAAAATATGAATTGTACGGTCAATATGAATTTATCGACCATCTATAAATTAAAAGGAATCAATATTTCGCTTTCTGCAGCCTGCGCATCAGGATCACATGCCATCGGATTGGGATACCTGATGATCAAACAAGGATTGCAGGAACGTGTAGTGTGCGGAGGTGCACAGGAAATCAACCTGTACGCAATGGCAAGTTTTGACGGACTGGGAGCGTTTTCCATTCGTCAGGATACTCCATCGAAGGCAAGTCGTCCGTTTGACAGAGACCGGGATGGTTTAGTTCCTTCCGGAGGAGCAGCTACGATTATCATTGAAAGTCTGGAATCAGCATTACAACGCAATGCGCCTATCCTGGGAGAAATTGTAGGATATGGATTCTCTTCCAACGGGGATCACATTTCCAACCCGAACTTTGACGGGCAATTCCGTTCCCTAAACATGGCGATTAAACATGCGGGAATGGATGTTTCGGAAATCGATTATGTCAATGCACATGCAACGTCCACACCAATCGGAGATGCAACCGAAGC
The DNA here is from genome assembly GCA_002409405.1 of Flavobacteriales bacterium UBA5422. Classification (GTDB taxonomy): domain Bacteria; phylum Bacteroidota; class Bacteroidia; order Flavobacteriales_D; family Crocinitomicaceae; genus Taishania. The sequence goes on along the minus strand of DHNG01000025.1, from coordinate 127,791 downwards.
ACAAGCGATTTATGAAGTACTCGGAGGAAAAGTACCGGTGAGTTCTACAAAAGGAATGACCGGTCACGAATGCTGGATGGCAGGAGCAAGTGAAATTGCGTATTCATTGTTGATGATGCACAATGACTTTGTGGCACCGAATATCAACTTCGAAAATCCAGATGAAGATTCAAAGAAGATTAATGTAATCCCTGAATATAAGGAACATAAGATTGATTGTTTCTTGTCCAACTCATTTGGATTCGGAGGAACAAATTCTTCGATAATTGTGAAAAAATTCAAAAAGTAACCAAAAATTGACTTAATTTGCAGTCATGAATAGAGCTGAAATAATTACTACAACAAAGCGTTTTCTGTCCGAAGAGTTCGAGGTGGACGAAAATCGTATTTTACCTGAAAATAATCTCCACTCCACATTGGATCTGGATAGCTTAGATTATGTTGACCTGGTCGTTGTAATTGAAGAAAACTTAGGATTTAAACCAACTTCTGACGATTTCAAGGCAATCGTAACATTCAATGATTTTTACGATTTAGCTGAGCAAAAAATTGTCGTAGCGTAACGGTTTTCATGGAAAAAAAATGGGACGGTAAAACGAAAGGTTCTCTTTGGGGTTACCGTTTTTTTATTTTCTGTATCCGCTTTTTCGGGGTACGGATTTCGTATTTCTTTTGCATCTGGGTTTCCGGTTATTTTATTCTGTTTGCACGAAAACAGAAACGGGGATTGGTACAGTTTTACCAGACTGGATTTGGCTTTTCAAAAGCCAAAAGCCTGCGGTATGCAGCAGCTAATTTTTATGAATTCGGGAAGATCATCATTGATCGCATTGCATTGAGAACACCCCGTAAACGGATTTATACGCATTCGTTTGACAATGAAATTGTGTTACGCAATATGCATGCGGAAGGAAAAGGAGGTTTCCTGTTTTCCGGTCACGTTGGAAATTGGGAGAATGCAGGAAACCTGATCGGTGAACGTATTACGTCAACGATCAACATCCTGATGCTGGACGCGGAAGTTGAAAAGATCAAACAATTTGTTGAAAGCAGTGTGGAAGGAGTAAAATACAACCTGATTCCATTGAAAGAAGACATGTCCCACCTGATTTTAATTCACCAGGCATTAAAGCGCAATGAATTGATCGCATTGCATGCTGACAGAACCATTCCGGGACAAAAAACATTTACATTCCCGTTTTTGAACGGAACGGCACAATTTCCGGCAGGACCATTTATCATGGCATACAAATTCAAAGTACCAATTACATTCGTGTATGCGATCAAAGAAGGATTTCATTTCTCACTGAGTTCCACCGATCCCATTGTCGGAGGGAAAGATGTACAATCGCCGGAGGAAATAGCGGAACGATACGTAAAACGTTTGGAAGAACTAGTAAAAAAAGCACCGAAGCAATGGTTCAATTTTTACGAATATTTCGATGAAAATACTCCTGTTTAATACCTGGATTTCCATCCACAATGCTAAGAAAATCTTAAAAAACGCAACGGAAAACGAATAGTTTTTATCTTTGTAGAAGTACCCCCACCCCACCGAAAAGGCAAGTAATACCCCGGATTTCTGTAATTGTTTCATTAACAAATTGTTTAGTTGAGTATGAAAAGTGTAATTACAGGCGTTGGACGGTACATCCCATTCACAGTGAAAACCAATGGTGACTTCATGATCCACAAATTTTATGATGAACACCAGAACAAAATCAATCTAAAACCCGAAACCATTGCTCAGAAATTTGAATCCATTACAGGAATCGAGGAACGTCGGTATGCGTCTTCTGATCTGAATTGCTCAGATATGGCGACGACTGCTGCCGAAGATGCCATCCTGGATGCACAATGCGATCGCGAAACCATTGACCAGATCATCGTTGCACACAATTTCGGTGATGTTATCAAACACACCATCCAAACGGATATGATTCCTTCCATTGCCTCTCGTGTAAAACACAACCTTGGAATTAAAAATCCGAATTGTGTTGCTTACGATTTGATTTTCGGCTGCCCCGGCTGGCTGCAGGGGCTCATTCAGGCACATGCGTTTATCCAGAGCGGAATGGCAAAAAAATGCCTGGTAATCGGTGCAGAAGCGTTGAGCCGTGTATTGGATCCGTACGATCGGGACAGTATGATTTTTGCAGATGGAGCCGGTGCTACCATTCTTGAATCGCGTGACTCGAACTCCGGGATTCTGTCATTCAGTGTTCAAAGTCATTGCGAAGATGAAGTTACATATCTTAATCTGGGGAAATCAAACTTCCCGGAATCCGATCCGCGCATTCGCTATGTGAAAATGAAAGGGCGAAAAGTATATGAATATGCATTGAAACACGTTCCCGAAGCAATGAAAGATTGCTTGGACAAAGCACAGGCATCGATTGAGGATGTCAAAAAGATTTTTATTCACCAGGCAAATGAAAAGTTGGATGAGGCAATTGTTCGTGAGTTATTCAAATTATACGGTGTTGTCGAAATGCCGGAGCACTTGATGCCAATGAACATTCACAAACTGGGAAACAGTTCGGTTGCTACCATCCCAACGCTGCTGAGCATGGTAAAACGGGAAGAGATGAACGGATACAAAATCGCAGAAGGAGACATCATTCTGTTTGCTTCAGTTGGTGCAGGAATGAACATCAATGCCGTTTGCTACCGGGTTTGACGTAGTATGGATTTTCGAAAAAATAAGGAGATGAGGTGATAAGCATCACCTCAATACATTCACGTGCCCGACAATACGTTCACGCGTGCTGATCCCGATGTGTTTGATTTCAATGGTGTACGTGTACGTTCCCGATTGAACCATATTTCCTTTATAGGTGCCGTCCCAACCAATCGCAACATCATGTGATTCAAAAATAATTTCGCCCCATCGATTATAAATAATCATTGCATAGTCCTGCAGCTCGATTCCTTGCGTGATGACCGGGAAGAACGTGTTGTTATGAAAATCACCGTCAGGAGTAAAGGTGTTCGGAACATAAATCAACACTTCTTCTTTCACATTGATCGTTGCGGAAGTACTGTCAATACAGCCGAATTCACTCGTAGCAACCAGGTATATCGTAAACGATGCTATCCCTTCTACTTCATACAAATGATTGGGATGTTCCTGTGAAGAAGAACTTCCGTCGCCGAATTCCCAATGATAACTTGTTGCACCGGTCGATGTGTTCGTAAAATAAGCAACGCTGTTTGATGTCATCAATTCATCCGGAGAAAAACTAAAGGACGCCACTGGTTTCGGATATACAATTCCGGTGAATACAGCATTCAGATTTGCTGTACATCCATACGTTCCTTCCGTTACCTGAGTCAGTGTATAGGTAAATGTTCCCGGCTGATCGGTTGGTTGAAGAACGCTTACAATCGAATCTGTATTGGAAGTGGTAACGGTATGTGTAATTCCGTTCAATGTATAAACAAATGTATAAGGACTTCCTCCATTGGATCCGGTAAAGATGACTTCCGGTTCGGGTTCATCTTCACACAGCGGTGAAAAACCTGTAATGGTAGCAGTTGGAAGATCAATGACTTCAATGATAACCGTATCGTAGATCTGTCTATAACATTGTGTGGGGCTTGAATCAGTAACTCCAGTGAGTACATAGGTATACATCCCTGGTTGATTATTGATTGAAGAAACGGTTACATTCGTACCATTACCGCTACTCACCGAGAGGGATTCTGACGTTTCTATAATTTCATAATCGAACACATATCCGGGAGTTCCCATTTCACCCATAAATAAGACAGGAGCAGGTGTAGTATTCAGGCAGATCGTTGCATTTCCATTGATCTGTGCATACGGTAATTCGTTGATACGAATCAGGATGTCCTCGTCTAATTCCCTGTAGCAGGTATTCATGCTATTGTCTGTAACACCGGTGAGGTGATATACAAAATCTCCGGATACCGAGGTTGGTTGTGTTAAGATGGCGCTGTCACCAACACTCAGGACAGTCATCGGAGTACCATTTAGCGTATAGTGAAACGTGTACGGATTGGTTGTGCCATTCCCAACGATCACGACGTCAACGGGATTGGAGTCCTGACAGATTTCAGTACTCCCCGTAATGACAGCAGTTGGTCGATCTCTGACTTCAACAGTAACAGTTCCACTGACTGTTTGGTAACATGTCGTAGGACTACTATCCTTTACTCCTGTGAGTGAAAAGGTATAGGTCCCAGGTGTCGTTGTGGGAAGAAGGTACTCTGCAATAGTCCCGGTTGTAAGTAAACTATCCGCCGTACCGTTTAAAGTAAAATAAATCCAATAAGGAGCAGTACCGTTCCCGGCTGTAAACGTAATCACAGGTTCATTGTCTAATTCACATACACTTGTATCACCGGAAATGGTAGCTGTAGGAAGCGGATTCACAATAATCAAGAGCGTAGTGTCATAATTGGTTGAACACCCACTTACACTTGATTCCGTTACATGGGTCAGATGCACATGAAACGTATCCGCAATGGTTGCCGGGATCGTAATTTGTGCACTGTTGCCGGTAGACGACAGGGTAGAAACCACGCCATTAATATCATAGGAAAACGTGTACCCCGGAGTAGCGTTGGAACCTGTAAATACAACAACCGGTTCCGGATCATTCTGACAAACAGTTGTTCCGGAAGCGATCCCCGCCAGCGGATTTGGCAACACATCAACGGTGACAGAAGATGATACATTGTTCACACAATTTGTGGGACTGGAATCTACAACGGATAACAGTTGAATCGTGAAAATTCCGACCGAATCGGTTGCGATTGAAACCTGTACAGAGTCAATTAGTGCTGTTACTTGTAACGTATCGTTGTTATATGTATAGGTGAAGGTATAGGGTGCTGTCCCGTTACCCCCGACAAATGTTACTGATGGCAAAGATGCCTGGTGACACACAGATGTATCTCCGATAACATGTGCGTTTGGTAGTGGGTTTACAACAACACGAATGGTTGTATCAAGAACCACACTACAAGTGCGGATAGAACCGTCTGTAATCCCTGTCAGGTTATAGAAAAATGTATCTGGAACAGTTGTGGATTGCAAAATCGGCAACACCGGAGTCCCGCTACCTGTTTGAGGGGTTCCATTCACGGTGTATGTAAAGGTATACGGAGCAGTTGAATTGGATCCGGTGATAGAAAGCGCAACATCCGGATCGTTTTGACACACTAGTGTATCTGTTTCAATGGTTGCATGCGGCAATGGTAAAACAACCACTGTATTTTCTAACCCTGGAGCCGCCGTACATTGTGCTGCACTGGACTCTGTGATTAGGATCGTTTCATAACTGAACGAACCGTCCTGATCGGTAGGTACAGTCACCTGGGCAATTCCATTTGTGGTCGTAATTTGAAAGGTGTCTCCCTCAACTACGTAATCAAATGTATATTCCGCTGTTGCATTGGAACCCTCAAATGTTAACAGAATTCCGTTCGTATTCATACAAACTGTCGTATCTCCGTATACGTTTGCAACGGGTAGCGGATTAACAGTAATCAGTACCGAATCGTCAACAAGTGCCGAGCAGGTATTCGGACTCCCATCTGTAACTGATGTTAGTTGAATTTGGTAAGTGCCGGGACTTGAAACAGGAAGAGTGTGGTAAAATGTATCTGTAAATGTCGCGGTTTGCGTAATTCCATTAACAGAATAATTTACCGTATAATCGGCAAAACTGTTGTGGGCATGCAATGGAACAAGTAAATCATTCTCTGATTCACAAAGAAGTGTATCGTTCAGCAGGATTTCAGCTTTCGGTAGGGGCCGGATTACAATCACGCTGGTATCTATGTGCTGACAGATTCCTTTATCGACTGTTCTGACGAATGTGTGAGCAACCGGGATACTACCATTATTGACTCCCGTAAATAACGGTTGCGGAATGACTCCACTCGACAATCCATTCGTTGACGACCATGAATAATTGTAATTATGAAGATCAGGATAGGAGATCATTATGGTATCCTGCGAACAAATTGTGTCTGCAAAATTGGTAGCTGAAGTTGTCAGGTTAAATGTGAAAATATTATCCGAACAGAAGCATGCATTGTTGACCAGCGACAATCGGATACTTCCTCCACAGAATTCGTTGACAGGGATGTTGGAGAATGTAAACGTTTCAGAAGATCCCCCGGGAATAGTCGCAGAAACGGTTTCCGTCCATACAACTGTATCTCCGGCGCTGTATATACCATCTCCGTTTACATCGTGCAAGATTTCATAGATCAATGAATAACTGCTGCTCAATGATGCTCCCTGATTGTAGAGTGAAAAGGACCCGGAGAGTGTCTCACTTCCGTCCGGATTCAGGTGTACATTTGCCACAGCATTGTTTTCGTCCAGATCTGTTTTATAAATGTAAATAGGTTTCACGTTTTCACCGGTAATCAATCCTGCAGAACACACATTTCCGTCAAGAGAACAGGCAGCTGACAGTAAAACGGTTGTAAATGCACGTAATTCGGTGACAACACACGGCAGATCGATCGGAGAAGGATTCAGGTTGACTTCAAACACCATCGAATCGCCCATTGCAACTCCGGGCATCAGTGGCCATTTTAAAGTAATCTGAGATCCTGAATTCACAACAATGGGTTCTGTCTGAGTAATAGAAGCATTGTGGATCGGAACAAAAGAATTGGGAGTATATGTCAAGCCTGTGGGAAGTACAAAATGGAGTGTATCAGTCGTTCCGAACGGTCCGTTTCCAAGGTTTTGAATTGCCAATGTTGTTTCATTGTTCGGTCCGCAGGGAGTAATGAAATCAATACCAATGGAAATGTCGGTTGTATAAGGTGCCGTCATATTATTGAGATAAATGGGCTGCGAATAGTTCAATTCTGACTGATGTACGGAGCCACAGAAAGATTCTCCTGCTCCCCGGACGAATACGCGCTGCCCGGAGTTAAATCCACAGAGTGGTCTTGCTTTGAAACGGATTGTATATTTATTGTTAACCGAATCTACAATCCCGATCAAACCGTTGTCAGAAAGGTTTGTAGCTGATAAATCCCATTGAAAGGTTGTACCGGATACCAATCCGGGATCGGGGAGGGGAGTAGTTGTTCCCTGATAAAACAAATTTCCGGAACCCGTCACATATTCCAATCCATATGGCAGCTGAATGTCTGTCAACATATCGAAACCATATCCCAACTGATAATTTCGGACAGTAATTTCAAAATCCAGTTCATCACACAATTCATTGACTCCGTTACTGAGCAATGCAATTTGAGCTTCAAAAGATGGTGTCAACGGATTGATTGTCAATGTTAATTCCAACGGTTCACATTCGTAATCCGCCACAGTTGCCGGAATTCCGGAGCATCCCCACCCGCTTGATATAATGATGCTTGCTGATTGGCAGCTCGTCATTGTTGTAAAAAGCCGGTATGTTGCCGTGCTGTTTGCCGGAAGGTCCGTTAGAGAAAATATTCCATTGGAATTTGGATAATACCAGGTGTTTGTCGCAATATTCAGTACACTGTCTGCAGTAATTCCACCATTTGACGGTGCGCCGATCCAGAAATTGGAAGCTACCGATGCAAATGAAGTGTTCTGGAAGAATAAATCCCATGTTTCCTGCCCCGATTGTGAGTTAACCATCAGAATGTTGGATTGCATACTGACAATCGGACCATTGTAAGTAACCGGATCCGTTGTGAGCCATGCAGTTGTAGCATAATTCGTTGGATTTAATTGCGAGACAGGAATATAATTCCAACGGTAGCGTGTGTTGCTGGTTCCGTTTTCTACATTACAGGTAGGCCGCATACGCACACGAATATTCCCGTTAAATCCGTCATCTCCGAAAATAATCGGATTACCGCTTGATGGATCACCGAAGAACGGATACAGGTCAAATTCATAGGTGTTTCCTGCAACAGAAATGGGAGTGATCGGGAAATAATTCACGTTGTCAGGACGTGTGACCAATGTTCCCCCGGTAGCAGCAAAATTGAAGCTGGCATTGATAAATTCATAATCATCAGGTAACTCTACAAACATATTTCCCGGAGCAGACCAATGCCGGTACTCAAACGGGAATAAATTTCCCCCGTTGTAATTGTTACAGCACGGACCGATGCTCAGGTAATAATTCTGTGTTAGTGTAATTTCACCGCAATTGTCGGTAGTCAATGAATTTTCACCGGAATTGGTGTAATACCATCCAATCAGTGTGAATTCTTTATTTAAGGTATTACATCCGAATAATTCACCTGTCGGTGCGTTTTGAAAAGCAGCAGTTGCAGTAGCAAACATACTGGATTCCGTATTGACAACATCCAGGTAATTGGTATTGTTATTCACCGTATTCACATAGTAAGAAAGAACAATTACAGAGTCGCCTGTTTCCAGTAAACTGCCGGCACCCATTCCCAAAGAAGGAAGCGTCTGAATATTAAAGCCGTTTCTCCAACTGCGTGTTGTTCCTGCAGTGGTTACATTGGTATTGATATTCTGAGCAGTACTTGTAAAATACGTATTGGAAGCCGCTTTATAGATGCGGACAATACTGTGGCTGTAGGTCATGCGCTGCCCGTGACTCATCATCCGGTGGTTTAATACAATTGATCGGTAAGCTGCATTGTTCGGATTGTGAATAAAACTTTTGTTGTATACCTCCAACGTGTCGCCATGCATCATCCGGTCGGTGCGAACCTGATTCATGTTGTGCGGCCCGTTATCAGGCAACCCGTTGTTGTCAGTGTCAGGAAGCCCTAAATTGATTCTTCGGACACGTTTTTCGACCAGATTAGCCCCTTCGCATACCGGAGGACAGAGAACGTCTATATTCGCGCTTACACATCCCATCATCTGCCAACAGGAGCAATTGATATTCGGAGCATATAAGGTTTGAAACTGGATGGTTTTCAGTCCTTCAATCGGACACGACGCACAATCGACAGACAAGTCAAAACTCACAGTCCATTGTGTGCCCATCGGGATGCCTGTGAATACAAAATCGACCGTATCACCGGCAAGTTCAATGGTCGGAACATGCCCCTGTACAACTCCCAGGTGGTTGCGGATAACAAGAGAGTTGGTATTGACATTCAGACATCCGTCGGGGAGAATCAACCGGTATTTGAACCGATGATTATTGGATCTCGGCAGGTTGAATTCCGAATTGACAGCCATGAAGGTAACGGTTGAGGTTTCTCCATTGATCATAGTCCCCGGAACTACGTCAGCAGAAAGTTGATTTCTGTAATAATACGAACCTCCCGAATTAGGAAGGGAATTGGATTGAGGTATATCGTAGTTGGTTCCACATCTATTGGTGTAATTTCCCCTGAATCGCCAATGCAATAAATGCTTGCGGGTAGCATTTTCACAATAGTCAATACAACACGTGAAATGATTCCAGCGGATAACAACAATATCCCCCGGTTCAATCAAGGGAATGTTTAGGACAAATCCATTTTTAGGACTGGCAGGTAAACAAGGTCTTGATTGTCCGTTTGTGGTACTTACGGGTACAATTGCTTGCTGTCCACCCCCATTGATTTCGATAGTAAGTGATGCAATGTTGATGGAGCTGTAGTAATTGGTGTATACCCACCCTGTATGAGAAGAATAGGCACCTCCGACATCGATGAGAGTATTGATTGCATCTCCCGTTCCGTTATTTACAATTGTCAGGGAAGATGGAAAATCTCCGTTACTGTTATTTCCGTAACAGTTGGCTCCAAGTCCGTTTGCTGCGTTGTTAGTAAAACTGTTCCACGGTGTAAAAACCAGATTGGGTGTCTCGGATTCAAAGACCACATTGGCAGCATCGGATAATTGTTGACAAACCTGGTTGTTGCATCCCCATCTGTAATTATAAACGGATTGTGCATTCGAACAGCTGATGATTTCAATTGTCTCACAAATTGTGATTGATTCTCCCGGATCAAAGGTTCCGTTCCCGTTTCCGATCATTGCAAAATCAGCTGCAGTCAACAGGTGAATCGTTCCATTTAGAAATGGATTGCTGGTTCCGGGTGATGCGGATTGAATGACCAATCCGCTTCCATGATTGTGCTCCAGCTCAAATTGAGCAAGTGAACCGTTCCCTCCATTGGTAATGGTAATACAACGGGTAAATACATCTCCCACATTACCGGAATAAGATTGATTGGTCATGGATACCAACGAAAGATCGGGGACGCTAATCGTATATAAATTACTTTCGTGGCTGTCTGTTGCATTGATAATCCCTCCGATGCCGTTATCTCCGGTATAACTCATTTTAAAGGTGTTCTTTTTGGCGGTATAACTTTGCATGCATCCGGCATTGATCACGACGGAAAACGTTACCTGTGACAAAGAAGGGATATTGGCCATTGTAAATTGGAGTGTGTCAACACCCGTGACTACATTTTCTGATCCACCGGTAACACTCGATGAAACATAATTAATTCCTTCAGGTAAATGCAACCCCACCTGTATATTGGACAGGTTGTACGGAGATAAATTGTTAATTGTAACAGTATATGTTGCGTCGTTCAGACAAGCTGTTAAATTGTTGGAAAGCGAACTTGAAATCAATGTAATCTGCCCGAATGAACAGAAGTTTACAAAAAACAAGTATAGGTATACAGTAGTAGTAAATATGTATTTCATATTTAGTCGGAAAAAGGTTGTCCCGCTAAACTACTAAAAAAATATTGTTTTTACAAATGGATTACTTTATGATTTAATTAAACAAACGTTCGACATTATCCGATCCAGACAATGGAATCCTCTTTCAGCTCAATCAATTTCTCTTTGTAGAGTTTTCCTACAGCTTGTTTGAAAACTTTTTTACTCATTCCGACAGTCTCCATTACTTTTTCAGGAGAACTTTTGTCGGTAATGTTGATTTTCCCTAATCGCTGCAAAATCGCCATCAACTTGTCTGCATTGTCATCGATGCGCTGATAACCCGGTTTTCCGATGCGTACATCCACTTTTCCGTCCTCGCGGATGTTGTAGATGTAACCTTCCGTATAATCGCCTCTGCGAAGATCTGAGGGCATATCTGAATGATAAACCATTCCGAGGTAGTGTTGATCGACAATGACCTTGACACCTAAATCTGTTTGATCACCAACCAGGATTGGAAGAATGGTACCGATCAATGCTTCATCACTGCATGGAGTGAACAGCTTATTAACTTTTGTTGTTCCGTAGAGTCTGTCAGTTGCTTCGTCGTATTTCAATGCTGTCAGGTAGTACGAATTTTCATTCAACGTAATGTGTTGCTCTTTGAAGGGAATCATGAGGTCCTTCTCTAATCCCCAGTCGGCAAATGCACCATAGAAATTGACTTCCTTTATCCGCAGAAATGCAAATTCACCTGGTTTTACCAATGGATGTTCAGTGGTTGCCACCAATCTGTCTTCAGAATCCCGGTAGAGAAATACTTCTACTTCATCGCCTACCTGCATGTCATCCGTCAGGTATTTATTGGGTAATAATACATCGTTGTCCTGATCATCTCCTAAATATGCTCCTACACTTGTAAAACGAAGTAGCTGAAGTTTGTTGTAATTTCCGGTTTTCATATTAAAAATAAAGTGCTGATGCTTGTTTGGAATTGAGCACCAGACACGGCAATAATTCACTGTTTGTAATTAAATTTTGTGCAAATTTATCAAATTGCGGCAATAAGCTTTCGGAATGGTAAGCAATTGCAATCAAATCTACGTCATTCTTTTTGCTGTATTCAATCACTTTCTTGGAATAAGAACCTCCGTCTTTTAAGAATTCGACTTTTGAAGGCACATTTCGTTCTTCGTATTGCTTTTTTACGATCTGAATCCTGTTTTTCATTTGCTGATTCAGCAACTCGTCGTTTTGTTTGTTTCCGATTACGTGAACTTCGGCTCCGTAGATGTTCGCAACATCACCTGCCAGGTTGACAATCTGAAGACTTTCTTTCGTCAGGTCTATCGGTACAACAATATTTCGCAAATCTTTTGTCGGAGTTGTTTTCTGAACAATCAAAAAAGGAATATCACAACTGGTGATTACTTGAATTGCATGGCTTCTGAACAATTTTTGAAACCCATGCTGGCCATGCGTCCCCATAATGATCAACTGAGCGGCTGCTTTGGTTGCAATTCTTCCGATATCTTCAAAAATGGATCCGGTTTGTACTTGTCTGGTGATTGTTGCTTTTTCAGGAATTTCAAGTGATTCAATAATCTTGTCGATTTTCAGTGAAGCGGAGTTGATTTCATTTTTGTTGGCAACCAGGTGAAGAATCCTGATTTCTGCCTCAACTTTATTACAGAGATGTAAGGCATGCCTCAGTGCGCTGTTTCCAACCTCCGTTAAATCATGTGGAACAATGTATAAATTCATCTACTTTGTTTTTTTCAAATATATGGTATTTCCGATTAAAAAAAAAATAATCTCATAACCGGTTTACAGACAAAAAAAGAGCCCTGTAAAACAAGGCTCTTTCGTACATTTTATCTTCAGATTAATAATCCCAAACGTCGTGCTCAAATGTTCTGATTTCCTCTTTGATTCGCTCTGATTCTCTGAGGGCATCTACACCACTTCGGTAGGTTTCAATCTTTCTGTCAAATCCGTTACTTTCTTTGTAAATAAAAGAAGTAAATCTTCTTTTCCAGAACAGGTCATCGAAACTCATCCATTGCGCATCGTTCTTGTCGTTGTATGAAAAGTAGTTATTAAATACAAATCGACAGTGCGGGAAGTACAACCAGAATAATTCCATTGTTCCACTGATACTTTCGTTTCCTTGCGCATCTACACCTTTTTGGTAAACTACCGGTGCCAGTGCAAGAATTCGTTGGTCAAGAACGGAGCGTTCTTTGTCAAAGAACCATTCTTCCTTAATACGGTATTGAATGATGTCTTTAGACGTGTACCAAAGTGTATCAGCCGGTGGATATTTGAACGATTCCGTTCCATCAGGTAATGTAATAATAATCGGATCTCCGTACTCATCTACTTCCGGAACATCACTTTGAGGTCCCATTTTCCCTAAACAGTATACCAATTTTTCACGGTATACCGAATCGGTGAAGTAAGTCAACCCTTGTTGCGGGTAGAGTGGGTACTTTAACTGATCACCATCCCACTCGCTAAACTGGTTGTTCGGGTTGTAAGGAAGGAAAACAGTCAATTTTCCATTGATAATATTGTGTCTGATGATGGTCCACAAACTCCATCGTTCACCATGTTTGACCCATTCTCCGGCAGGAGTAATTTCGTCATGGGGATAATAGAGTGTATGGTTCATTCGTTCGCGAAGATCTATTGTCTGCCACACGCGCTTCATCCACATCACATCTGCCTCACGCACAAACTCATACGGAATCATGCGTTTTGTCGGAACATGTTCTTTCAGAACAACCCCGTCAATAATCCCGTCTGCCGGGTTATTTACAGGTCCGGCATCTTCAATCTGTGCGTAGGAAAATCCTAGTGCAAAGATCGCCGCTGTATTAACAATTAGACTCTTCATATTTTTACTTTTTATTAAGTTTTTAAACTTTAAATGCTCCTGCACGCTTACGTTGGATTCCGTCAGGACCAACAACTGTACAGATGAATGATACCTGCATTCCCGGTTTTGCTTGCTTGATCAGGTTAGATGCAGTTCCATCCAACACACCTCCTGTTCCTTTCGGCGGAGCTCCTTGTGCACCTGGAATCTGAACTTCCCAGCTTACAATTCTGAACTGCGCATTCAATGGAATTTCAGGACCGTACTTCGCAAACAATTTTGTTTCTGTACGTTGACCTTTGTCTCCGTTCTTTGCAGCTCCCCAATACAATTCAGGATCCGGCAAGTTAGAAACTCGGAATTTTTGAGTCAATAACTGTTGTGTTTTTCCTGTTACTGTATTTTTACCGGATACTGTCAACGTTGCTTCTTTTCCTGATCCTGTAGGTTTTGCAACCCACAAGTTACCTGATTTAGAAAGCGGAACTGAACCTGTCAATACTGTTTGGTCAAACCCGGAAGCAACTGCTTCAACTTTGTTATCGTAA